>JAGOUX010000005.1 GCA_018061035.1 Minisyncoccota bacterium | reverse complement strand
GATGTACCCAATCGCCGCGTCTCGATGTTCCGGACAGTGGTACACGTAATCCGCAGAACCCTTACCCCATGGGGCTTCAATCACGGCCGAGGCCGATTTCAGGCAGAATTGGCACACAATTTTCATAAAACCTCCTTGTCGATGAACGTTCTCGGGTATATTAGAACACGTTTACAGACTTAATGTCAATTAAAATGACAGTTGGTAAATATGTGAATTATTTGCTAAATAACAAAATAGGCTTTATAAATAAAGCCTAAATTAGATATTTACATAGTTTTTTGTATTTGCTATACTACTGTCATTAATAATGACAACATAAAAATGAGCAAAGACCCACAAATTTCAGCATATTTAGCTAAGATTTTGACCGACGTCGGATTCTCCGAGAATCAGGCATTGGTATATTTGGCTTGTCTCAAGCTCGGCACAGCTTCTATCTGGGATATATCTATAGTCTCAGGAGTAAAACGCACCACTTGCTATGTGGTCATGGGTGACCTGATCACCAAAGGTGTGGCTAGTGTGAGTGAAAAGACCAAGAAGTCTCTCTATACCGTCATCAGCCCGAATGATTTATTTTTCAATTTGAAAATCAGGCAAAATAAATTGATAGAGTCTATGCACGAGCTCAATGCCCTCACTAGTAAAGCTCACTCCAAGCCTAGAGTGAGGATGTTCGAAGGTGTGGGTGGGGTAGAGCAAGCATACAAGCTCAGCCTCAATTTGCCAGAAGGCGGAGAAATATTGATTTACGGCACACCGGAGATTTATGTGAATTATAAAAACATGGTAGCAGAATATTTGAAGCTTCGTGTGGTGAAAAATATAAAAGTACGAGCAATCATTGCGGATACAGAGCTAGGGCGTGAGGTGACAAAAAATGATGCAGAGATTTTAAGACAGACTAGATTTTTACCCAAGGATATATACGATCAAAATACAGAAATAAATATTCTTCCTGATTCGATAATCTATGTAGCACATTCTGAAGACGAACCATTTGCCACAGTTATCGAGAACTCCACTCTAGCCCGCGAAGAAAAAAATAGATTTGAAATACTCTGGAATCTTGCCAAGACTATTTAACCTCTAAGGTAAGAGGACAGTGGTCTGACCCCATGTAGTCTTGTATGGTGCCCACACTTTTTATTTTTGTTGCCAACTTTTTATCTACGAAAAAGTAATCTATGCGCCAGCCTACATTGCGAGCTCTTGCGCCAGTCTTGATGTCCCAGTATGTGTACACATCTTTTTTATTTGGATTTTTATCACGCCAAATATCTAGGAAATCATTTTTTATAACTTTTGTAATCCAGGCCCTCTCGATAGGGAGGAACCCAGTATTTTCTTCATTGGCTTTTGGGCGGGCCAAATCTATGGCTTCATGGGCAGTGTTTACATCTCCACAGAAGATGACATTCTCGCCATTCTTTCGGAGCTTCAAAATAAATTTAAGAAAGGCTTCGTAGAATTTCAATTTGTATTCTAGGCGGTGTGGACCTTGGCCACCATTTGGGTAGTAGCCATTTATGAGGGTGAAGTTTTTGAATTTCGCTCCGATCAATCTGCCCTCAGTATCGAGCTCTTTGATGCCCATGCCGTAAAAAACCTCAAGAGGTTTTTCTTTTGTATAAATAGCCACTCCGCTGTAACCCTTCTTTTCTTTTGGGTGAGAGAAGTAGGAATGGTAGCCAGGTACATTGCGCACATCCTCAGGTAGCTGATCTGGCTCGGCTTTTACTTCTTGCAGACACAAAATATCTGGTTTGTATTTTTTAAAAAGGGGAGTAAAAAATCCCTGCTTTGCTGTGGCACGTAAACCATTGGTATTCCAAGAAATTATTTTCATATACTTATAGTATAAGATTTTAGATAAAAAGAAAATCCGCCCTCGATACGAGAGAGGGCGGACCTCTCCCGCTCGAAAGCGGAGTGATGCTGCCTAGCAGTGTTTGATCGTTGCTAGGACTTTTTCTTGCAGTCTTGCGCTCCACGGCACAGGCCTGAAATCCCAACCCTGAGGGTGTCCGCAGAACTTCTTATTCACGAGCTCGAGACCCCCGATGACCTCGAGGTGCGGGTGAACAAGGGTCAGGTACTTCTCCATCATGGTCCACTCGAGGTCCCGTTTCGGAACTCGATCGAACCAGAGTTTGTAAAACCGGTTGCTCGACGAGAACCGCGGAATCATTCGATCCGAACGAAGCTCTTTAATGAACTCGTCGCACTGTTTGTTCGCAGACTTCCATTCTTCGGGCTTCATGGATCTCACGTAGTTCAAACGAACCTCCATGTATCCGAAGCGGTTGTCCACGATGACAACTCGTAGCACATCCAGGCTTACTCGGTGTTCGCCAAACTCTCCCATCGAGAGCTTAGTGAGTAGTCCCTCCGGCCAGTCCTTTTTCCAGATAAACTCTCTGACCCAGTACATCCTGTGTCCTTTCTTTAGACCTAGTTGTTTAGGTGTCCGGTTTCCCAGAGCTTTGTAGAAAAGTTTGCAGGCCCCGCGGAAGTGCGAGGGGCAACACGATGTTCTGTGCTGTTAATCCATCTCATTTCTACACCTGATCAGGCTGAGTGTCAATTTAGAAGTTATTTTCTGCTGTGAAACTTTTTGTGGACTTCGCGGAGTTGTTTGTCGGTCACATGGGTATATATCTGGGTGGTGGCGATGTTTGAGTGGCCGAGCATCATCTGGACTGAGCGAATGTCCGCCCCGTTACTCAGTAGGTCTGTGGCAAAAGAGTGGCGAATAACGTGTGGAGTTACCTTTTTTGATATGCCAGCCTTGATCGCGTAGTGTTTAACAAGTCTTTCGATACTTCTCGTGGTTAATCGGCTCAGTGTAACACTCTTACTTTCTTTTTTCTTTTTAGCATCGCCAAAGTTTTGTTCTCGGATGAACATCGCTTCTTCCATATCTTTGCGATTCTTTAGGTATGCACGTACTGCATCCTTGGCATTCTCAGAGAGGAAGACCACACGAATTTTTTCGCCTTTTCCGCGGATCGAGAATTCATCTTTTGATAAATCCAAATCTCTATTTAGAGACGCTAGCTCGGAAACACGAAGACCAGTAGAGAAGAATAATTCTAGTATTGCACGGTCACGGAGATTTTTCTCCGCGCCCTTGATCATGCGATCGAGTTCGTCTCCCGAAATTAAATCCAGACTTCTTTCTTTGATTTTGGCGAGTTCGATGCGCTCAGGGGAGAGGGCCTTAATATCTCGCTTCATAAGATATTTCAAAAATACTCTTAGTGCTATCAGGTAATAGTTCTGCGTGTTCTTCTTCATTGTGCTGCCCATCTGTCCGCGGACTTTTACTCCGGATTGGCGGTTTAGGAAGAGGCGAAATTCGCGGATACTTTCATCGGTGATATCACTCGCACTTTTTATTTTTCCAAATTCAAAGTAGCGTGTGATATAGCGTTCATAGTTGGCGACAGTTTTTAGGCTGGAGCCTTTTTCGATTTCCATATACTCCAGGAATTGTCTTTTGATAGTATCCATCTCATTTGCCATGCCCCAATTTTACCACGTCGCACAATATTAGGATATAAAATTTGACTAAGGCTGAGGGCTTGCATTTTTAAGTCTTTTATGCTAATATATAAGTCATGTTAGCAACAAAGAAAAAACAAGCAGTTATAAAGAAAAGTCAGATTCATGACAAAGACACAGGCTCCCCAGAGGTGCAGGTGGCAGTTTTGTCTACTCAGATTTCCGAATTAGCAAAGCATTTGAAAAAGCACAAGAAAGATAACCACTCTCGACGCGGACTTATCAAGATGGTAGCCGATCGAAGAACTCACTTGAAATATTTGGAACGAAAAGACAAGACCCGATACGCAGCACTTGTAAAGAAAATGGATCTCGCATAAATCCCGCACAAGCGGGGTTTTGCTTTTTAGTGCTATACTTTAGGTAGGCTAATTTTTAATATTTTTAAGTAATTTTTATATATGACAGTAATCAAACATAAGGAACAGAGAGTTGGAGTTTTTATAGACACACAGAATCTTTATCACTCAGCCCGCAATTTATATAATGCACGAGTGAATTTTGGAGCAGTGCTCAAAGATGCGGTCGCTGGCCGTAAACTAGTACGAGCAGTAGCTTATGTCATCACTACAGAAGCAGGAGATGAGAAGAATTTTTTTGAAGCGTTGGCAAAATTAGGAATTGAAACCAAAACCAAAGACCTTCAAATTTTTGCAGGTGGAAGCAAAAAGGCAGATTGGGATGTGGGTCTGGCTGTGGATGCGATCAAGATGTCAGCACGATTGGACTCGGTAGTTATCGTCTCTGGAGATGGTGATTTTATTCCTCTGGTGGAATACTTACAGACTATAGGAGTGCAGGTCGAAGTTGTTTCATTTGGTAAATCAACATCTGGAAAACTTCGAGAAGCAGTAGATGATTTTGTCGATCTATCCGACAATCCTCGCAAGTATCTAATGGGAGTAAAATAGCTCTGTATAATTCTTGTTTTTCTGTTCAAAAATGCTAATATAATCATATATTTATTAGTTAATCAGGTTCGCCTTTAGATAGAGATAATGTCTCACGCTGTTATTTATTTGGTGTGAAACAGTACTTTATTCTAAAGGGGAGTCTAAAAAATTTATGCAAAAGAAAGAATATAGTTTAGAGATAGGTGGCAAAACTTTGACCGCCGTTTTTACTGATTTAGCAGATCAAGCACATGGGTCTGTAATGCTTAAGTATGGAGAGACAGTAGTCATGGCCAATGTAGTAATGTCCAAAGATAGCCAAGATGGATTGGGTTGGTTTAATCTCACCGTGGACTATGTAGAGAAATTTTATGCTGCAGGAAAAATCTTGGGTTCAAGATTTCAACACCGAGAAGGAAAGCCTTCTGAGGATGGAATTCTTGCTAGTCGAGTAATCGATCGAACTCTTCGGCCATTATTTGATCAGTCTATTCGTCATGCAGTGCAAGTGATTGTCACTGTAATTGCAGTCGACGATAATGATCCTGTGATACTTGCAGTAAACGCGGCCTCCCTCGCACTCGCTGTCTCGAATATTCCTTGGGCGGGTCCAGTAGGTTGTGTGCGCATTGGTAAGTACGATGACGATACTCTCAAAGTAAATCCGTCGTACACTTTGCGCGACAATGATGATAAATACAAATTTGATCTAACTGTTTGTGGTAAGGATGGCAACATCAACATGATCGAAGCATGTGCTCATCAGAGTACAGAAGCCGAACTCGAAACAGCACTCACACAAGCAAGTGCAGAAATTACCAAGCTCGAAAATTGGCAAAAGAGTATCGTGGCAGAAATTGGTAAGGAAAAAAGAGTCATCGATAAAGATGTTCTCGATCCTCAATCCCTCGCACTTTTCAACGAACAAATATTGCCTCAGATGACTGATGCGATATTTGCAGGAGCAGGCAAAGCCAAGATAGATGCTCTTCATAGTGTTTGGAATAAAATGGTAAAGGACACTTATCCAGAGCGTAAGAGCTTTGCGGCCGAGGATCATTTATTTGATGATACTGAAAATGATATTCTTCATAAAAAAGCTATAGAAGAAGACAAGCGTGCTGATGGACGAAACATGGATGAAGTGCGAGATCTGTATGCCCAAGCTGGGGGAGTATCCAGAGTGCTTCACGGATCAGGAATTTTTTATCGCGGTGGAACACACGTACTTTCTGTGTTAACACTTGGTGGACCAGAAGATAAACTTCTCGTAGATGGACTACAGCAAAAAGTCGAAAAGAGATTTATGCATCATTACAACTTCCCACCATATTCTGCGGGAGAAGTCGGACGAGCTGGATTTACCAACAGACGAGAAGTAGGACATGGTGCTCTCGCCGAGAAAGCAGTGGCAATGGTTCTACCATCAGCAATAAATTTCCCATACACTATGCGCGTGGTTTCTGAATCGATGGCATCGAATGGTTCTACTTCTCAGGCTTCAATCTGCGCTACGACACTCGCCCTCATGGATGGTGGCGTACCTATACTCGCACCTGTGGCTGGTATAGCTATGGGGCTTATGTATGAGTCTGAAAGTAAATACAAAATACTAACCGACATCCAAGGACCAGAAGATCATCATGGAGATATGGATTTTAAAATTGCAGGAAGTCGTACTGGGGTCACTGCTATTCAGCTCGATGTGAAAGTAGATGGTGTGCCAGTGCGTATTTTGGGTGAGGCTATGCGTCAATCCAAAAATGCTCGACTCACTATCCTCGATGCTATTGAGAAGGAGATCGCCAATCCTCGAACTGATATTTCTCCTAACGCACCAAAGATACTTATTATCAAAATCAATCCAGAGAAAATCGGTATGGTTATCGGAGGAGGTGGAAAGACAATCAAGGATATTAAAGAGCGTTCCGGAGCCGAGATTACTATCGAGGATGATGGAACAGTATACTTTACTGGTAAAGATGGTTCTGCTGAAAAAGCACGAGATATAGTACTAGAAATGACTCATGAATTCGAAGTGGGTGAGATGCTCAAAGGTGAAGTAGTAAAGATTGCAGACTTCGGTGCATTCGTAAGGCTCAACGATTCCCAGGATGGTATGGTGCATATCTCCGAGCTTGCACCATTTCGTGTTGAGCGCGTATCAGATATAATAAAAGAAGGAATGATTGTGCCAGTTAAGGTGATCAATGTTGATCGTGAACGAGGCAAGGTGGGCTTGTCGATAAAGGAAGCAGACAAAGACTTCTTCAAGCCGAAAGCTTAGACTAAAAAATTATGGAAAATAAAATCCCAGTAAAACGTCAATCAGTATCTACCTACGCGGAAGACATGGCGAAGGTAATTGAGGGCGACCAAGCGGGTTTAATCAAAAAAATCATTCATGATGAGGAAGAAAAAGAATTCCAAAAACGAAACTCCTCTCCTGAGACTCGAAAGAACAAGTTCTATCTATACTTGGGCATCTTTTTGATACTCTTAGCTCTGGGAACACTTGGGTTTTTTGTTTTACGTAAATCCAATAACGCTATACCAGTAGTAGAGCCTGCAAAAGAGCTGATATTCAATGACAAAAGTTTCTATCTTGAAATTTCTGGGTTGAATAAGGATCAAATATTTTCAAGTGTTTTAAATGAGCTTAATTCATCTACTCTCAAGATCGGGGGAGTAGAAGGTATTTATCTTACAGAAAATAAAGTAATTGTAGGACTACGTAGATTTATTGAACTTACAAAATCTAATTTTGTGCCGGGTAGTAATGCTTTGATTAGTGACAACTTTCTAATGGGTATGGCCAATAATCAAAAGCGAGATTTCTTCCTTTTGCTCAAGACTAGTTCAAGTATGGATATATTCAAGCCTCTTCAATTGTGGGAAACAGAAATGTTTTCTGACCTACATGCTTTTTTCGGGCAATCAATCACTGCCGAAAATAAATACTTGCTCACTGAAGCCTTTGAAGACGCGATTATTGAAAATAAGAATGCACGTGTGCTTTATACCAAAGATGGTGATATCTCTCTGATGTATGTATATATAGATGAAAATTCAGTAGTGATAGCCAATACCAGTACGGCGGTAAGAGAGATAATGCTTCGATTGTTGAGTAGTCAGATAAAGAAATAAATATTTATATCTGAGGAAGTTCGATATAAAATTGAGAGCCTTTTTCTGCTCCTTCTGATTTTGCCCAAACTCTGCCTTTGTGAGCTTCGACAATTAGTTTTACTGAATACAGGCCGTATCCAGTAGAGTCTACATTTACTTTGACTGAGTCCTTGCCTCGTCCACCTTCAGTAAATAGATTCTTTTTGTCTTCTTCAGTAATACCAACTCCAGTGTCTTTAACTGTGAGTAAGATTTTTCCATCTTTAGCTTCTAGATTTGTATCGATGCTACCTTTTTTTGTGTATTTAATTGAGTTCTCAAGTAGATTATTTACTGCCTCTTTAAGCCAAAATGCATCACCCAAAGCGTGATAGTTTCCAGGCACAATCGTTGTACTGATCACCAAATTTTTATTTTCTGCAGGAATTTTCTTATCAGCAATGACACTAGAAACAATCTCTTTAAAGTCTACTTGTTTCATGTCGTATTTTATAACTCCTTTTTGCATATTAGCCGCATTTAGTACCAAATCAATAGTTTTGATACCAGTATCATTGGCTTCAAGTCCTTGCTCCGCCCGACGTTTTACTTCATCGTTAATTTCTCCGAAAGTACCATCCAGCATTCCGGCAAAGACATATTTGGAATGAGTGAAAGAACCTTTGACCTTATGGTTAATCAGGTGCATAAGACTTTCTCTTTGTTTGATCAATGCTTGTAACTCAATGTTTAATTTTTGCAGCTCTTCTCTTTGTTTTACCTCTTTCTTTACTGAGCTAATTAATAGATAACCAAAAATAACTACAACTATAAACGTAGCACTATTTAAAACTTTATTTATAAATACTTCAATAAAGAAGAATTGGGATCCAACCAAAATGACTATTCCCAGTACCAAAGCTTGTGCTCCAAACAGCTTCACATTGAAGCTGTGAAATTTAACAATCACATAAGCCAAGAACCCAACAAAAATAGGCATGCCGATCAATCCTGCTTGGGCAATATTCCAGTTTTCAGTAAAACTACCTATTAAATTTCCCCATGAGAAAGCTAGCAGGAAAACTATCATACCTAAGGCAAAGGTTATGATTTCTTTTCTTCGATCAACCGAAGTGTCCATCCTGTACTCTCGGTCCATCGTTACTAAGATAAAAATGATGAAAATTATTTCTATGATATAAGTAAAATATCGAGCGATAATACCTTCGATGGCAGTACAATCTGATAAATTTACACCTATTAGATTGTATGTAGTCGCCAATAATATAGGTATGGGCGCATAGGCAAGAAATCCCATTAGTTGAGCTCTAAAGCTTAAGCCTTTATTTCTAATGAATAGATAAGCCAATCCAAACCCAAGCAGATATATGAGCGGTTCGATAAGGATTTGCATTGACCAGAAGAACATGACTACCTTTGGATTGTTGGTTGCCCATAAGATTAGATCAAAAATAGACCATAAAGAGAAAATTACAGTGATAGCCAAAAGAACGATCCCGATTCCTGATTTTTTGTTTTTGAAGAAAACCCAGAAGCCTACAAAAAGAGCTGCAACAACTGCAGGAATATGAGAGTAAAAGAAAAGAGTCGGCACATTGCTAGAGTACAAAAAATTTTGAGCACTTTCCCACGGGCAGAATTCAATCATAATACTATATTACATTTAAAATTTAATAATTGGAAGATGCATACAAAAAGTAGCTTCCGATTATGATGATTATTATTGAAATAATTTTATGTATTAGGTGTTTGGCAGATATTTTTTCCATTGAAATGTGAGGCAAAAATATGGTTAGAAAGACACCTCCAATAAATACAAATAGAGGTTGGTAGCTACTAACAACGAGGACTACGGCTACAGGAGCCATCAGTGTAGCAAAGTTGTTTGTCAGATTTCCGAAAATGTACAAGAGTTCGCTTACTATGTTTAGAGACAAGACCTTGCCACCAATGTTTTTAAACATAGATAGGAAATCATTACGAAATTTTCTTATAAATATCAAAGCTAAAATGCCAAAAATCGTAAGACTGGCATATTGCCAGAAGACAGACACCCAAAAACTTTCTACGATAGCAACTTTTTTAAATAATGTATCATGTAGGGCAAACAAAAATGACGATATCGATACCATAGCGAGAACTTTTGTCTTTAGGGTGACTTTGTTGTCAGTATCTATTTCTAAAGCCAAAATTACAATACCCGATATAATCAATAGCGATGAAAATATTTGTTGAGTACTTAGGGTTTCTTTTAGGATAAAATAACCTAAAAAATACCCAAACACTGGGACCAATTGAAAAAGTGGAATCACAATAGTTGCTTCTTCTGCATCCATACCTTTCAGATAGAAGAAAAACGCCCCAGCGCTCAAAAGTCCGATTAATATAAGCATCCAAAAATCATTTATTGAGATACTAAATATTTCATTGTGATAAAAATACGCAATAAAAGGCAAAATAACCACTGACGCCAGGGCTGAAAAAATAAGAAGAGCCCCAACTCCACGATCCTTGAGGTATTTGGATAGCATGTATTTATCGATGTGGTTTACGATACTCCACAAGATAGGTGCTATGAGGGCGATTAGAAACCAATTGGACATATAATTATGATATATTTTCTATTTCCTCATTATTAATCTCAAAATTTTGGTCGATAAACGATCTTTTATAGGTTAGAAATATCGACCCTGCAATAATTAAGAGAAAGATGCCTAGCAATATCTTAGATTTGGTGTCCATGAGTACATTTTATCACTTTATTGCCTAATTGCCATTATAATTAAACGTGCTATCATTTGAGTACCTGTTGTTTTCTGTTTGTATTTTCTGAGACGCTACACTATATATTATTAATTTAAAAAAGACTGCTATGATAGACAAGAAAAAAATAAAAGAAAAATTAGAGAAAGAGAAGGACGTACTTATGGAAGAGATGGGAGGTCTGGGAACACTAAATACCGAGACAGGAGAGTGGGAAGCTACTCCTGAAAAGACCGATTTCAAAGAAACAGATCAAAATGATCTTGCGGACCGGTTTGAGAATTTCGAGTCTCGTAGTTCTATGATTAGTGCCTTGGGGCCTCGATTGAATAGCATTCTTAGAGCACTTCGAGGTATCAGCAAAGAGTCTTTTGGAAAATGCGAGGTATGCAAAAAGGACATCGAACAAGCTAGACTTCAGGCAAACCCAGCAGCTCGGACTTGCAAAAAACACCTTGAAAGTTAGATTTTAGGAAAATTACAAATAAGTAGTCACAATCTTATGTCTTTCGCAAAAGTTTACTCTGCACAGGTAAATTTATTATCGGGACAAATTGTAACAATCGAAGTTGATCTCTCGAAGGGGCTTCATGCATTTAATATTGTTGGCTTGCCAGACAAAGCTGTAGATGAGTCCAAAGATAGAGTAAGCTCGGCCATAAAGAATTCTGGCTTTCAGTCACCTAAATCAAAAAATCAAAAGATTATCGTCTCACTTTCACCCGCAGACCTGAAAAAAGAAGGACCGTTTTTTGACTTGGCTATAGCGCTTTCGTATATGCTCGCCTGTCGTGATATAGAATTTGACTCAGAAAAGAAGTTATTCTTGGGTGAGCTTGGACTTGACGGAAGCCTTAGACGAATTCGTGGAGCTTTGCCTTTGGCACAAGAAGCCAAGAAGATGGGTTTTGAGGAGATATATGTTCCAGTAGAAAATGCCGAGGAAGCTGCCTTGGTCGAGGACATAAAAGTATTTGGAGTATGTAGTCTAAAGGAAATAGTGGAACATTTGAATATTAATTCCGTGAAGGACAGTCCTTCACGGAATTCAAAAGAGACTATACTGAGAGTGCAACCAAAAACAGAAGTAATTTATAAAAAAGAAATAAAAAGTTCAAACTTTTCGGATATTCGTGGGCAAGAAGGTGCTAAAAGGGGGCTCGAAATCGCAGCAGCTGGAGGACACAATATCGCCATGTACGGGCCACCTGGCACGGGCAAGACTATGCTCGCAAGAGCGTTTTCCGAGTTACTCCCAGACCTAAATATAGCAGAAGTTCTAGAAATTACTGGTATACATTCTGTAGCCGGCACAACTAAAGGAGAGCTTGTGTCTTCTCCACCATTTCGAGCTCCCCACCATACTTCATCTTATGTTTCTATTATTGGCGGAGGTGCTATTCCCAAGCCAGGTGAAGTGACCATGGCACACCGTGGAGTATTATTCCTAGACGAGTTTCCAGAATTTGAGAAAAGGGTTATCGAATCTCTGCGTCAGCCTCTCGAAGATAATATAGTTTCTATTTCTCGAGCCCGAGGTTCGGCAATTTTTCCTTCCAATTTTATTTTAGTCGCTGCTATGAATCCATGCCCGTGTGGTAATTTGGGCAATAAACAAAAGGCTTGCATATGTAAACCTGGAGACATCGATCGATATAAACGTAAGCTATCGGGACCTATTATGGACAGAGTGGATCTGTGGGTTTCTGTGGGCAATATTGATTATAAAAAGTTGAGTGGAGAAGGGGACGGAGAGAAAAGTGAGTATGTTAGAAGTAGAGTATTGAAAGCTCGAGCCAGACAACATGATAGGTTTAAAAATTTAGACCATAAGATTAATACCAATAGTGAAATGAATGTAAAAGATCTTTCTCTTTTGGTAAAGCTTGAGGATAGCGTTCGTAAACTCCTAGACGATAGTGCTGAGAGATTGGCACTATCTGCCCGTGCATACCATAGAGTCATCAAAATCGCTCGTACTATTGCAGACCTCGAGAATTCGGAAGATGTAAAAGCCAATCATATTCTGGAGGCCATTCAATATCGCCCAAAGGTGAATTTATAAACAAAAAAACACCCGAGAGGGTGTTTTTTTGTATTTAATCTCGAGATTAAATATTAAGCAACCAAGTCCTTCAAACCTTTTGCAGGTCGGAATTTTGGCACTTTCTTTGCAGCAACCTTAACCTGCTCTCCAGTCTTTGGATTGCGGGCCATTCGTGCAGCGCGTCCTTTTACAGAAAAGATACCGAAGCCAGCGATTGAAACTTCTCCTCCCTTTTTCAAGGTTGTAGAGATAGCATCAAACAATCCGTCTACGATTTCCTCAGCCTGTACCTTAGTACCACCGAGCTTTCCGTGTACCCATTCAGCTAATGCTTGTTTGTTCATATGATTTTGCTAAATCACGTCGCGTAATTCCTTTCGGCGCGACGTATAGGTTATTGGTTTATAATTCTTTCGACCTATTTACGTATATAACTACTACCTATTCATTATATAGCAAGGGTTTTTTAAGGCAAGGGCTTAAAAATAAGGGTCATTTAGCGAGCGTATTCCGTGATTCTTGTCTCACGGATCATGGTAACCTTGATCTCACCCGGATATTTCAATTCTTGTTCGATCTTTATTGCTACATCACGAGCCATAAGCTTGGCTTCGGCATCAGAAATCTTTTCAGGAGTAACAAATATTCTGATTTCTCGTCCAGCCTGGAGAGCATAAGACTTCTCGACAGCAGGGAAGGCATTCACTAGGGCTTCTAGTTCTCCCAATCTCTTCAAATAGTTCTCTACTGAGTCTCTGCGGGCTCCAGGACGGCCTCCTGAGATAGAGTCTGCAGTTTGAACAATGATAGATTCGATAGTTTCATACGGATAGTCTTCGTGGTGAGACTTCATTGCTGTAACGATTCGTTCATCTGCACCAAATTTCTGAAGAATACGCATACCGATTTCGATATGAGTACCTTGAACTTCGTGGTCGAGAGCTTTACCGATATCGTGCACCAGAGCACCAGCTTTGGCGATAGCAACATCTGCGCCGAGCTCTTCAGCGATCATGCCGGCAATGTGCGCCATCTCAATAGAGTGTTGAAGCACATTCTGCCCGTAGCTTGTTCGGAAATATAAGCGACCGATGATAGCTACGATGCGGGGATCAAAGTTGAATATACCGCATTCGTATACCGCTTGTTCGCCTTTTTCTTTGATTATTTTATTTATTTCTTCTTTTGCCTTTTCTACCAATTCTTCAATCTTGGCTGGCTGGATACGGCCGTCTAGGATGAGGTTCTCGAGCGCAAGGCGAGCCACTTGTCTGCGGATAGGATCGAAGGATGAGATAACAATCGAGCCTGGTGTATCATCCACGATGAGCTCTACACCCGCTGCTCGTTCAAAAGCCCTGATATTTCTACCTTCTTTACCTATGATCTTACCTTTGATCTCATTGTTTGGTATTGAAACAATAGTAGTCATGAGCTCAGATGCAGTACTTGATGCAAGGCGCTGAATAGAGGTAGCTAGAATATCCTTTGCACGACGATCCAGCTTCTCTTCGTTAGAATTCTCAAGTTTTTGGATCTTGATCAAGATATCTTCCTCATATTTCTTCTCAATATCTTTCAAAAGCTCTTCTTTTGCTTCGCCTTCAGATAATTTAGCTACTCGCTCAAGTTCAGTCTTTTTTTCTTCTTCAACCTTGGTCACTCGCTCTTGGATCTTTTTGATCTCTTCTACTTTTTCTTTAATAGCTTCCACTTCCTTGTTCACTTCTACCTGACGCGCGTCTAAAAACTCATCTTTCTTAATGAGTCTTTTCTCGGTCTCTTTAAACTCGTGTTCTTTTTTCTTCTCTTCTTCTCGAAGTTCAGAGAGTTTGGTCTCTGAAATCTTTTTGGCTTCATCAGTGATTCGTTGCGCTTCTTCTTTGGCTGCAACCATCATCTGTTTGATGTCTATCTCGATCGATCGTCTCTTGCCGAGAGCGATGATCAGACGGAGATAGTATCCTACTCCCACGCCCAAAATCAGTGCGACAGCACTAATTAGGATTATCATTAATGTACTCATAAACTTTTTTCAGTTTACAAGAACCAGCCACTATATTTAGGGTTTTACTTCGCCTGCAAACATTTCCGCAAAGATCTTAAAATTTCTCTTTAAAAACTGCATAATATAGGGATATTCCTGTGAACCAAATGAAATAATTTTTAAAATTCAACGTAATCAATATACCAAAAATATCGGAACCTGTCTAGGTGTGACGAAAATGTGTATAAACGACAGAAGCACCAGAAAACGGTGTTTCTGGTGCTTTGATATCCGATGAATTACTACTTTCCTAGGCGGACGATACCATGGGGGTATCGTCCGCCTCTCCGCCCGCGATAGGGCTACTTCTTGATGGTCTCGCCACAACTCTTCATCGGGGTGGTCTCCAGGACCCGATACCCGTTTTCCGGGTGTGGCGTGTTTGCCACCCGAAAAACGTACGTAGCCCCGAGTTCGATCTTGGTCTCGATGGCACCGTCGAGAGCGTGGGCGCTCCCGTCGGTAAAGATGACCACGCCTTTCTTTTCCGCGGTCTGTGGGCGGAAGGCGCGCACCTCGCCACAGAGAAAGACATCGTCTCTGGTCGACCTGACGGTACCCATGTCGTACACGGGGTTGAGGTCCTGAATCAGGACCGGAGTCACCATGGCGCGCGTCAGCTGTGGTGTCGGGTTATGACTGCAAGCAGCCAAGCCAGCGCTCGCAACGAGAGCCATCATCAAAACAAAAAGCTTGTTCATGTCGACGAACCTCCATATGCGCGAGATTGATAGTTGCCAGAATTGACAAGATCAACCGACGCGGAATGAAAAACTATTGCTAAAATAGCACAAAAAATGATATTTGTCAATCTATATATGCCAAAAAAATAAGGACCATTTGATCATGGTCCTTATTTATATTCTTCTATTTTGTTATTCCAGTTTTGGATTTAGTGACTATTTCATCGATAATTCCGTATTTCTTGGCTTCCTCGGCATCCATAAAGAAATCTCTTTCTACATCCTTCTCGATCTGAGCTGGGCTCTTGCCGGTATTCTTTGCAAGGAATTTATTTAGATTGTCTCGGGTCTTCAATATATGCTTGGCTGTTATCGCGATATCTGACGCTTGACCTTCAACTCCGCCGAGTGGTTGATGAATCATGACTTCAGCGTTTGGGAGCATAAATCTTTTGCCTTTCTTCCCGGCAGAGAGGACGATAGCAGCACCAGAAGCAGCGAGGCCGACGCAGAAAGTAGAAACATCCGGGCGTACATGGTTCATGGTATCAACTATTGCCATAGTCGAGGTTACTGATCCGCCAGGGGAGTTGATGTAGAGAGAAATATCTTTCTTCGAGTCTTCGGATTCAAGGAATAATAATTGAGCGATAATAATATTTGCGGTGTGGTCGTCGATGGGACCAGCGAGGAATACGATGCGCTCTCGTAGTAGGCGAGAGTAGATATCATACGCTCGTTCACCAAATTGTGATTTTTCTATAACTGTTGGTATTAACATATTTTTATATTATATCTTATCACCCATGAAGTCAAAAAGGCCTTGAGATTCTCAAGGCCTTTTTGAAAACAAGGAATTATATTATTGGGTTTCTAGGAATTGGAAGATCTTCTCGTTGGTAAGAACGTTCTCCGCATGCATGCGGGCTCGCTCAGGATCAGCATCCTTATAGTGTTCGAGGATGTGAGCGACTTCTTTAGACACTGTATCATCGTCGGCCTTGATGCTTTCTTTGTTGGCGATCTCGTGGAGCACAAGAGCAAGCTTGGCTTTCTTCTCAGCATCAGCCCGGAAGTCTTTGCGGAGATCCTCAACCTTTTTATTCAAATGCTTCAGATAGTCCTCGAATTTCAAGCCCATCTGGGTGATGTCTGATTCCATGCGGTACAGAATCTTGTCGAGTTCGGCATCAATAAGTATCTCTGGTAGATCCATAGTGCTTTCTGTAATAACATCCTCGATAATCTTTAGGCGAGTCTTCTCTTTCTGTGCGTTCATCTTTTCAAGTTTTATGTTTTCCCGTAGTTTGCTTCGGAAATCTTCTACACCTTCAAAGGGCCCAAGTCCTTTTACGAATTCGTCATCGAATATAGGCAATTCTGGCTCTGGTGCAACTTCACCTTCTACTTGAGCGTGCTCTGCCATGTGCACCTTCGGTGCTCGGGATTTACGGATATCCATAATGGTATTTTCTAAGTCCTCATCTGTTACGACGATATTCTTTTCTTCGTCTGTTACTGCTCCGATCACTTTTTTGGCTAGAGATTTGTAATCTGCGAGTTTAACTTCAGGCATGATTGCTGTCTTGATCTTGAATCCAAGGGGATTGTTGCGAGCGAGTTTGGTGATAGCTATTTCAGGTCGGCTGATAACATCTATTTTCTCGGCCTCAATTATCTTTGGATAGTGTTCACCTAGGGCCATTTCTGCCATTTCTTCGAGTATGCTTATCTCAGGAATTTTAGATACAAGTACACTCTCAGGCACCTTGCCTTTGCGGAAGCCATCTATTTGAACATGTTCGCCAAGCTTGGCGAGAGCCTTTGGATAATAAGCTTCGAATACCGGAGCGTCGAGTTCGCCTTCGATCTCTACCATACTGCCGGGTAATTTAGTGACTTTTGTATTTAGCATGCGATTATCTTAGCTTATATTTGTCTATTTTGTCAAAAAAAACACCACGCCCTCCGAAGAGAGCGTGGTGTTTTTTTGTTGAGTTATTGAATGTCGCTATAGTCTATACTTCCAGATGAATCGGCACTAAGATCAGCTTCGAGCTGATTGAGCTCTGCCTCGTTGGCTTGAATAGTTTGTTCGCGAGCTTCCTTTTCTCGAATCAATTGTTTGGCTTTAGATTGCCAAGTATATATGCCTCCCACTATTAGGATAATAATAATTATTATTGATCCGATAAGAGTTCCGTTCAATTTTTTCTCTTGTTCCATATATATGTATATTAGTTAATAATTATTTAATTAGTATCCTCTTGGTTTGTGGATGAAGTGGCCTCTAGTTTGGCTTTATCAGCATCATTTTTGATTTTGATATTCTCTTTTAGAGATTTTACTGCATCGTTCAACATTTTTTGTGCATCACGAAGTAGTGTCTGAGTATCAGATGCAATTACTTTTAATGCTGCTTTACTATCTGCGGAAAGTGTTTCAACTGATACTGCGAGTATTGTATTTGCTTCTACTGTTTTCGCATTTGCTGCTGTAAGTTTTACTTCTGCTTGCGCTACTAGGTCTTTGGCTTTTGCGACATCTACACCCTTGGTTTCTAGGCTAGTGATTTGGGTAGTGATTCTAGTTGCCAGTGCTGAGATTCTAGTTATGGCTTTGTCTACATTTGCCAACACTCTCTCTCTTCCATTCAATCTCATTTCTAATATCTTTGACTTCGCTTCATCTTTTTCGGACTTAATTTTTTCTCTTAAGTCTTCAAATTGTTGTTTGGCCTCTTCTCTTTTTGCTTCCATTATAGCTTTTGCTTCTTCTCGCTTGGCCTTCATCTCTTTTTCGATTGATTCACGTTTTGATGTGAGGTCGGCTCGAAGTTTTGCTCGGTCCTCTGATTTTGATTCCATCTCACTTTCGTCTTCTACCTCATTTTCATCTTTTGATATTCTTGCTCTGATGCCTGCTTCTGCACGGCCTCGCTCTTCAATTTCTCCTTGTTTGATTTCAGTGCCATTTTCTCCTAGGGCCCGTGCTTCTAATTCTGTCTCTGCATATGCCACCCCACCACCTAGGATCAGGGCCATTGAGAGAATAATAAATAAACTTAAATGTTTTTTCATAAAATAAAGTATGTAAAAATAATAATAGTCTGACCAACTATATTATATACTTTATATAATTTTAATGCTAAGAGATTATTTTTCGAGTTTAGGAGCGTATTCTTCGTCGTATCTAGCTGTGCATTCTTTGATCACTTTGAGTGCTTCATTCTTGTCGAAAAAGCCTTTTGGTATACCACTTCCTGGCTTTTTGAGGTCTTTGTAACGTTCCCAGAAGTATGTAGTTTCTTTGGTAAATTGTTCTCCAAAGTCGGCAATAGATTGAATATGGTCACTGCGACGATCATCGGCTAGTACGGCAATAATTTTGTCGTCTACTTCACCTCCATCTTCGAATTTCATGACACCGATAACTCGAGCTTCTACTAGACAGCCGGGCACAAGTGGCTCGGTCACGTTTACGATCTCTACATCTAGTGGATCACCATCATAATCCCATGTCTGTGGTAATGCTCCGTAAGTAAAAGGGAAAGCAAGAGAGGAATATCCGACTCGGTCGAGCTTGAGCTGTCCACTCTCGGTAATTATCTCGTACTTATTTATAGTGCCTTGGAGATTTTCAACGATAACGTTGATTACGTCTTCTTTGCCTTCTACTACAGAAGGAAGTACATGAAGAAGATTCAACATATATTTAGAAGGTTTATGATTTATGTTTGCCATGGAGTTATTTTAGTCTTATTCAGCAGTTTTTTCAACTGTCTCCTCTGCCGCTTCCTCTGTTTTTTGTGTTTCCTCTACGGTTTCAGCTTTTGCACCGTCGCCTTTGATATCGATTCTCCATCCAGTGAGCTTGGCTGCTAGGCGTACATTTTGGCCACCTTTACCGATAGCTAGAGATAGCTGATCGTCGGTGACTTCTACAGTTGCTTTGTGTTCAGCTTCGTCGATATCTATAGATATTACTTTTGCTGGAGAGAGGGAATTGGTGATGAAGGTCTTAGGATCTTCACTCCATGGAATGATATCAATCTTTTCGCCTCCCAATTCTTGAGTGATAGTATTCACGCGAGTACCTTTTTGGCCTACACATGAACCCACAGGATCAATGTGATCATCGTTTGAAAATACAGCTATTTTACTGCGAGCTCCAGCTTCACGGGCAATAGATTTGATTTCTACTATGCCATTTTCGATTTCAGGTGCTTCCACTGCAAAAAGCTTCTCGATAAATTTAGGATGTGTTCGTGAAAGACGAAGGTTGATACCTCTTGGTGTGTCCTCGACAGAGTATAAATATGCACGAATACGTGAACCACGTTGTAGATATTCCCCAGGAATTTGCTCTTCTCCTGGCAAGATACCTGTAGCTCGATTGAAATCTATGTAGACATTTCCTCGCTCTATCTTCTGAACGATACCTGTGATGATCTCGCCTTCTTTTGTTCCATATTCATCAATGATAGATGTGCGTTCTGCTTCACGAATTTTTTGAATTATAACTTGCTTGGCAGTTTGGGCTGCGATACGGCCATAGTCATCCTTGGCATCGAGAGGGAATACAACTTCGTCATTTAATTCTACGCCCTTCTTTATTTTTTTAGCATCTTCGAGCATGATGTGGTGCTCACTATTGAAGTGAACTCTCTCATCTCCATCTTCTTTTACTGAATATTCCACATTTGCATCATCTGCACCATCTTCTTCTATTTTTGCGATAGATTCATCAACAACGATTTTGATCTGATAGAAATTGGTTTGGCCAGTTTCCATATCAAATTTAGCTCGGATTATCTGTCCGCGCTTGCCGTAATCTTTCTTGTATGCCGCAGCCATAGCCTGCTCGATGGCATCGAGTATCTTTTCTTTAGGGATTTTTCGCTCTTCTTCCAATTGTTCTAACGCTGATTTGAATGTTTTTAGGTCTAACATATTGATTTTTAGTGGTTATTGAACAAATTTCTTTGATCCAACATCACTTTTTATTAAATTTTAAAAATTAAAAGCCCTGTTTCGGACAGGACTCATATGTATAAACATACCATATATAGAAGGCAAAAGCAATAAATCGGCCAATTATTTGAACTCCTGGGAACTTCTGGCTTCCCAAAAAGGGGATAAAAGGAGCCAAAAAAGTACTGTTTTGGGAATTTAAACCTTATGTAATAAGCCTAAAAAGATATTCGACTTATGCACAGGTTATGCACTTTTTTATGTTGCTTTTTTGACAAAGACTCTTTAAAGGAGTATAATATTACCAGAGCGAGAACTGTGCCCATTTTGGGTTTCCGTTCCTCGACAATAGAAGAGGTTACCATGAATCGCAATTTCGTGAAGTTTGCGATCGCGACCCTCGTGGTCGCCTTCGCCCTTCTCTCCGCTGCTTGCGGAGGTTCACCAACGTCGCCCTCGGCGACTCAGACCCCGGTGACTAACGTTACGCCCGTGAGCACGACGCTCAAGAGCGTGGCCGGAATCACCGACGCATTTACTGGCGCACCGGTCAACGGTAGCATCCAGGTTTCTGGCATTTCGGTGCCGGTTTCTGGTGGTACTGCCACGATCGACGCGGCGGTGGGTACGTCGATTCGGGTTGAAGCCAATGGCTACTTCCCGTATGACACGAACTGGTACTCGCGTACTGGCTTCGAGTTGTTTCCGATTCGAAACGGGAACTCAATCGCCAAGGCCGAGCAGATGCTTTATGCAGTCGATGCTGGCAATCTCGGCAACGGCAGCGCGCACGATCTTCAGCGTTTGGCTCCTGGAGCCACAATTTCGATCAGCGCGATCGGAATGCCTCTCGAGGATCTCGCCAAAGCCGCTGCTCTTATTCAGAGCAGGACGGGTTTCCCGACTCAGATCGGGGGACAAGGCTCGGTAAAGATCGAGGTCGTTGAAGGTCCCACGACGAACGATGCAACTGGAAGCGCTGCTCTTGCTCAGGCTCAGATTCTTGAGTTTGATGCAAACGGCTACGTTTCAAGGTCTCGCATCACAGTTCGTGATTTGAGCTGGGTTGGCAAGTACTTTGCCAGCACTATGTTCTTTCACGAAATCCTGCACACCCTCGGCTTTGCGCATCACGAAGGTGTGGGAGTCATGAGCATGACGTGGTTCAATTCTCAGGATCTTTCTCCTGAGGAATCTGATATCGTCGCCATGGCCCTCAAGCTGAAACTGAAAACAAAGCGGGTTCACGATGACCGCTCGGTTGCTCAGTTCTCGAGCACTGCATCCGTAGATGCAATTGCTCTCGGTCTGCTCTGTGGAGGTCTCACGCCTCCGCCGATCAGATAGTTGTTCTTTTTCCGGGGAAATATTTTTACTTCCCGGCACATCACTTATCAGGGTCAAGCTTTGCTTGGCCCTGAATTGCGTTTAGGGAGACTTTTCCACATTTTTTAATATTGCAATTCCTTATAGTCTGTTAATTTGATATAATTTTTATATTATGGAAAAAAACCACTGGTTACGTTATGTAGTAGCTATTTTTATTATTATTGTACTCGCACTAATTACTTACTTTGCTTTTCAGAAAAGTCGACCCTATGCTGTCCTTACCCCTGAATCTTATCCCGAAGGCACAAAAGTGGCACTCTACAAACAAGTCCCTACAAATTTCCCAAATGAAGTTCTGGTAGAAAAGAAAACTCTCAAATACGCTGGCGTGCTCACCAATACTTCAGGCAAAGTAGATACCAATATTTCTTATGAATCAGATCTAACTCTCGATATTGCTATGAGTCTCTACAAGACCAAGCTCGCGACTCTCGGCTGGCAGGTACTAGATCGCTCGACTAATTTCAAAACTGGCCTACTTTTAGCTGAGAAAGATACGCGAAATGTTATGATCACATTTGCTCCTCTCAAAGAGTCTAAGACATTAATAACCTTTCAATATCAACAATAGATATGATTAAAAACAAATTCAAAAAAATAATATTGGGGGCACTAGTATTGGTGGGCGTGCTCTCTACTGCCTGGTCTGTAAATGCAGAAAATGTATGGACCGACCCTACGGGGGATTTCACTTTGTATTGTTCGGTGAATGTTAGTCAGGTGGATGGCGCTAGTACAGCAAATATTTCTTGGAATGCGCATGTCGGAGCTCGCACTCAAGACTATGACTATGTATATGCTGAAGTATATCTAGCAAGTCCTGGTCGCAGCGTGTTGCTAGGTGGTGAACATGCAGACGGGGAAACCGGAGGTACTAGTTATCAAGGAGATTTACCTGAGGGAGACTATACTGCGATAGTATATTCCAATTCATCCCAAGCAGGTATTCAGCCTGGAAGTTGTTCAGAGTCAGTTAGTTTTCATATAGATGCAACACCGCCTCCACAAGATCCACGTACAATACCAGTACCTCCTGAGGTGCCAAGTGACAGTTGTTCCATAAATAGTTTCACCGTAGATGATGATAGTTTTCAGAGTGGTGGAAGTAGTACTCTTCGTCTTAGTCTAAATGGCAATTATAGTTGGTCTATATACGAATTAGGTAATCAAGAGTATCTTTTGAATAGCGGTACTGGTTCTTCTGGTGAAGTTTCTACTGGTGTCCAGACACAAGGCCGTACATTCCGAGCTTATTGCGGTAATGACGTACAGGATGTGTCAGTATACCCAGTGGTTCCACCACCACCTGCAGAAATTGTGGATGGAGGTTGGTCAGGCTGGGGTGTTTGTAGTGTCACTGCGTGTGGACAAACAGGAACTCAAGAACGAACATGTGACAACCCTTCACCTCAAAATGGTGGTGCTCCTTGCGTAGGTGAGCCTTCTCAATCATGTAGCACTGCAATATGTGAGCCAGATATGACAGGTAATATTCAGGCGACTCCTTCTTGCGAGATTCCTGTTGGCGCAGATCATTGCAATATAACTGTGAGTTGGTCTGTGGACCATCCTGAGTCGGGCACCGAAGTCACCACTCCAAGTGGATTAGTGCTAAGTAGTGCTCATAGTGGTACTCTCACATGGGGTCTAACTAGAGAAACAAGAAATTTCTATCTTTATAATAATAATGAGGAATTGGACGTGGCCAGCGCCACTGCCGATTGTGGTCAAGGTTCTCCTTGGGTGAATGGTGTTTGTGGACCAGTTCCACCAGATCCAGTAGCTGGAATTTGTTCAAGCTCGCATTATGATTGTACTGCAGGTGATTCTGATAATCATGTATTCAATTCTAGTCAATATGCTTGGTCGTGTACTGGTATAAACGGAGGTGCCACAGCTTCCTGCTCTGAAGCAATAGTAAATGGAGATTGTTCTGCCACTCGTTATGCTTGTGATGCAGGAACAAGTGCAAGTAACGCTGAAAGCTCTACGCAATATACTTGGTCATGTAATAGTACAAACGGAGGTTTGAACGCTTCTTGTTCTGAGCCAAAAGATTTGGCTGCCTGTGGCATATACCATTACAGTTGTAATAACGGTGTGAGTGGAGGTAATTCCGAAGATTCCACACATTACGCTTGGTCATGTACAGCAGCCGATACTGTGAATTGTACTGAGAACAAGCCGTCAGATACCCCTCCGTCTTGTGCAGTAAACCACTACCAGTGTTCATCAGGAACTAGCTCAAATAATTCTGAGAACTCTGTTCAGTATACTTGGTCTTGTGGTAATTCAGCCGGTACTACTGTAAATTGTGCTGAGAGTAAACCACCAGTAATCAACGGTATGTGTAGTAGTCCAAAGGTCCATTACAATTGTGCTGTCGGAAGTAGTACAAATACCGGACAAACTTCTTCTCAGTGGACATGGTCGTGTGCGGGATCAAACGGCGGAAGCACTGCATCATGTACTCAGAATAAAACTACCACTGTAGTCACAGTCGTACCTCCAAGTATCAGTCCTAATGACACCATTACTATCACTTGGAATGGAGGAGGTGAGTGTACAAGTACAAACTTCACTATCGATGGAGCGAATTCAGGAAGCAAGACTCTTAATCCTACTGTCACTACTACATATACTCTGACTTGTAACGACGAGAGTGCTTCTGCAACAGTGAGAGTTCAGAAGAAACCAATTATTATCGAAGATTAAATTAATTATGAACAAAAAAATCCCGCCAGCCTAGTAGGTCATCCTACTGGATGAGGGATTTTTTTGTTATACTTAATACAGCATGCAAATCAATGAACAACAGTTCAAAAAATCTATACTTGAATCCAAGCTTGTCACCCGTGATGATTTTGAAGATGCGGAGAAAAAGTCTGTAGCTAAGAATCAAAAAATCGGCAACATACTTTTATCTGAAGGCAAAATCACCGAAAGTGATCTCAAAAAAACCGAAGCCTATGTTTTAGGTATTCCATTTGTAAGTTTGAGTGATGCAAAAATAGATGGCGAAGTGTTGGCTCTCATTCCCGAACCAATTGCTCGAAATTACAATATTGTAGCTTACAAAAAGACGGATACCGAACTAGAAGTGGCTATGCTCGATGTGGATGATTTGCCTGTGATAGACTTCATCAAAAAAAGATCAGGTCTAAAAATTCTGGCTCGCCTCACCGACGAATCCTCAATACGATCAGTTCTAGTACAATATCGTAAAAGTCTGCAAGCCGATTTCGATAATATTATTCAAAAGGAATCTAAATCAATCAAGCAGGATGGCAAAGACGAAGGGGAGAGGTCTGAGACTGAACTCAAAGAGATGGCCGAAGAATTGCCGGTGGTAAAGATTGTCGATTCACTCATCTTCCACGCAATATTGCAAAATGCTTCAGACATACACATCGAGCCGGGTGAAAAAGATCTCGTAGTTCGATATCGAATCGATGGCATATTGCACGATGCTATGATTCTAGACAAATCTGCTGGTCCTGGAATCACAGCGCGTATAAAGGTTCTTTCTAGCTTGAAGCTGGATGAGAAACGTGTGCCACAAGATGGCCGTTTTAAAATCGATCAAAATGGCGAGAAAATATCTTTTCGTGTGTCCACCCTTCCGACATTCTTTGGAGAGAAAACAGTTATGCGTTTGCTCAAAGAAAATGCACATGCTTTTTCGCTCGAGAAGCTCGGTTTCCACGGAGAGGGGCTAGAGCGCATATATAATTCACTCAAATTAAAAACAGGCATGGTGCTCGCTACAGGGCCTACTGGTAGCGGTAAGACCACCACGCTATACACTATCTTAGATATACTAAACAAACCTGAAGTAAATATCTCAACTGTCGAAGACCCTATCGAATATCAGATGCCGAGAGTTAATCAGACACAGGTCAAACCCGAAATCGGATTAACTTTTGCCAGTGGATTACGTTCGTTATTGCGTCAGGATCCCGACATCGTGATGGTAGGAGAAATTCGAGACGGTGAGACTGCATCACTAGCCATAAATGCTTCACTTACTGGCCACTTGGTATTATCTACTATTCATACCAATTCTGCCGCAGGGGCTATCCCTCGATTGATCGACATGGGTGTCGAGCCTTTTTTAATTGTTTCTACGGTCAAAGTGATAATAGCTCAAAGATTGGTGCGAAGACTTTTGCCTTCTAAGGAGAAATATTTTCTAAATGCCTCAGAACTTAAAAATCTCAGCAAGATTATAGATCTCGATCGCATGCTTACATTGCTGAAGACTGAAAATATAGTTGGAGCCAACGATACTTGGGATACCATACCTTTTTATAAGGCGGTAAAAAATAGTGAATCTCCCGATGGTTATGCTAGTCGTACTGGAATGCACGAAGTCTTAAAAGTGAGCTCAACTATTAGAGATATGATAGTCAAAGGCACTTCACAAGACGATATCGAAAAACAAGCCAAATCCGAAGGTATGATGACTATGCTCGAGGACGGTGTTTTCCAAGCAGTATTAGGGGTGACAACTCTCGAAGAGGTGTTTCGAGTTGTCTCTGAGTAGTAGATTGTCTCGTGCTAAATATATCATAATCAAAATGACTACAATAATTAGCAATTTAAAATTTTAGTACTGGAATGCTTTTTTCATATCAAGCTAAATCAAAAAATGGTGAGATGGTTTCAGGGGAGATGGAATCTGCTGATCGTTTTGCTCTTGCTCGCGAGCTACGCAGTCGAGGCACTATTCCTACCTCTATCACAGAGAAGAATAAGAATCCGCTCCAAGTGAATTCATTATTTGGAGATATTTTTTCCAAAGTCTCAGCCCCGGAGCTGATATTGATGACTAAAAATTTAAGCGGAATGCTTAAAGCAGGATTGTCTCTCTATCGTGCCTTGTCTGTACTACAAAAACAAACCAAGAATCCAGCATTAAATAAAATATTAATGTCTCTTGGCGCAGAAATAAATATGGGAAGTACTTTGTCTCTCGGATTGGCAAAATTCCCTAAAGTTTTTTCTAAGCTATTTATCTCGATGACCAAAGCAGGGGAGGAGTCCGGAAATCTAGTCGGCGCCTTGACTGATATCGGTATCAATCTGGAGAAATCAAATTATTTAAATAAAAAAATTAAGGGAGCACTCATATATCCAGGTGTTATATTGTCGGCTATGGTTGTGATCGGAGTCTTGATGTTTGCTTTTGTAGTTCCTACTTTGGCTGGAACATTTCGAGAGCTAGGTGTGTCCCTGCCTGCCTCAACCCGAATTATCATTGCATTTGGTAATTTTTTCTCGAATCATCTTATCATCACATTTGCAATTTTGATCACCATGTTTTTCGGTATTCTGTCTTTAGTCCGAGCAGAATTTATGGCAAAGTATTTTGATTTTATCGTTATTCGTTTGCCACTTATCGGCACTCTAGCAAAAGAATTAAATACTGCCCGTACTACACGCACCATGTCTTCACTTCTTTTGGCTGGTGTTTCGATCACTCGTGCTGTGGAGATTACACAAGATGTAGTCCAGAATGTTTACTATAAAAATGTTTTGGAACAAGCAAAGAAAGCTGTCGAAAGGGGAGGAACATTTTCTGAAGTCTTTATCGATAATGAGAAATTATATCCAGTCATGATGTCTGAAATGATCCAAGTAGGCGAGGAAACCGGTAAATTATCCGACATGTTGCTTCAGGTGGCGCTCTTTTATGAAGAAGAGATCAATAATAAAACTAAAAATCTATCAACCATAATAGAGCCTATTTTGATGATTTTTATCGGGGCAGGTGTGGGATTCTTTGCTATCTCAATGATATCTCCACTTTATTCTGTCTTGGGTAGTATTAATTAGTTGGCGTTTTCTTGCCAAGAGAGTATTTGATATTGTGAACCTGTGAGTGGAAAATCAGGTGGTGGAGCATAGAGTAAGTTTGTATCATAAGTTATATTTCTTGTCGCATAGCCTGTACCATCGGTATATGCGAACCCATATCTATCATGTGAGCCGATCATGCCGTATAGGCTAAGAGTGGAACGATTTTTATAATTACAATTGTTGCCTGAGTAATAGAATCTTCCTACATCATCATTCTGAGCAATTAGGGCGCCATCAATTTTGAGATTGTCTTCGCTGATCATGCCTACTTTTATTCCTCCTTGAGCTACTAGGCCGATAGAATCAGTGCCGTCTTGATTGGTATAAGATAAATCATTGTTAATAATTATATTTTTATATTTTGTGGTGTCGGTTGGCACTGGTAAGTCTGCCGCAGTTATTGTCAGTCTTGCTCCATTGATCTGCCCATCTATTACCAGTGTGTCTTCGAAAAATAATATGCCATTGGCAGGGAAGGCGTAGTTTCCTTGTAGGGTTTGTGAGTTTATGCTCCAGCTAGTGGTGGCACTACCATTGCCATTGCAGTTGCCAACTGATGTCCAAGAATTTATTTTATACAGATCAAAAGTGTCATTCGTCTTTAGTACTAGGTGATACCCCACATAGCTTCCTCCAGCTGCATCTCTATAAAAACCATTGGCCACAGCATTTGCCTTGAGCGCAGCAATATCAGTAGTGAATCCTGTGAAGTCTACAACTGGCTGACTTATTTTTCTGCCTGCTTGAAAAACATCTGTACGTACTGGAATAGAATTTGGATCGGCTTCGGCTGCTCGATAACTCGAAGTGACCCCCGATCCTGGCGGAGGATTTACATGTGTATGTACACCGATTTCATTATTTCCAGAATGATCTGCATCATCATATGTAGTAGCACTCGAGGTAACGATATTGTGAGCGAGTCCATCAAAACGGATACCTCCATTTGAATGAATTTTGCCATATACTTCTGTGCCTTCTCCAAAACGCATTGCAGCATTACCTGCAAATGCATATTCAGCTATAGAAGGTTTGGCTACTTGGCTAGAAATGACTCTATTGTAAGCTGGGTCAAGGGTAGATGATCCATCGGAAGTAATTTTCACTAAAGTGTATCCCATAGATGGTTGAGTTATGGATAGTGCAAATTGTCCTATAGCATTGCCATCTTTGTCGTATAAAGTGTGTATATATGGTCCAGGTGCACCAGTGCCATCTTGATAATCTGTCGCACTGTGAGCTAAGTGCCAACGATAATACTCGATACCAGCTTCTGCCGACTGAAAGGCTTGCTCGCGATTGTAGGTAATTCTGCCTATTTGTACAGATGACGCTGTAGCGGTAGCCAAAGCGCTAATCATAAGCACGGCAATAGCTCCAAAAACTATTGTTTGGATTATGATCATTCCTTTTTTGTATGCTACTTTGGTTATCATTTTTTTGACAGAGAATTAAATAATTATTTATTATAAATTATCTTTTAAATTACGTATTGATACTGAGGTAGAAAATGTTGTCGGATCTGGGGCGCGATTAGGGTCTTTGTCTATGGTGAAAGTTATTTTTACAAGTCTCACCAGAGCAACATCCACTGGTGAAGCGAGAGATGCACTGGTTCCGTCATAATTCTTGTCGTAGTACTCAAAAATATTTGTACTGGTGACATTAGATAGTAGTGTTGTGATTATTTCTGCTTCTGTGTAGCCAGCTGGATTGCCTGTCGGCCTGGTCACACCTTTCATAAGATCGGTACCACTAATAAAATACCTGATTCTTTCTTTTAGGCCATTGTCATCTATATCAGAGTAAAAGGTAAAACTCGAGGCAGTAGCTTCATTTATTATATATGCGCCTGTGTTGGCCGAAGAAGCCGTGCGTATCTCAGCAGTCATTGTTTTTAATGCTGAGCGAGCACTAAAAGTATCATTAATTCCTGTACTTATAAATGAACCATACACCCAAATATTTCTAGCAAATAAAGTAGCTGCTCCTGCTATAGCGGTAAAAATAGCTACCGCTATTAGTATTTCAATTAATGTAAATCCGTTATTTTGATTTTTAATGGTCAAAGGTTTCATTTATGGATTAAGTGTTATATTTTGGTGTGTCCAATTTGCTGAGATATCGAAAGAGGTAGCTGATTGTTGAAATCCTTGTTTTGAAACTGTGAGGGTGTAAGTGCCACTAGCTAAACCGTTCCAAAAGACTTGGCCCGGTGTAGCGCATTCGCCTTCAGTGGAAGTGGTTTTACTTTGATTGAAACCTGTTTTCTCCAATTGGATTATTGCTCCATCGATTGGAATATTGGTCGCATCTTTTACAGATACAAGTAGGGCTCGGTTCAAATGAGGCACAGCTACTAGTTTTACATTTTTGTTTTCATTTGGTAATAGAGAGAAGTTTGGAAATACACTAGCTCCTGCAAAATCGTAAGAGGCTTCATTTAATAATATTTGATATGTATCCCATTCTAGATTACTGGTAGTATCAGTGCCTGATGCATCAGTGGCTAGTGTGTGAGTAGGGTATTTGAGTACTCCAGCACCAATCAATTTATTTCCAGTCAGTGAATAATTGATATTTGGCATTGCGGCGCATGAGGCATCGACGGTCGTAGTGGTAATAGATGAAAGTTGATCTATTACAAGACTGACTTGCGTGACTACACTGGCCACTACTGTGCTGTCTGGCTTTGAAGGTGTATCTCCGGCAAGTCCACCAATGGGATAAGTTTGCTCACTAGAATATCCAGCCTTAGTCGCATTTATATTGTATGAATTTGTTCCAGTGATGGCGTCGACGATTTTTACCCAGCCTTGATTGTCGGTAGTCTCATCGATAATAGTGTCAGGGTTGGTGTCAGCATTTACTATATGTACAGATGCTCCTGGTATGGCCACTCCATTTGAATCAAAAACTCTCACAAATAAAGCACCATTTGATGAAGCAGTTTCTAATCCAGGTGGAGCCAACAAGGTAGTGAATTTTAATGGCCTAAAATATTTGCAGTTGGTGCAGGATATGTCGAGGTCGACTAATTTGTAATCAGCAGGAGATGTATCTGCTGGCGACCCTCCGATAGTCCCATCAAATGGGTCGTCGACATTTCTGATGGTGTTGGTAATCGAAAAGATATAGTCGCCCTGAATTACAGATTGATTTTTTGCAATTTTACCTGAGGGTAGTCCTGCAATTATTCCGACGTCAGCGTAGGTAAGGTTTCTAATGATTTCTAGCTTTTCATTGGCTATGGCAGTTGCCGCAAACTTGGCTCGTGACAATGAAATTGCGTCCATGAGCACTCCATAAGCTCTATATGCAGATATAGCAATGAGTATAAAAACAGCACTACCAATCAAGCTTTCAATTAGAGTAAAACCTCTGTGATTCTTATTTGTAAAAATCATAACTTACATATATTTTAACGTATTATGATATAATTTGCCATATGGCAAAAGGAAATATGAGCAAGAAAATCATAGTAGGAAATTGGAAAATGAACCCGCCGACCCAAAAGGAAGCGGAAAAATTATTCTCTAGCATAGCAAGGGGTATTTTACGTCTTAAAAATGCCGAAGTAGTAGTTGCTGCTCCATATATATACCTTCCAGCGCTCAAAAAAATCTCGAAGAAATTGGCTCTAGGTGCTCAAGATGCTTTTGCTGGCGATGTTGGCGCATTTACTGGTGAAGTATCTATGGGTATGCTCGCACGGCTCGGAGTAAAATATGTATTGGTTGGACACTCGGAGAGGCGAGCGCTCGGAGAAACAAATATAGATATCAATAAGAAATTGAAAGGAGCGTTGTCTTCAGAACTTTTACCTATACTTTGTGTGGGGGAATCTCTGCGCGACGAGAATCACAGTTATTTTAATTTAGTGAAAACTCAGATCGAAGAATGTCTAGCTGGGATTTCAAAAAACTCAATCGAAAGAATAATTATCGCCTATGAGCCAGTCTGGGCAATCTCTACCACACCAGACCGCAAAGACGCCACAGCCGCTCTATCAATGGAGATGGTGATATTTATTCGCAAAGTTTTGTCCGACAAATTTGGCAGTGAGGCAGCTCGAGTTAAAATAATATACGGAGGTTCGGTCAATGAAAAAGATGCAGAAGAATTTTTGCGAGATGGAGGTATCGATGGTCTGCTTCCTGGTAGAGCTTCACTTGATTCAAAAAAGTTTTTAAAAATAATTGAAATTGCTGAAAATATATAAGATGAAATCAATCAGAACTGCAAACAACCTAAAAGGCAAAAGAGCATTAGTCCGAGTTGATTTCAATGTGCCTATAAAGAATGGCAGAATTGAAGATGTGTTTCGGATAGAGAAAGCACTGCCGACAATAAAATTTCTGCAAAATAAAGGAGCGAAGATAATACTAATCACACACCTAGGAAAAGGAGGAGATACACTTTTGCCAGTTGCAAAAGTGCTACATAAATATGTTAAAAGTACTTTTGTTCCAGAAGTAGTTGGGCTCAAAGTTACTGAGGCTGTGTCTAAAATGAAGAATGGGGAGGTGGTTCTTTTAGAGAATCTCAGAAATGACCCGAACGAACAAGAATCGGATAAAATCTTCGCGATGAACCTGGCAAAGCTCGCTGATATATATGTAAATGAAGCCTTTCCGGTGTCTCATCGTTCTGATGCTTCACTCGTGCTTGTGCCAAAACTCTTGCCCTCCTATGCTGGTATTCAGATGGAAGAAGAAGTAAAGAATTTATCTAAAGCATTTGAAAAACCAAAGCATCCATTTCTTTTCATATTGGGAGGAGCAAAGTTTTCCACCAAGATGCCATTGATACAAAAGTATCTAGCCCTCGCTGACTATGTATTTATCGGAGGAGCTTTGGCTAATGATTTCCTAAAAGCAAAAGGCTATGAAGTCGGAAATTCTTTAGTGACTGAAGAAACCTATGGCATCGAGCAACTTTTAAAGAATAAAAAATTAATCCTTCCAGAATATGTAGTAGTGAAGGAGGGGAGTAAATTTGTAAACAAGAGAGCGGACGAAGTGGGCAAGCACGAAATGATTCTCGACATAGGTACTCCATCAGTAGATATGCTCGCGCCAATAATTAAAAAGGCAAAGATGATCCTTTGGAACGGCCCTCTCGGAAAATATGAAGAGGGTGCTTCTCTTTCTACACGAGAGGTGTTGGAATTAGTGGCAAAATCAAAAGCCGAAAGTATCATCGGCGGAGGAGACACAGTAGCTCTCATATCTAAAATGAAAATGGAGAAGAAATTTTCCTTCGTATCTACTGGCGGGGGAGCAACGCTAGATTTCTTGGCAGATGGTACTTTGCCGGGAATCAAAGCTCTGAATTAATCAGGCGATGAATCTTTGTTGATTTATAACTTTGATTAAGTATCAATGTTTATTATTTAATTTTTACGGAATGCAAAAATACGGAGAGCTTTTAAAGATATTGCTGGAGAAAAGAGGAATTACAGACGAGGCGCAAGCCGATATTTTTTTGACTCCGGACTATGTTCGCGATCTCCATGACCCATTCTTAATGAGGGATATGGAAAAAGCGTGTGTGAGAATATTCGAAGCTATGGAGGGTGATCAGAAGATTGTTATCTATGCTGATTATGATTGTGATGGGATCCCCGGAGCAGTGATTCTGCAGGACCTATTTAAAAAAGTTGGATATAAAAACTTCGAGGTCTATATACCACAGCGCAATAGCGAAGGGTATGGGCTAAATTTAGAAGCTGTGAAGCAGTTTGCTTCACAGGGAGTGAAACTTTTGATTACAGTAGATTTGGGTATTACTGCAGTGGAAGAAGTTGCTCAAGCAGAAGTGGACGGTATTGATGTCATAGTGACAGATCACCACATACCACACGAGATTTTACCTAGAGCCTGTGCTATTTTAAACCCAAAAGTAGATGATTACCCAGAGAAAATGCTCTGCGGTGCAGGAGTGGCATTTAAACTTGCGTGCGGATTCTTGAAAAAGTATGGAGAGTATTTCAATGTGAAGCCCGGAGTAGAGAAATGGATGCTTGATATGGCAGGTTTGGCGACTCTGTCTGATCGGGTGCCATTGTTGGGGGAGAATAGAGCAATAGCGTATTTTGGTATGCTAGTGCTTCGCAAATCTCCGCGCTCGGGATTGCAAAAGCTCTTGGCGCAGATGAATATTGATCAGCGATATTTATCAGAAGATGACATCGGGTTTATGATCACTCCTAGGCTAAATGCTGCGTCACGCATGGATGACCCAATGCGCGCTTTTGAATTACTTTCTACAGATGATGTGGTGCAAGCAGGAGTATTGGCTACACACTTGGGTAAAATTAATGATGATCGCAAGAACATAGTGAAGACAATAATGAGGGAGGTGAACAAGAAGTTTGAGACAAGAGCCGAAACAGATGTCATTGTTATCGGTAATCCTGATTGGAAAATCGGGATACTGGGTTTGGTGGCCGGTAAAATATGCGATGAATATGGTAAAGCGGTGTTTGTGTGGGGGAAGGATGAAAATGACATGATCAAAGGTTCTTGTAGAAGCGATGGTTCGGCTTCTGTAGTAGAACTGATGACCCATTCTTCGGAATATTTTTTAGAATTTGGTGGTCATGAGCAAGCTGGAGGTTTTACAGTGCATGCAGACAAGGTTCATTTCTTAGAAGAAGCCCTATCTCAGTCTTTTGTTTCCATACGTAAAGGACAGTCCTTTACAGAAAAAACAGAGGCTGTGTTTGGGGCAGATGCAGATATGGTGGGTGACTTGGGTTTGGCAACAAAGAGAAACTGGAAAGAAATAGAGAAGATGGGACCATTTGGCTTTGGAAATCCTAAGCCAGTATTTAATTTTCCTGGAGTAAAAATAGAGAATTTAAAAAAGTTCGGCAAGAATGGTTCTGGTGAACATCTCGAGATAATATTTTCTGATACAAGTGGTCATAAAGCCACAGGTATATCTTTCTTTTCTGGCCTGGAGTCTTTTGGGGTTACACTAGAACAAGGTAAAAACGTTAATTTATTGGCCACTTTTGACCTATCTCGCTTTCGCGGGCGTGAAGAGCTAAGATTAAGAGTAGTTGATATACTATAAATACTTGTCCCGTAGTAAATTTTTGATTACGGGGTATAATGATAAGGTTTATAATTTAAAATTTTACTACCGGGATGGAAAAAGGGACAATACACATATATACAGACGGAGCAGCGAAAGGGAACCCGGGGCCTGCGGGCTGGGGAGTGATTATTTTAGTTGATAAGAAAGAGATAGAGGTTGGTGGAGGGGTGGACCATGCTACCAACAATCAGATGGAATTGACCGCACCCATCGAAGCTCTCAAATACATAAAGAAACACGGCATAAAAGAGCCAATAGAGTTTTTCTCTGATTCAAAGTATGTGATCTTGGGTATTACTGAGTGGATATTTGGATGGCAGAAGAATGGCTGGCGTAATGCTGCCAAGAAGCCTGTGGTGAATAAAGAACTCTGGGAGGAGCTTTATTCTCTGACTTCAGAACTCAAGCCTAAGTGGACATATGTGAAAGGCCACAATGAAGACAAATACAACGAACGTGCTGATGTGATAGCCACAAGTTTTGCAGCCGGCGAACCAATAGAACTTAAAAAATAAAATTACATACAATGCAGGATAGAGTTTTCTATTCAATATGCTTTGGGTTTATAGTCGGGGTATTTGTACGCTCGTATTTCTCTTTTAGTATGTATCTTGCCTTGGTTTTTGGAGTCATTGCTCTCGGAACCTTAATTTTCTCTGTGTTCGTTTCCAGGAATAAGTGGGGGATATTGATGGCTTGTTTTGCGATTACATTTTCTTGTGGAGTCGTTAGATTTCAGATGAGAGATGTTGCGCCTCCTCAGATCTTCGAATCATATGTTGGAGAGAAGGTTCGACTGGTAGGCGAAGTCGTAGATGAACCGGAGTTGAAGGAAAATAACAAAAAAATAAATGTTGAGGTTGATGTAGAGGGTGAAATAGTGAATATTTTAGCAAGTGTGAACCTAGTAGACGATGTGGCCTACGGAGATGAATTGGCACTCGAAGGCAAATTAGAAAAGCCTGCAAACTTCATCACAGAGCAAGGCAAGGAATTCGATTATATAAATTATCTCCGCAAAGACAATATCCTTTATCTAATAGACTTCCCAAAGGTGGAAATCATCTCTCGAGGTAATGGTAATTTTATTAAAAGTTATTTATTCTCGATTAAAGAGAAATTTTTGGAGAAAGTTAATTTCGCTATTCGGAGTCCAGAGAGTTTATTGATGGGCGGACTGATATTAGGGGAGAAGTCTTCGTTCGACGAGTCTCTCCGGCAAAGTTTCGTCGATACTGGCACTATCCATATCATTGCTTTGTCAGGCTACAATATTACGATTGTAGCAGAATGGTTCATGAGATTATTTGTGTTTTTGCCAATAGGCTTCGCTACATTTATGGGCATGATGTCGGTCATCCTTTTCATACTTATGACTGGAGCAAGTTCTACCGCTATTCGAGCGGGGATAATGGCGGGATTGGCATTATATGCTCGCGCCTCTGGACGCAATTATGATGTGGCTCGAGTTCTCCTCCTGGCAGCAGTACTTATGATATTGGTCAATCCATTTCTTCTGGTGTTCGATGTTTCATTTCAGCTTTCTTTTATAGCGACAGTCGCGGTGATATTCCTAGCGCCCCGCGTTGAGAAATATTTTCTCTGGGTGCCAGAAAAATTCGGTCTTCGGGATATTATCGCTGTAACTTTTGCGGCGTACATATTTGTATTGCCGTTCGTTCTATATAAAATGGGTAATTTATCATTGGTTGCTCTGCCGGCAAATATTTTAGTTCTGCCATTTATTCCATTTACAATGATTCTCGGATTCGCGACAGGTATTCTCGGCCTTGTTTTCTATATATTGGCCGTACCGGTGGGATATATTTCGTATCTATTTCTCCACTACGAACTCGGAGTGATCAGCTTTTTGTCGCATGTTCCATTTGCAGCTCTATCTTTCCCAAATTTTCCTCTTTGGCTAACACTAATAATATATCTGTATTTTATATACAGACTCTTCGGTGGAGTTATAAAAAAGTTTTTTACAAAGCCTTTTTAAAGTTTTCTTCAATTACTTCCCAGTTTAAATTAGCAAAAAAATCTTCCACATATTGTTTTTTTCCACTCGGCATATAATCTGCGACATAAGAGTGCTCCCACATATCTAGAGCAAGTATCATCTCACAACCATTTAGTTGGCCTAAGTGTTGCTCGTCTACCCAGGAAGCAATAAGTCTTTGATCTTTTTTGTCATACCAGAGAACTGCCCAGCCTATTCCACGAGTGAGAGCTATGTTTTTAAAACCCATCAGAAATATCTCCATAGATTGGCATGTTTCTATCATCTTTCTTTCTAGCATACTTCCTGTGGGTAGGGGTTTGGGACCTCCTGAGAGAGAGCTGAAGTATATTTCGTGGTTGCGCATACCATTGTACTCAAAGCTAAAGCGTCTAAAAAGCTCACCTATAAGGTAAGAGTTGTCCACTCCTTTGCCAAAAAATTCAGCACTCAGGGAGCTTATTTTTTCTATGACCATATTCGCGTTCTTTACATAGCCAGCATAGAGCTTGAGATGTTCCTCGATGTTTTTAGCTGAGATACCCTTTAGCTCTCCAATATTGAATTTTATTTCTTGAAATTTATCCATCCCGTACTAAAGTTTAAATTAATAATGTATTGTTATGCCCCTGCGACTAAAAACTTACTACGGGACACGTGTTATTATTGTACCATGTTTGACCAAGCCAAGAAAAACGGACCCTTGATAGTGTTTCTTGTCCTATTGCTTTGCGTCAGTTGCTTATTTTACCTAGATTTTCATATTAAGGACAAGATCCTAACCTTTGCCATGCTTGATGTGGGGCAGGGGGATGCGCTTTTCATCGAATCGCCGAGCGGTACACAGATCCTTGTGGATGCTGGGCCTCCGGGCAAGCTCCTCAGTGCTCTTTCAAAAGTAATGTCTCCATTTGATCGGCATATTGATGCGATAGTAATTACTAATCCGGATGCAGACCATATTGCTGGATTTCTTGATGTGCTTAAAGTATATCAAGTGGATATGGTTCTTGAGCCGGGTACGATTAATGATTCAAAATTATATCAAAATCTAGAAGAGCAGATTAAATACAAAAAAATTCCTGCGGTGCTGGCCAGAAAGGGGATGCAGTTGGATTTAGGCGGTGGTGTATTCATAGATATATTATTTCCAGATAGAGATGTTCGTGTGTGGAGTACAAACGACGGTTCTATAATAGCGCGTCTTAGTTATGGAGATACATCAATAATGCTCACCGGAGATTCGACCATAAAAACAGAACAAATTGTTCTTTCAGAGAATTCACCAGAGTCACTTAAAAGCACCATCCTCAAAGTTGGACATCATGGCTCGCGAACTTCTACTGGCAACGCATTTACCAAAACAGTCGCCCCTACGTACGCGCTGATTTCGAACGGAAAAGACAATAACTACGGCCACCCACACCGAGAAACTTTAAAAACTTTAGAATTATTCGGCGTAAAAGTCATGCGAACAGACCTTTTGGGGACAATAATAATGAAGTCTGATGGCCTAAAAGAGACCTTTTCATTCTTGAAGTGATCTATGATACTATTGGGATATGAATTCCGTTAGAAATAGATCTGACGGTAAATATATTTTATTATTAAATAACTAATTTCTAACGGAATGAAAGATAAACTAATCGGAAAATTCATTAAAGGTGAAGAGAAAAGACAGAGAGAGGGCCTTGAACTTATACCATCTGAAAACTATGTATCACAGGATGTGCTCGAGGCGAATGGTTCAATTTTCACAAACAAATATTCAGAAGGTTATCCAGGCAAAAGATACTATGGCGGACAAGAGTGGACTGATCAGGTGGAAACTTTGGCAATAGAGCGAGCATGCAAGCTTTTTAAGTGTAAGTTTGCAAACGTACAGCCGCACTCTGGTGCACCGGCAAACCTCGCAGTGTATGCAGCATTGCTTCAGCCTGGAGATGTGGTAATGGGTATGGATCTTTCGCACGGCGGACACCTGACACACGGGCACCCAATGACCTTGCCGGCAAAGATCTACAAATTTGTGACCTATAAGATGAAAGATCCGGAAACTGGCGAGATTGATTACGAAGATATGCGACAAGTAGCTCTACGTGAAAAGCCAAAATTAATCATCGCTGGATTTTCTGCATATCCTCGCACACTAAATTACAAAAAGTTTGTAGAGATTGCACACGAAGTGGGCGCAGTTACTATGGCAGATATGGCCCACATTGCCGGACTAATCGGCGCAGGAGTTTTGAGAAATCCTTTTGATGATGGTTTTGATATTATCACTACCACAACCCACAAGACACTTCGTGGTCCACGCGGAGGAATGATACTGACAAGAGAGAATGAAGAGATTGCAAAGAAAATAGATAAATCAATTTTCCCAGGCATCCAGGGTGGACCGCACATGCATATCATTGCAGCAAAAGCTGTCGCCTTTGGAGAGGCTCTTACTCCGAAGTACAAGGCGTATGCCAAGCAGATACTCAAGAATGCCAAAGCTATGGCTGAGGTATTTAAGAAGAACAAGATTCGTATGATTGGGGGAGGCACAGATAATCACCTTATATTAGCTGATGTATTTGGCTCTCTGGGTGTGACTGGCAAGGAAGCACAGACAGTGCTAGATGAAGTGGGTATGACTCTCAATATGAACTCTATCGCAGGGGATACCAGGAAGCCTATGGATCCATCTGGAATTCGTTTTGGTACCCCAGCAATTACCACAAGAGGTTTCAAAGAAAAGGAATGTAAAAAAGTTGCGGACCTGATGATTCTGACCTTGATGAATAAGGATGACAAGAAAGTAAAAGCCTTTGTGCACAAAGAAGTTAAAAAATTAGCAAAGCGTTTTCCTATTCCTAAGAAATTTGTGTAAATGCGAATCCCAACCAAAAAATTAAAGATAGGTTTCGGAATGCCTATTTTTGGTTTGGGTACATGGTTGATGGGTGGCAGGAGGGAGCGTGATTTAAATAATGACGACGCAGCAGACATCAAAGCAATTCAAGCTGCAATTGAGCTGGGTGTTGTGCACATAGACACAGCAGAGGTGTATGCGGGAGGTTACTCAGAGACCTTGGTTGGACAAGCCATAAAAGGCTATGACCGCTCTAAGCTCTTCATTGTTTCAAAAGTTAAAGATCTTAACATGTCATATGACAGTGTGATTAACTCATGCAAGCAAAGCTTGGAGAGGCTGCAAACTCCATATCTAGATTTATATCTTTTACATCAACACAATCCAAACTTCAGTCTAAAAGATACGATACGCGCTCTGGACTACTTGGTTGAGCAGGGAATGGTAAGAAATATCGGAGTATCTAACTTCAACAAGGAGTTTTTTCAAGAAGCACAATCGTACACAAAAAATAAAATTGTCTGCAACCAAGTTCACTACAACCTAGAGTTTCGTGAACCCGAAGCTTCTGGCCTTTTGGAGTACTGTCAAGACAACGATATATTCCTTGTGGCTTATAGGCCAGTAAGCAAGGGAGTACTATTGCAAGATATTCCAGAAATTTTTAAAGAAATGTGTGAAAAGTATCAAAAGACTCCTGCCCAAGTTGCACTCAACTGGCTCATGTCTCAACCGTATGTTGTAACTCTCTCAAAAACTCGCAGCATCGAACATTTAAAAGATAATCTGGGAGCTGTTGGTTGGGAAATGGATAAAGAAGACATCGAAAAGTTGAGAACCGAATATCCAGATCAGAAAAGTATTTCAGATGTTGTGCCCTTGGGCTAACAATTATATGTCGCACATTCACGAAAAAATTGATTTCTGCGTAGAAGTTTTTATTGTTCATAAAAATAAAGTCCTACTTCGCATGCATGACAAATTTAAGTACTGGCTTTCTATAGGCGGACACATTGAGCTTAATGAAGATCCAAATCAAGCAGCAATACGAGAGATAAAAGAGGAAGTGGGGCTTGATGTAAAGATTATTGGATATGCAAAACCAGTACAACCAAATGATTATGGGTATCGAGAACTTATACCTCCAAAGTTCATGGGCCGTCACAGAGTAAATGAAAATCACGAACATATCATGTTTGTATATTTTGCTACTTCGGATACTGATCAAATCAGTGCGTCAGTAAGTGCTCACGAGCAGGCAGAAACGAAATGGTTCACCATGGAAGATCTCGAAAATACTGAGCTAGTTCCAAATGTGAAATACTACGCAATAGAAGCATTAAAAGAGTTGAGTAAGTAGAGTTTTCTATTTAAGCTCTTTTTTGATATAGTTCTTGCATAATGAAAAAAGGAAAACTCATAGTAATAGACGGTACTGATGGATCTGGAAAGAGTACTCAAATAGATTTACTCTCTAAAAAGCTAAAAAGCGAAGGTTTTAAGGTGAAATCCATTCATTTTCCACATTATGAGAACTTTATGGGTGGTTTTATCGGCCACTGTCTGACTGAGCAGTACTATAATTTTATCAATGTGCATCCAAAGATTGTTTCTGTGCTATATGCAGCAGACCGTTGGGAATCTTCAAAAGAAATAAATAAATATTTAGATAAAGGATATATGGTGGTGCTTGATAGATATGTCAGTGCAAACCAAATACACCAAGGCGGTAAAATAAAGAATGTGGCAAAACGTGTAGCTTTTTTGAAGTGGTTGGATGAGATGGAATATAAGGTTTTTAAAATTCCTCGACCTGATCTGACTGTATATCTCTCATTGCCAATTCATTTTGTGGAGATGTTGATAGAGGAGAGAAATAAGAAGGCAGCCAGAGCGTACGCAGGCAACAAGAAAGATGTGCACGAAGTGGACCGCAACTTTAAAGAGAACTCAATTAAAAGCGCACTCTGGTTAGCGAAAACACAAAAGAATTGGGTTAAAATTGAATGTATAAAGAACGGAAAATTGGATACAAGAGAAAATATCCATGCAAAAGTTTATGAAAAAGTTAAAAAAGTTTTGAAATAATATGCGATTACCCATAGTTAACGAACAAGATGAAATTATTGGTTATAAAGATAAACAGGACAGGGATCCAAAGGATATCACCCGAGTTTCTGCTTTATGGGTCACAGATAAAGAAGGAAATATTTTACTTGCTCAAAGAGTATTTACAAAGAAAAATGATCCGGGTAAGTGGGGTCCGGCTGTGGCAGGTACGGTTGAGGAGGGGGAAACTTATGAACAAAATGTTATAAAGGAAGCTGAAGAGGAAATTGGTTTGAAGAATTTTACACCAATATTGGGCCCTAAAAATCGTCGCTCAACATCACATGAGTATTTTGGTCAATGGTTTACTACTGTTGTTGATCATGATTACCCATTCCGCAAACAGGATGAAGAGGTTGAAGAGATAAGATGGTTTAATAAAGAAGAATTAGCTAAACTGGTAAAAGATAGTCCTGAGATGTTTTTAAGTGGGTTTGATCGTTATTTAGAAATGTTTAATATAAACTAATATGAAAGTAAAAATTAAAAGAATAGATAAAAGTTTGCCGATGCCTATATACCAGACTCCTGGAGCTGTGGCTTTTGATCTATACTCTCGAATTGATGTTGTTATTCCGCCTAAGACATTAGAACGTTTGCCCACCAATGTGATAGTGGCTACGCCAAAGGGCTACATGCTCGAGATCAAGGACCGATCTAGCACCCTCAAGAAGAAAGGATTGCTCGTAAGCACAGGATTTATAGATACAGATTATTGCGGGGAGACAGACGAGATACTACTTCAGGTATACAATATATCTGACATGGAGGTTAAAGTTGAGAAAGGAGAGCGTCTCGGCCAAGGAGCATTTATAAAGGTAGACATTGCCGAGTGGGAAGAAACTGATACTATGGATAGTAATAGTCGTGGTGGCTTTGGTACGACTGGTTAGCACCGCGCCTATAGGACTTACGCGGTGTGATTTGCAAAATCAAATGCAGGATATAATCAAAAATTTAATTAATCAGGCACTTAAGAATCTTGATATAGAGCAAGCTGATTTTGTTGTTGAGCACCCTGAAGATTTTAAGAATGGTGATTATTCTACAAATGTCGCAATGGCTTGCGCCAAGAAGCTCAAGATGAATCCGAGAGAGCTTGCGGATAAGATTGCAGGGGAGATGATCAAACATTTGCCGAAAGAAATTTCCAAGACAGAGGTTGCAGGAGCAGGATTCATTAATTTTTATCTCTCAAGAGAATTTTTTAGCCGAAGTGTGGAGGAAATTTTAAATACAAAAGAAGTTGGCGCCAATACAATGCTTGCTGGGAAGAAGGTGATGATCGAATACACTGATCCTAATCCTTTCAAGCCATTTCATATTGGACACCTAATGACAAATGCCATCGGAGAATCCATCTCGAGGATATTTGAACACTCCGGAGCCGAAGTTTCACGAGCTAACTATCAAGGAGATGTGGGGCTTCATGTAGCAAGAGCTTTCTATGGTATGCAGAAAAAAGGAATGCCTGAAGATATGAATGCTCCTCTTGCTGTGATTGCTCAGTACATCGGTGATTCATATGTACTAGGTAGTAAGGCATACGAAGAAGATGAGGAAGCGAAAAAGGAAATTGACGCGCTTAACAAAAAGATCTATTCCCGAGAAGATGAAGAGGTTAATCAGGTTTATGACTGGGGTTTCAAAGTTACAATGGAAGCATTTGAGGATTTATACAAAATTCTCGGTACACAATTCGATTACTACTTCCTCGAGAGCAAGGTTGCTCCATATGGAGAGGAATTAGTTCGAAAGAATTTAGGGAAGGTCTTTGAAGAGTCAGATGGAGCAGTTGTTTTCAAAGCTGAAGCTCATGATCCCAAGCTTCACACTCGAGTGTTCATCACTTCACAAGGATTACCAACCTATGAGACTAAAGAACTTGGCTTAACCGAAGAGAAATTCAAGATAATGCCAAACATGGACTTATCAATAGTGATCACCGCCAACGAGCAGACTGACTATATGCGAGTGGTTGCAAAGGCGATTTCACTGATACATCCAGAATATGAATCAAAGATGAGACATATCACTCACGGTATGATGCGTCTCGCAACAGGTAAGATGGGTTCACGAAAGGGAAATATTGTTACAGGCGAGTCATTGATCCGAGACACAATAGAGGTTATCGGAGAGAAGCTCAAAGACAGAGAGCTTGATAATGATGCAAAGAACAAAATCGCAGAAGTTGTAGGAGTGGCAGCAATCAAATACTCTATTCTTCGCTCAAAAGCAGGAAGCGACATTGTATATGATGTAGAAGAATCTATATCTACCGAAGGGGATTCTGGCCCATACCTACAATACTCATATGCACGCGCTCACTCCATAACTGAAAAGTCTAAAACTGAAAATGTCTTGCCTGATTTTGATACAGTTCCTGAAGAAGTAACAGAAGTTGAGAGACTGCTCTATCGATTCTCTGAGGTAGTCGTTCGGTCTGCAGAGGAATCCGAACCGCACCATATTGCCACATATCTGATTGAGCTTGCTCGTGCCTTCAATAGCTTTTATGGCAACTCAGTAATTGTAAAAAAGGATGATCGCACTTCTCCATATAAAGTTGCTCTTACATATGCATTTTCTTTCGTTATGAAGAAGGGTCTTAATCTCTTGGGCGTAGAAGCTCCGGAGAAGATGTAGTAGAATAAGGTTAATGACACAGGATCAAGCTCTCGATATTTTAAAAACTGGAGCGAATGTATTCCTCACTGGCGAGCCAGGTGCGGGCAAGACACATACCATCAATGCGTATGTGGAATATTTGCGCGCATGCGATATCGAGCCAGCCATTACCGCATCTACCGGCATTGCCGCTACACATATTGGTGGTATGACCATTCACTCCTGGAGCGGTATCGGGATCAAGGACCATTTAGATAGATATGATGTCGACAAGATAGCAGGAAGCGAGTACATCGCCAAGCGCATCAACCGTACCCGGGTGCTCATAATAGACGAGATATCTATGCTTACCGCGGCGATGGTGGATATGATCGACTTGGTTTGTAGAGAAGTGAAGCAGAACCCGGAGCCTTTCGGTGGAATCCAGATAATTTTTGTCGGAGACTTTTTTCAGCTTCCGCCTATTGTAAGAAGGAATGCTGATCCCAAGAAACAGCAGGCTCTCATGGATGATGGCGAGCAGGCCAAGAACAATAACTTCGCATACGATGCCGGTGCGTGGGAGCGAGCCAAGCCGGTGATCTGCTATCTCTCCGAACAGCATAGGCAAGACGACGATACATTCCTCTCTCTTCTCTCGGCGATCCGAGCAGACAATGTGGAACAAGAACATTTTGAATATGTAACATCACGTCAGATCACTCGAGAAAATATGCCAGAGAATATTACCAAGCTTTTTTCACATAACGTAGATGTAGATCGTGTGAATAGTACCGAGCTGGCGAAGCTTGAAACAGAAGGGAAGTTTTTCGTAATGACTTCTTCTGGAAGTGAGGGGATAGTCACTACGATCAAGAAAGGTTGCCTCTCTCCGGAGAATTTAGAACTCAAGGTTGGTGCGGTGGTGATGTGCACCAAGAACAATCCCAAGGAAGGATATATGAATGGCACCTTGGGTAAAGTCACAGGATTCGAAGAATCTACGGGATATCCTGTCATTGAGGCGATGGACGGCAAGACAATAACAGTTACCCCGATGGACTGGATAGTAGAAGAGAATGGCAAGATTCGAGCACAGGTGAGCCAGGTGCCACTCCGATTGGCCTGGGCTATAACCGTGCACAAGAGCCAGGGTATGAGCCTAGATGCGGCTATCATGGACCTATCCAATGTATTTGAATATGGGCAGGGTTATGTGGCGCTCTCTCGAGTCCGTAGGCTCTCTGGTTTGTATCTACTTGGTATCAATGCGCAGGCGCTGCGTGTGCACCCAGATGTGATAGAGAAGGATATTGAATTTAAACAAAAATCTCGCGAAGCAGTGGAAGTATTCGATGGATTGTCAAAAGACGAGCTTAAGAAAATGCATGAGAATTTTATCATTGCGAGTGGTGGCACTATAAAAAAAGGGAAGACGAAGAAAGAGAAAGGAAATACAGGCAAGTTAGAAGAAATCCGAGCCAAGCACCCAAATGCATACAGACCTTGGACAGATGAGCAGGATCAAGACCTAAGAGTATCGTTTGAGGGTGGCGCCTCAATTGCAAACCTTATGAAAAAATTCGGCCGCAAGCGAGGCGCTATCTCCATGCGCCTACAGAAATTGGGTCTTATCGAGGTAGTAGAGTAAGTTGTCGGATTTATAGATTGTGCTATATTATAAATATAAGCATTGAAGGGGATATCACCCTGGAGCTTTGGGAAGAAAGCCAGCAGTAAGTTACTGGGGCCGTAGAACCCTTAAATTAAGAAGCAAACAAGGTGGTACCACGGGGAAACTCGTCCTTGAATTATAACTAACGTTGTAGTTCGGGGACGAGTTTTTTAATTTTATATGGAAACAAATACAAACAAAAAAAGTGAGCAAGCATTAAAGGAAGAAAAGATCTTAACATTTTGGAAAGAAAACAAAATGTTTGAGAAGTCCCTCAAGAAAAATTCTCCAAAGGGGCATTATGTATTTTATGATGGTCCACCTTTTGCTACAGGGCAGATGCACTATGGCCATATTTTGGGCTCTACAGCGAAAGATGTCGTGGGTAGATATAAAACAATGCAAGGATTCTATGTGCCTCGCAAATGGGGCTGGGATTGCCACGGTTTGCCTATTGAAAACATTGTAGAAAAAGAGCTTGGCATTGCTGGTCATAAAGAGATCGAAGCTCTTGGTATAGATAAATTCGTAGAGTACGCACGCAGTAAGGTACTACAATTCGACAAAGATTGGGAAAAGGGTATCGAGCGTATTGGCCGCTGGGTGGATTTTAAAGGCAGCTACAAGACTATGGATAATACCTTTATCGAGTCTGTATGGTGGGCACTTTCCGAGCTCAACAAGAAGAATTTGATATACGAAGGTGTGCGCGTGCTTGCATATTGCGCACGATGTGAGACTCCGATCGCAAACTCCGAAATCGCGATGGACAATAGCTATAAGGATATAGCGGATATTTCTATTTACGTAAAGTTTGAGCTAGAAGACGAGCCAGGTACATACCTTGTAGCTTGGACTACTACTCCGTGGACACTCCCAGGTAATACAGCAATTGCAGTCAATAAAGATGTTGTATACTCCAAGATCAAAATGGATGATGAAGTCTATATATTAGCCAAGGATAATCTGGCGAATGTTTTTAAAGATAAGAAATACACTGTATTAGAAGAAATGAAAGGTAGTAATTTGGTTGGTAAAAAATACAAACCAGTTTTTCCGTATTACAAAGATGCAGTAATGCCAAATAAAGAAAATATTTATAAAGTGTGGCATGCGGATTTTGTGACTACTGAGAAGGGTACTGGTATTGCTCACGAAGCACCAGCTTTTGGTGAAGAAGACATGGTCCTAGCAAAAGCAAACAATATCCCTTGGATCACTCATGTAGATGTGCAAGGTAGATTTGTGGATGCGGTCACAGACTTCAAGGGCCTAAAGGTAAAACCAAAAGATACACCCGAGGATAAGGATGCGCACCTTCGTACAGATATCGAAATCATTAAATACCTACAAGACCCAAAGAGTAATGCATATTTTGATAAGGAGAAAATAATGCACTCATACCCGCACTGTATGCGTTGTGACACACCTATAATCTACTATGCGTTACCATCATGGTTTATCAATATCACGAAGGAAAAAGGAAATATAGTCAGAGAAGCAGATAGTATCAACTGGGTACCAGCACACCTCAAAGAGGGAAGATTCAAAAATATCGTAGAGAATGCACCAGATTGGAATATCTCTCGCAATAGGTATTGGGCGAGCCCATTGCCTATTTGGAAATGCGAAAAATGCAAGGAGAAAATTTTTGCAAGCTCTATTCAGGATTTGAAAGATAAAACTAAGAAGTCTGGAAATACTTACACTGTCATGAGGCATGGAGAATCTACTCACAATTTAAATTGGGGTATAAGTTCATATGCAAAAAATACTGACAAGCTGACTGCGCATGGCAAAGAGCAGGTGTTGGAGGCTGCCTTAAAGCTCAAAGATAAAAAAATTGATTTATTAATCATTTCCCCATTTCTTCGTACCAAGGAGACAGCAGAAATAGTGCGCAAAGCTTTAGGCTTGTCCGCCAACGATATGGTCATAGATGAAAGGCTTTCAGAGCTTGGTGTACATTCTTTTGAAGGTAAGACATGGAAGGAATATCATGATGTATTTCCAAAGACTAAAGAATACTTTACTTCAAAAAGAGATGGCGATGAGTCATATCAGGATGTGAAAAGGCGAGTGATGCAGGTATTGTGGGATGTAGAGAATAAATATAAGAATAAAAATATATTATTTATCACCCATGGTTCACCTGCGTGGCTGATGAGTGCGGGTGCTCACATGTTTACGATGGAAGAGACTTATCAGATGATAGATGATACCAACAATAGTCATCTAGATGATCTACCAAATGCTGCTATTCGAGATATTAATTTTGTGCCGTTTCCACACAATGCTAATTATGAGCTTGATCTACACCGCCCATATATAGATGAGATAGAGATGGTCTGTAAGTGTGGAGAAATAGTTAATCGAATTCCGGAGGTACTAGACTGCTGGTTTGAGTCTGGCTCCATGCCATTTGCCCAGGACCACTATCCATTTGAAAATAAGAATTGGAAGAGTAACAATTTCCCCGCAGGATTCATTGCAGAATATATTGCGCAGACCAGAACTTGGTTCTACTACACACATGCTGTGTCCACTATGCTCTTTGGTGAAGCTGCATTTAAAAATGTGGTGACGACTGGTACAGTGCGAGCAGAAGACGGAGAGAAAATGTCTAAGTCTAAGAACAATTATCCAGATCCATGGGTATTCATAGATAAATACGGAGTAGATGCTCTTAGGTTGTATTTGATGTCTTCACCACTTATGAAAGGAGAGGATGCAAACTTTACCGAAAAGTCAGTACAAGATATTGCAAGTAAAATAATCGGCAGATTTTATAACGTCGTTGCATTTTACGAGCTCTACAGAGATAAAAATATTGAGAACAATATAAGGTCAACATCCAAAAATATTCTAGACCAGTGGATCTTGGCCCGCTTAGAGGGAATACTGGCGGAGACTACAAAAGGAATGGAAAATTATGATATGGCTGAGGCTACTAGGCCGATAGATTTGTTTATCGATGAGCTTTCTACATGGTACCTACGCCGAAGTCGCGACAGGATAAAGGACGGGGAGGTAGAAGCAAAACAAACTTTGTATTTTATTCTCAAGACTATATCCAAGCTCTTGGCTCCATTTGCGCCATTTACTGCAGAAGATGTCTGGCAAAAATTGAAGATAGAAGAAGACGAAGAGTCTGTGCATTTGGCAGTATGGCCTAGTTCAGGAAGGACAGTCCTCCCTGGATTTTTGCAGAAAATATTTGGCACCAAGACCACTGTAGTAGACGATATGACCAAGGCTAGAGAGATAGTGTCTGCACTTCTCAAAGAAAGACAACAGAAGAATATCCCTGTCCGCCAGCCCCTCGCTAGTGCCACTGGTCCAAAAGTGCCTGATATCTATGTAGAGATCATCAAAGACGAGCTCAATGTGCGAGAGTACAATGTCGGAGATTTTGGTCTTGATATTAATATCACAGTCGAGCTCAAGCAAGAGGGAGACTATCGCGAGCTGGTGCGAGCCTTGCAGGATATGCGCAAGAAGATGGGCCTCACTCCGAGCGAGGTGGTGACTTTATCTATATCCACTACACCAGTAGGGCAGAAGCTAGTGGAGAAATTCGAAACAGAAATCAAAAAGACTGTGTTGGTATCCAAGATTGAGTACAGAGAGAATGATAGTGAAGTGATCAAGATAGGCGACTTGGCATTTAAGGTAAAAATCTCAAAATAAATGAAAACCATAAGTGAAATTTATACCGAGTATAAAGTTTTACCTTTCCTGCAATTGCATATGCTTCGTGTGGCAGCAGTGGCGCAGATAGTCTGCGATTCTATGAATGTGCCAGTAGACAGAGAAAATATCCTTTCTACATGTCTACTCCACGACATGGGTAACATTATCAAAATAGATATGACATATTATCCAGAAACATTCGAGCCGGAAGGAGTGCCATATTGGCAGAACGTAAAGGATGAATACATAAATAAATATGGCAAAAACGAGACAGAAGCCACTCGGATGATTGTAAAAGAAGTAGGCAGGGAAGACCTGATGCCCTATATTGATACTTTCGGTTTTCCAAACTGGAAGAAGAATCTAGAGTCAGAAGACTTGAATAAAAAGATTTGTTTTTATGTAGACCAGCGAGTGGCGCCTAAAAATATTGTCTCCATAAAGGGCCGCTTGGAAGAAGGTGCCAAGAGATATCATAAAAATTATGATGTAATAGAGTTGGGGCATGACAATGTTCTTAACTCATTGATGGAAATAGAGAAGCAGATTTTCTCATTTTCTAAAATAAAACCAGAAGATATCACAGACGAGGTAGTAGCACCGATAGTATTACAGCTCCGAGACTTTGTGATAAAATAGGACTATGAAAAAGGTATTTATGGTGCATGGTTTCCAGGGTGAGCCGAATGGTGGCTGGAGGCCGTGGCTTATGGGTAAATTGGCACGTATGGATATTTGGGCATGTGCTTTGTCCATGCCTACACCAGCCAAACCCCTAGCACAAGAATGGGTAAATAAAATCGCTAGTGAGGTTGGACAGCCAGATGATGAGACTTTTCTTGTGGGGCACTCCCTTGGTGTGCCAGCAGTGTTGCGATATTTGGACAGTCTTCCTGATGGGGCCAATTTTGGAGGTGCTTTGCTTGCATCCGGTTTCGCCAGAAAGATTGAAGACGATACAAATGATGACATCAACAACTTCGCCGCACAACCATTTAATTTTGAGCATATTAAAAAAGTTTGTAAAAATTTTGTTGTGGTCCATGGAGACAATGACTCCAGTGTGCCATTTGAGCATGCAGCAGAGCTTTCAAAAAGTTTGAATTGCAAATTAATCACAATACCAAACGGGGGACACCTCAACGGTTCTTCTGGCTGGCACGAATTGCCAGAGGCCTTAGAAGCTTTAACAGAAATGATGAAATGAAAATAACCAGATTCGAACAATCAGGATTCATTTTTGAGACCAATTCGGGTTTTAGATTGGCTTTAGACATAGCCACGCGAACACCAATAGAAAAGCTAGACGGTGTGCAGTCTGTAGACGCTTTTTTGATTTCTCATATTCACCCTGACCATCTTTCACTAGAGCACATACAAAAACTTAGTCCGAAAAAAATATATTTAAATCAGGAATGCATCGACGCGCTATCTGAGTCTAGTGTTCCAGGTGAAATAATCCAAATTAAAGATGGTGATGCCGTAGATATAGGTGGTATAAAAGTTTCTTGCTTTTATGTAGACCATGGTCCAAACGTTAAATCAGTCTTAAAAGAAAATTTAGGTTTTCTTTTAGAGATTGATGGTCAAAAGGTTTATTTTGCTGGTGATATGTTTTATGAATCGGGTATCGATGTCTCTCAACTCGAATTGGATTTAGCCCTTATTCCTGTGGGTGCTTTTTATACATTTGGCCCAGAAGAAGCATTTATTTTTGCCAAGAAATTTAAAAGTATAGGTAAGGTGGTAGCGATGCACGAGCGTGGTGAGATAGAGCACATTGAGAAGTTTTTAGAATTATCAAAAGGTATTTTAAATGCTGAATAATATGGAAAATAAGAAATTTATTTGTGGTAATAAGTATACAATTTCTGGCACAAATACCATTGCTCTGTCGGTAGATATTTCGAATTTACCAGCGAGAATAAATGTAGAGAACAGCGATTTGGTGGTCAAAAGTGCTTTCCACATAAGCTTGGTATGTATAAATGAGATAATTCGTAAGAATAAAATCATGGATACAAATTTCAAAGATTCTGTGGTGGCTGATTTTTGTAATTTTGTGCAAGGGAATGATGTCGATTTGATTAAATATACAAATGAATTTAGATTTTTAGAACAAAATGATCAAAAGTCTATCGTAGTTTTCTGTGAAGTTTCCAATATAAATAAATTTTTTGATATTTTAAATGAAAAATACAATCTCAATCTAGAATGCCCACCTATGCATGTGACTATATATTTACTAGAAGGCAAGCTGGGAATATTTTTGACTGACAAGAATGATTTAAATGATTTTACAAAAATAATTCCAAACCCGATTGGAAGAAATCTTTAATGCACCACATTTATCACACCGAAGGAATAATATTAGGAAGCCGTAATTATGGCGAAGCGGGGAAGTACTACTTCCTGTTTACTCGCGACCTCGGCATGATCTATGCTTCGGCGCAGGGCGTACGGAAGATGTCTTCCAAGCTCCGTTTCATCCTTCAGGATTTCTCATATATAAAAGTTGACCTAGTGAAGGGCAAAGACTTTTGGCGAGTTACGAGCGCTTCAAAGACCAACATGCTCGAAGATATTACGGCCAAAAAGGGCGCTCTCGCAGTTTTTGCGAATATTACCAGACTACTCAAACGCCTTTTGGCAGGAGAGGACCCGAACGAAGCATTGTTTAAAGATTTGGTAAATGGACTGTTGATGCTTGAAAAAGTAGAAAAAAATGAAGATCTTCGTAATATTGAGGCAATTATAGTGCTCCGTATCTTAGACAATTTGGGTTATATAGGTGGTAGTGCGACTTTAGAAAATATTATCAAGTCTCCATTTGAAGAGAGTCTCATTTTCGAAGCTTCGCAGGCTCGCACAGAAGTATTGTCTCAAATCAACAAAGCACTCAAAGAAACTCATCTGTAGGTATATATTATCCTGAAAGATGTTTCAATTATCTCGTCTCTGATGGTACAATTAGCCCATGCCCCCAAAGGATAGTGATAAACTTAGCAAAATCGAAGAACTCAAAAGTAGGCTCTATAGCAAAAGTTATCAAACTCGTATTGAGCACAGAGATAACTTTACCTCAGCACCAAAAGGGGAAGTCATGGATTCCTGGAACACTCTCAAAAATTCGAGCACAAATATGACAGAGAAATTTTTTACAAAAACATCATTCTTCAAGAAATTCTTTATTTTCTCACTGTTTTTCTTTTTTTTGACCTTGGGCTATGCTGCATATACATTTTTCGCTGGTGGCAACACTGTATCAAATGACAACATAGACATAGCTATATTAGGAAATACATTTACTGCTGGCGGCGAAGAATTGCCACTGCAGATAGCAATTACCAATAAAAATAGCTCTGCTCTCGAATTAGTAGATTTGGTAATCGAATATCCCAAGAGTTCTTCGGGTGGGCTTACAGGGGAGACAGAAAGAAATCGAATTTCACTCGGGACGATTCCAGCAGGAACCGTAAGAAATGAAAACATAAAGATTATTTTGTATGGTGAGCAAGGTAGTGTGCGCCCTGTCCGGGTGTCTATCGAGTATCGCGTCGAGGGCTCCAACGCTATTTTCATAAAGGATAAATTGTATCAAGTTAATATAAATTCTACTCCGGTAAATCTTTCAGTGAATGCACCTCTTAGTATTAGTCCAAATCAAGATTTATCTATGGATGTAACCGCCACCCTAAATTCTCCAAAAGCACTCAATGGAGTATTGCTT
>JAGOUX010000001.1 GCA_018061035.1 Minisyncoccota bacterium | reverse complement strand
CATCTTCACCAGGCGCACTGCATCGGCTAGGATGGCCAGGTTGCGAATACCGAGGAAGTCGAACTTGAGCAAGCCTGCTTCTTCGATACTATACATATCATATTGAGTTATTATCTTGCCTCCCTTAGGGTCGAGCTGTGTCGGTGTGTATTCAGAGAGAGGCTTAGGTGCGATGACAACACCAGCAGCATGCACCGAGATGTGGCGAACACAGCCTTCTAATTTTTTAGCCAGATCAATTATTTCTTTAGTGTCCTTTTCTTTTTTGTAGGCATCTGCGAGCTCGGGCACTATCTCCATTGCATGATCTATTGTCATCGGCATGCCTTGGCTACCCATTGGGATCATTTTTGAAATACGATCACCAATAGCATACGGAGCACCAAGTGCTCGAGCGACATCGCGAACAGCACCACGGGCCATCATGGTACCGAAGGTTCCTATCTGGGCTACCTTGTCTTCGCCATATTTATGTTTTACATACTCGATCATTTCATCGCGTCGGTTGTCGGCGAAGTCCATATCGATATCGGGAGCGGACGGACGGAAGGGGTTTAGAAAACGTTCAAAGGGGATTTTGTATTCGATGGGGTCCACCTTGGTGATGCCGAGCAAATATGTGACCATAGATCCAGCGACCGATCCTCTAATCGTTGTGAAGATACCATTCTCTTTGGCATGGCGAAGCAGGTCGCCCACGACGAGGAAGTACGGGGCGTATCCTTTATCAAAAATAACTTTAAGCTCGTATTCTATGCGCTCTATAATATGAGGCTTGTGTTCTAGCCCTAGTCGGTCGAGTCCCGCATATGCGAGCTCGCGAAGTTTTTCATTGTATGTTTTGCCTTCTTCGATCTTGAAATCGGGGAAGACCCATTTGCCGAGCTCGAGCTCGAGGTTGCACATATCAGCTACCTTCATAGTATTAGTAACTGCTTCCGGAATATCCTTGAAAACTTCGAGAGCTTTCTCTGTACTCATGAAAGAAAAATCGTCATCAGAGAATTCGAATTTCGCGCCTTCTTTGTTGTCGCCTTGAGTATTGATCTGAAGAAGTGTGTTGTGCGCCTTGTGATCATCTGCGCAAGGGTAGTGTGAATCTTGTGTCCCGACAATGAGCACATCATGCTTTCGTGCTAGCTTGATTAGGCCTTCACGGACTGTCTTGTCATTCTCTACCGACGGATGGCATTGGATTTCGATGAAATAATTCTCTTTACCGAAAATATCCTGATATTCTTTGACGAGCAAGTCAGCCTTGTCCATATCGCCGTTTTTGACTGTCTGTGACAATTCTCCACCGAGACATCCAGATAAAGCAATGATGCCGTCCGAGTATTCGCGAAGTACTTCTTTGTCCATGCGGGGCTTGTAGTAGTAGCCTTCGAGGTTGGCGATGGTTACGAGCTTGATCAGATTTTTATAGCCCTGCATATTTTTAGCAAGCAGAGTGAGATGGTAGTAACGCTTATTGCTACCTGCTTCTGTGGTTTTGTCGAAGCGAGAGCCTGCAGTCATATATGCCTCTACTCCGATGATCGGCTTGATGCCTTTCTTCTTGGCGAGAGTGTAGAACTCAATAGCCCCGTACATGTTGCCGTGATCAGTGACTGCCATTGCGGATATGCCGAAATCCTTTGCCAAACCTACCAAGTCTTCGAGTTTAGAAAGCCCGTCGAGGAGGGAATAGTGACTGTGGGTATGGAGGTGTATGAATTGAATATCCTCTTTCTTTTCCGCTGTAGTTTCTTTTGCCATTTTTCTCATAATAGCATATTTAATTTTTTACTATAAACCTCGCTTTATACCCTTAAATATAAGGCTTTTTAAGCTTGACAAATCGGTATATATTGTGCTATAATATGATAGTATTAAGCACTTTAAAAAAATCTTCTGGAAAGTGAATAGTGTAGATTCCTAATCTACCTTGCTCGCTTTCCGGAAGCTAGTGAACGCACCTAGCCGGATTAGCGGCAAGTGAAAGGGCGATTGAGCCACTGGAATACCAGCGGTGAGACGAAGGCATTCCGCCTGAGTTTCTGTAAATCCCATAATGGGAACCGCAAACTTTTAGGAGGCTCTATGAAAATTTTTTCGTTCTCTGGCACTCTCTCCTCGGCTCATGCTGAGGCGGTTAAGGTCTTCCTCTCCCAGTTCGTCGGGTTTGGGATGACCGAAGAAGGATCCTGGAGACGGGATCACGGAGACAACAGGGTCGATGACTCTGTTGGGACGTACTTCAGGAAAGATTCCTCGTGGGGGTCGCTGAGTCTCACGAGCGAGGAGGGAAAGGAGCTGGTTGATGCCTCTATCGTTTTCCGTAAGGAAGACGAGGATAGCATGGCCAAGTTGCTCTTGGCCGAGCTGAAAAGGCTCGAGGTGAACACCCAAGCCTTTGGGTTCGGCCACCCTGAGCTCAGGGTGGTTCTGGCCATAGAGTTGGCCGAGAATTCCTTGGGCCACTATGAGGCCCACGACAACCGCTCTATCGAAGAGGGTGGGGTTGGGAATTATTTCACCTCTGCCTGGGGAGACATTCTTCAGGAACTGGTATCACCCGACTCGGAATGAGTACGTAAGCTCACCACGAGAGTGTGAGCAAAGATACAACGGACCGCGATGCAGGAATGCTAGCGGTCCGTTTTTTATTTTGCCTTACTTTTTGCTTATTGATATACTATACGCATGAACCCCGAAGGAATTTTCAAGATTGTTTTGGTGGTCTATTTACGTTATTAATATTTATTATTTTAACCTGTAACACAAATATGAGTGAAAATTCAAACGGGGCAAGAACAATCAAAGTTGGTATTAACGGTTTCGGCAGAATTGGCAGAGCGTTTTTAAAGGTTGCTTGGGATAGACCTGAAATAGAAATAGTTGCAGTAAATGATCTAGGTAGTGTCGAGAACATGGCCTACCTACTTAAACACGATACAGTATATGGAGCATGGCATCATGAAATTTCTTTTGAAGGACAGGAGATAATAATAGACGGCAAGAGAGTTAAAGTCCTTGCGGAAAAAGAACCAAATAAACTTCCATGGGGAGCACTTGGAGTGGATGTGGTTGTAGAATCTACAGGACTATTCACAAATTTTGAAAAAGCAAAGGCGCATATGGATGCAGGTGCAAAGAAGGTCGTAATTTCTGCTCCATCAAAAGGCGAAGGAGATGTGCATGGCGAAACAATACTTCTAGGAGTGAATGAGGAAAAATTCGGAACTTGCGATATCACCTCCAACGCATCATGTACTACCAACGCCGCGTCTCCGCTTATCGCAATTCTCGACGAAGCGATCGGAATAGAGAAAGCAATTTTAAATACAGTGCATGGGTATACTGCATCACAATCACTTGTGGATGGACCTAGCAAAAAGGACCTAAGAGAAGGTCGTGCAGCAGCAGAGAACATCGTGCCATCTTCTACTGGAGCAGCTATCGCAGTTACAAAAGCATTTACCAAACTCGAAGGACTCTTTGATGGTATTTCTATTCGCGTACCGGTACCTGCAGGATCTATTGTGGATGTGACTTTCATAGCCAAGAGAAATACAACAGTGGAGGAAGTAAATGGATTATTAAAGCAGGCAGCAGCGGACGCTCGCTGGCAGGGAATTTTTGCAGCTACTGAAGAAGAGTTGGTATCTTCAGATATTTTGGGTAACAGATATGGCTCAATGGCAGACCTCAAAATGACACGAGTTGTCGGAGGAAATTTAGTAAAAGTTATGGGCTGGTACGACAATGAGATGGGATATACATACACACTTGTGGACCATGTCATCAAAACGGGGAACACTATAAAATAAGATATGGAGAAAAAATATTGGCTTAAAGGAGGAATAGTATTCGCATCTTTAGCTATTATTTATATAATTTCTAGAGATTTTATTTACCATCCACCAGTAGCGGGACTCCACCAACTCGGGTGTAATATTTGGTACAATGAAGGCCAATATTCATTTTCTTCCTATTGGCAGTGTTGGGAAGAAGGGTGGTTATTCATACTTTTCATTTGGGCAGCAGGAGCGTTGTTAGGTTTTATTCTAGGCTCGATCATTGGCTACGTTTATGGATTAATTAAAAATCGACGACAAGTGGTATGATAACGAAGTGGGTGTATACACAAGTACGTAATAAACACTGGAGCTGTAATAAAATAATATGAAAATATATTTAGGTTCTGATCACGCAGGCTTTACACTCAAAGAAAAATTGAAGGCTTTTTTGGTTGAAACTGGCCATGATGTTGTGGACAAAGGTTCATATAGTATAGATCCTGCCGATGACTATCCAGATTTTATCAAACCAGTAGCAGAAGCAGTGGCGGAAGATAGTAATAGCTTTGGAATAATTTTTGGGGGATCAGGCGAAGGGGAACAAATGGTGGCAAATAAGACTGAACACATAAGAGCGGCAGAATATTATGGCGGTAATCTTGAGATAGTGAAGCTAGCACGAGAACACAATGATGCAAATATTTTATCTCTCGGAGCTAGATTTCTAAATGAAGATGAGGCCAAAGAGGCGGTAAAACTTTTCCTTGAAACTCCTTTCTCCGGGGACGAAAGACACATTAGAAGAATAAATAAGCTAGGATAATATGAAAACAATAGTACCAGCAATATTGGAGCGCAATTATACTGAGATCAAGAACAAGCTCACAGCTCTTCGAGGGCACACTACCTGCGTGCAGATAGATTTCTGCGATGGAGTATTCGTAACAACTCAAACATGGCCATTTGCATCAGGCGGAATAGATGATTATGATTTCCGTAAAATTTTAAATGAAGAAGAAGGTTTGCCATATTGGTCTGATTTTGATTTTGAATTCGATATGATGGTGGCAGATGCGGTGGAGAATTTCGACATATACATGAAGCTTGGTCCGAAGAGAATGATATTTCATCTCTCCGCGCAGAAAGACCTAGAAGCCTTTGAGCATTTCCTAGAAAGTATCGATATGTATGTACGGGATAATGTAGAGATGGGTTTGGCATTCAAGCCAAGTGATGATCTCGAGGTTGTGCGAAGACTTTCTGGCAAGGTGGATTTCTTGCATTGCATGGGCGCAGATCATATGGGGGTGCAGGGTGAAGAATTTTCTGATAAGGCGCTTGAAAATATAAAAATTCTAAAAGAAAAATTGCCTGGAATTGTTATCTCTGTAGACATCGGAGTGAATATGGATAATGCTGAAGATATTTTAGAAGCGGGAGTGGATAGACTCACTGTTGGTTCAGGTATTTGGAAAAGTGGAGACCCTCTCGGCGCATTGGAGCACTTTCAAAATATGATATAGCTACCTTCTCTCTGGCAATTTTGATACAATAAGATAAATGAATCTTGCTGAAGATAAAATAAAAGATCTTGAAATTAAAGCCACTCAAATCAGGGAGTCTATTATCGATATGCTTTTGGCTGCAGGTAGCGGACACACTGCAGGGCCACTCGGTATGGCGGATATCTTCACCCTTTTCTATTTTCATATCCTAAAACACGATCCCAAGAATCCTACATGGGCTGATCGCGATCGGGTAATACTTTCAAATGGCCATATTTGCCCTGTACTGTATGCAACTATGGCCCATGCGGGATATTTCCCAATTGAAGAATTAAAAACACTTCGAAAATTCGGCTCTCGATTGCAAGGACATCCACATAGGGAATATATGCCTTGGTTAGAAACATCTTCTGGGCCACTTGGTAGTGGCCTTTCGCAGGCAGTGGGTATGGCTCTTGCCGACAAGATAGACAAGAAAGATAAAAGTCGGTTCATATACTGCTTTATGTCTGATGGCGAGCATGATGAAGGCAATGTCTGGGAGGCTATGATGCTAGCAGGCAAACACAAACTTCATAATCTCATAGTAGTGGTTGATAGAAACAATATTCAGATAGATGGATTCACTGAGGATATCATGCCGCTCGAACCACTTCATAACAAATGGAAATCTTTTAACTGGCATGTGATTGAGGTAGGTGGTCACGATATGCGGGCACTTGATCAGGTGGTGCGGGAAGCGCAGGGAATACATGAAAAGCCTACAGTAATCATCGCGCATACAATCCCAGGCAAAGGAGTGAAAGAATTCGAAAGTGATTATAAATGGCACGGATACGATCCTGATAATAAGAAAGCGAAAGAAGATTACAACAAGGCCTTAAGCGAACTTCGAACCATGGAAGGCAAGATACGATCTGAACACCAATAAAAAAATGCTCAATCCAAATTTAAAATTAAATCCAAAAATATTTAACGACGATGTCGAACAGTTGCCGATCCGCAAAGGTTTCGGTCTGGGGCTCTTAATGGCAGGGGAAGTAAATAAAAATGTAGTAGCATTGTGCGCGGATCTTTCTGAGAGTACTCAGATGAATTTATTCAAAGAGAAATTCCCCGAGCGTTTCGTCGAGATGGGTGTAGCTGAGCAAAATCTAGTGACAGTGGCTTCGGGAATGGCGGCTTCGGGTAAGGTCCCATTTTGCTCATCGTATGCAATGTTCTCACCCGGAAGAAATTGGGAACAGATACGCACAACTATCACATATAATGATCGACCAGTAAAAATTATTGGCTCGCACGCTGGGATATCTGTTGGCCCAGATGGTGGTACGCACCAAGCTTTGGAAGACATTGCACTTATGAGAGTGTTGCCGAATATCGATGTCATCTCTCCGTGTGATTCTATTGAAGCGACCAAGGCGACTACAGCTATCACCAATAGTGGCAAGCCTGCATATCTACGACTCGCTCGTGAAAAAACACCAGTCATCACCACAGAACAAACACCTTTCAACATTGGGAAAGCGGAAATATATTTCTTGCCGGATATAGGCTTGGCGGAAGTAGCTATCATTGCAACGGGTGGTCTGCTTCATCGCGCGCTTGTCGCAGCCAAAGAGCTCGAGAGCGAGGGAGTGAAAATTAAAGTTATGAATTTAGCTACGATTAAACCGATTGATACTGAGGCAATAATCTCACTCGCAAAAGAATGCAAAGCGATAGTGACAGTTGAGGAACATCAAGTGATGGGGGGAATGGGTTCAGCGGTGGCAGAGGTCCTCGCCCTAAACTGCCCCGTGCCAATAGAATTCATCGGAGTCAAAGACAAGTATGGCCAGAGTGGTACACCAGACGAGCTTATTGAGCACTACGGAATGGGGAAAGAAGCGATCAAGGATGCGGTACAGAGGGTGCTGAAGAGGAAATAACAATCCAATAAACAGGGAATAAAGCATAAAAAGCCTTATATATAAGGCTTTTTATGCTTGACAAATAGGCATATATTGTGCTATAATGTAAAGGTAATAGGCACTTTGTAAGAGCCGACAAAATGGCTACATAGAAACAACAAAACCGCTGATGCGGTGTGGTAATACCCCACAGCAATTTTGCTTGTGGGTTTTGAGGAGACTGTCATGAAATCATACACTGGTAAGACTGCAGCCGATCGCCGTAACGAACTTCAGAAGCTTGGCGTCATTCGTGAAGCGGCGGATTTCATCATCCGCCTCGAAGCAGAAGACCGCCACAACGATCGGATTCATTATATCCTCGAATCCGCGCTCTCATACGCAGTCGAGGTTGGTTGCGCAAGCAGCACGACTTCACCGGAGGCCATGATTGCTGCCACTGCACTGATCGACGCCGAAATCGCAGGTGTCGGAGGACGCCTCGGTTTCACCGGTGATTCCACCGCTCGACACCCCGCTTTCCAGGGGTGCGGGAAGGGTCGCAAGAAGGCGACGGACGGCAAGGCGTGGGACGCCGCCATCTCCGCCGCTCTCGGCCGGACCGGATATGAGGTTGAGTGGCGTGTCATGGAAGGGGTGCTGTACGCTCGGTGCCAAACGAGACACCCGATGCCGATCGCGGGGGTTTTCTTGCCTCCGCAATGGCTTCTCGTCACGGTGAAGCGGGGCCTCGAGGCTTCGCTTCATGAAGGTCATTCGGGTCATGGTCGTCCGTGTTTCGTAGGTGAGCCCCATGAATGGGCGGAGCTTCTCAACAGCTTGCTCGACCCGCCGCAGGAAGTGGTCGTGGAAGGGGTTACTTTCTACGAGTAGCCCAAAAAATTTTGTCCCCATTTTCTGAAAATGGAGAGCCTACACGGCAGCAGAACCGGCCCTGTCGAGAAGGGAGACATCGACCGCAAGCCCGACGCGTGAGTTTGGGTAACATCAAACAGGCTGGTCAGCAAATGCTGACCAGCCTGTTTTTAATTTTCTATTTAGATACTATATAGTTTTTATTTTGTATTCTGTCGGAGCGTTTTTTAAATATTCTGAAAGTTTATCCTCATGAAGAAGTCCTTTTTGAGCCCCGACATCTTGGGTTACAGACATAGAATTTATTCCAGCCCACGCGAGAGCTTCGGCAAGTGTTTTGCCTTTAATGATGGCTGCGACAACAGTAGAGGCGAATGCATCTCCTGCGCCGGTACGGTCATACGGTTCTTTTGGGTCAGGGTAGGTAGGCATTGATAGATACTCTGTGCCGTCAGATGCATATGCTCCCGCAGGGCCATCGGTGATGACAGCTATCTTTGGTCCGAGAGTTCGAATACCATCAAGCAATTCTTTGATCTCACCAGCTATGTTATTGAGAATTTTTCTTGCTTCTTCTACATTACAGAAAAATATTTCCGAATGTTTGTACAGTCTATCAAGCTTGTCTTTGCCCAATTTGATCTCAAATTTTCCTGGCTGGAAGGCGAGCTTGGTATTGGGATGGGCATCGAGATAGTCAGCGATAGTGTAATGGAAAGGAAAAGCAGTTTCATTCACAGAGCTAAAATAAATCCATTTCGGTTCATTTGTTTCAGGTAGACTGTACGGATATACCTCGTGTTTGATAAGTATCGTTCGGTCAGCGCCATACCAGAGTACATAGTGATAATTAGTTTTAATTCCAGGATTAATTTTAACAAAATTTGTATTTACTCCGTCCATTTTAAGAGCACTCAGGCAATCTTGTCCTTCTTTGTCATCACCAACATTTGATACGAGAGCACTCTTGATTCCTAGGCGAGCAGCGGAGACCGCGGCATTTGCGGCATTACCTACACCATTTACGACATATACCTCTTCATAGGGCACTTTGTCGGCAAATGGGAGGCAAATCTTATATTCAGGACTGTCGGGAGCTCCTACGATGTCAGCTTTTTGTAGTTTTATAAAGGCATCAACCACAGTATCCCCAATTGCCAAAAATTCTATTGTGTTGTCATTTTCATTCATGGTACGATTATATCATATAAAGTAATAAACAAAATTTATGATTAAAAAGTTATTTTTATTCGTAGTTTGTTCTATTTTCTTGCTATCATTTCGCATTGCTTCTGCTGATGTGGTCATCAATGAGATCATGTACAACCCCACCGGCGGGGATACAAATGTGGAATGGATCGAACTCTACAATAATGGAATTTCGTCTGTCGACCTTTCGTCGTGGTTCATTACTGATTACGATTCATCTTGGCACTTTCATACTATTAGCCCAGAAAATACAGCAACGATATCCGCTGGAGGTTATGCCGTCTTGGTACATACATCCCAGTCAGCATTCGATGTTTTCAAAGAAAAGATGCCCGCATATAGCGGGCTTTTATTTCGGGCTAGTTTCACCTTGGGAAATGTTTCAGGAAGAATAGGTTTGAGTTCAGATCATTCGACCATAATAGGTGATACTAGTTATGTTGGTACTATTGAGACAGATGATACAGACAAATCTTTACAATTTGTATCAGGTGAATGGGTAGCTTCGATTCAGACTCCTGGAGCAAATAATCAACCCTTGCCTGTGGCCTCAGATTCTACATCTTCACCTTCGGGCTCAGGGGGTGGTACGAGTTCATCTTCGGTCAATACTAAGATTGATCCCAATCCAAAAGTCACTGAGGTTCCTAAAATAAAAGTTGAAGTGATTCACAAACCTATAGCTTTTGTAGATATCCCTCTTGTTTTTCAATCAAAGGCACTTGGATATTCTGGCGAAGTTTTGTCATATGGAAAATATTATTGGAATTTTGGTGATGGAGATTTTCGGGAAACGAAAGTATTAGGACAAGAAAAATTTACCCATACTTATTATTATCCTGGTGTATATACAGTACTCTTAGAGTATTATACAAATTATTATAGCGATGTTCCCGATGCCTCAATTGAAACTACAATAAAAGTAGTATCTCAAGATATTGCAATATCCAAAATCGGCGATGAAAAAGATTTTTTTGTTGAAATATCTAACAGTACTGGATACGATTCAGATATATCGGGTTGGATGCTAATAGGGCAAAGTACGACATATATATTTCCGAAGAATACTATTATCGATGCGAAAGGGAAAATAATTGTTCCGGGAAGAACCACCAAGCTTTCTTTGGCGGATAAAAATTATTTAAAATTGATGAACTCTGAGGGAGAAGAAATATATAATTTTAATTTAATTACAGAGCCAGCTGTAGTTAGGATTTCTTCTAAACCTAAAAGTATTACGACTAATCTTACTAAAGATATAGATGAATCGATGTCCATGAATCAAAATAATGTAGCGATAGATACTATGCCTATTTTAGTGGAATCGAATAGTGCACAAGCTGGAGCGGGATCTAGTAGCTCACTTTTGATATACGGTGCTTTGATAGGAATTCTAGCTTTGGCAGTCATTTCCACATATTTTATTCGTCAGAAGAAAAGCCAGGAAGTCCTAGGTGAGGATTTTGATATCTTGGATGAGTAGTATAGAATAGAGGCATGTTTCAAAATTTTTTACTTAAAAAGATGCTTCGAATGCAAGGTGTTCCGGAAGCGCAAATAAATATGTTTATAGGCATGATGGAGAAGAATCCTGAATTATTCAAGAAGATCGCCGAAGAAACCAAAGCGAAGATGGACGCAGGTCAGGACCAGACTTCTGCTTCAATGGAAGTTATGAAGAAGTACGAGACTGAGTTAAAAAAGCTAGTATAATTTATGATCGAAGTTAAAAATCTGAAGAAAGCATTCAAGCACAAAAAGGGCGAATTTTTGGCGGTTGATGGAATTTCTTTTTCTGTTGCCCAAGGCGAAGCAGTTGCTCTTATTGGCCCAAACGGAGCAGGTAAGTCGACTACCATCAAGATGCTAACTGGTATCCTGCATCCTACAGAGGGGGTGATATCTGTGCTCGGTCTCTCTCCTCAGAAAAATAGAAAGGAAGTTGTAAATCAGATTGGCGCGGTTTTTGGCCAGCGGAGCAGTCTCCTCACAAACCTGCCGCTTAGGGACACTATGAGCCTTTTTGGGGTGATGTACGGACTTCCAAAACAAAAAATTAAGGAACGCATAGAGTACCTCGAGGACGTGCTCGACATGAAGTCATTTCGCGATCAGCCTGTACGCACCCTTTCATTAGGACAGAGAATGAGAGTCGAGATTGCTTGCGCACTTATTCATAGCCCTAAAATACTTTTTCTCGATGAGCCAACTATTGGTCTTGATATTATCGCAAAGCAGGCATTACGGGAAACTCTTTTATATCTTCGTAATGAGCATAAGGTAACAATATTTTTGACGTCACACGATGTAGGCGATATAGAAGCAATTTGCGACAGGACGATAATAATTAATCATGGAAAGGTCGTGGTTGACGAGCCTACAAATGAGCTTCACAAATTAATTGACCAAGAGAAACAAACGATTGTGCGTGGTCCTTCGCTCGAAGATGTACTTGTTAAGATTTATAAACAGTAAATTATGTACAAAAGTTTATATTTTATTTATATTATCGCAAAAAATAGCACAGAGCAGAAGAAAAGGGTTATATTTCAGATGTTCAACCACTTGATTTTCATGTTCTTGAGTTTTTATCTTTACACACATATATACAAACTCTCTCCAGGCCTTCAGGCAAAGCTTCCGTTTGTAAATACGATTTGGAGTATGGCTGCATACTTCATTGTTTTCTGGTTGGGGGTTCGTAATGTGGAAAGAAGGATTAGGGAGGATATCCTTTCAGGAAATATTGAAATGTACTTACTCCGTCCTATGGGATATATCTGGCAGAAAGTTTTTGTTGTTATCGGACAAGGACTAGCAGCATTTATTTCTGCTTTTGTATTGTCTTTTGTCGTGAGTTATTTTTTGGTTGGTATGCCAATAATTGATACCCCGCCGTTATTATGGATACTCGGATTTCTGTTGTTGCTTTTTTTGAGCCAATTCCTTACATGTTTACTATTTATACTCTGTGGCCTTGCAGGCTTCTGGTTTGATAACAGTGAGCCATTCCATTTTATTATAAGTAAGCTAATTATGATCTTTGGGGGAGCGTGGGTGCCAATAGCTTTTTTCCCAAAGGCGATGCAACTGATTGCAGAATTTTCTCCTTTTGGTGGAGCGATGGCTGTTTCTTTTGCACTATATCCGAATTTTTCCGAGAGGTTTCCGCTCTTAGTTTTGAACGCAGTATTTTGGATATTTGTCTGTCTGCTATTGGTTCGTGTAATTTCAAAGAGAGCTTTTAACAATTTAGCGGTCAATGGATAATTATGAAACGAGATATTTTGTATTTCCTCGCTCAGACAAAATATAATATTAAGAATGCCCATGCGCTTAAAAGTTCCTTTTGGATAAGCGTATGGAGTATGATGATAAATAATGTAACCTTCTTTGTTATTTGGATATTTTTTATGAAGGCGACAGGACCCATCAATGGCTGGACAGCAGTAGATGTATTTGGGATGCTTGGAGTTTCAATGGTTTGCTACGGAATTGCTCATGGGTTTTTTTATGGAGTAAGAGATCTGCCAGAGCTTGTTACAAAAGGTCAATTTGATACTGTTCTTTTGGCCCCAGTTAATTCTTTCATTAAATTGGCTACAACATCTTTTTCGGTTACCGCATATGGAGATCTGTTGCTTGGCCTTGGTGTGGCTATAGGCTACGGTATGTTTTTGCATTTCACGGTTGTATCTTGGTTTCTATACATCAGTACTATTTTGATAGGCTCTATTGTATTTATTTCTTTTGTGCTTATTAGTTCGCTTGTTGCTTTTTACATATATGATGGAGGATTGATTTCAAATCAGATATTTGAAATATTTTTACGACCCAGCTTATATCCAGGCGCAATTTTTCCTGATAAGCTGAAATTATTTTTCATGACTGTTATTCCTACTTTACTAACGAGTGCAGTGCCTGTTGATGCAGTTAAAGATCAGTCTTTGTATTTGTTACTATTTGCTGGGGTGGTTACCATGATATGGGTCGTATTCGCCACTATCCTTTACAAGGTTTCGGTGAGAAGATACGAAAGTGGTAACTTGCTTCGATAAATCTTGGAAAATGAATGTGGGGCAGAATCAGATTTATATTTCAATAGAAGTTATGAAGAAGTACGAGACTGAGTTAAAAAAGCTAGTATAATAAGTCTGGACAATTTTTCCTGTACATTGTCTAGTTATAGGTATATACTTAGAGGGTATTGAAAAATAAAAAGAATGACGAAATCCAAGCAAAACTAGAAGAATCCGAAATTAGATATCGCAGGCTTTTCGAAAGTGCTTATGACGGAATTCTTATTTTAGATTCTGACACAGGACAGATAACAGATGTTAATCCCTACTTGGAAAAACTATTAGGCTATACCAAAGAAGAATTCTTAAATAAAAAATTATGGGAAGTTGGGTCATTTAAAAATATGAAAGCATCACGAGATGCATTCAATGTGATTCAAAGAGATGGTTATGTTCGTTACGAAGATTTACCTCTTGAGACAAAAGATGGCCACTCTGTTGATGTGGAGTTCGTTAGTAACTCTTACCTCGCAGGAGGAGTGCTTGTCATTCAGTGTAATATCCGGGATATAACATATCGTAAAAAAATTGAAAGTATTAAAGTCGCCAAGAAGCTCCTGGAAGCAGAAAGAGAGAGAGTGGAATCTATCGCAAATACCGCCCACGAATTGCGAACTCCTATCGCCATAATCAAAGGTAACGTTGATATTTCTTATAAAAAAAGTAATCAGCACACAAAGGTTGCTCTTCGAGCTATAAATTTGGAAGTCGAACGTCTTTCCGATATTCTCGCAGATATAGGACTGATTACTACAAGAGCATGGGATCTCAAAGAGGCATTATCGTACCAAGAGGTAGATTTAGCTTTGGTGATAAATACAGTCTGCAAAAGATCTAAGGTCATTGCTTTGAAAAAGCACATTAAGATAACTATTAAAAAAATACCAAAAGTAATGATATTGGGCGATAAGAGATATTTAGAACGAATGTTTCTTAATCTTTTAGATAATTCCATAGTTCATGGATATAAAAATGGTCATACTGTAATTTCTGCAACCAAGCAAGGAGAATTTGTGAAAATAAATGTTACAGATAACGGGTCAGGAATTGCTCCAGAGGATTTAGGAAATATTTTTCTGAGGTTTTTTCAAGGAGACAAATCTCATCATGGAGCTGGTGTGGGACTAGGTCTATCAATTGTAAAATGGGCAGTAGATCTACATGGCGGTGATGTTAGCGTGGTAAACAACATAAAGCGTGGTAGTACTTTTAGCGTGCTTTTGCCAATCGTGAGGCCCAAATAACCTAAATGACATTTAAGCCTATTTTTGCTACATTATAGCTATGTCATTATCTATAGGAATAGATTGTGTAGGCCGCGACTTTTAACGAATGGTGAATCTGTAAAGTTATTGCCTTTCTCTTTTGTAATCAAACTTCCACCACCTCGCTACGAGCGCGTAATCGTCAGCCGTGACGAGCAGGGGAGAATAATTAGATCTACACCACCTTCAATAAAAAACTAGCCTAGGGGGTGGGCATGCCCCCGGAAACAGGGGCCGGCAGGTGGAACAAGTACCCATTGCGTATCTACATATAAATATAGGTGGTTTGTTAAATTTGTTTTTCTGGTATACTCAATCCATGCATAAAGAACTTGATTTAGTAAGACAATTTCATGAAAAGTTCCAGACTCCAGTTCTAGAACAGCCCTCCCTGATTCCTGAGGATAGATTCCTTAATCGATACAAGTTAATGCATGACGAAGTCGAAGAATATTTAAAAGGCACCCAGAATGGTGACTTAGAAAATGTTGCTAAAGAATTGGCAGATATTCTTTATACTGTCTACGGCACTATTTTAGAACATGGACTGCAAGATAAAATGGAGGAAATCTTTGAGGAGGTGCATAATTCAAACATGAGCAAGGATTATCATGAGTACAAAATGGTTAAAGGTCAGAGTTATTTTAAGGCAGATTTAGGTAAGTTTCTAAGCTAACCTTCTGCTTAAAACTTTTAATAAAATATCATGAATCAATTTCTAGGCAATGAATTTAATAAAGAAACCACAGATGCAGTATATTTCTATACTCCAGTTTTTTATGCATTAGATAATTTTTCAGCATATGTAGTAGAAATTTGGAATAAAAAGTTTCCAACATCAGAACATGCTTACCAGTGGAAAAAATACGCTGACACCTATCCTGACATAGCGGAGGAGATTTTTAACGCTACCAGTCCTAGCCAAGTCAAAAAGATAGCTGATGCTCACAAGGCTGAAATTACCCCCAAGTTTCATGAGATTAAATTTGAAATCATGGAAGAGATACTTCATGCCAAGGTTGCTCAACATGAGAAAGTCCGACGGACTCTTCTAGACACAGGCACTAGAGAAATTATCGAAAACTCACCCGTTGATCCTATTTGGGGAATAGGTCCCGAAGGTAATGGGCAGAATATGCTTGGAAAGATTTGGACGAAAATAAGGCAAGATATTAGCTAAAACTTTATGGGTGTAATTTTACTTTATTTAGGACTTGTATGATCACCAGAACTATAATTTTCGATTTTGACGGAGTCATACATAACACTTTCGAGTTCCACCGACAAAAGGTTGGAGAATTCACAGGAGTGCTTTTGTCCGAAGACGATTTTCGGGATTTACATAATGGTAACTTCTTTGCAAATAAACAAGACAATCTTAAGGGGGTAGATTGGGAGGCATATCGAGATTTTATTTACGAATCACAATCTAAATTGAATATTGAAGCTGAAATCAAAAGTGTGTTACTTGAACTAGGCAAGACACATGATTTATTTATTATTACCTCTGGCGGAAAGAAAAATATTACTGATTACTTAGAGAGTAACGGTGTTGGAAACATTTTTAAAGAAATACTAGGCTTAGAATCTTATAGATCAAAAATAGATAAATTTAACTCTATATTTAAAACTCACAACCTTATCCCAGAAGACTGCCTTTTCATTACAGATACCTTGGGCGATATTTTGGAAGCTAACGAAGTTAAGGTTACAACCATCGCAGTCGATTTTGGGTTTCATCCTAGAGAAACTCTTGAAAAAGGAAAACCATATAAAATTGTTTCAAAGATGAGTGAAATTTTAGAAATGCTATAATCAAACCATGGAAACCTCTAACACCGCACAAGAAGAATTGGTTGATGTTATTGATGAAGAAGGAAGTATTCTCAAAGTGGTCACTAAGTCCGAAGCTCATCAACAAGGACTGCTACACACGACCGTTATCAGCGAAGTGATTGATTCAGAAGGGCGATGGCTGCTCGTTAAGCAATCTAATGACAGACAAGACGCAGGACAATATGTTTCCCCTGTGGGTGGTCACGTTTCTTCAGGAGAAACCGAAGTCGATGCCCTGAAACGAGAATCCGAAGAAGAAATTGGATTAACTGGAGATTTTAAGTACGAACTTGTAGGAAAGAAAGTATTTAATCGTCATGTTCTCGGGAGACAAGAGAATCATCTCTTTGCAGTATATAAAATACATTCTAACCTCAAACCAGTACTCAATCATGAAGCTGATAGTTGGGAATATTTAACTGAGGAAGAATTAAAAAGTAAGTTAAAGGAAAGTCCCACATCTTTTGGTGATCCTTTCCATTTTATTATCAGAACTTTCTTTAGTCATTTGGCGTAATTAATATATGCAAATCCAAATTATCAGATCCTTAGAAGATGCTCACAAAGCCATAGGTCTAGCTGTCATTATTGACGTGTATAGAGCTTTCACCACTGAAGCATATATATTTGCAAATGGTGCAGAAAAGATCATTCCAGTATTGGATTTGGAAGAAGCTCATAAATTAAAGAAAGAAAATCCGGAGTATGTTTTGGTAGGTGAAAGGAAAGGGGTAAAACCTGAAGGTTTTGATTTCGGAAATGGCCCTACAGAAGTATTGGATGTCGACTTCCGCGGAAAAACAATCGTTCATAGTACTATGAACGGCACAAAGGGTTTAATCAATGCTATTAATGCGGAAGTGGTTTTAACAGGAAGTTTTGTAGTTGCAGATAGCATTATTAAATACATAAAAAAGAATAATATTCAAAACATATCCCTTGTATCAACCGCTCCACATCCCGAAGCTGATAATGAAGATATCCTACTTGCTTACTACATACGAGATGTTTTGGAAGGTAAAGAAGTTAATGAATTAGATATTAAGGAAAAATTAGCAACAACTTCTGTAGCTGCCTTCTTGTTAAATGAAGCTGGCGTGCCACAATCTGACATTGATTTATGTTTAGATTTTCACAGATTTGATTTTGTGATTAAGAAAGTAGTTGAGAATGATTTGATTTATTTGGTTAGAGAGAACATTTAAGTATGAGTTTACAGGTCTCAAGCCTTTTGAACCCTGATTACTTTTGTGTATAATAAAAATATATGAAACTCACAAAATTTGAACAATCTGGATTTATTTTTGAAACAGAGAATGGTTTTCGATTGGCTCTAGATATTGCAAACAAAACTCCTATGGAAAAATTAGATGGGGTTGCTTGTGATGCAATGCTTGTTTCTCATATTCACGGAGATCATTTCTCACTGGACCAAATTAAAAAACTTTCACCGAAAAAACTTTATCTCAATGCGGAATGTATAGAAACTCTTGGAGAAGAAACTTTGCCCTTTGAAGTAGTCCAAATCAAAGACGGAGAAATAATAAATATTGGAGATATAAAAGTACAGATATTTAACGTTGATCATGGACCTAACGTATCTTCGCCCTTGAAGGAGAACTTCGGTTTTCTTATAGAAGTTGATGGAAAGAAAGTTTATTTTGCTGGAGACATGTTTTATTCCTCAGGAATTGACGTATCAAAATTAGAAGTAGATATTGCCCTTATCCCCGTTGGAACTTTCTACACCTTTGGTCCGCAAGAAGCTTTGGATTTCGTAAAACAATTTAAAAAGGTGGGTAATGTTATCCCAATGCATTATGAAAAGATTCTTGAGACCAGAGAGCAGTTTATCAGATTGGCGGTGGCTGAAAGTATTAATACTGAAACTTTTCCTTTATGAGTAGAGTAATCGTTGCGGGAAGCATAAATATGGATATTGTTGTCACCACTAAACGCCATCCTGATGCGGGCGAGACAGTTTTTGGCACCGATCTTAAATATTTTCCAGGTGGTAAAGGAGCAAATCAAGCCGTAGCAGCTGCAAAGCTTGGAGCAACAACTGTTTTGCTGGGTAAAGTGGGCAACGATGCTTTTGGCGAAAAGCTCACTAATTTCTTGAAAGAACAGAATATCAATACTCAAGTTTCTAAAGAAGAAACATCCACTGGCATAGCTCTTATCACTATCGCTGAAGAAACTGCAGATAATACAATTGTGGTTGTTCCTGGAGCAAATTTTGAACTAAAGAGAAAAGATATTGAAAATGTAACGATTAAAGAAGGCGATGTTCTTGTTTCTCAATTTGAGATTCCAACAGAAACGATTATCGCATTCTTTAAAGAAGGCAGAGAAGTTGGAACAATCAATGTCTTCAATCCTGCTCCTGCAAAAGTTATCCCTGACGACCTTTTCAACTTGATAGATGTTTTGATTCTTAACGAAACGGAATTAAGTTTCCTATCAGGAATGACTATAGATACTGACAAGGAAGAATCTCTCTTAGAGGCAGTGGCAAAAATAGAAAACAATAAGATAAAGATCGTTGTAACTCTTGGAGAGAAAGGAGTTGTAGCTTTTGAGAATGGCGAAATAATCACAATTGAAGGCAGAAAAGTAAAAGCGGTAGATACTACAGGTGCAGGAGATTGCTTTGTTGGAGCTGTCGCAGCAGCTCTAGCTCAAGATAAGTCCTTTTCTGAGAGTCTGAAGTTTGCCAATATCGCTGCATCTCTTTCTGTGACAAAAGCAGGAGCTGGGCCGTCTATGCCGAGCCTAGAAGAAGTAACTGCGTTAATGTAAAATCATGAAAAAACTAATACATACAGTAAAAAATTTATACTGGATCGATGGACATAACAATACTGTGGAAGTTTATTTATCTGATGAACTTCCAGAATTAGCACTTTGTACTGCTTCTTATACTTTCGTCTTCAAAGACAATAAATTTTTACAGACAGAACTGAGAGAAGGAGAACGTCCAGAAAGAAGGCTGGATATTCCAGGTGGACACATAGATGAAGGTGAGAATCCAGAAGTAACTGCAGTCAGGGAAACGTATGAAGAAACAGGTGTCCATGTTAAAAATCCTAAATTGGTGGGATATATAAAAATAACTACGCATGTGACGAAACCCGAGAATCCGTCACGTTACCCATACCCAACGGGTTATATGCTTTATTATTTATGCGATGTTGAAAGCGAAGAAGAATTCAATGGCAACGAAGACGCTCACGGTAGAGTCTGGCTTCCGTTTAATGAATTTGAAAAGTCAGTATGGTGCCAAGAGAATAAAGTTTTGTTAGAGGAAGTAATGAAAAATTTATGAAACTCCACCACGTCGCAATCACAATAAAGGATTTAACAGTATCGATACCTTTTTACGAGGAGTATTTTGGTTTTAAAGAAAAAGTTAGATTCCGTAGGGACGACATGGGTGGAACAGGAGTAATGCTTGAAGGAGAGAATATAATTATTGAACTTTGGCAGTTTGATGTTTTAAATGAAGGAGCTAAAGAAGAACTGTCTTTCACTGGTATACGACATATTGCTTTTACTCATAATGATCCAGAAGCTCTCCGAAATAGTTTCATAGAAAAAGGAATTAATTGCGGACAATTTAGAGTAGGTGCGAGCGGAGGACAGTATTTCTTCTTGTCTGATCCTGACGGCAATCAGATTGAGGTTTATAAGCCAGCAATGAATTAATTATGCAAGAAAAAATAGCCATCGATATTGTATTGTTACTTCCTGAAAACATAAGCAATATCTGTAAAGAATTAAATAGAAGTTTAGAGATAGAGGACTATGTCTCTTTTGAAAACGGCTACTATCCTCACATCACTTTAGGTATGGGAAGTCTGCTTGTTGAAAGTATTGATAGCTTTAAAAGTGAATTAGGCTCGCTACTTGAAAAGTCCAATATGCCTGAAGTTACATTAACTTCTTTAGGTTCCGGTAAATACTGTCATTTTAACCTTTATGTCAGTGAGGAACTTCAGACTCTACATAATGCTGTTTTTGACTTGATTACCAAGCACAGTGCAGGTGTTGTAACCAAAGAAAATTTCTTTGAACTGTCAGAATCAAGCTCTATCATTGATTGGGTCAATAATTTTAAGATAAACAGTGCGTACGAAAATTATCATCCACATATAACACTTGGTAAAGGGGTAACAGATACGCAATTAGAATTTCCTATTACTTTCAAACCCATATCTGTTGGACTTTTCCATTTAGGGAAGCATGGTACGTGTAAAAAATTATTAAACAGTTTTGAATTAAAATAGCTCTATGAATTTATACAAAAAAACAATCGAATATGTAAACCAAGCATTTCAAGGAAAACAAAAACCTCATTTTGAACGCACAGTATTTTGGATTGGAAAGTTTGAGCCGAATGTGACAGAAGCTCACAAGATAGCTGCGTATGCCCATGACATTGAAAGAGCCTTTCGAGACGAAGAAACTATAGTTCCAGATGATTATTTGGATGAAAAGTTCTTGCAGTACCACCAAGAAAAAGGATCAAAGATTATTTCTGAATTTTTACAAGAAAATAATGCTTCTAAGGATATAGTTGAAAAGGTTCATTACTTAGTGTCCAAGCACGAAGTTGGTGGTGACTCTGAACAGAATGCACTTATGGATGCAGATTCTGTAAGCTTCTTTGAAACAAATGTTGAAATGTTTGTAAATAAGAAAGTCCTAGTTGAGGGATACACTAAAGTAAAAGCAAAGCTTGATTGGATGTTTGATAGGATAAGTTCAGAAGAACGTAAAGGACTTGCACGAGAGAATTATAAAAAATGGGCTGAAGAGTTAGAAAAATTTAAATAAATTTATGAAATTAATCCTCGCATCAGATTTAAGTTTTTTATTGAAATACGGTTTTGACCTAGCGGGTATTCCTAAAGACCAAATAAAAATTGGTTACGTTATTACTGCGACGAAAAGGGTTCGAACTCATCAAGATTTTTTTGAAAACGTCAAAAAAACTTTAAGAGAAGATGGCTACTTTTTAGAAGATATAGATATTGAAGGAAAAAATAAGGAAGAGTTGAAAAACTTTTTTAGTGATAAAAACATAGTATATGTAGAAGGAGGTAATACCTTTTATTTACTTAAAATAGTACGAGAAACTGGTTTTGGTGAAGTGGTAAAAGAATTACTGGAGGAAGGCATAGTGTATATTGGAGTAAGTGCAGGGGCATACTTGATGTGTCCAACAATCGAAGTGTCGGATTGGAATGATGAGACAGTAGACAGGTTCGGTATAACTGATTTTACTGCTCTTAACTATGTGCCATTTATTCTTAAGGCTCACTATAAGGACAAAGCTGAGGCAGAGATTAAAGAAAGGGCGAAGACTTTAAAATACCCATTACGAATATTGAAAGATGGGCAAGGGATTCTAGTAGAAGATGGCACATACCGTTTTATTGGGGATGGAGAAGAAGTTTTCCTATGATTTTTATGTATTTAAGCTTAAACAATAACTATTATGAACGAATCAGTCACACAAATTTGTAAAAATGTTTTTCATAAAACACCAGTCGATATCTTTCCAATTGTTGATAAAGGTCATGCAAATCTAGTTTTTAAAGTGACTTTCGAGGACTTAATATATATACTGCGTTTGAGTAAAAACACGAACTTAAAAACATATGTAAAAGAAAAATGGTGTATGGAAAAAGCAGCTGCGGTGGGAGTTCCAACCGCACAATGTGTTGCGTTGGGTGTCTATGAAAGCTATGCATATTCTTTTCAAACATACCTTGAAGGGATAGATGGATCCGAGCTAAAAGAGGAACACAGCAGAATTTGGTTTACGTTAGGCAAATACGCAAATATTATTAATCAAATTCAGGTAAAAGGATATGGCAGTGATCTCAAATTTCCAGAGCAGAATGATTTCGGTAACGACTGGATCGGAACGATGGATTGGTCCCTAAATTACTTATTTGACGATGACTTTTTTCAGAAAGAAAATATACTATCTTCATCTCAAATTGAAAGACTCAAGACAAGGCTCACGGAGCTTAAGTCGTGGAATTTTAATCCGGTTTTATGTCATAGCAATTTAGCACCGAAAAACACAATTGTTCACCCTGATGGAACTATCTATGTTATTGATTGGGGGACCGCTATGGCACACCGAGCTCCACACTTAGAATTATCCGACGTCTTTACTTGGGAATGGAAAAAAGAATACGAGGAGGCATTTATGCAAGGGTATGGAATTACTTCTGAGGAATATACTGCCATAGCGCACGACGTTGAAACTTTAGTGATGCTTCGATTGGTAGATAGTATTAAGTGGGCTTTTGATAACAAGGAGGATTGGCAGAATGTTGATTTTGTAGTACATTCAATTGAGAAGATTAGTAGAATTTTAAAATAAATCCATGAGCAATTGTATTTTTTGTAACATAATAAAAAAAGAAGCTCCAGCTCAAATTACATTTGAAAATGACTTAGTTTTAGCAATCCTTCCTCTCGATCAAGTATCAAAAGGCCATACTCTCGTAATACCAAGGAATCACTTTGAAAACATTTTTGATGTGGATGATTCAGTTTTAAGAGAGGTTATTTCTGTGACTAAAGAATTAAGTTGCCACTTACTTAATGAAACCGGAGCAACTGGTGTAAACATACTTAATGCTTCTGGCAAAGACGCTCAACAATCTGTAAATCACTTACATTTTCATGTTGTGCCTCGTTTTCCAAATGATGGTTTAGATATGTGGATTAAGCAGGGTTTATAGAATTGTTTGGAAAGTTGAAGTTGTATATGTTTTCTGATATGTTATTATTACAACACATGAAACGAAAAGAATTATTCTTGTTCAAAAACTTTGAGGGCTTCACATCCGTGGGCTTTTTCGACGCGGGAACTTTTCTTTTTAAACACTAATTAATTACTAAATATATAAAGAAAAAAGACCCAACAGAATTTCTATTGGGTCTTTTTTCTACTAAACATGATAATCATAAAAAACGTAAGCGTAAGTATTGCAGGTGAGAATCTTTTTGAAAAGGTTTCTTTTGTGTTGCATAGAGGTGATCGTATCGGGCTAGTAGGACCAAATGGTGCAGGTAAATCTACTTTACTTAAAGCAATCGTCGGTGAAGTCGAAATCGATAATGGCTTAATCAAAATAGAGAATGAACGCATAGGTTATCTTCCTCAGCAAATAGTATTTAATGACTCAAAGTTAAGTGGTGGGCAGAAAACTCGTCTAGCTTTAGAAACCATCTTGAAAGAAAAACCAACAGTGCTTCTTTTAGATGAGCCGACCAATCACTTGGATCTAGACGCAATTCTGTGGCTTGAGGACGTCATAAAGAACTTTAGGGGCTGTGTGCTGGTCATTTCCCATGACAGGCGGTTGCTTGATAATACTGTAAACAAAATATTGGAAATTGATCCCGTCAACAATTCTTTTAATGAATATCTGGGTGGATATACCAATTACATAACTGAGAAAAAGAGAAGTACTGAAAGACAAGAAAACTCATATAGATTACAACAGAGAGAAAAGAAACGACTCGAAAATTGGCTAGTTCTCAAAAAACAGGAAGCCTCAATTTACTCTAGTGCTAGCAAGGGAAAGATGATTCGTGCCAAAGAAAAATATCTAGAAAGAGAAATTCACAACAAGGAGATTAAAAAACCAGAAAGCTTTAAGAAAATCAAAGGAGTGAATATTCTTGGCGAAGTAGCAAATACAAAACTTGTTTTGCGATGTGATAACCTTGTAAAAAGTTTTAACCAAAAACCTGTACTTAAGAATGTTTCTTTTGAGATTAGAGGAAAAGAGAAAATACTGTTGTCGGGAAATAATGGTTCAGGTAAAACTACATTACTTAAAATAATCACAGGTGATTTAAAACCAGATAGCGGTGAAATAAAAATCGGGACTAATGTGTCTATTGGATATTTTGCACAAGAGCACGAACAGCTCGATGTTAACAAGACCGTACTGGAAGAATTCTTGAGTACTTCTAGTTTAATAACTTCAAAAGATCCACGACAAGTTCTCGGAGCTTTTCTTTTTTCGGATCAAGCTGTGTTTAAAAAAGTATCATCACTTAGTCATGGTGAACGAGTTCGTCTTATATTTGCAAAACTGACAAATCAGAAGCACGAGCTATTGGTTTTGGATGAACCGACAAATCACTTAGATATACAGTCGAGGGAGGTAATTGAAAACGCACTTATGGAATACCAAGGTGCGATTCTTGTAGTCTCGCACGATAGATACTTTACTAGTAAAATTGAGGTAGATAAATTTATTTACCCTGAAAATGGCTGGCTAAAAGAACGTCTTAATGACTTTTAAAAAGCCCAAAGTATTTCAAGTGCTATCTAGGAAAAAAGTATTATAAGCTGGTATACTACAAAACATGAATCTTAAAGATAAATTAAAAGAAATTGGACTTGATACCGATAATTCTATCGTCATTGGTTCGGGTATTTTAGAAGTCCTAGGCATTCGTAAAAGTGCTGATATTGACGTTGTTGTTACGGAAAAAAAGTTTACAGAATTGTCTAAAAATCTTCGCTTTAAAAGAGGCGAAAAAGAAGACGTGCTTACTGACGGAGTTTTTGAAATAGGTCCAAACTGGAAACCACTCGGCGAATCTTTCAATCTTGAACAAGTACTTGATAAGACTACTGTTATAGACGGGGTACGATATAACTCACTTGAGTTTCTACTTATCGTTAAAAAACAATGGCTTAAAGAAGGAGACAAAAAACCAAAAACTGCACAAGATGTTGTTTTAATAGAAGAATATTTAAGAAATAAATAGAGTTATGCCAAAGAAGAACAATAACTTAAAATTAAATGGTGAAGTCTGGCTTTGGGGTTATGACACTAATGCTCCTTGGCATTTCGTAAGTATTCCACAAAAAGAAACTACCCAGATTAAAAAAGACTTCGGTGCACTGTCTCGCGGCTGGCGTTCGCTGCCTGTGTCAGTGACTATTGGTAAAAGCATCTGGCAAACTTCAATATTCCTTGATTCTCGAACGGACAGTTATCTTGTTCCGCTTAAAGCTACTATTCGCAAAAAGGAAGGTGTTTATAAAGGTGATTTAATTAAGTTTAGTATAAAGATCTTAGTTTAGTATACTGGAATATATGGAAAATATAATCAATAACTCTTTCGTATGTTACATTAAACGAGTCTGGTCTAAGGACTTTGATTCACTTAAAGCTGAAGTTTCAAAGATAAAAGGCATAGCGTTTGAGGTAGATGAGAAGGATAAGTTTTTGGTTGTTGTGCCAGAAGCAGAGATACTTCCTTTCGTAGACATTTTGCGGACGAGTGTGAAAGGTAATGCTTGGCACGATGCAGTAAATGCTTATACGATTTATGTTGTTTTTGAGGATGATATAAATAAGTTAGATATAAATGTTGGGGCAGAGAATGAGGTTTGGCAAAAGATTAAGAGTTTAGAGGAAGGGGTGCGGAAATTCGATACTTTAAAGGAAATGATTGCGGATTCTCTGTATGGTCAATATATAAATTATCACTAAGATCTGATCCTACACGTACTATAAACCAGAAAAGTACCTGTCATGTGCATGGAGCGGATATCCATTGCTTACCTCACCTAAAAGCAAGCAATTTTTAATTTAAATGCTAGAATGTATTAATTATTATGAGCGGAGGACCATCAGCAAAAACTGGTTTCAGGTATCAAGATTTATGTTCTGTTTATTTTGCCTTAGAAAATTTAGGTAATAACGCAGAATTTGAACAAGTATTTTGTGAGCAGGATAAAATGGACTTTGAAATTTGGAGTAAGTCGAGCTTTGCTGGGTATCAAGTTAAATCAAGCTTAGTGGGCTTAACTGCCAAGGAAACTAATAATATTCTATTGTATTATTTTAGCAAGGCGACACAATCAAGCAAAAAGGACAGCTCTTTTAAATTTATCTTTACAAAAAACCCTTCAAAATCTCTTGCCTATTTATTTTTAAATATTAGAGGAGACGATAGGGGTATTAAATATAGCACTGCAACTAAAAGATTTATAGAAGCATCATTAAAAGGAATAGATAAAAATCGGATTGAAATTGATTATTTAGCTTATGACCACAGACAAATTGACGGACTAGTTCTTTTGGCGGCGACTGAGATACTTAAAAAGGCACTAGGGCCAGGTTCTGACATACATACTGAGGCGGTAAGAAGTTTTATAGCCAGACTCAGGGATGAGATAGATAAAATTTCCTGTAAAGGGAACTCCTTGGAAAGAATCTATTCTGTGGGGAATATTAAAGATCTCATAAATGATTTTCTTGTAAGTTTTCGTGGATCAAATTTACTTAAAGAAGGTCTTCACTCAACTGAGGTAAGGTTACCTTTGGATGTTATCAATAAAATTATTGATGATAGAATGAGGGCGAATCCAATTAAGATTAAAAAAGATAAGAATAAAGAAGGAGAAGCCATAAAATCATAAATATATGACTAAAGCCGGACAAAATACACAAATAGGAATATACGTACAGAATTGGGCAGCTATGTCTTTATTCTTGCAGTTTTTGCGTGATCATAGATTTTCATATATTCATTTAGAATCAAGTAAATCTGAGGATTTCGATCTTGTTTTTGCAGAAGATAAAAAAATAGTCTGTGAATCAAAATATAAAGGAGTTAATTTAGACTATGCTCAACTTAAAGAAATTTTAGAGAACATAGAAAAGAAAAAATCAATTGGAGTTCAGGATGAAATCTTGATAGTTTGCAAAAAGCTTAGTACTGATTTAGAATCTAAAGTTAAAAATATTAAATATTTTGAAGATATTAAAAGTTTTTTTAAGAGAAAAGGTTATAGTGATGAATGTATTGAACTTTTATCTAAAGTTAAATTTTGGAAACTATCAGAAAAAATTGACGAGGAATTAAATTATTCTTTAGTTGCTGATGCTATTAAATTTTGGCTTCCTGAAGAAGATGTAAAGGAATTTACTGACAGTATTTTTAAAAATAACATTTTCAAAAAATCAACTACAGGCTCCACTTACTCTCGTGTTGATTTTAATCAAGATGTAATTGCTTTAAGGACTAGAGTTGAGGAAAGAAGCGATTATTTCAATAATCAAAATAAAAAGAAGAAACAATTTTTTCTTTTAGAAAAAAATATAAATGGACATAAGGGTATTAAATGGGGTACTGGTTCTCTGTCTGCCTTTTCGGCCAGATGGGATCTTATGTCATTTGCTATGGACCGTCTAAAGAATCGTCAGGACTTAGATTTGAGGAAATGGAGTAGTTTGTGGAAGTTAAACAAGGTGCACCCATTTTCCTTTGGTATTTTTAATGTTTTTGAAAATAATTTAACAACGATAAAAAATAAAGAATACGCACTTAGCTATATTAAAAGTCATTCTAGAACTATTAGGGGGTATTATAGTTCTTCAGATTTCTTTAGTACGTCAGTTATTAAAATTTTGAAGAAAATTATCGAAAATAAAGATGGGGAAAATTATTTAAATATTGCTTTTAATATCACACAAGATCTTATTAGCTACAATAAAGATGAATTTTTCTACTTAAAGAGTAATAATGACAGCCACTTGGAATGGGAGAAGGCAGAAGTTTGTAAGCTTATTGGCCAAATATTTAAACAAGGAGATTTTGAATTAAAACAGAAAATATTTAAGTTACTTACTTCTTCTTTCAACATCACACGTGACGATGGCCAGTTTAATCATTACGCCCCAAAAGAAGTCTACGATATTCTAAAAGAATGGCTAAATGAAGATTTTCCTCATAGATTTCCTGTTTTGTTGAAAGTAATTATTGGTCAGTTTGATCGCTACTACAAAAAGATTGGTAAGAAGCTTGAATTTAAGGGTTGGGAGCACATGGGTGGGGGTACAGCTTTCTGGGGAAGTAATTATCACATCGAAGACAGGCATTTTATTGGATTTATTCTCGCTCCATGTATTTTACAATATTACAATAAAGATAAAACTAAGGGCTGGAAGTTTATTAAAAGTTATTGCATTAACCAAACCAGTAAAGTTTCAAAAAACAGACCAGATTTCTTAAATAGATCTGTATATGAAATTGTTTTTCAGCGTTATTCTAGTGAAGACCTAAAAATATCAGGAGAAGCATTTAAGATACTGAGGGAGTTTGTTATGTCGAGAAAAGGTATTCCTCATAAATCCGATTTAATTTATCAGGCAACAATGGGTTCGACCATTTCAGATTCTAAGAAGTGGAATTTAATCAGATTAACTACGGAAAAATATAATGTGCCAGTTAATCCATTTGTAGAAAAAGTTGTAAGTGAGTTAGCAAAAAAAGGTCATGAGAAAGCTCGCGAAGAATTAAAAAAATGGTTCAAAAATCCTAAGTATTATAATCGTTTCATGTCAGATATGGATACTACTTCGACAATTAGAAACTTCCTAGAAAATGATATTGATTTTGCTATCTATTTATTCAAGTTAGTTATAACAAGTGAATATCGAGAGTCAGAAAAGAGCGATCACTTTAGTGCTTTTGAACTTGCTCGTCTTTTGCATGACATTTTATTGAAAGATTTCTCACAGGGTTTGGATATTTTTAGACTACTTGAAAGCAAAAAAGTACTTAGCCCAGACCAACAAGCTATCTACACTCATGGTCTTCTCAATATAAATGAAAACACAAAAGATAGTGAAGAAACAACTATGCAAATATATGAGAATATTGTAAATCCTGCTTTGAACGAGTTAGATAACAATATAGAGAAAATATATATTAGATTTCCTATCGGAGGCCATAGGTCTGCGATTTTACAATTTGCTGACAGGCTAGCTAAATATAAAAAAATAAAAGAGGCATTAAGAGTTGTTGAAATTTTTATGGAAGATCCTGATCCATACATGCCTGGCCAAGATCCTCAAGAAAAAAATAACGAACATAATGAACATAAGAGAATAGAGGGAGGAAAAGAACCTCACAGTATTACATCTGTCAGGGGTTGGTGTGGATGGGTTTTAATGAACTGCTCTGTGCTAGAAGGGAGAGAATTTTTAGGAAAGATAATTAATCTGACCGAAAGATTAGTGCAAGATAAAAACTATTATGCAATACATATGGGATCCTATGCTCTTGCTCAGCTTGCCTCTGTGCGCCTAACAGTTTTACCGAGTGATCGTGATACCTTATTTCTTAATAACGATAAAAAGAAAGCTCTACAAATATCAAAAGATATTGAAAACATAGCATTCGATTTATTAGATAGGTTGATTCTGTGGCCCTTAAATGTCCAAAAAGCTATGACAAAGAGTGTATTGCATGTTTTTGATCGTATACGCTCGCTTAATGAGACAGAAGCCCTTCGATTAGTTAATGCTCTCACTAAATTACCAATAGACGTTACGGAAGAGTCTGCGGCCTTGTTCTTATATTATGCTGAGTTTAGGAAAAATACATATAAAAAATGGAGATTTAGTGCCCCAGGGTTGTATGACGATTTAGGCCCAGAAAAATACGATCAAAGAAAATTCAAGGCGATTTTAATTAAAACTATAAAAAAATTACAAAAAGAAAATCCGGATAGTTGTTTTCGATTTGCTTCAATGGCTGAACACACGATGCGTGAAGTTTCACCTGAAGATAACATAGATAAATGTATTAATTTGACGATTGAATACTTTGACTTACTTTCAGACGTTTATGCACATAACATTTTCAATTTGATTTACCAGACTATTGAGCATAAATTCAGGAGTGTAGATAAGCATAGTAGTAAATGGTTTAACTTGTTAGTTAAATGTTTAAAGATTGAAAAGAAATTTTACGAAAAAGAACTAAAAAAAGGGAATAGATCAGAAGTTTATTGGTATCCTTCTCTGTATCATACCAATATTATGGAATTATTGTACGAAAAAGTAGGCAAAGATAACTTCATGCAGGCTGCAAAAATATTCTTCTCCTTTCCTAAAGGAATAGAACTTCATGAGTCGGACCATTTAGTATCTACTATTAAAGAACTATCAAAAACCAACAAAGATGCTAAAAAGATAATAAATATATTACGGGAGAGGAATCCAAGTAAATATTGGGAGCTGTAACTATTTAAACATCCAAGATGGACACTTCGGCAAGTTGTCATCAAGATGAGAATTAGCACCATTACATTCCCACAAATCTTTAGGTTCATGGAACCTTTCACTTAGCCAACCAGCCAAAAGACAGATTGCAATAAATATGAACAACCCAATCAGAGTGTGTTTCCAATTATCTTCTTCCATGTTACTTTTTTCTCCTAAAAGTTCTATTGCCAACCTTAAATAGAACAAAGGCAATAAGAGTATTAATAGCCATCGCCATTACACCGTCAATAATTCCACCTGTTTGTACTCCGGCAACAAACGATACTAGAGCTACTACTCCTAAAACTACTTTTTCCCACAAATAAAGTGTTACCATAAAAAATAAAAGCTAGCTAATAATAGCTAGCGTGAGAACGCACAGAACCCCACGCCAGCTGGGTCTTGCGACCCCGTATCCGTTTCCAGATACGGCCCATGGAAGAGCGCTGAACGTAGGGTTCAGTACTTTCCATGGGTCTTGCGGCCATACCTTAAGGGATACCTAAGGGTTAGGTCATTTATTTAGTTGTATTGTTATTATGACAAAAAAATGTATCATTTTCAATGTATGCGCCTAGAATATGTAACCCCTAAGAAGTCCTACGATTTAAAATCCAAGTCTATTTTTGATGACGAATCATTTTTATCTGAAGCGGAGGAGATAATGAAAATAACCTCTCCTAAGAAAAAACAGCTTGAAATAACAAAGTTGTTTAAAAGGCTACATGTAGAAAAAAGTTACCAAGAAGAAGTGATTGATTTCATTCAAAATAAAGGGCTGAGAAATGTAAACCATTGTTTTGATAAAGATGGTTTAGTAATACAAATTCCTGAAAAGAAAAAGACTATTGATTATTATTTTTTAAAAGTGGGACCTAATACGCGACTCCAAGATTTTGAGTTGGCATTTAAGTTGATGGGAGAGTATTTCAAGCCTCAAATAATCAAAAGGAATAGAAAGAAGTTGTACTCGGAAAGAGATCTGTCAATTTTTAAAATGGCGAAAAGTGGCTCCACTTTGCAAAATATCCAAGATAATATTTTTAAAACTTTCAAACAAAAAATTGATGAAACCAACGTGAGAACCATTGTGACGGATGTATGCAATATGCTAGGTATTCCAAAGAAAGAACGACCTAAAGTCTTCGGTAAAAAAATCAGGGATAAGTAACTCCTTAATACTTTATACATAATAATTCAAATGACTACACTGAATATATAAGTTCGGTGTTTTTAATATGGTAACGCCTAGTATACAAAGCCGATGATGTGTTACTAGGCGTTACATGTCATCGGCTTTGTATATTTATGTCACCAGAGAATAAAAAAACAAATCTAGATTGGGCATTACATTATCTTAGAAAAGGTTTCAGTATAATACCTGTTCAAGCTGATAAAAAACCATTTATAAGTTGGGCAGAATTTCAAAGTAGATTTCCTACACAAGAAGAAATAAATAATTGGTGGACGGTATGGCCAAACGCAGGCATCGCTATCGTAACTGGAAAGATTTCAGGGGTCGTTGTTGTAGATGTTGAAAAAGACGGCAATAGTTCTGGGTATCTGCCAACAGTGGCGGCTAAAACTGGAGGGGGAGGTATGCATTTTTATTACAAACACCCAAGTGAGAAGGTCTCAAATGGGACAAGGGTTCGAGAATTAACAGATATAAGAGGGGATGGGGGTTATGTAGTAGCACCACCGTCCGTAAGTACTAAAGGGGAGTATGAGTGGCTCATCTCGCCAGATGATTCTGATTTTTCTGAACTGCCAGAATGGGTTGTTCAAATTAGGACTCAAGGCAATAACGACAAAAAATGGTTGTCATTCAAAGACGGCGCTCCCAAAGGCTTAAGAAATGACACTGCCGCTTCTATGGCAGGAAGGTTGCTGTTTTCTGCTCCTGTGGAATTATGGGAAAGCGTAGGCTGGAAAAACTTTAAAGTTTGGAATAGTGAAAATATTCCGCCTATGTCAGAAAAGGAATTAAGAGGGGTTTGGGAAAGTATAAAAAAATATCATATAAATAAAGAAGAAGAGAGAAAGGAAAAAGCAACAAGTCAGGCCGATAAAATTGTAAGTCTAGTTTTAGAATCCCCTGATATACTACTTTTTTGTAGTGAACTAGATGAACCATACATACAATTTCCTGTTGATAATCATAAAGAATACTATGTGTGCAGAAGTAAGAAAACAAAAATGTGGCTTGGAAGAGAATACTGGAAAAAGTATTCTAAAACGCCAAACAATGATGCTATTAGTACTGCTCTAAACACAGTTGAGGGTCATGCGGCATATGAAGGAAATCAATATGAACTAGAAAATAGGGTGAACCAGAAAGGTGATTCTATATTTTATTTTTTAAGCGATAGTGAATGGCAAAGCGTAAAAATATCTGCTACTGGGTGGACCATAGAAAAGAATCCACCTATTCTTTTTCGAACGTATAACCATCAGCAACCTCAAGTGACTCCTGTGTTAGGTGGTGATATTTTTAATCTATTTAGTTATATAAACATTGAGCGCGAGGACCACAAATTATTGCTCGCAGTATGGTTAATTTGTTGTTTCATCCCTGGATTTCCACACCCAATGATATATTTTCATGGTCCCCAAGGTTCGGCAAAATCAACTGTATCTAAAATACTCAAAAAGATAATTGACCCCTCAAAGATTGATGGTAGTGATTTTCCGAAGGATCAGAAAGAATTGATACAGCAATTAGCACACCACTGGTTTTTAGTTTTCGACAATATCACCATAATACCGTCTGAACTATCTGACATATTGTGTAGAGCCGTTACAGGCAGTGGCTTTTCTAAACGGGAGCTATACAGCGATGATAGCGATATTATCTACAACTTTAAGAGGTGTATATCACTTAATGGCATTAATCTACCTTCACTCAAGCCAGACCTACTAGAGCGTAGTGTCCTGGTGGACCTTGCGAGAATTCCAAAGGGTAAGCGCAAGGAAGAGAAGGATATGCTAGATAACTTCACTGCTGAATTGCCGTCATTGCTTGGTTCTATCTTCACTGTGTTATCTAAAGCTATGGAAATACGCCCTACAGTAAAAGAGACTAATCTTCCACGCATGGCTGATTTTACATTATGGGGTTGTGCTATTGCTGAAGCATTGGGTCACAGCAGAGCAGAGTTTTTGCGTGCATATACACAGAATATAAATCTTCAGAGTGATGAAGTTATTAATGACAACCTTGAAGCATCCTTCATTGTGGAATTTATGGCTGATAAAGAAGAGTGGAGTGGTAGTGCTACCGAACTTCTTGCCATTTTACGTTTAAAATATATTGATGACTGGCGTACAAAAATACCAGATACACCTCAAGTTTTTAGTCGTAATATCATGGCATTAAAAACTACCTTAGAAGAAGTAGGAATTTATGTTGAAAGAGAAGGTGGACAACATAGGAAGATAACCATCCGTAAGATTAAGGAAAACATCGCTCCCATCGCTTCATCGCTGCAAGATGTTGACCTTTTTCATGGTTTAAGTTCGGTAGTAGAAAAAGATCAAGACGGAATTGATGAACTGCCTCCGGAGTTACCAAAAAAGTCTTTTCTTAATGTGGAAGATATACCTTTTTAGGGTTTTAAAATATGAAAAATATTAAAGAAATAAAATTGAATAAGCAGCGAATAAACTCTTTTAAGAAAGTACAAAGAATAATTAAGGAACTAGAAGACGGGTTAGATCCTGTTGTTTTGGGCCGACAGGTACTCATAAAAGGGGAGAATAAGAGGATTTTTACTGATTATGTCCTTAAAATACGTGAAAAGATGGGTGCTCAATCGAAAATCGAAGAAGAATTTTTAAAAACATATATTTTTTCGGGATGGAAATTGAGAAGATTCCGTGAAATTGAGAGGAATATTTTTAACAGTCAACAAAAATTTCAAGAATGGGATGAGATAGAATCCTTTAATGATTCGTGGGGCCCTGAATCTAGAAGAAGAATAAGAAATCTCTCCAAGGTTAAAATCACTGATGAAATCAGAGAAAATAATCTCACTCAAGAAAAACTCAAAAAAGAAATGATTAAGGCTCTAAAACAGTTGAGAGAAGAGCAGGATTTTGGGCTATCAAAAAAGTAAAATTTATATGTCATTTGAAGTCGAAACAAAGGAAGAGGTACGAAAACGGAAGCCCAAAAAGGTTTTAATCCCCAAGATTTCGTATTTTGTTTCTGAGTCTGCTTCAGAGGAAGATACACAAAGAAGATTGGCCAAAGTTTACGATATTATCTTTAGTAAGGTATATAAAAAGATGTACAGTGTGGATAAGTTGAATTGACAATAATAGACAATTTTGAGCATAATATATTTATGGAATTTCTCACAAGGAATGAAGTAGCAAAATACTTTAGGGTTCACGAAAGAACGGTTGATCGCTGGATTGAGAGCGGTATTTTAAAAAGTTACAAGCTAGGTGAAGGCAAGACGTCTCTTTTGCGGATACCAAAATCTGAAATTAAAAAGTTTTTGGAAAGAAGTAAAAACAAAAAATGATTGAAGAAATAAAAAAAGTAAATAAGCTAGTTGCTACATATAAGCGGGTGTCTACTTCGAATCAAGAAAACGAGGGAACTATTGAAACTCAAAACTTAGCTATCAAAGAATTTGCCCAAAAAAATGGTTATACTATTGTGCAAGAATATGAAGATAATGGATGGAGTGGTGACAGTCTAGCGAGGCCAGGTCTTGATCAGCTTCGTATGGACGCGAAGAAAAAAAGCTGGGAAGCTGTTTTAATGTATGATCCAGATAGGCTTGCCAGGCGTGGTTCGTGGCAAGAGGTGGTGATGGAAGAACTCAAAGAGTTAGAAATAGATGTCCTCTTTGTGACAATCCCTCAAGCAAAAACTGACGAAGATATCATCATGTATAAAATGAGAGGAGTTTTTACTGAGTATGAAAGAATGAAAATCAAAGAGAGATTTAGATTGGGTAAAGTACGGAAAGCTAAGGAAGGACATGTAGTCAGTAGCCAAGCCCCTTATGGTTATACGCTTCTAATCAAAAAGGGTAAAAGAGGAGATTCGGATTTTGCTCAAGGTCACTACGAAGTCAATGAAGAGGAAGCAGAGACCGTTAAGAAGCTTTTTTCATGGGTAGATGATGAGGGTTTGACCTTAAGAGCACTAGTACGAAAACTTCAAGAATTAGAAATAAAACCACGAAAAAGCGAACGAGGTGTTTGGAGTACGAGCACATTGAGCACTCTCTTGCGAAATAGAACTTATATCGGTGAAGCTCATTATGGAGCTTCGTATGCTGTGGTACCACAAAAACCACTAAAGCAAGAGACTTACAAAAAGATCAAGAAAACGAGTAGAAAAATGAAACCTGAAAGCGAATGGATAAAGATTCCTGTACCAAAAATTATTGACGAGGATGTATTTAATAGAGTTGGGCAGAAGTTGAAATCAAGCTTCATTCTTTCAAGAAGAAACACCAAAAACGAGTATCTGCTAGCTGGTCAGATATGGTGTGTTTGCGGGCAAAGACGAGCTGGGGAAGGTCCTCAAAAAGGTAAGCATTTATATTATCGTTGTTCTGGTAGAGTTAATTCATTTCCTTTACCTTCTCTTTGTAATGAAAAAGGTTTGAATGCACGTATAGTTGATAAAATGGTTTGGCAGGAGATAATTCAGCTTATAAGTTCACCGGAACGACTATTGGAACAAGCTGAAGTGTGGCTCAACCTTAAGAATCAGACAATTCTAGGGCCGACAATAAACATCCAAGAAACAGAAAGAGAGATCTCCAAATTAAAAAACCAGGAAGATCGATACGCTAAAGCTTATGGCGCTGGGGCTATTACTTTAGATCAGTTTAAAGAATATACAATACCAATTAGAGACAAGATTTCTTTTCTTAATGTCCAAATAAGTGAAATAACGGAGGATCGTAAAAAAGAAGGGGGTGTGGTTCCCAAGTTGGGTGACATAGAAGCTTTTGCTCAAAATGCACCAGAAGAACTCAAAAACTTGAGTTTTGATGAAAAAAAGGAGATAGTAAGAGGTATTATAGATAAAGCGGTCGGTACCAGAGAGAAATTACAAGTTTATGGATTCGTTCCAATAATATCAAATATCAATGTCTGCACTAGCTATCGGTATTGTCGGATTGCCGAATGTGGGGAAGTCCACGCTTTTTAACGCGCTTACAAAGAAAAGCGTTCCGGCAGAAAACTATCCATTCTGCACCATTGATCCATCAGTAGGCATTGTGCCAGTGCCGGATGAGCGAGTGCAGAAGCTCTCAGGATTTTCTAAATCTGCTAAGACAATTCCAGCTGTCATTGAATTCGTAGACATTGCGGGTCTTGTGGCTGGTGCTTCTAAGGGTGAAGGACTTGGAAATAAATTTCTCTCAAATATTCGAGAGGTTGATGCTATCGCTCATGTGGTGAGAGTGTTTGAAGATCCATCAGTGATTCACGTTGCGAACAAGATTGACCCGCTTTCTGATATTGGTGTGATCAACCTCGAGCTTGTACTCTCTGATATGGAAATAGTTTCAAAAAGAATTAAAACTTTGGCTGGTGATTTGAAAAAGGGAAGCAAGGATGCAATAGCGGAAGAAGCTATTTTAAAGAAAATTGAAAAAGTTCTCGAAGAAGGCAGAATGGCTACAGATGTGGAGCTTAATGATGATGAAAAGTTTAGAATCAAGTCCCTCAACCTCCTAACCCTCAAGCCAATGCTCTATGTGCTCAATACTTCTGAAGCAAACCAGAATGTGGAGTTTGCCGTACCTGGACCATTTGTTCATATTGATTCAGTTTTTGAAAAAGGTTTTGATGACCTGATCACTGGCAGTTACAAACTTCTCGGGCTGGAAACATTCCTCACTACTGGTGAAGACGAGACTCGTGCTTGGACTATAAAGGTAGGTTCCACTGCGCCGATAGCTGGAACTGCAATTCATACAGACTTTAAAGATAAGTTTATCCGTGCGGAAGTAGTCTTCTGGAAAGATCTTCTTGATTCAGGTTCATATGCTGCCGCACGGTCTAAGGGGTTGGTCCGCACTGAAGGCAAGGAATATATTGTAAAAGATGGGGATGTGATAGAGTTTAAGATATAATGGACCACAAAATTAAAATTTTTTATACCGAAGACTGGACTGATTACGAGCTCCTAGATACAGGAGAAGGCGAGAAGCTTGAGCGTTTCGGACGGCATAACTTTGTGCGTCCATATGAGGATGCAGTCTGGCCCAAGACATTAAGCAAAAAAGAATGGACAGATATAGATGGTAAATTCTGGTCTGCGAAGACTGGTGCAAAGCCAGGGTGGAAGATGGAGCGTAAATTTGCAGAACGTTGGGAAATGGAATACAAAGGTATTAAATTCCATGCATCACCAACACCATTTCGCCACTTGAGCTTTTTCCCTGAGCAAGCCACTCATTGGGATTTTATCGAACAAAAAATAGGTAGTTTTGTAAAGGACAGTCCTTTACAAAAACCTAAGTTCTTGAACTTGTTCGGATATACCGGTGTCGCGAGTCTTTTTGCGCTTCGTGCAGGAGCAGATGTCACTCATCTTGATGCATCATCGCAGTCGCTCAAGCTTGCTAAAGAAAATCAAAATTTAAATACTGGTCTAGTAGAATCACCAATGCGCATCATCGAAGACGATGTTTTGAAATTCCTAGAGCGGGAAGCCAAGCGTGGGAATACATACGATGCTGTTATTATGGATCCGCCAAAATTTGGACGCGGACCAAAAGGCGAGGTATGGAAAATAGAAGAGAGTCTACCGAAACTTCTAACAGCTGTAAAGAGAGTACTCAGCAATAAACCACTTTTCGTCATCCTTACTTCATACGCAATAGAGTCTTCGTCGCTGTCTCTAGGCTATGCTCTTTCTGAAACAATGAAGGATAAAAAGGGGGAAGTACAAGCAGGAGAAATGTGCGTGCTCGAGACATCCAATAAAAGAACCATTCCACTCGCGAATACTGCTATTTGGAGTGCTTAATTTTTAGGCTAGAAATATAAGCTACTTTGTAGTATGATAGAAGAATGCAAACACAATCAAAAGTCCTAAAGTGGTCTCTCATTATAGGTATTGTTATTGTCCTTAATTTGTTTTTTAATTACGCATTATCTTTAGTTTATAAGTCACCTGACTACAATAATTACTTTCCCCAATCGCAAGTAGTGGAGCCGGTCACCACCAAAGAAGCTTGTTTGAATATCGGTGGTCAGTGGAATGAAAATACTGTTCCTCAAAAAATAGAAGGCACAAAGGAGGTAGTTAAAGGCTACTGTGATCCTAATTTTACCAAACAACAAGAATTCATGGCGGCACAGAAGGTATATGATAGAAATGTATTTATTACTCTCGTAATACTGGGTGCTTTGTGTGTGGCTATTGGTTCATTTCTAACTGGTAATACAGTCATCAGTATCGCTATGTCACTCGCTGGTGTATTGTCATTTATCATCGCTTCTATGAGATACTGGTCTTCTGCTGATAATTTGATAAAAGTAATTATTCTTGCGATTGTCTTAGGTATTCTGATTTGGGTGGCTATGAAAAGATTTAAAGATAACTAGCAATACACGTGAAAGCTTACGACCACAAAAAAATTGAAAAGAAATGGCAGACTGTCTGGGATAAGAAAAAGGCCTACAAAACTCTTAATAATTCAAAAAAGAAAAAGCACTATGTGCTAGACATGTTCCCATATCCATCTGGAGTGGGTCTTCATGTTGGACATCCGAAGGGATATATCGGTTCTGATATATATGCGAGGTTGAAGCGAATGCAGGGCTTCAATGTGCTTCACCCGATGGGTTATGATGCTTTTGGTTTGCCGGCAGAACAGTACGCAATAGAGCACAATATCAATCCGCGTCAGGCTGTTGAGAAAAATGTTAAGACCTTCGAGAAACAACTTTCTATAATCGGTCTTTCGTATGATTGGGATAGGAGAGTGAATACTACAGATCCTGAATTTTATAAATGGACACAATGGATATTTCTCAAGATTTATAATTCTTGGTACAACACAGATACGAATAAAGCTGAGCCGATCGAGAAATTGGAGAAGATTTTTGCCAAGTCAGGTAATAAGGATGTCCATGCAGTCTCGAGTCAGAATACCGAGATATTTAGCAGTGCGGAGTGGAAAATAAAAAATCCAAAAGAAAAACAGGATGTACTGATGAAATACCGTTTAGCATACGAAGGCTATGCGCAGGTGAATTGGTGTCCCAAGCTTGGTACAGTACTTGCAAATGATGAAGTGGTGGATGGTAAAGATGGTCCTGTGTCTGAACGTGGAGGCTACCCAGTTGAGAAAAAGGAAATGCGTCAATGGTTCATGCGAATTACTGCATATGCAGACAGACTTCTTTCAGGGCTTGAGGGTCTGGACTGGTCTACCCACATAAAGGAGATTCAGAAAAATTGGATCGGTAAATCTGAAGGATTAATATTTTCTGCTAAAGTTAAAGACACAGATCTAACTATCCAAACATTTTCTGCGCATTTTGAAGCGTGTTATGCAGATACATTTTTTGTCATTGCTCCCGACCATCCATTTTTGCCAAAACTCCTAGAAGGAAGTAAGCAAAAAGATGAGGTCCTTAGAAAAGCGAAGGAAATTACTGCTAAAAGAGATGCAGCCAAAGAAGGAGAATACAAAGAGGTTGAAGGAATTTTCACCGGAAGATATGCTGTTGACCCGCTTGGCAATGGCGACTTGCCGATATGGGTAGCGAGTTTTGCACTTAAAGATTACGGTACAGGTATTGTGAAATGCTCTGCGCACGATGAAAGAGATTTTGTCTTTGCGAACAAGTATGGAATAAAATTAAAAGAAGTTATTGTTCCCAAAAATGGCGAACAGAGAAATTTTGAAAATCCTATTTTAGATGGCGTACTTACCGAACCGAAAGAATTTGCTGGTAGAGAAATAAAAGATGTGCGGGAAGAGATCGCGGACTATGTAGTTCGTAAAGGATATGCAGTTCGCAAGGTGAGTTACAAGATGCGTGATGCGATATTTGCTCGCCAGAGATATTGGGGCGAGCCGATACCTCTATCATATGATAAAGCTGGCATGATTCATGAATTGCCAGAGAAAAGTCTACCACTTCGGCTTCCACCAGTAAAAACATACCAGCCTACTGGCACAGGAGAATCTCCACTAGCGAGCGTATCTGCGTGGACAAAGAAGGGATATGAGACAAATACAATGCCGGGTTGGGCAGGATCTTCATGGTATTTCCTCCGTTATATGGATCCGAAGAACAAGAAAGCCTTCGCAGACAAGAGCGCAATTAAATATTGGAAAAATGTAGATATGTATGTGGGCGGTGCTGAGCACGCTACCGGGCATCTTCTTTATGCTCGTTTTTGGCACAAATTTTTGAAAGATTATGGCTTGGTGGTGACCGAAGAACCATTTCAGACGCTCCGCAATCTAGGAATGATCCTGGGAACTGATAACCGCAAGATGAGCAAGCGTTGGGGCAATGTGGTCAATCCCGATGAAGTTATTCGAATTCATGGTGCGGACACCCTTCGAGTGTACGAGATGTTTATGGGCCCATTTGCTGCATCATTGCCATGGAGTACTGACAATATCGTAGGTTCTCGACGTTTTGTCGAGAGAGTCTGGAAGCTCGGCCAAAAGATTTTAGAACAAAAGATAAGAAAAACATCAGCAATTTCTGTTGAGAAAATTCTTCACAAAGCTATTAAAAAAGTAGGGGAAGATATCGAGACTTTTTCTTTCAATACTTCTATTTCTACTATGATGATCTTATTAAACGAAATGGAAAAACAAGAAGAGATAGCACAAAAGGATTTCGAAATATTTTTGAAAATACTCGCTCCTTTTGCACCTCATATTACCGAGGAGCTTTGGAGTCTGATGGGCAATAAATCACTCTTAGTCAATGAATCTTGGCCAAAATTTGATCCAAAGAAGATTGTAGATCAGGAAATGAAGATTATGATTCAGGTCAATGGAAAAGTGAGAGCAGATATACTTGTCTCTGCCGATGACGGAGAAGATATTATCAAGGAGTCAGCGCTCGCCAATGAAAATGTGATTAAATATCTCGGAGGATCAGTTCCTAAAAAAATAATTTACGTAAAGAATAGACTTATCAACATTGTAATTTAAGCTTAGTTTGTTTTTTGTTGGTATACTAGATATAATTATTAAGTTAATAGTCGTCTTTATTAGAATTTATTAGTGCCGAGCTGTAATTGTCGTTGCTCTGCATGATTTCCTTAAATCATATGTGGTCAAATATTTTAGATAGAATTTCTTTCTTATCCTTGTTCTTGGTCATAGTGCTTTTGCCAGTTTTTTTCTTGCCTTTTACTCAGATACCGATTGAAACTTCGAAGGCCCTTTTATTTGTAGTGGGTTTGTCAGTCTCAGTGATTTTCTGGGCACTCGCACGTTTCTCTGATGGAAAGATAACTCTTCCTAAATCTTGGCTGTTGTTCTCGGGTTTTGGAGTGGTGTTGGTAGTACTTCTCTCGGCATTCTTCTCTTCGGCACCTAATGTATCATTTTTTGGAACAATGTTTGATATTGGTAGCTTCTGGTTTATTTTTACTGCAATTTTGTTTATGTGTGCATGTTCTGTCGTTCTAAGGGATGCGCGTAATGCTAATATGGTTTTGTTTGGAACACTGATTTCTGGTGCAGTAGTTATGTTATTTCAAATTATGAGATTCTTTATGCCAACTTTACTCTCACTTGGAGTGATGGGTGCAAAGACAGACAACATGTTTGGATCATGGAATGCATTTGGAATATTTGCAGGATTCTCAGCTCTATTGTCGCTTATAATTATTGAATTCTTTTCGGTAACTAAAAAAAGTAAATTTTTCTTTGGAGCCTTGATCGCATTATCGATGACATTGGTTGCTGCGGTGAATTTTACTTTTGCCTGGGAGATGCTCGGTATATTCTCTCTCATTATATTTGTTTACAAAGTGTCATTTTTTTCTCGTAAGGAAAATGAAGGAGCAAAACCACAGTTCCCAGCATTTTCTTTTGCTATCGTGATGATATCTCTTTTGTTCTTTATGTCAGGTCAATTTATTGGAGGAATGATTCCACAAAAACTTGGTCTTGCCAACATCGACCCTAGTCCTAATTTCTTGGCTACCATGTCTGTAGCAAAGCAATCACTTGCTCACAACCCTGTTTTGGGAATAGGTCCAAATAGATTTGCAGATATCTGGTCAATGTACAAGCCAGCGAAAGTAAATACAAGCGATTTTTGGGACGTATCCTTTGATCATGGCTCGGGTTTGATTCCTAGTCTTCTGGCGACAAATGGCTACTTGGGAATTCTTTCTTGGCTAGTGTTTTTCGCTCTATTCATAACTATTGGTGTTAGATCAGTATTTTCGAACCTAGACAAAGGAGTAAATAAAGAAATGGTGGCATTTTTTGTCCTAGCATTATATTTGTTTATTTCATCTTTTTTCTACTCAGTCGGAACTGCGAGTTTCTTATTGGCCTTTGCTTTTACTGGAGTATTTATCGGTCTCTCTGCACACCAGAAATCTCACGGCCATGTCACAATACAATTCTTAGATGATCATAGAAAAAGTTTCTTCTTCATTCTGTTTCTTGTTGTGGTCCTTGTGGCCTCAGCTGCAGCAACATTTAAGTTCATCGAACGCTTTGCCTCAGTGCCTTATTATGCTAAAACCTTACAAGCATTTCAGACTTCGACCGAAAATCCAAGTCCACGAGTTGCACAAGCAGAAGCATCTATTGCTAAGACATTGTCATTGTATGTAAATGATTTGTACCTCAGAACATATTCTCAGGTGTATTTAAGTAAGATTAGTCTATTGTCTCAAAAGGGAAATGATCTCACTGAAGCTGAGAAGGCGCAATTTCAAACTGCATTTCAAGAAGCAGTTAATGGTGCACAAGCAGCAACAAGGTTCAATAATATGAATCATCTCAACTTTCAATCACTAGGAAATGTGTACGGAACCGCGGCTGTATTAGGAATAAAAGATGCCTACGAGGGTGCAGTAGATTCATACACCAAAGCTGCAACACTAAATCCACTTAATCCAGGTATTCAATTAGCACTAGCCAATGTGGCCCTCAATGCTGACAAAGTTTCTGAGGCCAAAGAACTCACCCTTAAGGCTCTCGCTCTCAAGCCAAACTTCTTAGATGCGATAATTACCCTTGCTCAGATTGCCAAGAATCAGGGAGATCTAAAGACAGCTATAGCTTATGCAGAACAAGCACTAGCCTTGTATCCACAGAATACTGATTTGATAAATTATGTGAATGCTTTAAAGAATAACTCTACTCCACCTGTAATTCCTGAAACTGTAAAAGAAGAAAAGTCTAACAATTAGTAATTGAATAAGAATGGATCCCATTAGAGATTACTCAGTTTATTATTCTAAGCCTATATGTAATAATAGGTTTATGGAAAGGTCACTCATTAGAATTAATATAAATATGGAAATGCATTGCATTTCCTATCTCTAACGGGATGGAGAAGATCTTCCGAATTTTCAGCAAAGAATACCGTAGCGTCAACCAGGCTGCGTTGTTGCTAGGCTCTTTTACTCTGCTTTCACAAATACTGGCTTTATTTCGTGATCGCGCAATTGCGCACTTTATAGGTCCTTCGCAATCCTTGGATTCCTACTATGCAGCGTTTCGAGTGCCTGATTTGATATTTATTTGTATTGCTTCATTGGCCTCGATAACTGTGATTATCCCGTTTTTAGTTGCGAGGATGGACGGAGACAAGGTTACCAAAGAAGCACAAAAATACCTGAATGATGTATTCACGGTATTTTTGATGCTTATGATATTCGTATCAGTGATCGCATTTTTTTTGATGCCATATGTCGTACATTACATAGCTCCCGGATTCGATCCTGTGTACCAAGAAAAGGTGGTGATGCTCTCACGTATCATGTTGCTCTCGCCAATACTTATGGGATTGTCTAATCTATTCGGTACAGTGACTCAATTGTTTCGAAAATTCTTCATCTATTCATTATCGCCGATATTTTACAATCTCGGTATCATTGTCGGGGTAATGTTTTTATATCCAATGTTTGGAATATATGGCCTGGGAATAGGGGTAGCATTTGGTGCTTTTATGCATTTTGTAGTGCAGGCAATATCTTCTCATTCATCGGGCTTCACTCCCAAGTTTTCCTTTAGCATCAACTTTGGTGATATGGCCAAAGTCGCAAAAACTTCATTGCCTAGAACTCTAGGATTGGCATTTAATAATATTTCTCTGATATGTATTATTGCTCTAGCTTCATTTCTTAAACCAGGATCAATATCGGTATTTAATTTCTCATTCAATCTTCAATCTGTGCCACTAAATATTATCGGTATATCGTATGCAGTGGCGGCATTTCCAACCCTCGCGAAAGCTATCTCAGCAGGGAAGATGGATGAGTTCAGAGTGCATCTCAAAGCGGCAGCGCGGGCGATCGTATTTTGGTCTCTGCCTGTTATATTTCTGTTTATCGTCGTGCGTGCGCAGATAGTGCGGGTAATACTCGGATCAGGATCATTTTCTTGGGACGATACTCGATTGGTGGCGGCTTGCTTGGCAGTATTTTCTCTTTCAATACTTGCTCAAGGCATGATTACACTTATTTCCCGTTCATATTATGCGACCGGAGACACCAAACGCCCGCTTATTGTAAATTTGATTTGCTCGATACTAATAATTGTTTTGTCTTTTGTGTTTACCCACTTATTCCAAAATGTTTTAGTATTTAGATATTTCATAGAATCACTGCTAAAGGTTAGTGACATACCGGGAACTGAAGTTCTCATGCTTCCACTTGCGTATTCTGTAGGAACAATAGTTAATTTTATCCTGCATTGGATATTTGTAAAAAGAGATTTTATGCCAGAAGAGTCATTTATCACAAAAACATTTTTCCAAAGCCTCGGAGCATCATTTATGCTCGGCTTGGTTGCTTATATCAGCTTAAATATCCTTTCACCTATTTTTGGTACGGTGACATTTTGGGGAGTCTTCCTGCAAGGCTTCCTGTCAGGACTATTTGGCATAATTGCTGCAATATTTACGCTCTATATGCTGAAGAGCGAAGAGATGAACGAGCTTATTCAAACATTCAAGACTAAGTTCTGGAAAGCCAAAGTCGTCACTTCACCCGAAGAAGGGCTCTAGTTTCGTCTTTGAAATATAGGGTTTTTCTGCTAGAATGCAATAAATATTATGGAAGTTAACTTTCGACGAATTTGGTATTATTTATGGCCCCAGATACGCAAACAGCGACTGGCTTTTTGTCTTGTATTTTTGGGATATTTGATCGGTGTGGTATTTAATGATATCGTGCAGCCGCTATTGTTTCGAAGAATCATCGACCTTCTTTCTTCTGGTGCGGCAAAAGATCTAGTATACTCCCAAGCGATTCATGTCCTTGTCGTTATATTTATAACGACAATTATTTACAATATCGGTTTTCGAATGGGAGATTATGCGAACGCATATTTTCAGAGTAAAACAATGAAGGAAATGTACGATTTCACATTCTCTCGTATTCTCCGTCACTCGTATCATTTTTTCTCAAACAATTTTTCTGGCAGTATCGTTGCAAAAGCGAAGAGATTCAGAAAGTCGTTCGAAACTTTTTTCGATATTGTTAGTTTTCAGATATGGTTTTCGCTTATTTCATTGGTCGGAGTTGTGGTTGTTTTATTTATAAATGCGCCAACAATTGCGTGGGTATTTCTTGGCTGGGCGATAGTCTACCTATTGGTAACAATATTTTTTATCAAAAAGAAAATTGCTTATGATTCTATAGAGGCAGAGGCAGACTCAATCGTGACAGGAAAGCTTTCAGATGCGGTTATGAATATTTTAAACATCAAGATATTCAGTGCTGATAAATCGGAGGAAGAAAGTTTTAAGCTTGTAACCAATGATGAGGAGCTAAAACGTCGAAGAGCGTGGTATTTGGACAATCTTCAAAATATTGCAAAGGCCATAATGATGTTTTCTCTTCAGCTCACTATCTTATTTTTGAGTCTTAGATTTTGGTATTTGGGCAAAATAAGTGTGGGAACCTTTATCATGATAGAAACATACATGATAAGTTTGTTTGGAATATTATGGACTTTAGGCAGATCTCTTGCGCGAGCTGTAAAATCTTTAACTGAAATGCAGGAAGTGGTTGATATATTTGATACTCCGATAGACATTAAAGATTCAGATAAATCAGAAGAGATGAAAATTCATAAGGGTCATATCTTATTTAACAATATTTCGTTTAGTTATCCAGGTGGAGTTGATGTGCTCGAGAATTTTAATTTAGAAATTAAGCCGGGAGAAAAAGTTGGTTTGGTTGGACACTCTGGAGCAGGTAAATCTACCATAACAAAATTACTGCTTAGATTTACTGAGATTTCAAAGGGAAGTATCGCCATCGATGGACAGAATATTCAAGACATTACTCAAAACGACCTACGTTCGGCTATCGCATATGTTCCTCAAGACTCAATACTTTTTCACCGAAATATTAAGGAAAATATTTCTTACAGCAAACCCAATACTACTGAAGAAGAAATAATTGAAGTTGCGAAAAAAGCGCATGCACATGAATTCATTTCTAAGCTTCCTAAGGGCTACGATACACTGGTGGGCGAGCGGGGTGTAAAGCTCTCAGGAGGAGAGCGACAGCGAGTAGCCATTGCTCGAGCTATGCTCAAGGATTCACCTATATTGATACTAGACGAAGCAACTAGTAGCCTCGACAGCATCAGCGAGTCGTATATTCAGGATGCTTTTGAAAAACTAATGAAAGGAAAAACCACTATCGTCATAGCACACAGACTTTCAACAATTCAAAAATTAGATAGGATAATAGTGCTCGATGCTGGTAAGATAGTAGAAGATGGTACACACCAAGAGCTCTTAGCAAGAGGTGGTGTATATGCAGATCTGTGGAATCATCAGACAGGAGGATTTTTAGAAGAATAAAAATACTTGTCCCGTACTAAATTTTTGATTACGGGGCATAAAGATGAGAATTATTAATTAAAATTTAGTACTGGGATGAGATTAAATAACATTAGAAACTTCAGCATCATAGCTCATATCGACCATGGTAAAAGTACCTTGGCTGATAGAATGCTTGAAATCACTCACACTATCGAGACTCGTAAAATGCGGGATCAAGTGCTTGATTCTATGGAGCTGGAGCGGGAGAGAGGTATCACTATCAAGATGCAACCGGTGCGAATGGAATACTCTTTAAACGGCGAAAAATACGTTTTAAACCTCATTGATACTCCTGGGCACATAGACTTCTCCTATGAGGTTTCCCGAGCTCTAAAGGCCGTAGAAGGCTCCATATTGCTTGTGGATTCGACTCAGGGAGTTCAAGCTCAGACTCTTACAACTCTGGCTATGGCTAGAGATGGAGGATTGAAAATAATACCTGTGTTATCCAAAATAGACTCACCGCTTTCTCGAGTGGATGAGGTCAAGGATGAAGTAATGCAACTACTTGGTTGTGATGAAAGTGAGATACTTCTAGTTTCTGGTCGTACAGGCGAGGGCGTAGAGAATCTCTTGAGCGAGGTTATCAAGCGAGTCCCTGCACCGACAGAAACTTATGCAGGCGAGAATGTTCTTCGAGCGCTTGTGTTTGATTTTAAATATTCAAACCATAAAGGTGTGATAGTGTTCGTGCGAATTTTGGATGGTCAGGTGAGAAAAGGAGATAATCTAATGTTCTCGATCTCTGAAGAAAAATTTTCGTCACTTGAGATAGGCACATTTTCTCCCGAGGAAACTCCGCGTGATATTTTGTCTTCCGGTGATACTGGATATATAGTTACTGGAATTAAAAAGCCAGGTATTGCATCGGTTGGAGATACCATCACTATGTCTAAGAATCCTTTGCCACCACTCTCTGGATACATGAAAGCTTTGCCAGTAGTTTGGGCATCGGTGTTTCCTGAAGATGCGGATGATTTTACAGAATTGAAGGCAGCACTCGGTAAGCTTAAGCTTTCCGACTCGGCATTTTCATATGAAGAAGAATCAAGTGGATCTCTTGGTCGTGGTTTTCGTTGTGGATTCTTGGGTATGCTCCACCTGGAGATTATTACCGAAAGACTAAAAAGAGAATTCGATCTTGAATTGGTAATCACTACACCGTCTATTACTTATGAAGTAGTGGATATTCATGGCAAAAGAGAAAAAATATATTCCCCATATTTCTTTCCGGATGACAGCAGTATTGAATCAGTGCATGAGCCATGGGTTTCAGTGAAGATAATCACCCCATCTCCTTATCTCGGAGGTATCATGCAGTTACTTTTCGATCACGAAGGAGAAGTTGGAGAGACGGATAATTTCGGTGATAACCGATCTTCAGTGTCAGTGAAAATGCCTCTTCGGGAGCTCATGCGTAATTTCTTTGATGATTTAAAGAGCGTTTCATCTGGCTACGCTTCTATTTCTTATGAACTCAACGAGCTCAGGGAAGCAAATGTAACTCGTATGGATATACTAGTCGCAGATGAAGTGGTTCCGGCATTCTCTCGTGTGGTGTCTAAGAAGAGGGTAGAAGAAGAAGCTGAAAAAGCCGTAGAAAAGCTTCACACTATTTTACCAAGACAAATGTTCACTATGAAGATCCAGGGCAAAGCACTTGGAAGAATAATATCGTCTCGCACGATCTCTGGTATGAAAAAAGATGTCACTCAACACATGTATGGAGGTGACATAACTCGTAAGATGAAATTAAGAGAAAAGCAGAAAAAAGGCAAGAAGAAAATGAAAGAACGCGGACGGGTAAATATACCCCAGGATGTATTTCTGAAGATGATGCGCTCAGGAGGTGCTGAGCAGTAATAAGTTAATCAAACAAGCTATCTTGTTCCTAGAGGAGAGTAAAGGAGAATGGTGCTGATCATAACGATAGCTCCCACAACTGCCCAAATTACTTGAATCTTTTTCTGATGTTTTTTATTAAAAAGCATACTATGATACTATCATAGTATGCGTCTCGTTAGAAGCCGCGATCGCAATATAAATACAAATAAAAAATGAAGTCAAATATAAAGGAAATTAGCAATATTATAATTAAGCAACGCGACCTGATCGCGATCTGCTTCTAACGAGATGCGGAATTTTCAAGAAAAAAGAGGTGCAAGCCAAATTTTCCTATCATGGCCTTTTTTGTTTTTATTTGGCTTGTTGCTGTTGTTTTTTGCTTGGGGTGTTGTGGGATTGCTCGGTAAAATGGAAAATACTCGTAAGAATAAAAATATTGCAGAAGATAAGGTCAGAGAGCTAGCTAGAACAAAAGAAAAATTAAGTCTCGATATAGTTGCCCTCGATACAGATAAAGGCAAAGAAGCAAGTATTCGAGAGAAATTCGGCTTAGCCAAAGAAGGGGAGAAATTGATAATTGTTGTCGATGAGAAGTCTGAAATTCCAGCTCAAAAAGAAGATAATGGCTTCTTTTCATTCTTTAGAAATTGGTTTAAATAAATATTTAAAAAACAGCGGGATTATTTTAGTGGTATGATGCGGCCTTCCCAAGGCTGAGACGCGGGTTCGATCCCCGCACCCCGCACAATCATAAACTTGATTTTTTAACTTATTATGGTATAAAAATGAAAGGAGGGAGAAACAAATGAACCGAGCTAGGTTGTTCTTCGTAGTTGTAATTGCTCTATGTTGTGCTATGCCGCCGGTTTTTGCCCAGAAGGGCAGGGCGGTTCAAACTGTGTCGACGGAAGCCAAAGTCCAGCTCCCCGCGCCTTGGGAGCAGAAAGACATCCTTGGGGTCTGGAAGTGGACACCATGGCTTGTCGAGTCGGTTCGTCAAAACCGCACGGTGATTTCGACCGTCAAGTCGAACGCAGGTACTGGGGCGGCCGTGGGCGGCGGCGTTGCGGTCCTCTTGAATGGGACACCGATTGGTGTTCTCACAAGCACGGCATTCGGCGCGCTTGTCGGCTCTACAGACACCAAGCAAATTGCAAGCGAGAGGGCGGCTTGCATGATCTTGGCAGTTAACCCTCAAACGGGCGAGCGGTGGGATTACACCTTCATCGGAGACGATAGGGCGCTCAAGTGTTCACTCGCTCAGCCAGGCGATATTGCCTGGCGCTCTCTGCATTACCACACGGGCTACGACGCCAAGGCACAGGTGTATCGGGTTCTGGATGGGACTGCACCCGACCAGATGAATATTGACATCCAACCCAAGCCACCGACGTCTATCAAATAAGGCGAGACAAGAAAAAACAAAATCATTGAACGCTGCTGGGCCGAGATGCTTGGCAGCGTTTTATAACTTTTGCATCATTTTTGACCCATGTTATAATGGATGCCTATCAGCTAATTATTTAAATATATGAAAAACGTAACTATTTACTCAACCCCATCTTGTCATTTTTGCCACATGGCCAAAGACTTTTTTAAGGAAAATAATATTGCCTTTACTGATCATGATGTAGCTTCTGATGCTAATCTAAGAGCTGAATTGATCGATAAAAGTGGTCAGATGGGTGTGCCTGTAATAATAATCGATAATGATATGATTATCGGCTTTAATAAGCCAAAGATAGTAGAATTACTCGGGCTTTAATTTGTGTCCTCGGCGGGAATCGAACCTACAATTACTCCTTAGGACGGAGTCGTTATATCCATTTAACTACGAGGACGTTGCTTATAATCTAGCACACAAAAGATCTATTTGGAATTGGCGTTTTTTACTATTTATGCTAAAGTATTCTCGTGGATCCTGAAACAAAAAAGTTGTTAGAAGAGACTCACAGTCTCACAGTAGAAAACAACAGAATGCTCAAATCTCTTCATAGTTCAATGAGAACAAGAAGAATAATGAGCATTATTTATTGGGTATTCATAATTGGTTCTGCTATTGGAGCGTGGTACTTCATACAGCCATATGTAGACCAGATAGCAAATGCGTACGGTGGTGCTAAAAGTAACCTCGACAGCATAGGAGAATTTTTCAAAAGTTTTAACAAGTAGTAAGTAGAATATGCCGAGGTAGCTGTTTTGGTAGGTATACGCAAATTAAGTTACAATAAGTAGAATATGCCGAGGTAGCTCAGTTGGTAGAGCGCTCCCCTGAAGAGGGAGATGTCACCAGTTCAACTCTGGTCCTCGGCACAAATAATAACTCAGTATGTTTTAATCCTGAAGTGATTCTAGGATTTCTTTGCGTTTGATATATGAGACCAAAGAAGCTATTGCCATTATCCATGCTAGTAGTGGGCCTGGAATATATAGGTCACACATTTCCCAAAAGTTAATCTTATGGAAGGATATACTGCCATTTACAGTGGCAATACTCTTTGCAAATGATAGAGCTTCTTCGTCTACGTGCAGGTAGACTTCACTTTGTTCTTGTCGCTCTTCAATAGATATTTTTTGAGCCAACATATTTTCTGAACTTATGTTTTCTAAGATGAATTTATTACCGGCGATATTTCTAACTTCATTTTTGAATTGCTTAAACTTACGTTCAGGTAGTGCAAAAGCTATATATCCAGTCTGGTCTCCACTTTTGATGGTGTCTATACGGCCACCTGAGCCTCTTATAGCCATTTCTACCTTCGGTATGATGGTAATTACATTTGTGGCACTTATATCAGCATTGTAGAAGGTTTGTAGAAATTCTCGAGCATCAGAAATAGGTGGACTTACTTTTCGATCGAATCCAGGCATAGTTGTGGTGGAAAATAATGTGGCATCTCCGACTTCATTTGTCGCAGACATTTCCGGATTTGTATTATTCATGAGCAAGGATGTCGGAGCAACGGGAAGGGAAATATTGGTCATGGTGCCAGCCGGCCGTATTGTGTGATTGATTGTGATTACGATTGCGAGCACGGCGAATCCTAGTGATAGCCATGGAGTAGGAGATTTTTCTCGAAAAGAAATAGGTGAAAAATTAACCTTAGAAAAGATATCTCTCTTGAGAGTTTCGTGTGATTTGGGTAATTCTTGATTATTTTTACCCCAAGTCTTTAAAATTTTATGCATGTCCATTTTATTCATGATTTTGTATGTTAATACTCGCTCTAACATTTTTTAATATGCGATGCATTCGGACACGAATATTTATTTGATTTATGCCAAGTATTTTGGCAATTTCTCCAAAAGATAAGTCGGCAATATACCGTAGTCTGATTGTCTCTTGATCGTCAGCGGGTAAATTTTCAAGAATCTGGCTAACAAATATTTTATCTTCATGATATTCATCATGTTTTATTTCGTCATGAACTTCTGGGGTGTACTCTACTTCACGCCCTCCTTTGCGCCAATGCATTCTCATCTCATTTTTGGCAATACTAAATAACCAAGCAGAGAAGTTTCCGCGATTAGTATATTGAGGCAAGGCCTCGATCGCCTTGACCCATGTGCCTTGCAGGATATCATCCGCCAGCGAACGATCCTTCAAGGTATTTATGAGATAGCCATACAATTTGGGAGTATTTTCGTCCCACAGCTTCTCGAGTGCAACTTTGTCCGGGTTCATATTTATTTATAACGTGATCACACAAGTATAATGCCTAGGTCGGGCATTATGTTACATAATAGAGTAAGGCTTTAGATAGATTTTACTCGAATAGAGTTTTTCTTTTCTTTGTCTACTTTTTGGATTTTTATTGTGAGTAGACCGTGTTTCTCGGTGGCTTCGACTTCTTCTGGTTCTACCTCTTGTGGTAGGGAAATAGTTCGAGAAAATTTACCCCAGTAGAGTTCTTTGGTAAAATAATTTTCTTCGTCGATATTTCTATGCTCTTCGCGTTTGCCACGAATAGTGATCATATCTCTAGCAATGGTTAAATCTAGATCATCTGGCTTTACACCAGCGACCATAGTCTGAATCACGATGTCATTGGCGGTCTGGTATACATCTACTGTTAATTCAGCTTCATCGTTTTCTTCTTCCATCCAGTTTTTCTCTCCAGTCTTATCGTCCTTTATACCTTTTAGGGCGTTTTTTCTAGTATCAGGTCTCTCTTCTTCCTCTTCTATTTGATTTGCTCCTGTTAGTCGATCAAAAAAACTTCTTTTTTTATTTTCGCTCATAATATTTTAAATTTATTATATTAATTTCAGTCTCTTTGGACTGGTCCGCCTTTCGGGCAGAATTATTAAACCATTCTTCTTAATTTTTCAAATACGAGCATTACCATTATCGTGACGACCCACAAGAAAGCAAAGACTTTTAAGAAATCACTTCCGTTATTCTTAATTATAAAAAAATTAAATGCGCTATGCAAGGTAATAGCAATGATAAGTCCGAATAATAAATACAAATTTTGTTTGGCTCGGTGCATATGGATTGAAAAGCCCAAGGCAATACCCACAATTCCGCTTGATACAGTGTGCAATAATGTCGATCCAAGGAATCTAAGCTGTCCTGTCAGCAATCCAACTGTGGTTTGACCAAGAGATATTGGCTTCATGAGATATAGCGTATTTTCAAGTGCTGCAAAACCAAGTGCTGCAGTGATTAAGTAGATCGGCCAATCGATAGGCTCATCGGTAGAATCATTACTGAAGAGAAATACCACCACCGCAGCATATTTAATTATTTCTTCGGCCGCAGCTAATAGTATAAAGTCCCAGGTTTCACCAGGGGTGAATGATTGTAGAAATCTTTGAATAGGTATGACCAATATCACTGCCAGCATTCCCATTACGAATACAAGAGTCAGCAGTCCCCGAGGCTCGGGATTCTTCTTGTCTTCTTTGAGCCAAAACCACAACCAGAGCAAGGAAGGAGTGATCCCTCCCAAGATCGCTAAACCGATGATTTTTGGATTGCCGGATAGCATTTGCTATAGTTTACCCTGTGTTTGAGAAAAAGGCCAATTTTCTATCATAAGCAGGTTTTTGCTATCTGGAAGCATGGACCATATTTCTTCGGTTACAAACGGTATAAATGGATGAAGTGCTCTGAGTAGGGTTGTAAGCTGAGAGTATAAAAGAGCTTTAGCGGAGTCTGTATTTGCGCCAGTCTGTTCGCCTTCGATGATTTTTTTCTTAGATCTTTCGATGATGACATCAGCAAATGTATGCCAGAAATAATGGTAAAGTTTCTCAGCAACGATGTAGAATTTGTATTCGTCCATTTCTTTTGTGATTTCTGCTATGAGAGTTTTGAGTTCATCATCTGACTTTGCATCCTCTTCGTCATATTTTGGGAGAGAAGTCATATCGAAATCTTTTGTGTTGTCGAGTACGAATCGTGTCGCATTCCAGATTTTGTTGGCAAAATTCTTATACCCACGAATCTTATCAGGAGAAAGAGCTAGGGAAGTACCAGGAGTATTTCCCACGATCATACCCATTCGAAATGCATCAGTTCCAAACTGATCTGTAAGGGTCAATGGATCGATAACATTGCCTTTACTCTTACTCATCTTCTGGCTTTTGGCATCTAGTACCATACCGTGAAGATAAACTGTTTTGAAGGGAACTTCACCTGTGACATAAAGACCCAACATAATCATTCGAGCTACCCAAAAAAAGATAATATCTCCACCTGTCTCCATTACATTAGTTGGATAAAAAGTTTTGAAATCTGGTGAATCCGGATATCCGAGTGATACATACGGCCACTGACTAGAAGAGAACCATGTATCAAATGTATCATTGTCTTGTACTACGGCACCAGCACATTTCTCACATGCAGTAACCTTATTCTCGAGGTCTACCATACCGTGTTTGCATACTGTACATATCTTTGCAGGTATTGGGATACCCCAGACAATTTGTCGGGAAATATTCCAGTCCATTATATTTTCTAGCCAATATGTGGTGATCTTTTTGTAGTGTTCAGGAAGGTAGGTGATCTCTCCATTTTGAATTTTAGCTAGAGCTTTTTCTGCGAGGGGCTTCATTTTTACGAACCACTGACTTTTAATTTGTGGTTCGATCACAGTTCCACACTTATAGCAGGTTCTAACAACGTGTTTATAATTCTCGTCTACTTTTTCAACTAGTCCTTTTGTCTGAAGCTTCTCGATAATGAGAGGACGAGCTTTCTTGATGTGTTGACCAGCGAATTCTCCCGCTATAGGGAGGAGCTTGCCGTTCTCGTCGATAACTTGTTCCTTGTCTAAACCATGTCGTTCTGCAATTTCAAAGTCAGCATTGTCATGCCATGGGGTTATCGTCATAACTCCAGTACCAAACTCCATATCAACAGCTGTATCCTTTATTATTGTTGCTTCAATCGGGCCATTAATCCATTCGAGATTTATTTTTTGACCGTTGGTATATTCTGCGTATCTCGTATCGTCTGGATGCATAACTACATACTTATCACCAAACTTCGTTTCGGGTCGGGCGGTGGCGATAGTGAATGGACCGTATTTCAAATAATAAAAACTATCCACTCTTTCTTCGTCTTTGATCTCGAGATCAGAAAAGGAAGTCTGATGTTTGGAACACCAGCTTACTATTCTACTGCCTCGGTAAATTAGGTCATCCTCGCTCATTCTTTTGAATGTTTGGTAGACTGTTTTAACTATGCTGTCATCGAGAGTGAATTTTTCTCGAGACCAGTCACAAGAAGCTCCCATTTTTCTTATCTGGGATTTTATGTGAGTTGAGTTGGCTAGAGTGAAGTCCAGAATTTCTTTATAAAGAACTTTCGGATCCATTCCGAATCGTGTACGATCCTCTTTTTCAAGTTTCTTCTCATACACCACTTGGGTTTCGAATCCTGCATGGTCTAGACCGGGGAGCCAGAGAGTTTTGTATCCCTGCATTCTTTTATATCGAACCATAATGTCCTCGATGGTCATCACTAGGCCATGTCCTGCATGTAGAGAACCATTGGCATTTACTGGCGGCATGATTATGGTGAAGCTCTCTTTCTTTTCTCCTGGCACATTGTCAGGATTAAAAAAACCACTTTCTTCCCAAAGTTTATATATGCGATTTTCTGTATTTTTCGGGTCGTAGGGCTTGAGCAGTTTTTCGTTCATTCAACCATAGTATCACACAAAATATGGTTTTTCTAGCTTAATTTGAGATTACCATCAGCTTTTATGTTTTTTCCATTTCCAACTTTTCCTTCCTTTTTCAAGTATTCTATGTAGCCAGCGGTACCTATCATAACTGCATTATCCATAGAAAGACCACGCTCTGGGAATAGTATTGTTATTCCTTTGAGTGCTTTTTTAATTTCACTCTTAAGATATTTGTTTGCCGATACTCCACCACCGACTATGAGTGTCTTGGCGTCGTACTTTTCGACGGCTTTTTTGGTTTTATATACTAAAGTTTCCACCACTGCATTTTCGAACTCGAGAGAAATCTTTTTCTTCATTTCCTCGGTAAGTGTTGGGAGTTTTTGTATGAAATATAAAACAGATGTTTTGAGTCCAGAAAAAGAGAAATCAAAATTCTTCGTATACATCATAGGGCGAGGGAACGTGAAGGACTGTCCTTCACGGGATTTGCGGACAGAACTTGCTAGCCTAGAAATTTCTGGTCCGCCGGGGTATGGTAGGCCCATCATTCGCGCAACTTTATCAAATGCTTCACCGGCTGCATCATCAAGTGTTTGCCCGAGGATCTTGTTCTTGGTCCAGTTTTTAGTTAGGACTAGTTCAGTGTGTCCACCCGAGACGAGCAGAGATATGACTGGGTCAGCTACCTTACCCAGTTTAAATGTTCCTTTATTTTTGCCGAAAACAGAAAGTATGTGTCCTTGCATGTGGTTGACCGGAAGGAGAGGAACTTTCCATTTTGTGGCAAGCTCTTTGGCGAAAACAATTCCGGTCCACAATGCTGGCTCGAGTCCCGGACCAGAAGTTACAACTATGAGGTCTACTGGTTTTATTTTTTTATCTAATTTTGTTTTTGTAAGAGCTTTGTTCAAAAGTAGTGGCAGGTTTTTGATATGCTCTCGTTTTGCGAGGGCGGGGAAAACGCCTCCATATGGGGCATGTATCAAGGTCTGAGAAGAAAGATAATTTGCCAGTACTTTAAACGAAGCATTTTTGATTGCTCCTTTTGCTTCTAGTATGCTGATCCCTGTGTCGTCGCAGGATGTTTCGATTGATAAGATTTTCATAAAGCTGTGCGCGATACAGGATTCGAACCTGTGGCCTACCCCACGTCAAGGGGTCGCTCTACCAACTGAGCTAACCGCGCATTAATGTACTTTACGCAAATTTCTCCAATAATTCAAGCTCTTCTTGCGAATTCGGCTGGATTACTTCGTTGGTGTTTGAAAGTGGCACAGTTTCAATATTCTTGTGTTGCTCGAATGCCAGGTGGATCAGATCAGTAAGATAGTATTCGCCTTGAGCATTTTGTTTGCCGAGCTTACCAATATTTTCCCAAAGCCACTTCGCGTCAAAAGCATACAGTGCGGGATTAACTTCGGTAATATTTTTTTGCTCATCGGTTGCATCTTTGAATTCCACGATGCTTTCAAGGTCGCCATTTTTATCTCGCAATATTCTGCCGAACTTCACCAGTCCCGCGCGCCAATCCTCGAAGTCGGGGAGTGTGGCTGTGGCCATGGTGATAGTAGAGCCATGTGCTTTGTGCTTTTCGATAATGTTCAAAATTGTTTCTTTTGAGATGAGAGGTTGGTCGGTTGAGATCACTAATATTATTTTGTGATCATCATGAAGGCTTTCTTTGGCGGACATTACTGCATGCCCTGTGCCGAGTTGTTCATGCTGGTTTGCATATGTGTAGTCTGGTCCGACAACCTCGAATATTCGCTCCTTTTTGTGACCGACAACAATGACTGGCGGGAGAGCGAGGTTGAGAGTTTCGAGGGTTTCTAGTATGTGCTTTAAAAAAGGCTTGCCCTTGAGCAAAGCAAGAGCCTTGGGCTCCTCGGAGTTCATTCGTGTGCCTTTACCCGCGGCCAATATGATTATTTGGACATTATCCATAGAGACAGAGTAGCATTATGCCTCTTCTTTTTCAATTAAATATTATTGACAGATTTGATAAATAGGGGTATTATGTTGATTAAGGAGATGTACCATGCAAACATGTGCTGAACTCGGGCTCGTGTTCGACCCGTCGAAGACTGCGGCGGCCCGCGCAATGGTCCAGAAGATCATCGCCCGGCGTCCTTCGCAGGTTGTGGAGTTGAGTTGCGAGACCTGCGGTGAGCCGCTTCTCCGTCTCGGCGGAGTGCTCATTTGCAAGAACTGCGGCGGCGATCGCGAATAGGCGCCACCTGACCGATTCCTCGCTCCGAATACCAGTCGGAGCGAGGACGGGGAGTACATCTCGTTTGTCCTTTCTTCTAGTGTAATATCGGTTTTGATCTCTGCCTCGCACCATCATGGTACCGAGGCAGCTTTCTTTCGTGGAGGTATTGTGACTGAATTGGTCAATCCAAATATTCGGGTGTACTTCGGTCCGAATCCGCACGATCCACGCTGTGAACAGATTCGCGAGTGGTTGTTGGTGAACCACATCGAGTTCAGCGACATTTGTGCAGTTCACTTTGGTGAACTGCATGAAGAGGCAACAGCGGCCAATCGTTACGGGAACCGAGCGACTGAGGGTGTTCCTGCGGTATTTCTGTGCGATGACGAGACGGTTCTTCTGGCCGCATGCCTTCCGGCGCCAGAGTTCCTGATGATGATTGGCAAGATGTACCTTGGCATGGAGCCAAAGGCACCACCCAAGATCACGCTGCACTGAGAATGTCAGCGACCCGCTCCGGCGAAAGTCGGAGCGGGGAGGGCAAATAGAAATGTTCTTTTTTTTAAATAAAATAGTTTTCATCAACACCCCGCAAGGCGCCCAGCTTTTGTGGGGTGCTTTCGTTTAAATACACTCATTTTGAATATAAAAATAAAAAGTAATGGCCGGAGTGTCTGAGACATCCGGCCCACTGGTCGCAAATACACCGAAGAACTATCAGGCTTCTGAGGCAGCCTGGCTTGCCCTTTCTCTTGCTTTGCTCACTTGAGCTTGCAAGATCGCGCGAATGAGCCTTCCCACTGTGATCTCCGACATTGGTTTGTCGATGTTGAGCTCGATTCCGTAGTGATGCTCGCACAACATGACGAGCCCTGCTGGATAACGCTTGATGTCTGACAACAGTGTGCCTTCACCGATCTCGATGTTTGTGTGGAAGCGGATGAAAGAAAACACGCTCCACCAAATAGAAGAATTAGCTTCAGTCATGTTCTTCTCCTAGAAGGTGTCATCTTGGCCAGCGATCTGGTGAATGATGTCCCGCACGGTTGCCGCGCTCTCGTCGGGCATGGTCAAAATTCTACGGTAACGAATCTCAACCTTCGCGATGGTCGTATGGAACAGACCAAGATCAGTGACCATGGTCTGATCAGTGACCGGTCTTGTTGCGCCAGATATTGCACGCAAAAATTCTCTCACACAACTTTGTGTCACCATTTTGCCTCCGCTAAAAGATTAACATCATTAAAGTTTAGGGTCAATTTTTGCAATTTTCCATATAAATGTTATTATATTTTTGCTTAGTTTCATCGCTGGCCTTATCGTCTAACCAAGTTAAATGGAGCGGACACGGCCTTTTCAAAAGGGTAGAAACTAAGTTGAGTGAGAATCAAAATAGTGTTTGGCCTTATCGTCTAACGGTTAGGACACGGCCTTTTCAAGGCTGTAATCCGGGTTCGATTCCCGGTAAGGTCACACGATCAAAAAACATCAGATTTTATCTGGTGGTTTTTGTATCGCCAGTGATCTCCTTGCGGAGAGAATCGAAAGCCGGAGACACGACGGTGTCGAGGCGGGGTCGCGAGATTTTTCAGCAGAAAAATACTTGTGACCGAAAGCGTACTCGCGATTCCCGGTAAGGTCACAATTAAAATCTTGGAGATGTGGCAGAGTGGTTGAATGCACCGGTTTCGAAAACCGGCATACTCAAAAGGTATCGTGAGTTCAAATCTCACCATCTCCGCAGGAAGACGTGAGTTTGAACGGGGAAAGGGGTCGGGGAAACAGGAGTTTCCCCGTGGTGGAGGCAGCGACAGCGTTGGAACCTCAAGGTTCCAAAACGCAGGCTTTAGCCGAGTAGTGAAATTCTCACCATCTCCGCAATAAGTGGTATAATATTTAGATGCAAGAGGGAAATCTAAATTTTGACCACAAGCCAGATCCGAAAAATAAATTTGACGAATATTTCAATATGCAAGAAGTAGATTCTTTTGCTCGGCACAACGAAAAGGAGTTACAAAATAAGATGAAAATCTTCCGCACAAAAGTGGAAATATTGGCAGGAGATTCTAATAATACAGAAATTAAAAGAATTCATGTAGAACACCTTACTGATGAGATGATGGAATTGTTCGAGAGATTTGAAAGTAAAAGGGTTTTTCCGCCAGAAATTGCCAAGGTAGTTAGAGATCTTGCAAAATTTAAAAATATGCCTGAGACAGAGGCATCTTTAAAGCTCCTAAGATATATGTACTCAAAACTTATGAACAAACAAAGAGATAATAAGATCGACAAGCATTTGCCGAGTTCCCAAACTGATTTGGATTTTGCAGCTTAATTATTTTGCGTGAATAGCTAGATAGATATCTTCGAGTGCACGCACGGCGTCTCCGGCTGCGATATTGTTCTGGTGATAGAGGACATTGGTGCAGTCTCCAGCGGCCCATATTCCAGGTGTTTCGGTTTTTTGATTGGCAAAGTTTATTTTTACTCGTCCTAATTCATCGAGTGGCACTACTTCTTTTATATAATCTGTATTTGGAATTTGCCCTATCTCTACGAATATACCCGCAACTGATAATTTCTTTTCTTCACCTGTAGTTACATCTTTGTATATTATGCCATCTACAAATTTATCGCCGGTTACTTCTAGGGTTTGAGCATTTTTGATTGCTGTAACTTTCGGATTACGAAGAACTTTTTCCACTGTGACTTCGTCGGCTCGAAAAACTTCACTTCGATTTAATATAGTTACTGATTTGCAGTATGCTACAAGTTGGGCCGCGGATTCGAATCCGGCATTACCTCCACCTATGACTACCACGTCTTGGTCTGCAAATAGGGGGCCGTCGCACGAAGCACAATAGGTGAGACCCTTGTGTTCTAATCTATCGGCACCTTTGGCCTCTAATTTTCTTCGTCCACTTCCACTCGCTACCAATATAGTTTTGGTTTCGAATTCTTCATTGATTTCGGTTTTAACAAGAAATCCTTCATCTTTTTTTGAAACATTTGTAACTTTGTGACCTTCTTTGATTTCCAAATCAGTGCCTGCATTGGCTAGAGCATGATTTTTAAAATTCTCGGCAAGTTCATTGCCCGAAATAGCCGGAGTTCCGATCCAGTTATAAATTTTTTCTGATACTATGGATTGTCCGCCCCACTCTGAAGTGATAAATAATGTTTTTAGTTTTTTGCGGGCAGCATACACAGAGGCAGCAACACCAGCCGGTCCGCCACCGATAATAATTAAATCGTAAGTCATATGACTATTATATCTTATTTTTTATTTCTTCTCAAAAATGCTGGAACAGCGCTCCAATCATCACCATCGTCTTCGATGATTATTTCCTCAACTTCTGGTTTCTTTTCAATCTTTTTTAGGAATTCGTTTCCTGTAGTCATGGTGCCATTTTGAATACTATTGTGGATTTCTTTCTTTATTATTGGAGCATTTTCTTCTTTGAGTATTGGATTTGTAGATGCAGCGGCTTGCTGTCCTGAGAATAGATTCTTGCGAGGCATTTCTGCGGCAAAGCTTGTAGCAATAACAGTGACCTTGAGTTCACCTTTCTTGAGCTTCTCGTCTCGGATAGTACCGAAGATAACCTTCGCATCCTTGTCGATAGATTCAGTGATAATCTTCGCAGCGTCCTGAATTTCGTGAATAGTTACGTCGTCGCCACCAGAGATAGCGAAGAGTACACCCTTAGCGCCGTTGATAGAAACTTCTAGAAGTGGGGAATTGATAGCCTGAAGTGCAGCCTTCTCTGCACGCTTTTCACCTGATGCGAGACCAATACCCATAAGGGCAGATCCTGCGTCAGCCATAATCGCTCGAATGTCTGCAAAGTCAACGTTTATAACACCAGGAGTAGTTATCAGGTCAGAAATACCTTCCACAGCCTGACGAAGAACATCGTCGCACTGTGCAAAAGCGTCCTTGAAATTAGTATTTTTATCAGCCAATTGTAGGAGCTTGTCGTTTGGGATAGTAATGATTGCGTCTACTTCCTTGGAAAGGTCTTCGATGCCTTTCTCAGCTATTTTCATTCTGTGCTGACCTTCGAAGAAGAATGGCTTAGTGGTGACACCAATAGTAAGAATACCTTGTTCGCGAGCTGCTCGTGCCACGATAGGTGCAGCACCTGTGCCAGTACCACCACCCATTCCGCAAGCGATGAAAATCATGTCTGCTCCCTTGATCACGTCTTGGATTTCAGATTTTGTTTCTTCTGCAGCTTTTCGTCCGATATCTGGATTCATTCCAGCGCCGAGTCCTTTAGTTAAATTTTTTCCAATATGAATCTTCTTTTCAGCTAGTGAGTGATGAAGATCCTGAGTATCAGTATTCATGCAAATAAAAGAAACCCCTTTGACCTTTGAGTTGATCATGTGGTTGATGGCATTCTTTCCGGATCCTCCGACACCTATGACTACGATACGCGCGAAGGTCTCTATTTCCTGATTTACTTTTGGCATAATTTTTTTTATTGCTAATTTCAGCCATTGGCTGATCCGCTTTTGGCGGAAACTGTTATAAAACCATACTACCGCGGTGCACAAAAAAAAGCAAAATTTTTGCTTTTTAGGACAATTCTACCCAAAAAGGCAAGAGAAGCCCTAAGGCATAAGCTGTTTTAGGCTTGATTTTACTGAGTTTTTTATATCTCGAAATACGTTCAAGAACGAACCTTCTGAGTATCCAGAAGTTTCCTTTCCTGAGAGTAAAAGACCAATAGCAGTAAACCATGAAGGGTCTCGCAATTTGGTTTTTGTGTTGCCAAAAAGTTCACTTGAGCCAATTGCAGATGGCAAATGAAGAGTGTCCTTGGAAAATTCTGCTAAGCCAGTGATATTTGCTCCGCCACCAACGAAAACTATTCCTGCAGGTAACAATTCTGCGCGTTTAATTTTTTTCAAATGATTTTCTATAAGTTCAAAAATATCTCCAAGTCTAGCTTCGATTATTTCATCTAGCTTACGCTTGGAATATTCTTCTTCGAGTATTCCTAGTTTGAAGCTCTCTGCTTTTTCTAATGGTATTTTTAATCCGAGTGCTATGTCATTGGTAATGTCGCCACCACCAATCGAAAATGCATGCATAGACATAAGTAGACCATTTTCAAATACAGCGAGAGTCACGCTTTCGGATCCAATATTTACTAGAGCTGAGCCTACTATTTTCTGTCGGTCAGATAGTGCTACATAACTATCTGCTATCGGTCCCGGTATCACATCTATAGCTTCTACTCCGGCGCCAGCAAGGACTTCGAGTAAGTCTTCGAGGTGTTGCACAGAATAAGTAGTCAAAAGTGCTTTGGCTTCCAATTTGTTACCTCGCATGCCCTCTAGGCGCCCTAGGACCTCTTGGCCGTCTAATTTATATGAAATAGGGGATACATCGATAACTTTCTTGTTTTGCAAGCTAAGATTTTGTTCTGCGTCTTCGAGAGCTTTGCGAATATCTAAGCCTGTTACTTCGCCATCAGCCTTTGAGACTATAGCTGAGCCTGCGCTCATATTGCCTCGGAGACTAATACCACCCGCTGATACAAAGGCTCTTTTGATTTTGATACCAGAAGTTTTTTCAGCTTGAGCAATAGCTTGTTTTAGAGATACGACTGCATCGGTGTATTGAACCACATAACCATGGCGCATGCCTCTAGTCTCGGCTTCGCCAATACCAATTATCTTAGGATTTTTTTCTCCTTTGATGAATTCTCCCACCACTACTCGGGTGGTTGTCGTGCCCATGTCGATTCCGATTGAAATGTTTCTCATTATGCTTATTTTGATATTTTTCAAAAAATATCTTTTCTGCTCTTTCCATTCTACTACTATGTTCCATACCTTTCAAATGTAGCATTCCGTGGATAACTAAAAATAAAAGTAAATTTGGAAAATTTTTACCAAAATTTTTCTCAGGATCGAGAGATTCTTTTTTTATAAGGCTGGGACACAGAATGATCTCACCCTTTTTTTTATTAAGAGTAAATGAAAGTACATTTGTCATTTTGTCCTTGCCACGGTGGGCTAGGTTTATCTCGTGAGATTTTTTACCACTGACAAATGCGATAGATAAGTCGTAATCCGCTCCTAGGATATCGTCTTTAATAACGAGAAAAGGTAAGCGGGGAAGCTTACCTTTGGTTGTGTTTGTGAGATCAAACATACTTACGTTCTCTAGCATCTTATTTGATTGGCTTGCCGAGCTTCTTTAGTATCTCGATTTCCTTTCGGCGTCCCATTCTTTTCAATGCAGATTTCTTAACTTTAAGTTTCGACTCCTTTCTTTCGTTGTATCGAGCACCTTTAACTTTGTAGATTATTCCAGATTCCTGTATTCGGCGTGAAAAACGTCGCAATATGCTCGCGTTGTTCTCGTTCTGGTTTTTGTTGACCTCAATTACTGTTTTTGCCATATGTTCTATAAGGTTACCATAAAATTTATTTTTAGCAACTATGTATTGATAAATTGACTTTTGGTCAAAAAAAGCTAAGATTCTACTATATGAATCCCGTTATAAATTCTACATACGGGATTTAGTCGTTTAATTATAAACTTTAAAATTTCTAAACGGGATGAATCAATCAGGCGATTATATTACAGAAGAAAAAAGAGATTTACTTGAGCAAGAATTAAAAGACCTTTCTGGGCCAAAAAGAAAGGAAATCATTGCTGCTCTTGAATATGCCAAATCATTGGGAGACTTGTCTGAAAATGCCGAGTATCACCAAGCACGCGAGGATCAAGGAAAGCTCGAAGAGCGCATAGCAAAAATTGACCAAATTTTGAAAAATTCACAAGTCATCAAGCCAGCAGGAGGTGATGTCGTCGAGATTGGGTCTCAAGTCTCAGTGCAAAAGGTTGGCACAACTGAAACAAAAAATTATGTTATAGTAGGAAGTGAGGAGGCAGATATGGCCAAAGGAAAAATTTCCAATCGTTCTCCTTTTGGAGAAGCATTGTTCGGCAAAAAAAAGGGCGAAGATGTCCACTTCAAAACTCCGAGCGGAAGTGTGGTCAATTATAAAATAATTAGCGTTTCATAATCTATAAATAAATGTCTTCACTCGACGAGATCAGAGGACTTCGAATACAAAAATTAGACCTTTTGAAATCAAAAGGTATGGACCCGTATCCAGCTGTCTCTAAAAGAGAAATATCCCTTCAGGATGCCATAGATACTTTTTCTGATATTGAGGGTCAAAGTAAATGGATCTCTGGCCGAGTAATGTCCATTCGCGGACAGGGTGCTATTGTATTCATTACACTCAATGACGGTACAGGAGCATTTCAGGGTCTACTCAAAAAGGATGTCTTGGGCGAAGACAAACTCACATTCTGGCAGGAAACAGTAGACATCGGAGACTTCGTGGAAATTTACGGAAAATTTTTTATCACACAAAGGGGCGAGAAAACAGTTGAAGCTACCGAGTGGAGAATGCTATCCAAGTCCTTGCGACCATTGCCTGAGAAATGGCATGGACTTCAGGATGTAGAAGAGCGATTTCGAAAAAGATATTTGGATCTTCTAATGAATCCGGAACTTCGGGATTTGATAATTAAAAAATCAAAGTTTTGGGATGCAACCAGAGAATTTATGAAGAGCAAAGGTTTTCTAGAAGTGGAAACTCCGACTCTGGAAACCACGACTGGCGGGGCGGAAGCGACACCATTTAAGACCCATCATAATGATTATGATCTTGATGTATACCTGCGCATATCAATTGGAGAGCTCTGGCAGAAAAGATTAATGGCCGCGGGATTTCCAAAGACATTTGAGATTGGACGAGCTTACAGAAATGAAGGCACTTCACCCGAGCATGCACAAGAATTTACAAACATGGAATTCTACTGGGCTTTTGCGAATTACAATGATGGCATGGCTTTGGTGCGGGAGATGTATATAGACATAGCTCAAAAAGTTTTCGGTACCACGCAGTTTACTTCTAAGGGTTATACGTTTGACTTGGCCAACGAATGGCCAAAGATTGATTATGCGGAGGAAATTTTAAAACAAACTGGTGTAGATATACATACAGCAGATGAAGCCGAGATGGAAAAGAAATTGAAGGAGCTTGGCGTAGTCTACGATGGCGACAACAAAGAAAGACTTATGGACACATTGTGGAAATTCTGCCGTAAGAATATTGCAGGTCCGGCGTTTCTTGTAAATCATCCAACATTGGTTGCACCGCTTGCCAAGAGTAATCCTGACGAGAAAACAGTTCAGCGTTTCCAGCCTATATTTGCAGGAAGCGAAGTGGGTAATGGATATTCTGAACTCAACGACCCAATAGACCAGAAACAAAGATTCGACACCCAACAGAAACTTATTGATAAAGGTGATACCGAAGCGATGATGGCGGATTTTGAATTCGTAGAGATGCTTGAACACGGCATGCCACCTACATGCGGTTTCGGATTCGGAGAAAGAATGTTTGCGATACTTGTCGACAAACCACTTCGCGAGCTTCAAACATTTCCACTTATGAAGCCGAAGGACGAAGGGAAGCAGGAAGAATAAAATTGAACTAAAACGTCTGAAGCCCCGATCGTAATGATTCGGGGCTTTTGATATGGCGGTGTGAACACGCCGATAAAAATGTAAAGAGCAATTTGCTTGCTCGCCGCCTTGGTCACCGGAGCAACCAAGGCGGCGAGCGTCGGCGTTAGAACATGCCCATACGGAGCGGTGGGAAGAATACCACCGCAAGTGTCACGAACTGAGCGGCCACGATGAGGCCGAGCGGCCACAAATCGTTTTTCTTTTCCATGTGTCTCCTTATGTCAGCCGATAATGGCTGAACACGCTAATTATGTTTATAAATATTATGTATGTCAAATTATCAATAAACACAGTTTAGCCCAAGAATGCAGGGTGCATTGGCTAGATACTTAGGAAATTTTGCATAATTCATATCCCGATACAAAACCCCGGCTACGTCAAGGCTTTTTTGCTTACTTATCCACATTTTTTCTTGGTGTTATTTCTTATAGTGGAATATAATGTATATCAAGTGGGAAGAAGTGGGAAATAATAATTTGCATCGCGTCTATGGGACTTACGCGATGTGATTCGCAAAATCACATATGTTAATCGGAGAATACATACACACCATAGATGAAAAAAGCAGAATTTCTATGCCGGCAAAATTCCGAAAGGAACTCGGCAAGAAAATTATTATCACTCCTGGACTTGGGGCGTGTCTGTTCGTTTTCACAGTGAAAGAGTGGGAGAAGGTGAGCAACAAGCTTTCATCTTCTGACGCAGATCTTTCATTCTTGAAAGCTGACCAGAGAAGCTTCAATAGGTACATGTTTGGACGTGCGGCAGAGGTAGAGCTTGATTCTATAGGTAGAATACTGATACCCGAATTCCTCAAGGAGAGGATAGGACTCAAAAATTCTGCAGCCATAGTCGGTGTAAAGGACCGCGTGGAAATATGGAATGAGAAAGCATGGTCGGAACATAGGGAAGTCGTCGAGAAGCAAGCTGAAGCCTTGGCAGAAAAGCTTGGTTCTGACGGAAGTTTGTAAGATGCAGGACAAAATACAGACCATTCACAAGACAGTTCTTTTACAAGAAACAATATACGGTTTGAATTTGAGTGGCCAGAGTCCGGTCGTCCTTGACGCTACCTTTGGTGGTGGAGGACATTCGGAATTGGTATTCTCAAAATTTCCAAAAGCAAAAATTATTGCTCTTGATCAAGACAAAGGAGCATTTGAGAGAGCCGAGCATAAGTTTAAGAATTATAAATCACAGATTTCATTTGTGAATATAAACTTCCGAGACTTAGACAAAGCTTTGGAGAATGAAGGAATACAAAAAGTTGATGGGATAATTTTTGACCTAGGATTGAGTTCAGATCAGTTAGACAATTCTCTACGAGGATTTTCATTTATGAGAGACGAGCCTCTTCATATGACCATGAAAGAAAATCCTTCTAGAGAAGATCTTACCGCCGGTGATGTCGTGAATGGTTGGAGTGAGGAAAACCTCGCAAATATCATTTACGGATACGGAGAGGAGAGATTTAGTAGAAGAATCGCGAAAGCGATAGTAGACGCTAGAGAGCAAAGAGAGATCAAGACCACCTTTGAACTGGTCAAGATCATAAGTGATGCAGTGCCGAGTTTGTATCGAAGAGGTAGGCTTCATTTTGCCACTAGAACCTTCCAAGCCATCAGAATAGCAGTCAACGATGAATTGGGAGCATTAGAGATGGGTTTGAGAAAAGGATTTGAGGCAATACGAGAAGGGGGAAGAATGTCGGTGATTAGTTTCCATAGTCTGGAAGACCGCATCACCAAAAAATTCTTCAATGAGCTGAAAATCGAAGGGAAATGCAAAGTGATTAGCAAAAAGCCTATTACTGCAAGCCCCGAAGAAATTAGAGATAACCCACGTTCAAGAAGTGCAAAGTTAAGAATAATAGAAAAAATTTAATGAAACAAGCAACAATAAAACTAAAAATGTACGCAGGCAATGTGAATATGATCAATAATGATATGGCTATTCGCATACTCAGATCTATGCTGTTTGCATCTTTGGCGCTTGGCTTTTTATACGTTATATTTCTGGGGAATATGGTTTTTAATATCGTAGAGAGAAAGAGCTTGGAATCTCAGGCTCGCAATTTGTCTAATCAGGTAGGAGACTTAGAGCTTACATATTTGTCACTTTCAAATAAAATTGATTTAGAACTTTCACATTCATTGGGATACAGAGAAACAACTGTTAAATTTGCTACACGCAAAGCTCTAGGAAGCAACACATTACCTACTACATTGGCAAACAATGAAATCTAGTTTTTTGGTTAGGACTAAAATTCTTTTTCTTGGTATCGTGCTATTTACTCTCTTGCTTGGTGGCAAGCTTTTTTTGGTGCAAGTAGTTAATAAAAATTATTACGCTGAGTTGGCAGACAGGCAATATGCCACCCCATCATCAAATATCTTTGAAAGGGGTACTATATATTTCAGTACCAAGGACAATACTCTTGTGTCGGCTGCTACTCAAACCTCGGGATTTAAAATGGCTATAGATCCAAGCAAGATGGCAGATGCTGAAGGAACCTATAATAAACTTTCTCAGATAATTGAAATTGATAAGAATGATTTTCTTGCACGTGCGAATAAGAAAAGTGATACATATGAAGAAATCACTCATCATCTTTCAAAAGAAGAAGCTGATAAGATTACTGCTTTGGCAATATCGGGAATTTCTTTGTTCAAAGAGAAATGGCGATTTTATCCGGGTGATAATATGGCAGCACATAGTGTCGGCTTCGTGGGCTATAAAGGCAATGAACTGGGCGGGAGATATGGCCTAGAGCGACAATATGAAACAGTTTTAGCTAGAGATAAGAATAATCCTTATGTAAACTTTTTCGCGGAAGTTTTTTCTAATATTAGCGATACATTTTTTGACGACCAAGTGAAGGGAGGCAATTTGGTGAGCACTATCGAACCCACAGTCCAGAGTCAATTTGAGAAAACTTTAAACACAGTTAAAGCAAAGTATTCGACCGATTCTATCGGAGGCATAATTATGAATCCTACCGATGGATCAATCTATGCGATTTCGGTAAAGCCGGATTTCGATATTAATAATTTTTCTAAAGTTAAAAGTGCAACAACTTTTTCTAATCCAATAGTCGAAAATGTGCTTGAATTTGGATCTGTGGTCAAGCCACTTGTAATGGCAGCCGCGCTTGATGCTAAAGTGGTGACACCATCTACGACTTATAATGACAAAGGTTCTGTAATAGTTGAGAAAAAAGAAATATTTAATTTCGACAAGCAAGGACGTGGCCCCGGCACTAGTATGCAGGATGTGCTCAATCAGTCACTCAACACTGGTATGGTTTTTGTAGAGCAAAAATTGGGCAAAGAAAGATTTCGAGATTATCTATTGTCTTTTGGCATCAAAGAAAAAACTGGTATAGACCTGCCAAATGAGACTAGTGGTCTTGTTTCCAACCTTCAAAGCCCGAGAGAGCTTGAGTACGCCAACGCTGCATTCGGTCAAGGTATCGCTCTTACTCCGATCGAGATTACTCGAGCACTTGCAGCACTTGGAAATGGAGGTACATTAGTCGTGCCACATCTTGTGAAAGAAATAAAATACGATGATGGGACATCTAAAAAGATGGAATATCCGACAACACAGAGCAAGATCAGCAAGGCCACGGCAGAAGAAATCACTTCTATGCTTGTAACAGTAATGGACAAGTCTATCAAAGGAGGCCTTGGCAAGCTCGATCATTATAGTGTTGCCGTAAAAACAGGTACAGCCCAGGTTGCAAAGGATGGAGGTGGAGGCTACTATGAAGATAGGCACACACATTCATTTTTTGGATATTTCCCAGCTTATGAGCCGAAATTTATAGTCTTTTTGTACGCAGTAAATCCCAAGGGTTCTCAGTATGCGGCTACTACTTGGTCTGATCCTTTTTTGGATATAACAAAGTTTTTGCTAAACTATTACGAAGTTCCGCCGGATAGATAGAACTGTTATTAATTACTTGTATAAATCAATTCATGAGAGCATTTGTAAAAACATCAATTTCATACGTACTTCAGATGGAGTCTCGAGCTGTGCTTTGGAAGTACAAGCCGAAGGTTATAGCTATCACTGGTAGCCTAGGTAAGACTTCTACAAAGGATGCGGTTTATGCCGCACTCTCAGGCATGACCCATGTGCGCAAAAGTCAAAAGAGCTACAATAGTGAAATTGGTTTACCGTTAACTATTCTCGGATTACCAAATGGTTGGAATAATCCTTTTGTTTGGTTCGAAAATTTCCTATTAGGTTTGTGGTTGATCATTGCACCTCATAAATATCCCAAATGGCTAGTCCTTGAGGTGGGCGTAGGTAAGCCGGGTGACATGAAAAAAACCGCATCATGGCTAAAGACAGATGCAGTAATTATTACTGCCATCGGAGAAACACCTGCACATATAGAATTCTTTTCTTCTCGCAAACATTTGATTGAAGAAAAAAGTGAGCTCATTAAAACCTTAAAAAAAGATGGACTATTGGTGCTCAATGCTGACGATGAAGCCGTATTAGGGATGAAGGAAAAAACTAAATGTCGCACTATCACTTATGGATTTAATCCTGAGGCAGATGTAGTGGCCTCGCAAGATAATATATATTACGGCATCGATGGAATTCCCGAGGGTATAATTTTCCGTGTTGATGAAAGTGGGGTCAGTATGCCTGTGGCTATCGAAGGAGTTTTTGGAAGAAATCATTTATATGCATCTTTGGCTGCTATCACATTATCTGTAGGTTTGAAATTCAATGTTCTTCATGCTATCGAACACCTTAAAGCATATGATGTACCAGCAGGTCGTATGCGTTTGTTGTCAGGAATCAATGATACATTTATTATTGATGATACTTACAATTCTTCTCCATTTGCTTGTGAAAGCGCACTTCGCACACTTCGCGAAGTTAATGGTGGCAGGAAAATAGCGATTTTGGGCGACATGCTTGAGCTCGGAAAACACACAGTCGAAGCCCATAAGAATGTAGGAAAGGTGGCAAAAGAGAATGCAGATATATTGGTAGTAGTTGGTCCTAGGGCTTGCGATATAAAAGTGGGTGCAATAGAGGCGGGCATGAGCGAAGGTAGTATATTTGATTTTACAAATTCTACAGAAGCAGGAGCATTTGCAGAGAAATTACTAGAAAAAAATGATTTGGTTTTGGTCAAAGGGTCTCAAGGAGTACGCATGGAGAGAGTCGTATCAGCAATACTAAAAGACAAGAAAAACCAAAACAGGCTCTTGGTGCGCCAAGAGCCTGAGTGGTTGGAGAAAAAATAATTTATATCTAGTTTGCGAGAGCTCCGATTTTGAATCCTGCAAGCTCTGTTGCTGGTCGTGGCTGTCCTCCGTGCTGTCCGGTGAATCCTGCTGTGCCGTCGATGCCACACAATCCGATGATAGCTTTTGCTCCTCCTGGGTGCTCAGATATCCATGAAGTTACGTTGTAAACACTACCACTAATAGTTGTCCAACAATCTGCCTGAGTATTATGAGTAGCTACTTCGGCCATGGTGTATGAATCTGTTTCAGCCTTTTGAATTCCTGTTGTATCGTTGGTCGCAGGAGTTACTACTGTCGGTGCATTATCGGAACGCTTATTTACTGCAAAACCGATGATGGCGATGATTATGATTCCTATAATAAGTGCTTTTGTTTTCATATTTTTATATTTACTAATTATAATAGTGCCATTATAGCATCAACTTAGATTTATTTAAAATAAATATGGCCGGCGTCGTATACGACGCCGGCCACTGATCAAACAATTTCCTTTTTCATTTCGCCGACCAGAAGTCGCGCGAAGTTCACGCCAAGCATGAAGATCGCAAAGCAACCAGCCAGGATGTACTTGTCGCTAGTGCATGACGAGGCACAGACGGCCGCAGCGATAAAAATCGCGGAGCCGAGTGCCCACTTGAAGGCGTCGTGCAAAAACACGAGGATTGCCGCGCCGCCGCAAGTGAGAGTGAAGACGATAAATGGAGGAACGTCGATACCATCTATCGCTACCACAATACCTGTTGCAAAGGCGACAACTCCAAGCTTTTCGAGCCGCTCATTTGTCATGGTGCACCTCTCTTTGATTTTATTATCTCATAATCTATTTGCGAACTGCAAATTGTAGTATATTGACACTTTCATTCTGGAATTATATTGTATGCGTGTGGAGGTTCCTGTGCTACAAGTAGAACTTGTCGGCGGTTCGTCGGGAAATGCCTCGGAGTACGCGAAATGTCGGAACGCACTTCAGGCGGCTGGCTACAATACGTCGCCTCTCACTGCCGGTGATCCTTTTGCTCACTATTTCGAGCAGAAGGCGGTTCAAAAGGGCTTCTTTCATTACGGAGCGGCCCGTCCACGGTACCCCGTTTTGTACATTATCCACGCCGAGAGTGGCAACATGGCCGTTCACGAGGGCGTGGAGTCGAGCACGATCGTCGATCAGGTCAAGGCTGCCGTTCCCAAGTAGTGAGTAAGACCCCGCCGGCACTCACGCCGGCGGGGAATGCAAATCACAGAGAGGATGTCAGATGTTTGTTTTGGAAATGATCACGACCGTGGAGGTCAACTCACTCAGCATGAAGTTGCTGGTGTCCCTCATGATGAAATACGGCTTCCTCCCCTCGAAGATCACTCCGGTCAGTCTGCCGGAGAATCAGAAGTTCCTGACGGAGATCGCGCGGGCAGATGAGTTCCTGGTGGAAAGGCCCCCGTACCTCATCCTGAAGGAGGGTGAGACTATCCTGAGGATCTTTAGTGATCCGAATCCGAACGATGTGGTGTACATCAGCCAGGTGCTGTCGAGGGAACGCATGGTCGTGCCTCCCTCGAGATCGTTCGATGGGATTCGCAGGATTCATGGTCCGCGGGCAATCATGTTGACCAATGAAATAAAGCGGGGATAGCGCAAGAACAACCCGCCGTGAATGTCTACCGGCGGGTTCAGGCGAATAGTTCTTTTAATATAATAGTTTTATTTTACGCCTCGAAGCCGTCTCGGTTCTCGAGGCGTTGCTAGTTGAATTCTTTTCTTTCAATAACTAATGCCACGATTGTTCCCAATACAATTATGGAAGCATATAGGGAAACGATTGCCACATACGGCATATTTAGACTATCCAATACTCCGAGAGCGCAGACAGAGAGCCAAGAGATCACAGATATTGCTCCGGATCCGAAGGCGAGCTTGCGGATATTGCGTTCTTTCTTGAGTGTGAAGAAATTTTTATTAAGCAGGTGAGGCCAGACATATTTATTAAGCACATAACCATTTATTATCAGTATTGCGAGAATGCTTATTTTTGCTAGGAATTTTGCAGAATGAGAATACTTTTCAATATCAGAAAGAAAAATTATTAATCCAGACAGGCTGATGAGTATTAAACTATAAAAGACAGCAGTGGCGAGGATAGAGAGGGTAGACATCTCGGTCTTGTTCAAATGCTTGTCTTTGCTGAAGAATGAGAAAAGCAGATCAGACACGAGTGCGCTACCCATACCAAATACGACTGCGACCACGTGGACTATGGTTGCCGGGATTTTTAGAGTTAAAACTAGTTCTGTGAGTTCCATGTGTTTATTTTAGCTTTTTGGGGGAATAATTGGAAGGAGGGAATTGTTTACGTGTCTATGAGAGAAATATTTTTGGAAAAATAAAATAGTAGTATAACGCAGCAAGAACAAACCATGCTAAAGAAAATTTCATACAAATGATGGACCTAAAGTTTAAAAATTCTTGTGAATAATCCCATAGATAAATTCCTTTAAACTTTAAATATATGTATCCAGTTAGGAATTCAATTAAGCTAGGTATGATTAGGAGAAGAATTAGTTCGAGCCATAAATTCAGATGAGAATAATATAGTAAGACTAGGCATACTCCTACTATTCCATACATAAATATATTTATAAATTCCGGCCAAACAATTTTCTTGGCTTGTTGAGACCGGTAAACGAATTCAAGAATGAAGCCTACGAGTACCCCGAGTGCAAGATTTAGAATTAGATTAATTAACATAGGCAGATTATAACATTATAATTGTATAGAAAATCACGTGGAAAGGAATATCTATTAAATATTTATTCAGATTTATTGGTATTTGAAACTATGGTAATATAGAAATATGGACGAGTCACGTAGAGATTTTATAAAACAAGTAGGTAAGGCAATAGCTGGAACAGCGATAGTATCTTCTTTGGACGCCAGCGCTTCCGAATCCTTTCAAAATAAATCAGAATATATATATGAGTCCGGAGACGGAGCAGAAGCACATAAAAGTGGAAATGAATTTGCTAATAGAGTAGGGAATATCCTGAAACAACAATATCCTTCTAGGATCGAAAACCCTTCTGTAAGAATCGAGGTTTCTGATCAAAAATTTAAATTTATTTGGAATTGCAATTTTGTTAAATGTGAGGAGAGAGATGCAGATTATTATTTCGATAGACGCGGAACACTGTTGTCTGGAGCTAATGCTCAAATAGCTCATAATAACGTCGAAGCAGAATTAAAGCAGTCAGGAAAAGTTCAACAAATGATGGATTCTTTTGATTTAAAATACGGTGGACATAAAATGCCGAATTCTTTTGTTAGTGAATCTATAAGCCAGCCAGTGGGTGGAAAGGTCTGGTGTGTGCGAGAGTTTTTCTGTACGGCTAAAAAGTAGGTTCGGTGGGGGAGCTCACTAAATATTCCCAAAGTCTTTTAATATCTTTATTTTTCTCCCAGTAATTCAGAATTAGTTGTCGTGTTTCCTGGTGTTGGGGATAACCAATATCTATAACACCCTCAGGAAATAAATCTTTACACTCGACATTTAACAAAACAGTCAGTGCTTCTTTTATATCATTATATTTTTGTTTGCCGAGCTTTTCCTCTTGGTATATTCCAAGTCCGTACCATGTGTAGAAATGCCAGAGCTCGTGCATTATAGTCTTTGTTGCTTGTGATGATTGCAGAGATACATAAAAGAACTTGTCTTGTATGCTGTAAGGACAACGACTGTTTATTGTAAGGTAAACAATTACATCAGTCGGAAGTGAAACATTGAAAATTGCTTCGGCATTTTTTTGAAAAACAGTAGAGATATTTTCCCAATCCTTTTGAAAATTCTTTATATACTTCTCGATGTCAATATTATTCTCAGTAATATACTCATCAACAAAAATTGCCGTGTTTTCTGCTGTTGGATTTTCTCCATATTTATTTATAAGCTGCTGGTACTGCTCGGTGGAAGCCTGAGAATTATTAGAACTCTTGTCTTTATTTAGAAGGCACCATATATCCTTGTCTTTGTTGTAGGTGAAATTTAGTTTCATGATTATTAATCATAACATTAAACCAAAAAAACGTAGCAATGTAGAATTTAGAAAACACTACACGGAACTTTTATTCAAAACTATGCATTGACATTTAGCAATTATATTATATAGTTTTAGTAATTTTCACCAGTCAGCCGGCATGCCGGCCCTTCCAAAGGAGTAATGCTAATGGGAATCAGTTTTGACGTGACGTCGATTCTTATCACCATCGCCGTCCTGCTGGGAATTGTTGGAATCAGGAAGATCCTGCGGGACGAATTTGCCTCCAACATGCAACAAGGTGGTGCTCCTCCGCAAGGCGCGCAGTTCAGCCAGCCTCCCGAGACGAAGGAATCTGATGTTCTCGGGCGGAAAGAGGACGAGATCCTGATGTCGGATATCGCCCAGGCAACATCGGTCCAGAATCTCATGGACATTGCCGAAAGCAAAATTTTCTTCAACCACGAGCAAAGCGCCGCGTTCTTGGAGAAGATTCGTCCTTACGACGACGTGCTCGACGTCGATGACTGGCTTACGATTTATACTGTAGCCGAACTAGGGAGCGAGCTCGAGAAGCTCTCTCATCAGCGTCTCAAAGTCCTGATGGACGAGGAATAACTTGCTCGCGCTCGGCGGAGGATATTCTCTCCGCCGAGCCAAGCACCATCACATCAAATCTTGCTATCGCAAGTATGAACCTCACGAGGTTCATGGCCTCGTGAAAAGGAAACTTCTCACGAGGCTTTTATATTTTGAGGAGTAATTGGAAGGAGGGAATTGTTTACGTGTCTATGAGAGAAATATTTTTGGAAAAATAAAATAGTAGTATAACGCAGCAAGAACAAACCATGCTAAAGAAAATTTCATACAAATGATGGACCTAAAGTTTAAAAATTCTTGTGAATAATCCCATAGATAAATTCCTTTAAACTTTAAATATATGTATCCAGTTAGGAATTCAATTAAGCTAGGTATGATTAGGAGAAGAATTAGTTCGAGCCATAAATTCAGATGAGAATAATATAGTAAGACTAGGCATACTCCTACTATTCCATACATAAATATATTTATAAATTCCGGCCAAACAATTTTCTTGGCTTGTTGAGACCGGTAAACGAATTCAAGAATGAAGCCTACGAGTACCCCGAGTGCAAGATTTAGAATTAGATTAATTAACATAGGCAGATTATAACATCAAATAATGCTGATTATGGTTTTGTAGTCCATTCCATTAATTATATGGAATTAGAACTCAGTTTTCAATTAGATAAGGACTTTCTGGAATCAGCATAGGAGTCTGCTATAATCTTTCTGTATGGCATTTGAATCCTATTACTGGAAAAAGGACCTCAAACGAGATATATCTTATATACAAAAAAAGGTAGATGTTAAAATTTGGGACCTTGATGGATATAAGTTTGACGAACATTTTTCCAAAATTGAAATAAAGCTATTTTTAATGGCTTTTTCAATCAGGAAATTACTCGAGTCACAAAGATTACCCGATTCTGCTAAAAACCTAGAATTGAAATGTGTTAAATACAAGAGAAATAGTAGAATTCAAAGTCTGAGTTTTGATTATGAAAAATTGTATGATTTTGATAAATCAATCAAAACTAATTTATCACTTGTAAATCTATTAAATCAATTCATACACGCTCACGTCCTTCAGGTTCTTTCAAGTAGAAATGGATGTATAAGGCGTATTTTTGTAACCTCTGACTGGCAAAAAGAAGACTGTCTATATTCTTTAGATATAAAAGATTTTCTAACTTATATTTTAAAAATATCTAAAATGCAGGTTAAGTCTATGCATAGAACATATGACCCGATTGCAAATAAGATCACTACAGTTATTAACTAATAATCTACTATAAATAGTTGACGTGAAACTTTTCTTCCAGTGTAAATTATTTCAAAATCCCATCTCCAAAAAGAAATACGATAACAGCAACTACTATTGTCAGTGCGGCAGTCCATGCAGAAATTCGAATACTTTTCTCTTGAATCTTTTGAGAATCTTGTTGAGACAGCAAGCTGTCTTTCATCGCTTTTTCCTTCAGCTTTAAAGAATCTAAAGAGTTTCTTTCTAGCATTGTAACTATGGTTTTGCAGTTTTCACACATAAAAATGGAATTACTCTTCCTGTCACCACTGTCAGCATCCATGTGAAGTGTCCAATCATGAACACATGTTTTAAATTTTTGCTTATATTGTTCTCGTGTCACAAATTAATTATTTTTATTTGCCTTTAATAAAAACAGAGATATTACAAAAAATATTCCAACAATCAAATCAATAACCCACCATTGTTCTCTTTCTAGGTGAATAACTATAATCGGGTTAAATAAAACAACAATAGAGCCAAAAAACCAGACCCATAATGATTCTTTATTGATTTGATATATTTGATATGCAATATAAAGTCCAACAGCACAAACAGCAAATCTTAAAAAAGTAAAATATCCATAAGGTAAGCCGTCAAATAAAGCTATAAAAAGAAAAACAGAAACTATGATTGTTAAAATGTTTTTATTGCTAAATTTTATTAAACTTCTATTCTCATTCTTCATTAATTTAATTAATTGTACTATTGCGAGCACAATAAAATATAAGCCAAAAAGAGAAATCAAAGAAGAGGACGGACTACTAATTTCAAGTAGAAAAATTTGAATTAGTGGTTCAAATAAAAAAATTATAATTCCACTCACTAGCACAAGAAAATATCCTAATTTTGTATTTTCCTTCTTTGCGTTTTTTGCTAAAAAAGATGTTGTAATTATTAGACTAAGCGTTATGAGTACAATAGGCATATGTTAAAGTATATAACTATGATGGAATAATACAAGGATGTATTCTTGAAAATAATGTCCTTGTTTAGAAATTGCAAAGTTCTAATAATTTGCTTGCAGTCGTATTTAGTATGCTTCGCATTCTGCGTTCATGTGGTCACAAGTTACTAAGTATAATTTTTCGCTTTGCTTAAATTCTACGTAAGTACTTGCCGACCCCGGCTCGGCTATCCGCCAGCTGGCGGATTATGCTTGTGCCTTCACAAATTGCCCACAGATAAAGCAGTTTATCTGCTTTTCGCAATTTGTGACCCTACAGAGAATCGAACTCTGATTTGATCCTTGAGAAGGATCCGTCCTAGCCGTTAGACGATAGGGCCAATAGGAAAAATATAGCATTTTTGCAGAAAAAATCAAAAATTTGATATACTTTAGTTATGGAAAACAACTTACCACCACACATTGATAAAATTATTGGTAAAAACTCTAGTAATGAGAAAATCAAGAGAGAAGTGGAGGAATATCTTAACCAAAGATTCCAAAACTCAAATGAGAAGTTTGATGGTGAAATTGAAAAAAGTGAAAAAGATATTATTCTTATTGATTTTGCGCAAAAGGCAGCAAATGAGATTCTTGCTAGATTTAACCGCACAAAAATTATCGATATTCCGCTTGAGCATGTTCATATATTAAAAAAGGGCGGTGTGTTAGAAATAACTAAAGGAATGTTCATTGAGGGTGCGCACTCAACTACCCAAGGAGATTTTATAATTGATAGAAATGAAAGTTCTGTTGATTTTACAATTATTGTTTTCCACGAGCTGATACACACGAAGGCTTTTAATGCTGTGCAGATCATTCCCGTAGGTAATAAGAATGAAATTGTAGAATATAGGTCAGGATTTTCAGTAACATCTCGTGATGGTCGTGTTGTATTTTTTGATCAAATTAACGAGGCAGTAGTGGGGTATCTTACAAAAATTTTTTACGAAGAATATGTTCGAAAGAGTGAATTATTTAAAAGCGAGATAAAAGACATCGATGATGGCAAGGCCTCAGTAGACACGTCACGAACAGCAGAGGTGGAGGCTGGATTAAAATACATCTATGAGTTGTATGATAAAAATAAGGAGAAGTATTCAAAAGAGGACATAATAAATATCTTTATTGATGCAGGAGTTAATGGTAATCTCCTGCAGGTCGGCAGGCTGATTGAGGGCACGTTCGGAAAAGGAAGTTTTAGACAGCTTGGCACAAAAACAGGTTATAAAAAAAGAATTTTTTAAAGAAAATTTGGGAAAATTTGATATACTTTCTATATGGATCTAAAAATAATTCTCGGAGCGGTTGCAGCTATACTTGCTGTCGTGAGCTCATTTATTTATGTTCGAGATATACTCCGAGGCAATACCAAACCTCATACTTACACTTGGCTTATATGGGCAATCGTTACTGTGATCGCATTCCTAGGACAGATTGTTTCTGATGGAGGCCCCGGGGCGTGGGCAACTGGAGTTTCTGCTCTAGTGAGCGTTGGAGTTCTGCTGCTATCCTTGCACAAGGATTATGGATCTAAAGACATTACTTTATTTGATAAGGTTTGTTTAATACTTTCACTCGGCGCGATATTACCTTGGCTTTTAGTAAACAGTGTTGTGTGGTCTGTAATCCTTGCATCATTCATTGATGTTATCGGATTTTTCCCAACAATGCGCAAGACATGGTATGCACCACGAAGTGAATCATTGGCTTCTATGTGGGTGGATGTCCTCAAGCACTCGCTGTCTATTACATCGCTTACAAACTATTCTCTGGTAAATTGGTTATATCCTGGCTCAATATTGGTAGCAAAATTTGTTATTATCGGTGAAATAATTTTCTTAAGAAAATTTAGAAAATCTAATCAATAGATATAGTAATGCCCCGGCCATGTTTGAGGCTATGTCTTGAGTTGCCTCACTCAAAGATGGTAAATAGACCTTTTTCCTTACTTACTAGAAAGGATAAAACTGGTATAATCTAATTATGGAAAAAATATCCTTTGGCCCAGACAGAGAAGCGTCTGAGGTTAGCATGAGAAGAAAAATTTTAAGAGGTAAACAAGTGGCTGTGAAGTTAGAAGAGCACCAAGCAAGATTAGAAGAATTTAGGTTGCTGTGTGCTAAGAACGAAGCTGGTACAGCTCTTACTGCTGATGAGAGAGAAAAGTTTAAGTTTCTTGATGATTTTTTAGATGATTCTGAGATAGTTGTTTCTAGTATTGTAGAGTATAAAAGACTTCTTGAGTTATTAGGAATATCTAAAGAAAGGGTCTATAAAATTTTAAATCATGAGAATGCGCACGGTAACATGTCTCAACAAATGCCGTCACAGAAATTTTTTGGCTTTAAGGTTCTTTTTTATCTCGATGAAGATGGTGAGTTAAATATATTGCCATCAGCTTACCATAAAGAAGATAAATCCTTCTCAGAGATACAGAGATTAGAGGAATCAATTAAAACAAAGGAAGCGCCTTTGCATTATGGGAGTGAGCTTTCTAGTAGTGATATTGCAGATATCGAGCATGCCAAAAAAAGATTAACAGAAATTAAGAATTCTTCAGACGAGTCTAGCTAGTATTCGACGCAAGAATTATATTTGATTGTTCCTGTGAATGTTGTAGACTTATTGAGTAATATTAATTAACTAACTTATTTATATGTACTGTACTAAATGCGGAAATAAAAATGAAACAGAGTCCAGATTCTGTTTCTCGTGTGGTTCTCAGGTGAGGGTAGTAGAAGAAACTATGGTGGCAGAAAAAACTCCTGTCGAAAAAAAAGTTTCCCCAGCCGAAAAAGCAAAAGCTCCACAAAGGAGTTGGCTACTGTGGTGGGATGTAGATGAGAAGGAAGTAGAAAGGCAAGTAGAGGGTTATGATACTCTATCGATCACGCAATCTGCTCGAGGTCAGAGTGTTTTGTGCCTTATGCTAAGCGTTGTCATAACTTTTATATTTATAAATATTGGTTCTTCGATTGTAGACAAGAGTGCGTATATTGATATAGTGCTTTTCTTGATCCTTGCATTATTTATATATCAAGGTCAGAAATGGGCGATGATTGGAGCAATGGTATTGTGGACCCTAGAGAAGGTCTATTTTATAAGTACAGGAGGAACTGCAATATTAATGCAGATTATTTGGTGGCTGGTATATATGAGTGCGTTTTGGTTGGCATATCAAGTCGAACTAAAAAGAATTGAATTGAGAAATGATTCCGAGTCGAATGGATAATTATTTAAATAAGTAATTAAGCATATATACTTTTTCTTAAATTTGTGCTATAATAAATTTGGGTAGGAGGCTCTCATGAGTGTGTGGCTAGTAGCCATCCTCGTGATGGCTGTTGCTTTGTCCCTTAGTTTTGGGGCTAGCAGGGTGGTGTCCATTCCGAAAATGCAGAGGTCTTGGCTGGGGTTCCTGGCTGGGTTTCTGGTCGCGTTCGGGGTGTTCATTTACTTTTTTTTCGAACCTGTGCTCAGCAGTATCTGGGCGAGGAGATAATCGATGGCGAGAATGACAGCCAAGAAAAAACGCATCATCGTCTGGTCGTAGGGGCCAGACACAAAACAAACGGTCGAATCCTTGGGGGATTCGACCGTTTTTAATTTTAATAAATTTTCGAAGTTGGTTTATCTAATAAATAGAATGGCTGAATAAACCCTTACAAACGTTGACAAAACGTGCTTTTTGTATGCTTGACAAGTGCTATATTTATGCTATAATACATTTAGTTTGAGGTTGACTGGCCATGTTGAGGTCACAGCCCATTGGAGCCGGGAGGCACCATGAATCGTCCGTTCTTCGTCAAGATGTTTTCAGTTCTCTTCGTCGTTCTGTCGGCCGTTTGGGCCACGGGGTGTGGTTACATCAATCCCATGACCCCGGCCTCCTACGATGCTCTGAGGGCATCAGCGGAGACCAAGACGTTCAGCGTCCCGACGCGTTCGTTCGACATGTCCCGTGTCGTTACGATCGCGGGAAAGGAGTGGGTTACACCGATCGATATCGATCTGGTGAAGTACCCGCTTCTCGGCGGGCAGTTGTCAGACCGCGATGCGATGCTACTTGGCCTCCGCAAGGAGCCGCTTCAGAAGGACACTATCTTCTGGAACGAACTCCGTGAGCGGCGGACTTTCGAAGCCGCGCTCATCAAGGCAGGCACACCCGTTTGGGTGAGCTACTCCTCGCTGAGCGGCTGGCAAGAAGTCCGCTACCTCGTGTCCTGTGGAAACAGGCTCGAGGAGATGACGAAGCTCGTTCAGGCGCCCACTCAGGTCGTCTGTCCGACTGGTGTCTTCACGCTTAACGGCATGCCGGTACAAGGGGATCAAATCGCGGAGAGAGCGAATCCCGCAGCCGCGGCGTCGCCCACGACTGGATCCAGCGCAACGAAGCTCATGGAAAAGGACGAAGCGGATGGCGGATTCTTCGGGGGTCTCTTCGGAGACATTCTGAAGACTCTCATTAAGCTCGTCCTGCTCCTCTTGCTGCTCTGGTTGATCTGGGCAATCGTGCGGGGTTTCTACGATTGGTTGAATCGTCCTGATCCAACCTACCCGCTCGACCCCATTTACCCGCCTACACGAACGACGGCACCGACGCCATCGCCGATGACACCTCCGGTTTTCCAACCGGAGCCAGCACCGGTTGCTCCGACGCCCCAGCCTGCAAAGGCAACCTCGGCCTCTGAGCCAGTTGCAGTTGCACCCGTCACAGCGGCGAAACCCGCTTCTGTCAAGACCACCACGACCATGAAGCATCGTTTTGGTCCGTACAAGCGGGTTGATGTTGGTGACCGTCAGGCTGATGGCTACCACGTGACCGGCGACGGCGACGAGATCGGGGTCTTCAAGAGCCCGGGTCGCACCGAAGACGCCGCGAACGACGGTCACTACTTTGTGGTAGAAGAAGTGACAGAGAACTAGCAACACATCGCGCTCGACGAATTCGAGTAAAGGCAGGAGAGCCGCCGAAAAGGTCTCTCGAAAAAGCCAGCAACGATCCCACAAGGATAAAACGTTGACTGGCTTTTTAATTTTCTATTCGTCTTGCTGAGGCTTTTCTACTTCTAGTAAATTTAATTCAGGGGAAGCGCCTGCTATCTTGAGCACATCTTTATCTATCTTTTTTAGTTCTTTGTTTGAAGCATTGTAATGGTTGACCACAGTACCGAGAGCATTGCCGAGCTTGTTGTGGTATTCATCATAAGATTTCAAATGCTTACCCAAGTCTTCAACTTTTTTAATGATTTCTTTTGCAGATTCTTCGATCTTGAATGCCTTAAATCCATAGAGTACTGACTGGAGATATGCCATGAAGGTAGTTGGGGAGATGATAATGACCTTCTTTTCGTTGTATGCGTAGTCTATGAGATTGCGAGTATTTACCTTTACAGAGCCAACTTGATTGATGAGGAGATCATAGTAGATCGCCTCTGCAGGAATATACATGAATGCAAAGGGAAGTGTGCCTTCTTCGGGTCGAACATATTTTGATGTTTCATCAATTCTCTTTTTGAGATCATTCTTGAATTCCTTTTCTAGTTCATCACGCTGTTCATCACTGATCGCATGTACTACACGGTCGTAGTTGTCGAGAGAAAACTTGGCATCGATAGGGATGATGCCTTCCTTGGTTACAATGATAGCGTCTACTACTTCCTTGTTCTTAAACTCATGTTGCATTTTGTATTGTCCGGGAGCAAGGGTATTCGAAAGTATCAACTCTAGGGATGCCTCGCCCCAATTACCGCGCTGTTTCTGATGCTTGAGAGTTTTCTCTAGATCGCCGAGCTTCTCGGCTATTTTTATAAATTGAGTTGTGGCTTCGTTGGTCTTGGTCTGCTCGCGAGCTACGTCGACAAGACTTCGACTCATTTGTTCGTTGATATCCTTGAGAAGTTTTTGTGATTCTGAAAATTGAGTTTTCACCGCGTCCTGCATATCTCGGCGAGATTCAGTGAGCTTGGAATCAAGGGCTCTCGCGAGCTCGGCCATTTGTTGCTGAAGAAGAAGTAAGGATTGATCCTTGGCTCCATTTGAATCATCTCTCTTTTTTCCTAGGATAGCATATGCTACTAGGCCTCCTGCGATAACTCCCAATAATATCCAAATAATTTGCATCCCATTATAAATTTTAATTAATAATCTTTATTTACAAAATCCCGCGAGCTAAATTTATAACGGGACAAGTCCATATATTTTAGCACATTAAGGGTAAAACGAAGAAAGCACCGATCGGGCATATGCTCTTCGGTGCTTGATATATTTTCTCGCGAGGGTGGCGACCGTGTGGTCGCCACCCTATCTTCTTGTCTACTCGCTGGCGTCAAGGAGCTCGCCAGTTTTGGCGTCATCAATTCTGAAGGTCAACGGATCGTTTTTGACCTTCACGACCTCAATCTGGCTGAAGCCAGTCGGATCGATCTCATCCGCCAGCCACTTGGCTAGATCGGCTTCGCTCACGTCGGCGCCCTGAGGAGGTTCTTCGGGCATGACGTCGATGAAGACGCCGGCCTCATTCGTGACCCCAACTGCGCGGATCCCTTCCTCGTTGACGTTGAAGAACACCTCGTCCTTAATCTTTGGAATCGCTGCCATATTACCTTTCCGGCCAAAATGGCCATTTAGATGTACACTCGTTTCAATTCTGCATTCTAGTCGTATGAATGTCAAATACGAAAAAGTACCGATGGAGATTGGGCTCTTCGGTGAAGGATTGGATACTAATTTTATATTATGTTAATAGTCTATTTGCCGAGATAGTGCCGGAGTGTGTATATCCAGTCATCTTCGCCTTTTGGTTTTTGTTCTTTTTGTGACAATAGCCATTCCAGATATCCTTTGTCAGTCTGTAGTACTTCCTCAATTTTTTTACCAGCATGCTTGCCGAAGCTGATATTTCGAAGCAGGGAAGGCTTGGAAGATATTTCTATCATTTTTTCGATAGCTTCACTTTCTGTGACTTTCTCTTCTTCAACAATCTTTTTTAGAAGTCTCTGGAATAATTGTTCCATTACTAGGACATCACCGAGAGCATCATGTGCTGTCGCTTCTATTTCTATTCCGAGTGCATAGCGCAGGAATTGGAGATTATGTTTGGCGAGTTTGCCATTTTTATCCAAATGCCTCGCGACACGGAGAGTACAGATAGTATTCTTGGGTTCTATACCTTCTTTTTTTATCATTGCATAATCGAAGGGCATATTGTGCGCTATCAATATCGATTCTGGGTGTTCAAACAATTCTTTCATTAATTGAAAATCAGATGACTCGATAAAAGATGATTTACTTTCTACCATTTCGTTGGTGATGTGATGTACGGCAGATGCACCAGGTGGTATAGGAAGAGGTGGTTTATACATACCCATAAAGCTTTCCTCATTTATTTTGTATGCAATTTGACACAAACGGTCCTCGTCGCCTATGCCTGTGGTCTCTGTATCAAAAAATATTAGTTTTTTAGTCTTGCTCATATTGGGTTATTTTAACACACTTTGATATAATAGAACCATGTTACACGAACAAATCAAATCAGGCATCAAAGAAGCAATGATGGCCAAAGATGCAATAAAATTAAAAGCATTCCGCGCAATGTCTGCAGCATTTACATATGAACTCGGAGTGAAAGGCAAGACTCCTCAAGAAATGCTCACTGATGAAGAAGCAATGGTGGTAATCACCAAGCTCGCAAAACAGCGCAAAGATTCCATTGAACAATTCCAAAAGGGTGGCCGAGAAGATCTAGTGGCCGAAGAGCAGGCAGAACTTTCAATCTTAGAGACTTACTTGCCAAAAATGATGGAGCTTGATGAAGTCAAATCAATAGCACAAGCAAAAAAAATAGAACTAGGTATCACAGATCCGACAAAAAAGGGTATGCTTATGTCGGCTCTTATGAAAGATCTCAAAGGCAAAGCGGATGGCAGTACAGTAAAAGAAGCCGTCGACTCGCTCTTCTAATATATTACTTGTCCCGTACTAAATTCACGGAACATTATATGACCACACAAATTAACAACTTTAAAATTTAGTACTGCGATGCATACTGTAAATCTTCTAATTAGTTTGGTAGAGCATCATGCGATACTAGCACATGCTCTTATATATGTAGGGGTATTGTTGGAAGGAGAAGTGACTGTCATATCTGTGGGCATTCTGGCTCACTTGGGGGCTCTGAATCCCACTGCGTCATTTTTTATAATTTTAGCAGGAGCATTTACAAAAACTTTGGCGGGATATGCCATAGGCAAATTTTGCTATGAGCGATATAACAAAAGTAAATTTTTCAGATATATGCAGAAAAGAGTTTCTAGAATATTGCCGAAATTTAAAAGGAAACCATTTTGGTCTATATTTATTTCCAAATTTATTCTCGGAGCGAACCATCTCGTGATACTGTATTCTGGTTTTGAGCGGGTAAGTTATCGCAAATATCTCCGTGCAGAATTTTGGGCTACTATTATATGGGCACCATTTATGATGGCACTAGGATATTTTTTCAGCTATACTGCGCTACATGTCAGTCGAGAGATATGGAGGTTCTCGATGATCATCCTCGTACTCATAATTGTCTTTATGATATTCGACAAGATGGTCGGCTGGCTTTATGAATTATTTGAAGAATTTGAAGATGCAAACACCAATTAAAAAACTAGTAACACATAATGGATCCTTTCACACTGACGATATATTCGCGGCTGCTGCTTTGTCATTACTACTTGAAAAGAGAGGAGAAACATTTGAGATAATTCGATCTCGGGATGAATCTATTATTGCGTCAGGTGATTATGTATTTGATGTGGGTGGTATATATGATCAAGAGAAGAATAGATTTGACCATCATCAGTTAGGGGGTGCAGGGCAGAGAGAGAACAGCATTAAATATTCTTCCTTTGGATTGGTCTGGAAGAAATTCGGAGTTGAATTGTGTGGATCTAATAAGGTTGCAGATATGATTGATTTTAAAGTGGCATGCCCGATAGATTCCTGGGACAATGGTATTGATATTGTGAAGAATACATCTTCAGTTGCGCCATATTTAATGCAGCATGTATTTTTTGCATTCTATCCAACCTGGCGAGAAGAAGATCAGGATAGAGATGCGATATTTCCAAAATGCGTGGATATAGCGAAAATGATTTTAAGCAGAGAAATAATCCAAGCTAGCGACATGATGCTTGCCTTGGATAAACTCACAGCCATTTACCAGAAGACAAAAGACAAAAGAATAATTGTACTTGATGATAATTACCCATTTGAATTTTTCCTTCATAATTTTTCCGAGCCCCTCTATGCTATCTATCCTAGAAAAACAGATGGCACCTGGGGAGTGAAGGCAATTCGATCTGATATTAAGACTTTCCAAAACAGAAAGGACCTGCCAAAGTCTTGGGGTGGACTAAAGGGAGAAGAATTTCAGAAAGTTACTGGAGTGTCTGATGCAATTTTTTGTCACAACGCACTTTACCTTTGTGGAGCTCAATCCAAAGAGGGAGCTATCAAATTAGCTCAAATTGCGCTAGAATCATAATATACCTGTCCCGTAGTAAATTTTGATTGCACGGGAGTCGTAGGTATAGAGCTTATTATTTAAATTTTACTATCGGGATGGCATTTATTGATGAAATGAAAATAGAAGCCCAGGCTGGGCAGGGAGGAAATGGCGTCGTTAGATGGCGCCAGGAAAAATTCGTACCCAAAGGCGGACCTTCCGGAGGAGACGGCGGACGTGGAGGCAATTTTTACGTGCATGCTGTACGAGATGTGCATGTACTTTCTAAATATAAAGCCAAGAAGAGTTTCGCTGCAGGCAAGGGTGAGGATGGCGGAAACAAATCTCTCCATGGCGCCAATGGCGAGGATTTCGTACTTGATCTTCCGATCGGCTCTATCATTACCAACCTCGATACCGATGAAACATGGACACTCACAGAAGAAGGAGAGAAGATAATGGTATTGAAGGGTGGCTACGGAGGATTCGGTAATGAACATTTCAAAAGTTCAGTTAATACTACTCCACAGGAATGGAAGCCAGGACAGGAAGGAGAGAGAGGAACATTCAAGATCGAGCTCGAGCTTTTTGCGGATATAGGACTTATCGGCTTACCGAATGCCGGCAAGTCTTCACTTCTCAACTCGATCACCAATGCCGATGCGAAAGTGGGCGATTATGCATTCACTACACTCGATCCAAACCTCGGAGATTTTTATGGGTACATTATCGCAGATATTCCAGGTATCATTGAAGGTGCATCCGAGGGCAAGGGTCTGGGAGCAAAATTCCTACGACACATCAAGCGCACCAAGATGCTAGCGCACCTCGTATCATTCGAGAATCTGAAATCATCCAGTCCGGCTGGAATGTTAAAGGTGTATAAGGAAATCAGAAAAGAGCTTGCAAAGTATGACAAAAATCTCGGTCTCTCAGATGACGGGCTCTCTGAAAAAGAAGAGATCATTGTGCTTACCAAGACCGATGTGATTGAAGATCCAAAGTTAATCAGCAAAGTTCAAAAAGAATTTAAAAAGATTGCAAAGAAAGTTTTCGTACTGTCACTATTCGACGACGAATCAGTGAAGGAGTTTGGTGATGAATTAGCAAAAATTTTAAAGAAAAAATAAAATGACCAAATATTATCCGACAATTGGACTTGAGATTCACGCGGAACTTAAGACCAAAACCAAGATGTTTTGCTCCTGCAAAAACGATCCTGATGAAGAGAATCCGAATACTAATATATGTCCTGTGTGCATGGCACATCCGGGAGCTCTGCCTGTACCTAATAAGCAGGCAATAGAGAATGTGATCAAGGTGGGTCTAGCAATTGGCGCCAATATCGCGGACTTTTCTGAATTTGATCGCAAAAACTATTTCTATCCCGACATACCAAAGGGCTACCAGATCTCGCAATACAAATATCCAATAGTCTCAGGCGGTGCCTTGGCGGGGATGAAAGTTACTCGTATACACCTCGAGGAAGACACAGCGAACAACAAACATGATCGTGGAGATTTCTCTTTGATAGATTTCAACCGAGCAGGAGTGCCACTGATGGAGCTGGTAACCGGTGCGCATACATTTGATACTGGAGACGAGGCTGCCAAAGCAGCGAGCGTATTCGCGAAAGAGTATCAGCTTTTGCTCTGGTATCTCGGAGCTTCAGAAGCGAATATGGAGAAAGGTGAGATGCGTGTAGAGGCGAACGTTTCTGTGTCTGCTGATCCGAACAAAATGTCCAAGAGTTATGTCGAGGTGAAGAACCTTAACTCATTCAAGACTGTCGAGAAAGCGATCAAATACGAGATAGAGAGAATGATTGAGCTCATAGAAGCCGGCAAAGAAGAAGAAATAGTAAAGGAGACACGAGGCTGGGATGAAGCCAAGCAGAAAACATTCTCTCAGCGCAAAAAGGAGTCCAGTGAAGACTACCGATATTTCCCCGATCCTGATCTGCCAAAAATGAAACTTCACGAAGCTTTCGATCTCGAGGCTATGAAGAAAAATTTGCCTGAGCTGCCAGCCGAGAAGAGAGAAAGATATATGAATAATTTCGGCATTAAAGCAGAAGATATCGAAGTGTATGTGAATGATCCTGAGCTCGGAGTATGGTTCGAAGAAGTTTCTAAGATCCTCGTCGACAAGGAAAAAATTAAAATTGCATCAAACTATATTACCTCTGACTTTACGGGACTCAAGAAGGCAAATTCTAATGCCAAGCTTCCTTCACCTCTAAATTTTGGGGAGCTTGTCGGCTTGATTGCCGAAAGTAAAATTTCTTCTCGTGGAGCCAAGGATATTCTTGCGATGATTGTAGTTTCTGATGAGTCTCCACTTAAAATAGCGACCGAAAAGAATATGCTGCAGAGTAATGATGAAGGAGCGCTCAAAGAGATAGTACAGAAAATGATAGATGCAAATCCCGAAGTCGTGGCCACATATAAAGCCGGCAAGGAGAATGCGATAATGTCACTCGTGGGCAAGGTCATCAAAGAATCAAATGGATCAGCCAACCCACAGATCGTTATAAAGTTGCTTAAGGAAATGCTAAAATAAAATCATGAATTCCGTTAGAGGCCGCGGTCACAAAATACCATTAAGATTAATTAATAACATTATTACTACTAACTACATTATAAATAATTTACAGGAAGCGAAGATCGCGACCTGCCTCTAACGGAATGAAATCACTCAGAGAATATATAAAAGAAGCAGAAGATAAGGGTGTAGCTATTGGACATTTTAATATTTCAAATTTAGAGGCCCTTCATGCCATCTACAATGCGGCAAAGAAGCTAAATGTGCCGGTGATAATCGGAGTTTCTGAGGGTGAAGAGAAATTTGTGGGCAGAGAGGAGGCAGTTGCTCTCGTGCAGGCTATCCGCACCAGAGATGATTATCCGATATTTCTAAATGCCGATCATCATTCAAGCTTTGAGTCTGTGAAGGCCTCGATTGATGCTGGCTTTGATATGGTTATTATTGATGGAGCCAAGCTTAGCTTTGAAGAGAATGTAAAAGTCACTAAGGAGTGCGTAATATATGCGCGAATGATTGGACGCGAGGTTCTAGTAGAAGCAGAACTCGGATATATCGGGTCAGGCTCAGATATCAAAGAAACTATACCTGAAGGCGCAGGAGTACTGACTACACCCGAGGATGCAAAAAGATTTGTGGAAGAAACTGGTATAGATATGTTCGCGCCGTCTGTCGGTAGTATTCATGGCCTTATCAAGAGTGGCAAACCGCACATAGATGCGGAACTGGTAAAAAAAATAAAAGATGCGGTAAAAATTCCGCTGGTACTTCATGGTGGATCAGGACTTAGGGATGAAGACTTTACCAATGCTATCAAGGCAGGAATTTCAGTAGTGCACATTAACTCTGAGCTTCGCTTGGCTTTCCGTGATGCTGTAAAAGAGTCGTTATCAGAACATACAGAAGAAATTACTCCTGCAAAGATTTTGCAACCTGCTGAGGATGCAGTTGAAGCTGTTGTGGAAGCCAGACTGAAACTTTTCAACGGTATAAAATAAAATCTAAAGTATAAAGGTGCTATAATTATCTTCGTGAAAGACGAAATTAAAAAATTTTTCAAGGGAGATGTCGATGATAGCCGAGAGACTCTCAATAAATATTCTCACGACGCGAGCCTACTAGAGGTGAAGCCGAAGCTCGTGCTATATCCCAAGGATTCATTGGATGTTCAGAACATCGTAAAATGGGTCAACTACACCAAAAAGGTTCGCCCAACTCTTTCGATCACTGCAAGATGTGCCGGCACAGATATGTCTGGAGGGGCGATAGGGCCGTCGATCATTCTCGACTTCACCAGATATATGAATCACTTGGTGAAATTCATTGATCACATTCCTCAGAAATATCCTGGAAGCCTAACTCAAAAGGAATATTCTATAACGGTCCAGCCTGGTATGTATTACCGTGATTTTGAAAAGATAACCCTCGAGAAGAGTTTGATATTGCCTTGCTATACCGCATCAAAGAGTCTCAATGCTATGGGTGGTATGTATGGCAACAATTCTGCAGGTGAGCGAACACTCAAATACGGTAAAACAGAAGATTATGTACTTTCGGCAAAAGTTATTTTCTCTGATGGTAATGAATATGTGGTTAAGCCATTAAATCTCAAGGAGCTCGCGCAAAAAATGGCAGAGAAATCCTTCGAAGGAGAAGTGTATAAGCAGATTTATAATCTGATCGAGAAGAACAAAGAGGAAATAAAGGAAGCGAAGCCAAAGGTGAGCAAAAATTCCGCCGGATATTATATCTGGAATGTGATGACAGCGAATGGCATGTTTGATTTGAACAAATTACTCGTCGGCTCTCAGGGTACTCTCGGCATAGTTACCGAAATAACTTTCAAAGTATTGCCGGACATCAAGCACACCAAGCTCGTGGCAGTATTCATGCAGGACCTTATGCCTCTCGGCAGACTCGTAGATGAGATGCTGACCCTGGATCCCGAAACCTTGGAGACTTATGACGACAAGACTTTGGCACTTGCAGTGAAGTTCTTCCCAGATTTTTTAAAGAACAAAGGACTCGTGGGTATGTTTAAAATGATGTGGTCATTCTTGCCGGAATTTTTCATGATGGTTCGTGGCGGATTCCCAAAGATGGTGATCCTCGCGCAATTTGCCGGCAATAGCGAAGAAGAAGTACAAAAGAAATGCGAGGCATTGGTCGCAAAAATCAAGCCTTTCGGCCTTAAGACCCACATAACCAAGAACGAATCTGAAGCAAATAAATATTGGGATATTCGCAGAGACAGCTTTGCGCTTCTTCGCAAGCATGTGAAAGGCAAAAGAACTGCTCCATTCATCGACGACATCATCGTGCGCCCAGAATTCCTACCTAAATTCATACCAGAGCTTAATAAAATATTGAGCAAATACGATCTGACCTATACTATCGCTGGTCATGCTGGTGATGGCAATTTTCACATCATTCCGCTCATGGATTTCTCACGGCCTGATACTGCCCAAATTATCACCGAGCTTTCTGACAAGGTCTATGATCTCGTGATGCATTATCATGGCTCGATTACTGCGGAGCACAATGACGGTATTATCCGCACACCATATCTAGAAAAGATGTTTGGCGCGAGAGTCACCGCTATATTCAAGGATATCAAGTTTGCTTTCGATCCAAAGAATATTTTAAACCCCGGCAAGAAAGTTCCAACGGAAAAGGAAGGGGGAACAAGGGAATATATTTCTTCTCATTTAGCTATAGAACATAAAGTCGAGCACAAGGTCTAGGGTTGTCTTTTTCCTATAAATGTGGTATGGTAATTTTCGTAATGCACAAGCTCGTCACCAGAGCTTCGAGGGAATCGTTCCAAGGGTGAGCTAGTCCGCGAGACTGTGGGAGAGCCCCATGCACAAAGAGAGTAATCGTAGTTTTCATCATCGTCTCATGGCGATGCTGGATGGACAGCCTGACCCCGGGGGTCGCTTGGTTTTGTCGGACGCGCTTCGACTGATCCAGTCGCACCTCGATGTCGGCTACCGGTTTCGGATCAATCCGTTGCCGGAGCTTCGTACGGCCTTGCACGGCTGCACTTGGGCGTGCGTTCCGTACATCCCAGAGAGTCATCAAGTGGCTGGCATCGGTGCGTCGTATCTCTGGCTGGTTCAGTACACGGGTGAGCACGAGTGGAAGGAGCACGGACTCGTCTCAGCTCGGCCTCGTGCCCGTCGGAAGAATACGGACGAGAAGCCAGCGCCAAAGCTCTTTCTTCCGAGTTTTGGGGATGATTCCATGACGGAGGCATTCCTCGTCCGCGAGGCCAAGGAAGCTGGCTTCGAGGTCATGTTCGGATAGAGATATCGGTAGGCAGGCAGAACAAGGCTTGCCTACCGCGTCCATATAGTCAAAGTCGTTAAGACTTCCACGGAAGAGCACTGACGGCTTTTTTATTTGCTTTTTTAAATTTTTTGTATATACTTGTCTGTATGTTTGTAATCAAAGCTAAAAAGCGAGATGAGGGAGTAAAACTAGATGTTCTAAGAAAAGGGGGAGAAATCCCTGCTGTTTTTTACGGAGCAGGCAAGGAAACTACTTCTATCTCTGTATCTATTGTTGATTTTAAGAAGGTTTGGAGAGATGCCGGAGAGTCTTCTGCTATTGTTGTCTCAACTCCAGAAGGAGATGTAGATGTACTTATCCACGATGTGCAGGTAGACCCTGTTACTAGCGAGCCTATACATGCTGACTTCCTTGCTATCGACATGAAGAAGAAGATCAAGGTCAATGTTCCTCTCGAATTCGAAGGTGTAGCCGGAGCTGTGAAGAGTGGAATTGGTAACCTTGTTAAGGTTCTACACGAAATCGAAATCGAAGCTCTTCCTAAGGATCTTCCTCATAATCTTGTTGCAGATGTCACAGGATTGAATACTCTCGAAGATGTAGTAACTGTTGCTGACATCAAGCTTCCATCAGGTGTTGAAGCTATAACTCCGGCTACAGAAGTTGTCGCTTCTATCGTTGCTCAGGTTGAAGAAAAAGAAGAAGAAGCAGCTCCAGTTGATCTATCTGCTATCGAAGTAGAAAAGAAAGGTAAGAAAGAAGAAGAAGGTGCAGGAGAAGCTACTCCAGACGCAAAATAATTCAAATTTTTATCTCAAATATGGTACAATAAGAACTATGGCAAAGAAGACCATAGTTTTTATTTTTATATTTTCAATAATGCTTATTACGGCTGGATATTTGGCTATTCCCAAGGCTTTTGCTGTGGATTGTCTCAATATTACTCCTTCTTCGAGTAATTCTGATAAGGATTATTGTCGAAATGAGCTTACTCAAATAGAAAATCAATTAGCAGAACTCATAGCCAAGCAAAAAGAACAGCAAAAGCAAACTGGTACACTAAAAGGTGATGTGGATTATCTCACCAGTCAAATCAATGCTCTTAAAACAAAGATCAAAGCCCGAGCTTTGGTAATAGCTCAGTTGAAAGTTTCTATAACTGAAAAGTCTAAACAAATTGGAAGTTTGAATGCTAAAATCGAACGAGAGCACGAGTCTATCGCTCAATTAATTCGAAATACTAATGAATTTGATAATGCCAATATTTTACATGTGGTCCTCGGTGATGAAAGCATTTCTGATTTTTATAGTGACCTAGAGTCATATTCCACTATCAAAGAGGCGGTCAAAGTATCAGTAGACAATATCAAGGGAATTAAATCTGATACCGAGGTCGCCAAGAAAGATTTGGAAGCCAAACAAGATGCCGAGACAGACGCCAAGGCTGAATTGGAAAGTGCTCAAAAGAAAGTAGCACAATCAGAAGCGGACAAAAAAAAGTTGCTTCAAATTTCAAAGAATCAAGAAGCAGCTTATCAGAAATTAGCCGCAGAGAAAAAAGCCCAAGCTGACAAAATTCGAAGTGCTCTTTTCTCGCTCGCAGGTATTTCTCAAAAGATTGAATTCGGTACAGCCTTGCTTTATGCAAATGATGTAAGTAAAAAGACAGGTGTTGACCCAGCTTTCCTATTGGCAATATTGACCCAAGAAAGTAATCTCGGTTCAAATGTGGGACAATGCTATCTCACTGATAGTACTGGTCCTAATATAGGCTATGGAAAAAATATTAAGACTGGTAAAGTTTGGACAAATCTCATGAAACCTACACGAGACGTCGAACCATTTTTAGCTATTACTAGTAGATTGAATTTAAATCCATATAATACTGCAGTATCTTGCCCTATAGCCGGAGTGGCTGGTTATGGTGGAGCTATGGGTCCTGCACAATTTATACCTTCGACTTGGCAGTTATTTGCTTCGAGATTAAAAGCAATATTGGGCTATGAAGCAAATCCTTGGGCACCAAAAGATGCTTTCATGGCCTCTGGTATGTATCTGACAGATTTAGGTGCTGTAGGCACAAGTGAAAGCGCTCAAAAGAAAGCAGCTTGCAGATACTATGGTTCAGGGGGTTCTAGCTGTTCGTATGGTAATAGTGTCGCCAAACTTCGGGCGACCATTCAGGCCAATATAGATTTGCTTTCGTCGTAATTGTGTGATAAAGTCTAAGGACATGAATTCTGTTAGAGATCTATTGGTTTAATGGAATTCATGAATAATAACTAATCGAATTGGTTATTTTGTTTATTAGGAGTAATTTAATTACGAAAATCTAAAGATTTTCTATCTCTAACGGAATGAAAAAAGACATTCACCCAAAATATGATATCAAAACAAAGGCAATCTGCGCATGCGGAGCAGTCTTTGAGGTTGGCTCAACTATGCCAGAAATCCGTATGGAAATCTGCAGTTCTTGCCATCCATTCTATACAGGTAACGAAAAGATCATGGACACAGCAGGACGCGTAGATCGATTCAACAAGCGCCGAGCTCTTGTCGCTACCAAAGCAAAGAAATAAACACCATGGACACCCTGTATTTGCAGGGTGTTTTTGCTTTGTGTGATAGAATTAATATATCAATTTATGGAATTAAATATAGATGAATTAAAGAAAGACCACCGTACGAATTATCTCGCAGGAAATTTGGAGCGCCTTATGCGTCAGGAGGCAGAAGTGCGAGAAATGCTTGCAGGTGATGCGACACTGCATGATCTTGCAGCTGAGGAATTGAAGGGCATACAGCTCGAGCGAGAAGCAGTAGAAGGTCAGATTGAAGATATCCTTGCGAAAGATAAAGAAGAGGAAGAATCTCCAAATGAGATCGTCCTAGAAGTGCGAGCAGGTGCCGGAGGAGACGAGGCATCTTTGTTCGCATGGGAGCTGGCACACATGTATGAAAAATTCTCTGAAATGCGAGGATGGAATTGGAAGACCAATTATGAATCCAAGAGTGACCAAGGTGGATATAAAGAAGCCAGCTTTGAAATACGTGGGAAAGATGTATATAAGATGATGCGATATGAGACAGGCGTGCACCGAGTACAGAGAGTGCCCGCTACCGAGAAAAACGGCCGTGTGCATACCTCTACTGCATCTGTCGCAGTGTTGCCTATCCGCAAAAAAGTAAATTTTGAAGTTAATCCTTCTGATATTGAAATGGAGTATTCTCGCTCTGGTGGAAAGGGCGGACAGAACGTGAATAAGGTGGAGACCGCGGTGCGATTGATTCACAAACCTACTGGCATAGATGTGCGTTCTACTAATGAACGAAGCCAGCTAGCAAACCGTGAGAAAGCTATGGGTATATTGATGGCCAAGCTTCAACAGCTCGAAGAAGAAAAGGAAGCTGCCAAGTATGCCGGTGTTCGCAAGAATCAGATTGGTTCTGGTGATCGTTCAGAAAAAATCCGCACTTATAATTTCGCACAAGACAGAATCACAGACCACAGACTCAAGAAATCCTGGCACAATCTGCCAAAGATACTCGAAGGTTATATGGAAGATATTTTTTCTGCACTAGAGTCTGGAGAAGAGGGAACAGAAGACGAGGAATAAAATCTTATATTGCACAAAATTTTTACTGATGTAGAATATTTTTGTAATTAGTTCTTGGTGTACTTTGGTTTAAGCGAAAGGCGAAGACCTGATGCATGTGAACCAGAGGCGGTGCGAAAGGGATCGTGTTGACCTGCATGTATACCCACATCGTAAAAAGGGAGGCCTAAAGCGACAAGCAGAAAGAATCAAGAAGTTGCGTGTGCGACTGGTCTATTTGTTCTTCTCGCATAAGGACCAGTACTGGGCAATGGTCGAATTACGCCGGATGAATAAGCACGGCATTCTCGACAAGTTTATCCTTCTTCTCGAACGTTTGGTCGAAAACGAAAGCCAGTACCCTGCGAGGTATCAAGGGCGTCACCGACACCACAAAAACAGCAGTAATGGTTCTTCCGAGGCAGAAATGTCGCCGGTGTGATATTGGTCACATTCAGAACCAATGGTAGGCTTGAGCACGAAGAAAATCGGCCCCGTCGACAGATGTCGACGGGGCCTTTTGCATGCCATCTGGATTTAATATATTTTAATAGTTAGTTTGTTGTTGGAAGTTTTTTGAGTGAGGAGTTTGCAGTTTGTGAAATAAATAACAGAAATCAAAAAAGCCGTTAGTACCGCTTTTTTGGGGTGCTAACGACTTTAGATAATGCGAACTTATGTTCGTTGTGTTATTGCGAGAGTCTGCCGTGAGCAGACTCTCGCTTTTTGTTCTGTCTCACCGTCTATTGCACGACGATGGTCACGGTGACGTTCCCCACGTACTTGGGGTTGGACATGGTCGCCGTTGCCGTGGTTGTGCCGACCTTCGTGCCACCAAAGCTGACGGTCTGGATCAGACTGGTGCTGGTCGCCACGGGCGTCTGCATCGTCGCTGTCGCGACCCCAGACGTGCCGAAGGTGATCACCACCGCATCAGATGCGGATGGTGCCACTGTGGTACCGTCACTCCCTGTGATTCTGGCAGTGAAGGTCAGCGGAGCGCCCGCGCCGGCCTTGAAGGTCAACGTGGAAGCAGTCGGGGTGATAGCCACCGTGTAGGTGACCGGGGTTGGTGTCGGTGCTGTCGGTGAAGACTTCGAGCAGGCGACGCTGAGTCCCAACGCCAGGAAGACGAGAATGGAAAGAGCAGTCTTGGCTTTCATGGGTGTGCCTCCGAGCTCGCGGGATGCGAACCTAATCGAGATTATTCTTACACTATATTTGAAAATTGTCAATAATATGTAAAATGGGTTTTACGTTGTCGTTTAATAAATTCTAAGGTAACATATATCTGGTTCAGTTTTTCTTTCGTTTTTTTCGGGGGTGGTGGTAAATGCGTAGCATTCGGAATGATGCAAAAGTGACGCGAGCGCGTCGAGAGCCACATGATGTGGATGATTTCTTCGATCGAGAGGCTATACGAGGAAATGTCCCGATCAGGCGGCAGCTCGAACAGATCGAGCGCGTACCGATCATTCGTCAGACGTCCCCAATGGACGCCGTTCCAGATATCGAGGAGCCGCCTCCGCTCATCGACTACGGGGACAGCTCTGATCTAGAGAATTAGCAAAAAATTTGGCGCCGCCTGACTTGGTCATGCGGCGCCATTTAATTTGCTTGATTGCTATTTTAGCAATCTGTGTTACACTTTTGGGGTAGTTTCTCATTTAGCGAAAAAAGAGTTTCTACGTTTATAAAATAGTTTTTTGTCCTTTTTAGGAAAAAGGGAAGAAGTAAAGAAGATGGCTACAAAGCTATATGTAGGGGGACTACCTTACAGTACACAAGAAGATGCTCTACGAGATCTTTTTGCACAGGCAGGTAATGTTACCTCAGCTGTGATTATCATGGACAAAATGTCTGGTCGTTCTAAGGGATTTGGATTCGTTGAAATGTCTTCAGCTGATGAGGCTGCAAAGGCGATCTCAATGTTCAACGATCAGGAATTCGAAGGACGCAAATTGACTGTAAATGAGGCTCGCCCTATGGAAGCTCGTCCTCCACGAACAGGTGGAAATGGCGGTGGATACGGAGGAGGCTCAAATGGTGGTTACGGTGGTGCAAGCCGCGGTGGACGCCGAGAGTACTAATTCAATTTAAACTTTCAAACAAGGAGTCGCCCTACGGGGCGATTTTTTGTTTGCCTAAATCTAATTTTTCTGTTATATTTTCTCTATTGTTTGTTTAGTTTGAGTGTGTAGTTCAGTGGTAGAACGCTGTCCTGATAAGACAGAGGTCGATGGTCCGATTCCATCCACACTCACCAGATTAAATTTGTCCAGTAAGATATATTGAAATAGTGGGTTTTTTGTTAAAAGAGTTGTATAATTGTAATTATTATTCTAACCTAATAAGCTACAAATATGTACTGTAATAAATGTGGAAGTATGCTGGAAAAAAATACTAAGTTTTGTGGCAAATGTGGAAATAATGTTGCAGGTTTAGTTGACGCAGAAGTAGAAAATGAATCTAGTTTTTTCCACGAAAACAATTTCAATCTATGTGAGGCTTGTGGGCAAAATGAGGCTTTAGCGCATGTAGTTTTTTATGAAAATAGAGGTGCTATTGTTATGCGGTATCATAGAGAAATACGCGGTAATTTCTGCAAAAGTTGTATAGATAAGTATTTTTGGAAATATACACTTACAACATTGTGCATCGGGTGGTTGGGTGTGATTTCGCTATTTATTGCTCCTGTTTATATAATTAATAATGTAGCAAGGTATGTTTGGGTTAAATTAAATTAATTTATTATGTTCTGTACAAATTGCGGAAAAGGCATAACTTTAGGAAACAAATTTTGCACACACTGTGGTAATTTAAAGAAACAAAATTTTGCTAGCTTGTTTAGCATTAAACTGAGCGAATATTTTAAAAATCCTAAATTTATAGTGCCAGTTATTTTAGGTATTACCATACTTATAGTTATTATTAATGGAGGTGATTTTTTTGAATCAAATAATAACTCTGAGGCGCAACTCTCAAATGAAAAAATAAATACTGTTGATATGTATGGTCAGAATAAAAATTCTGCTGCTGTAGTAAATATCTTTTGTCCAAGCGTAATGCCAGAAGAGGAGACAAGCGGGGGTTCAGGTACAATCATTTCAGATGATGGCATTATTCTTACTAATTCACACATTATTCCGCAAGACGAGACTGATTTGCATGTAGGAACTGAGGGTTGTTTGGTTGTTATGTCTGACGCTATTACTGGACAAGCGGAAGACTATTATCTAGCACATCCAATTGTGCTTTCAGGGATTAGCGATAAGTATGATCTTGCTTTTATGCAAATTTACTCTGCATACTATGATGATGAGGAGAAAATCTACATGGGGGTGTATCCAAGAACTTTCCCGAAATATATATGCGAGAATACAAATGTTAAGCTAGGAGATCCAATCCGTGTATTTGGTTATCCTTCAATAAGCGGAGGATATTCTTTGACAGTTACTGATGGAGTAGTAAGTAGTCTCACTAGTGATGGCTTAATTTATACTTCAGCGAAGATTAGTCATGGAAACTCTGGTGGATTGGCTACCGACAAAGACGGATGTATGATTGGTGTGCCTTCCATGGTGAGTTCAGATGAAAATGAAAGTTTGGGCATAATATATTCAATGGATTTAATTAACGAGTTTGCTGAAAAGGTTAGTGAGATTATTGAATAAATTATTAAATATAATCAATATTTTGCGTTACTAATTTCTTTTTGATATACTCCACTAAAGCCACTTCGGCTTTGTTTTTTGTGTCAGATAACCCAAAACAAGAGAATAAGGTTGCTTGGTGGGAGCCTGCGGTAGAGATATTTACTGAGGTTTCAAGCTGGATAGCGGGGCCTATAATTTTTGCCCTCATTGCTGGCAAGTATCTAGACTCACGTTTCAATACGCGACCATGGATATTCCTAGGACTTACAATATTTGCATTCATCATTTCTTCATTTGGAATTGTGCGAGTGGTGACCAGATATATGAAGAAGATTGCTAGTGAAGACAAGAACAAAAAAGAAACAAATTAATTTTTTATGGAAGGACACGAAGTAACAACAATAGAAGAAACACATGAATTGCCTATAGCTATAGGTGAGCATGGTGAAGCGAGTACTGAGGTAGCACATGAGGTTACTCTTTTTGCTGAGCCTGTTGCTCATTATGGACATTTTGCTATCACCAACGCTCTTCTCACCTCATGGGTAGTGGTTCTTATTATAATAATAATTTCTGCTATCTTGCGATCCAAAATCAAAGAAGTCCCAGGAAAGTTTCAGAACCTATTTGAGATTATCTTGGAAGGCGCTTTGGGATTGTGTGATCAGGTTACCAATAGTCGCAAGCTTTCAATGCAGATCTTTCCTATAGCTATTTCCGCATTCTTTTTCATATTGATCAACAATTGGCTGGGAATTGTTCCTCTTGGTGGTTTTGGTTTAATTGAGCAAGGAGAACATGGTTTGGCATTTATTCCGTATCTTCGTGGAGGAACAGCTGATATCAATACTACTATCGCCCTTGCAGTCACTGCAGTTGTCGGCGCAAATGTCTTCGGTATCATCTCAATCGGCATATGGAAAACTTTCAACAAATATGTTAATCTGAAGGCACTTGGAGGCATATTTACCAAGGTCCGCAAGGATCCTACTGTTGTAATTGTTGCTCCAATTACGTTCTTTGTTGGTATTATCGAAATCATTGGAGAATTCGCAAAGATGGCATCATTGGCATTTCGTCTCTTTGGAAACGTATTTGCAGGTGAAGTTCTTTTGGCCTCAATGGCAGCGATTTTCGCTTATGTGGTTCCGATCCCATTCTTGTTCCTTGAGATATTGGTGGGTGTAATTCAGGCGTTGATCTTTTCAATTTTGCTTGTGGTTTACTTCACGATATCAGCAAGTGATCATGATGAACACGAGGAAGGGGGACACGAAGGTCACAAAGAAGAAGAACACAAAGTAGTGCATGCGTAAGCGCGTATTTCTTTTGTACATCGAGCGATACAACTCATGTATAAAAGAAATCTGCTCTTAATCGAAAAGAGAAGATATTAATAATAATTTTTTAATACAATTATGGAACTAGATACAATTGCTAAAGCTATTGCCATCGGACTTGGTTCAGTTGCCCCTGCTTTCGCTATCGGTATGATCGGCTCAAAAGCTATGGAATCTATCGGTCGCAACCCAGAAGCAGCAAGCAAAATACTTGTGCCTATGCTTTTGGCTTGTGCCTTCGCAGAAGCAGTCGCTATTTACGCGCTTGTTATTGCATTCTCTATATAATTAACTAGGTTCTAGGTTTCTAGTGACTAGGTTTTAGTTAAATCTAGAATTACTAGCCACTAGCTCCTAGCACCTAACACTTAATCAAAAAAACATGGACTCAATCATTTCCACATTTCACATAGACTGGAAGATCATCATTGCTCAAGCTTTCAACTTTGGCGTGGTCTTCGTAGTGCTCTATATCTTTGCTCTCAAGCCTCTATCGAAGCTCATGAATGAGCGCGCTGAGAAGATCTCAAAAGGTATTGATGATGCGAAGACAAATTCCGCTATTCTTACAAAAACACAGGCAGAGTACGATGAGGTGCTTCGCAAAGCAAAAAATGAAGCCAATACCATATTCCAGAGTGGCAAGAAAGAAGCTGAAGCAAAGAAAATGGAAATGATAGAGGAAGCAAAGAATGAAGTTGCAACGATCATCTCAAATGGCAAGAAGACCCTCGAAGCCGAGAAAGTAAAGATGGTAGCAGAGGCGAAGAAGGAAGTAGTAGCTCTTGCGATGACTGTTGCCGAGAAATTACTCGGACAGAGCGTAAATAAGGAGGTAGAGACAAAGATAATCAAAGAATTAGGAAATATATAACACAATGGCAGTTACAACCAACAAAGACATAGCTCACGCAATATATCTCGCAACAAAAGGCGAGACTGGAGCGTCTTTGGATTCACGGATTAAGGATGTGGTGAAGTTCCTCGACCGAAAACGACTTATGTCCAAGGCTAGTGCGATATTAGAGAGTCTTGAGAAAATAATCAACAAAGAAGAAGGTAGGCTGGAGGTACAAGTATGGAGCGCACAGAAATTAGAACCGACCACCATACATGACCTCAAACATTTTATACAAGAGAGATACGGAGCGAAAGATATAATTTTAAAAGAAAAAGTAGATGAGAGTTTGGTTGGAGGAATGAAGATAGAGGTAAATGATGAAGTGATAGATCTGACCATGAAGAATAAGATTACGAAATTACAAGAATATTTAACAAGAAACATATGAGTAGCAACAACATTGTAGAAAATTTAAAAAAAGAGATCGCAGGCTTTGCAATGGATGCAAAGGTTGAGAAGGTAGGCAAGGTTATCGAGGTATTCGACGGTATCGCAAAGGTTTCTGGCCTTACAGACATCCGTTCATCTGAAATGATCTCGTTCCCAAATGGTGAGACTGGTGTTGCGCTCAACCTCGAAGAAGACACTGTGGGTGTCATTATTCTCGGTGATTTCTCTAAGATCCGCGAAGGAGATGAAGTTAAGGCAACAGGTAGAATTCTCGAAGTCCCTGTTTCGGATGCTATTTTAGGACGTGTGGTAAATGCACTCGGAGCCCCAATCGATGGTAAGGGTGCTCTAAAAGCTGACAAAACTTATCCTATTGAAAAGGTTGCTCCTGGTGTTGTAACACGACAGTCAGTTGATCAGCCAGTTGCTACTGGTATCAAGGCTATCGATGCGATTATCCCTGTGGGTCGCGGGCAGCGTGAGCTTATCATCGGTGACCGCCAGACAGGAAAGACTGCGCTTGCTATCGATGCCATCCTAAACCAGAAGGGTCAGAATATGATTTGTGTCTATGTATCTATCGGACAAAAGGATTCAAAGCTTCGAAAGATTCAAGTTCGCCTCGAAGAAGGTGGAGCTATGGATTATACAGTTATCGTTTCAGCTGGAGCATCAGAAGCTGCACCACTTTCTTATATCGCACCGTATACCGGAGTTTCTATTGCGGAATATTTTATGGACCAAGGCAAGGATGTGCTCATCATATACGATGATCTTTCCAAGCACGCGGTTGCATACCGAGAAATTTCTCTTCTTCTTCGCCGACCACCAGGCCGTGAAGCGTACCCTGGAGACGTTTTCTATTTGCACTCAAGACTTCTTGAACGAGCCTGCCGAAGAAATGAGAAGTATGGAGGCGGATCTATCACAGCTTTCCCAATCATTGAAACTCAGGCTGGTGATATCTCTGCATACATTCCTACAAACGTTATTTCTATCACTGATGGACAGATTTTCCTTGAAACAGATCTTTTCTACAAGGGTATTCGCCCTGCGGTGAACGTGGGATCATCTGTGTCTCGTGTGGGATCTTCTGCTCAGATTAAGGCTATGAAAAAGGTTGCAGGTACTTTGAAGCTCGACCTTGCGCAGTTCCGAGAGCTCGAAGCTTTCTCTCAGTTCGGTTCTGATCTTGATGAATCTACAAAGAAATCTCTTGAAAGAGGAAAGAGATCAGTTGAGATCCTAAAGCAGGCTCAATATTCTCCAGTAAAGACCGAGCACCAAGTGGTAACTTTCTACGCACTTGTAAAAGGCTACATGGATGATGTCGCTGTAGATAGAATCAAGGAATTCGAGAAAGGATTGATCGAATACAGTGAGCGTAATGCTAAGACTTTCTACAAGGAAGTTAAGGAGAGCAAAATGTGGACTGACAAAGGCGAAGAAGAGCTCAAGAAAGTGATTGCAGATTTCAAAGTATCATTCAGTAAATAAAATTATACTTGACCCGTTATAAATTGAACGGGCAGGATAAAATAATGAAAGATTATTAATTAAAATTTATAATGGGATGGCTGGAACAAAGGAAATAAAAAGAAGAATAAAAAGTGTGAAGAACACCAAGAAGATCACCAAAGCAATGGAATTGGTGGCTGCTTCTAAGATGCGCCGAGCTGTCGCTCAGGCTACTTCTTCTCGCCTTTATTCCGGCTATTCATGGGAATTGCTTACTTCACTTTCAAATAAACTCGAAGAGATAACCCACCCATTCTTCGTAGATCGAACAGAAGGACGCACTCTTATAGTGCTTATCACTTCGAATGGTTCACTGTGTGGCGGATACAATTCTCAGATAATTAAAAAGGTGCTTAGTATGCTAAAGATCCAAGCAGATCCAGCGATGGTAGATATTGTTTCAGTTGGCAAAAAGGGGGATGAGGCAATGCGCCGAGTAAAACAAAATGTACTCGCTGCCTTCACAGATCTACCAGCGGTGCTTCGACTATCAGATGTTGCACCACTATCAACTCTTTTAATAAATGAATTTAAAAGTGAAAAATATAAGGAAGTGTATGTGGCATATACAGATTTTATATCAGCATTAACTCAGAAGCCGAAAATTAGAAAACTCTTGCCTATATCAAAGGATGACATGACAGAAATAGTCCATACGGCAAAAAATGAAAATCAGAAAATTGACTTAACACCGACAGGAGAATCGCCATATTTGTTTGAAGGAAATATGGATGAGCTTATTGAGTCACTTGCAGAGAAGCTCACTCGAATGCAGATCTACCAGATGCTCCTTGAATCAAACGCTTCAGAGCAATCGAGTAGAATGATGGCCATGAAGAACGCATCAGAAGCTTCGGGAGAAATGATAGATGATCTTACATTAGTATTTAACAAAGCCAGACAGTCGAACATTACCAGAGAAATATCAGAGATCAGCGCCGGCATGGCAAGCATAGGATAGTTATAAAGTCGAAAGTATTAAGTTTAAAGTAAATTATCATTAAATTATAAAATAATTAAACAAATGAACAACAGCACAACAGGTACAATCAAAAAAATTATCGGACCAGTCATCGACGTCGCATTCGGGAGTCACTTGCCTGATGTCTACAACGCGCTTACCGTAAAGAACGGTGACAAGACAGTAGTGCTCGAAGTAGAACAACATCTTGGAGGCGGAGTAGTTCGTACAGTTGCCATGGACTCAACAGACGGCCTCGCTCGAGGTATGGAAGTCACTGATACTGGTGCTCCTATTTCAGTACCTGTTGGTAAGGCGACTCTCGGACGAATCTTCAACGTTCTTGGAGAAGCGATCGACGAGGGAGCCCAAGTTGCTGGTGGTAAAGTTTCTCCGATCCATCGTGCGGCTCCTAGCTTCACATCTCAGTCCACAAAAGTGGAAATCCTCGAGACTGGTATCAAGGTTATCGACCTCATCTGTCCTGTGCTCAAGGGAGGAAAGGTTGGTCTCTTCGGAGGAGCGGGAGTTGGAAAGACTGTCGTCATTCAGGAGCTCATTCACAACATCGCATCTAATCACGGAGGTTACTCTGTCTTCGCTGGAGTTGGAGAGCGAACTCGTGAAGGTAACGACCTCTATCACGAAATGAAAGATTCAGGCGTGCTCGACAAAGTTGCCATGGTGTTTGGACAAATGAATGAACCGCCAGGTGCTCGTCTTCGCGTAGCTCTTACTGGTCTTACCATCGCTGAAAACTTCCGCGATGAAGAAGGTAAGGATGTGCTTTTCTTCGTGGACAACATCTTTCGTTTCACTCAGGCGGGATCCGAGGTGTCTGCGCTTTTGGGACGTATTCCATCAGCCGTGGGATACCAGCCGACATTGGCATCAGAAATGGGAGCCATGCAGGAACGCATCACTTCTACAGACAAAGGTTCTGTAACCTCTGTGCAGGCTGTATACGTGCCTGCAGACGACTTCACAGATCCAGCACCGGCAACCACTTTCGCGCACTTGGACTCAACAGTGAACTTGAACCGATCTCTTTCTGAAATCGGTATTTACCCTGCAGTTGATCCACTAGATTCTTCATCAACTATTCTTGACCCGAACATTGTTGGTCTTGAGCACTACAACGTTGCTCGTGAAGTGCAGCGAGTGATGCAGCGTTACAAAGATCTTCAGGACATCATTGCCATCCTTGGTATGGAAGAATTGTCAGAAGCTGACAAAGAGCTTGTAGCGCGAGCCCGCAAGATCCAGAAATTCCTTTCACAACCTTTCTTCGTGGCGGAACAGTTCACTGGAGCAAAAGGTCAGTACGTACCGCTTGCTGAAACTATCCGATCATTCAAGGAAATCCTAGAAGGTAAGCATGATGACAAGCCAGAAGGAGAGTTTTATATGAAGGGAGCGTTGTAATTCAGGTCTTTAAAAATTTCGAATCTGAAATTTTTTCAAAATTATGTCAAAACAAATAAAATTAAAGATAGTGACACCAGAGAAACTGATTCTCGAAGAAAATGTGGATCAGGTTTCTTTGCCTACCACAGAAGGGGAGATAACTATCTTGCCTGAGCATATCGGTCTTATTTCCGCTCTTGGATCTGGAGATGTTGTGGCTGTAGTAAATGGCGAGCATGTACCTATGGCTATTGTTGGCGGATTTCTCGAAGTCAAACACGGATCACACGGGGAGACAGAGGTTGCTGTGCTTGCTGATTTCGCGGAACATGTATCCGAGCTTGGAGATGAAAAGATTGCTCAGGCCATAGCGAGAAGTGAAGAGCTTCACAAGCTAATGGAAAACAAAGAGCATGTAGACTACGAGCACTTCGTGTCTGAGCTCGAACGATCACTTACACGTGTAAAAATTGCCGACAAGTGGAAGGTGCGAAAATATAGAAAATAGAGATTGACTTTTTCCAAAAAACTAGTATAAATAATACTAGTTTTTTGTTGTTTGTTGTTTGTTGTTTGACAGTTTTCAGTGGGGGGTAGATGTCGAAACGTAGTGAGCTTTTGACACAGGCAGACAGGCTGCGGGGGGAAGTCGACGCCAATCTCAGGATGAACATCCTGAAAACGGCGTTGGCTTCAGCGGCTAGGCAGGCTCTGGATTATTCAGAGTACGCCGAGGTTCTCGGGGACAAAAAACCCGAAGTGATCACGGAGGCCATCGATTTCGTGAACACCTGTCTCGCGGGCCTTAAGAAGAATCGCGTGGCGTTCGAACGACGGGAAAAGTTTCGTACAAGGTTCGAGCGGATCTTGGCCAAGCGCGACCTGCCGGAGGACGAACGTCGAGCACTCCGTCTTGGGTTCGATGCGTGCCGGAACCTGTACGAACTCAAGAAGTGGTTCGTCGCCTTCGAGGACAACGGCTCGGCCGAGAAGCACAAGAAGTCGCACCGCGGCCTTCTCGAGTCACTCCAGCGGAAGGGTGTTGATCCGGAACCTGCTTCGTCGATGCCGGTGCAGGGAGATCGACGGGTGGCCAACTTGGAGGCCGATGCGCGAGTAGTCCGCAAGAAGGACGCCATCCTGGCGTACCAGGCGGGCTGCAATTCCAAGAACCGGCATGACAAGATCCGGTTCTTCAAATCCGCCCTGCGGATTGAAAATCACTTGTAATCACACAGCAGGTCGGCGGAGAAAACCATTCTCCTCCGACCTGTATTAGTTTTATTTTAAATACAATAATATTGACTTTTGCTATAATTTATGCTATACTACAAGAGTATAATGTTTTGCTCATTTAAAATAAAAAATCTTGGATAAAGCATTAAGAATTTAATATATTTGAATTTTTAGTGCTTTATCTTGGATCGTATATTAACTCAAGGGGGAAAAATGTTCAGAAAGATCGTGTTAGTGTTGGTGGTGCTTGTTTGCACTTTTTGTGTGGCGGATTCAATCAAGTGGCTGGCGGGTGGACAGTCTCAGATCCTCGCGTGGTGGCTGGCGGTCACTACATTGATTGTCGGTGGTGTTGGCGCAGCATTTTGCGTTGCGCTATTGCTGTTGCCCGAGCCGACGAAGGCCAGGTACGGCACAGACGTCACAAAGATAAATGCTGGTGGGGATGCCTGGTTCATCCACGCGATGTTTGCGGATAAAAAGGAGACGTTGTTGGTCGGGGCCTGCACCATGAGCTCTACGACGCCTTGCCTGAATAACGAGGAGTCGTCACGCATCGTGGCGGCCTTCAACCGGAGGCGGTTGATGCAGGATGGCGACCCCTTCGCTGAGACCAAACTGATGACGACGGCGCTCGGCACCGTGCTGGCTGTAGGTCTCACTGAGGCCCAAGCTGAGGCTCTCCAAGAGCTGGTGCCTCATCTCTGGCTCTCCAGGCCGCGCTGAACACTATTGCCACGAGGGCAAACAAAATAAACTCGAGGATCATCTCGAAGGGGTCGCGACTGTATGTTGCGGCCCCTTTAATAATTTATATGCTATATTATTTCTATGTCTAAATTTTATGTAATAGCGACACCAATAGGCAATATGGGAGATATCACTCTTCGGGCAATTGAAACGCTTAAAAGTGTGGATCTAATACTCTGCGAAGACACCCGTACAACTAAAAATCTTTTAAATAAATACGCTATCAGCAAGCCTACTATGAGCTACCACGCGCAGAGTAAGTTGTCCAAGACAGATAAAATTTTTGAAATGCTTGAGGAAGGTAAAGATTTGGCATTGGTTTCAGACGCAGGCACGCCAGGCATATCTGACCCAGGGGCCATGCTTGTCTCACAAATAAAAGAAAAATTTTGTAAAGGACAGTCCTTTACAAATGTGGAGGTGGTGCCTATACCTGGAGCTTCTGCTGTGATCACCGCGCTTTCGGCTTCAGGACTTCCGACTCATGAATTTACTTTTCTTGGATTTTTACCGCACAAAAAGGGTAGAGAAACATTATTTAAAGAAATAGCATCATCAGAGCGGACAATGGTGTTTTATGAATCTCCCCACAGAATTTTAAAAACTTTGGAATCGTTAATAAAATTTTGCCCAGAGAAGAAGGTGTGTGTTGCCCGTGAACTTACAAAAATATATGAGGAATTTAAAACTGGCACTCCTGCCGAAGTTCTCGAATATTTTGTAAAAAATACTGAAAAGCAAAGAGGGGAATTTACTGTAATTGTGTCTTAGGCATATTTTAGGGGCGGGTCGTTCTCACGACGCCGCCCCTTGCGTATTTACTGCTTCGAACTTCATCTGAGGAACACAAAGAACTGCTGTATCCCCATGCCACAGCGTACCCCCTTGCGGGAAATTCATTTCTGCCCATCTACATGCCTCCAAGAGAGATGCGCAGGTGGTCACTTCATCAAGGATCATTTCGCCTGGACGAGGTGACCGCATGATGAAGCGGTAACTGGGAACGTAATTCCGTCCATGCCACACGTGTACTCCTTTTGGGACGCTGTGCCCCATATGGATAATGTCTGACTGAACTTTACATCAAATATGAGCTAAGTCAATTACAGCAGATCTTCAGGGTCGATATATATATCAAAAACAGAAGGCAGTGATAATAATTTCAAAAGGAGATTTTTGTCCAATGTTCCACCAGTAGATAATTCGGGTAGGGACCATTTTGATGGTTCGATTTTGATCAACATATTGGTGACATATTTATTTTTACTTGAACCAATAAATCCTCCAAAAATTTCCGGCTGGTATGGCGAGAATACTTCTAACAATGCTTCTTTGGCATTTACAGAATCAGATTTTTCTCCAGTGTGGGTAATTTTAACGAAACGCTTATAGGGAGGATAGTCCAAGTTTTTTCTGTCTTCTAGTTCACTACGCACAAAAGAAACTAGATTTCCAGATTGCACTGCCTGTATCACCGGGTCGGTTGGGTTTTTGGTTTGCACAATCAACTTTTTTGAAGATTTTGAATGGAGGGCCAATATAAGCTGGATCACCTTTTCACTCATTTTGAAATTCGGAATGCCCCATAGAGTTTCGAAGGAAGATATTATCGAAAGGGGAATTTGTTTGTGAATATAATATAGGGCCATCTCTGTTCCTATCAAAATAGCTCCTTTTTCTGATTCAAATTCTTCAACGATTTTTTCGGCACCCTTGGAACTTTTTACTGCCTCTTTGTCTATTTTAAATAATTTAATCTTAGGAAATATTTCTCTTAAAGCGAGTTCTACTGTGTCGGTGCCTATACCTAGTGGCATGAGATTCCATGAGCCACAACTTTTGCAATAGGTATCATCTTTCATTTGATTTTTACATCTATTACAGATGAACATTCGTTTTTTGCCATCACGAGATAAATACAATACCACTGGCCCGCCACAATTTTCGCAATCTACTACATGGCTACAATCTCGACATGCAGTCATAGTCGCTAGGCCCTTTCGAAGGGCGAATACAAAAGCATTCTCGCCTTTTTCTAATGTAGCCGTGATTTCTCTTATCACCTCGTCTGAGAGCACCTTAAATTTGTCTCCTTTGTCCAAAATTTGAATTTCTTTTGCCAGGTCTATTCGGTAAGACATCGGATGCATCGGCGCAAAGTTGTCGATTTCTTCTCGGCCAATAGTTTCAAATCGAAGCATAGTATCACTAAAAATAATTTTAGCATTTATTTTTGAGGCAAATATTTCGGCGAAGACTCTTTGATCCATGTGTGGGCGACCAATGTTTCGGTACGCATTTGAGCTCTCGTGTTCGAGGATTATTGTACCGATATCATAACGTGGCACAGACAAAAATGGTGCAGTGCCCAAAATCAATATCGGATGAGCGTTGGTAATAATGCCTTGTATTGCATGTAGTGTCTTTTTTTCACTTAGGTTGCTGTACAAGGCATAAGTGAATTGTTCAATACCCTTAGATAATATCCCAGAAATTTCTTTTATATCTTGCTCGGTCGGCAGGACTATGAAGATAGATTTTTTGACTGCAAAATTTTCACGAATTAAAGTTTTATAAACTGAAATTCTTTCTTCAAACGGCATCTGTAATAGCAATTTCTCTGGACGTATTTCAGAGTGCTGACTTGAAATAGTTGTGGCAGGTACAAATTTTGAAATTTTGTCGTACTCTGTTTTTAGTATAGTGGGGATTAGGAGAGAAAGTCCGCTATTTTTTGTACTTCCAAAGTATTCGCTAGTCATAAAAGCAGCATCAAGAAATTCACCTCGAAATAGGGAATGCTCCTTGACGTCGAGTATCTTTCGAAGATTGAAATCCATACCCTTTATATCGCTTTTCATATCTTCAGCTTCTTCTACAGATACAGCTAAGCCGAGTATCTTTTTGTTGCGAATAGCGATAGAAACGATGCTTCCAGGTGACAATTCTTTAGAGGTAAAATATGTCAGAATTCCAGAAAATGCAGTTTTTTCGAGCGGAATAACGGTAACGATTTTCATGCTTTTATTCTAGCATATATGTGTTATATTACTTTCATGGGTCCCGTTAGAAATAGTGGTCACAATATTAAGAAAAAATGATAATCAAACTTCAAAAATTTAATAAGATAATCAAGCTAAATCACGGTTATTCAACCGTGACCTGCTTCTAACGGGATGGGTATTTTTTCAAAGAAATTAGGAATAGATTTGGGTACTGCAAATACGCTCGTATTTATGCCCGGCAAAGGAATAGTATTAAATGAACCATCAGTGGTAGCAGTTTCAGAGCAAGATAATAAAATTTTAGCTATTGGTTTCGAAGCGAAAGATATGATCGGCAAGACACCCGAATCTATTATTACATATTGTCCGATGAAGGATGGAGTCATTGCGGATTATCGAGTGACTGAAGCAATGCTCAGATATTTTATCAGCAAGGCTATGGGTAAATGGAATTTTTTCAAACCAGATGTGATGGTCTCTGTGCCAGCTGGAGTGACTTCGACCGAACGTCGAGCAGTGGTAGAAGCTGCAATTCGCGCAGGCGCTAGAAATGCTTATGTCGTCAAAGAGCCGATTTTGGCAGCTATCGGTGCGGGAATTCCCATATATGAATCAAAAGGGTATATGGTAGTAGACATAGGCGGAGGCACCACAGACGTAGCTGTGATTTCGCTTGGCGGAATCGTTGCTTCTACTTCTGTAAAGTGTGCTGGCAATAAAATTGATCAAGCTATCGCAGACTATATTAAAAAAACTTTCAACCTAGCCATTGGTGATAGAACAGCCGAAGAAGTTAAAATTAAAATTGGAGCAGCAATACTTCTCGATGAAGAACTAAGAGTAACAATCAAAGGTAGAGATTTTATACAAGGCTTGCCTCGAAGCGCTCAGGTAGGTACAAATGAAATAGTTAGAGCTATTGATGGAGAATTGAAACAAATTATTAAAGCTATTAAGGACGTACTTCAGGAGACTCCACCCGAATTGGCTTCTGATATCATGGATCACGGAATAATCATGACTGGTGGCTCATCTCAGCTCCGCAATCTTACTGATCTCGTATATCGCAAGACTGGAGTAAAGGCAAATCTAGCAGAGGATGCATTATTTTGTGTTGTCAAAGGTACAGGCATAGCACTCGATCACTTGGACGTATATAAGAAAACAGTATTAAGTAAGAAGTAAAATCAGGTGCTAGTGGCTAGTGATTAGCTTCTAGAACCTAGAACCTATGAACCTAATCTTTCAAAATCTGGACAAGGATAATCTACATCATGCATTTCTAATTGAAGGAGATAAGGAAGAATTGCTTCCTCAAATTTTTAGTTTTGCTGAAAGTTTGGGAGTTGCTACTGTGGGAAATGCAGATTTTACTCATATTCATATAGATTCATTCAAAATTGATGATGCTAGAAATTTGAAAGCCTTAGCAACAGAGAAAGGATATTCAGAAAATAAAAAAATATTTGTGGTTTCGGTAAATAGTTTTCTATTTGAAGCGCAAAATACATTGCTAAAAATGTTTGAGGAACCTATAGAGAATACTCATTTTTTTATAATCATTCCAGACCGGAATGCTCTTTTACCAACTCTTATTTCTCGGTTTTATTTTATTACTGCCAAGAATAGAAAGAATGAAGATAATGAAATTGAAAATTTTCTAAGAATGCCTCTTTTTAAACGAATCGATTATATTAAAGATATGCTAGTGGAAGAAGAGCAAGTAGACGAAGAGGGTAAAGAAATAGAAAGTGAAAATTCTGCACGAGCAAGAGCAATGGTGTTTTTGAATGGAATCGAATCAATTATGGGTGCGAGCCTAAAGAATAATCCTGACAATAAAGAGCTTTTGTTTTCTTTGGAGCATGTTTTTAAAGTTCGTAAATTTCTCCGTATGCCAGGCTCAAGTACGAAGAGTTTGATGGAGTCAGTGGCCCTTGTGACTCCTCATTTATTAAAATAAATTTAGTATGTTACAATAAGCATATGTTATACAATTTTTCCGTTTTCAAAAATGATCTTAAGAAAGTAGAGGAATTCCTCAGCAAAGAGTACAGCCAGCTCAATGTCGGCCGAGCCTCACCAATGATATTGGATGGTGTTTCTGTAGAGAGCTATGGGCAATATATGCCGATCAAGAACCTAGCATCTGTATCTATCGAGGATCCAAAAACACTCCGCATTGCGCCGTGGGATAAAAATCAGCTTAAGGATATCGAGCGCGCTATCGTAGCGGCAAATTTGGGATTGTCTGTGGCTACTGACGATGCCGGAATGAGAGTTATCTTCCCTCAGCTCACAACCGAAACCAGAGAGCGACTAGTAAAAGTCCTGAAAGAGAAGTTGGAAGATTCCAGAATCACTGTCCGCAAGGAACGTGAGAATGTACTTTCAACAATTACTGCACAAGAAAAGGAAGGCAAGATGACCGAGGACGAGCTATTCCGAGCAAAGGAAGAGCTTCAGAAGATAATCAACGAAGCCAACAATTCTCTTGAGGCAATATTTGAGAAGAAGCAGACCGAAGTAATGGGGTAAGACCGAATGAATATAGTAATTTTCATCATAATTTTATTGGTACTAGTAATCGTCCATGAATTCGGACATTTTTATTCTGCGAAAAAGTTTGGTATTCGGGTAGATGAATTCGGTTTCGGGTTTCCACCTAAGCTTTTTGGTATTAAAAAAGGTGAGACTGAGTATACATTCAATCTGCTACCGATCGGAGGCTTTGTGAAGATATTCGGAGAGAATCCAGACGACGAAAATACTAATGGTCCAGATCGAGAGAGAAGTTTTGTACACAAGGCCAAGTGGAAACAAGCCATAGTGCTAGGGGCAGGTGTTTTTGCCAACTTTTTACTTGCATGGCTATTGTTCTCTTTTGGATTTATGTCAGGCATGCCTACATCAGTAGGAAGTGAATCTAAAGGCTCTAATCTCAAAGATGTACATCTCGTAGTGGTTTCAGTTCTTGGTGATTCTCCTGCAGATCACGCTGGTCTCCAGTCTGGTGATAAAATTCTCGGAGTTCGAAATGAAAAAACTGCAATTACAAATGATATCACCCCAGACACTTTTCGAGACTTTGTAATTTCAACTGGCGAAGGTGAGCTCACTATCGCCTACATGCGAGGAGGAGAAACTGGTGAATATAATATACAGCCAAAGGTTAATGAGTCTGGAGTGCCCGCTATTGGCATATCCATGGATGAAATCGGTATAGCAAAATTGCCCTTTTTCATGGCTTTAAAGGAGGGAATGAGTCTAACAGCTAATGTCACCAAAAGTACCGCCGTAGGCCTTTATACGCTCATAAAAGACGCTATTATGGGCCAAGGAAGCCTGTCTGGGGTGACTGGACCGGTGGGAATGGTGGGTATCGTGGGGGATGCCTATACTCTCGGTTTTGCTTACCTGCTATCCTTTGCAGCTCTTATTTCTATAAACCTAGGTATTATCAATCTGGTACCTTTTCCTGCCCTAGATGGTGGTAGACTTTTCTTCTTGCTTATTGAGAAGATCAAGGGTTCTCCTATAAATCCAAAAGTTGCAAATACTCTCAACACTATCGGATTCGGAATACTTATCTTGTTTATGATCTTCATCACCTATCATGATGTAGCAAATCTATTTTAGTTTATGGAATCTGTTACCCTCATTCATCAAATTCGTGCTGCAAAAAACAAAAAGGAACTCGCGAATATAATTAAGGCACAGCGAATCTCAGAAAAAGTTCTGGCTGATGTTGTCCTTAGGGTGAAAATAGGAGTTACTGAGATAGAGCTTGCGAATTATATTGCTTCTCAATTTAAAAAGTATGGCGCGCCGATACTTTCATTTTCTCCGATCGTAGCCTTTGGTAAAAATTCTGCGAACATCCATCATGAGCCGGGTAAATCAAAGCTTAAAAAAGGAGACATGGTCATGTTTGATTTCGGTTGTACTGTGAATCATTACTGTTCGGATATGACCCGAACATATTTCTTCGGTGAGCCGACAGCCAAACAGAAAAAGGTATATCTAGATGTCCTTGGCGCGATGGAGCAAGCAATGAAAAAATTGGCAGTTGGTGAGAAGCGAGCAAAAATAATCGATGCATCTGCAAGAAAATTTCTCGCTAAAAAATATAAAGATAACTTTCAACATGGTCTTGGTCATGGTGTCGGCACTGTGATCCATGAGTGGCCGAACTTCAAACCAAAGAGCGAAGATGTATTGCCTGTGGGATGCGTTATGACCATAGAGCCCGGTATATATTTGAAAGGTTTCGGAGGGGTGCGCATAGAAGACATGGTCCTCATCACTGCAAATGGATACGAAAATCTCACCAAGGTGCCCAAGGATCTCGAGAGTGCGATTTTGAAATAATTAAGATATACTCGAAGAATGGCTAAACGAAAGATAAAGGTTGGAATACTCTCGGGGGGAAAGTCAGCAGAGCATGATGTGTCTTTGGTATCTGCTCGCAATGTTTTGCAGGCTCTCGATCAGAAAAAATACGATATAACTGCCATTGAGATAGGCAGAGACGGTAATTTCGACCTTGAGCTGGTGAAGAGCTTCGATGTTATTTTTCCTGTCCTTCATGGGCCCTTCGGAGAGGATGGCAGTATGCAAGGTTTGCTCAAGCTGGCAGGTGTGCCATTCGTTGGTCCAGGAGTGCTTGGTTCGGCGGTGGGTATGGACAAAGATTTCATGAAGCGCTTGCTTCGAGATGCAGGTATACCTATCGGCAAATTTGTTGCTATTAGGAAGGGTGAAAAAATAAATTTCAATACTATAAAAAAAGAACTCATTTTGCCTATGTTCATCAAGCCAGCCAATATGGGCTCATCTGTAGGTATCAGCAAAGTTAGGAATGAAAAGGAATTTAAGAAAGCTCTTGCAACAGCATTCCTCTTTGATACAAAAGTTGTGATTGAAGAATTCATAGATGGCAGAGAGATAGAGTGCGCATTGCTCGGGAATGATTTGCCTATGGCCTCTGTTCCTGGAGAAATAATTGCCGGACAAGATTTTTATTCTTATGACGCAAAATATAACGATAGCAATTCTGTTTCAGTTATTCCTGCTCAGATTGATAAAAAAACTGCCAAGAAAGTACAGGAGATAGCAATTAAAACCTTTCAAGTTCTCGGTTGCGAGGGCTTAAGCCGTGTTGATGTATTTCTAAAGAAGAATGGAGAGATCTTAGTGAACGAGATTAATACTCTTCCGGGATTTACAGATATTAGTATGTATCCAAAGATGTGGGAGGCGAGCGGACTGCCTGTCTCGAAGCTCCTCGACCGATTAGTAGAACTTGCATTCGAGCGTTTTGACCGTGACGCTAACCTTAAGTCCTCAGTCTAATGCTTACACAGATAGAAAAAACTAAACTGCGCACTTGGGTAGAGCTAGATAGAGTAGCAATAAAGAAAAACTCCCAGACTTTTCGCAAAATGATTCCCAAGGAATGCTTGCTAATGTCTGTAGTTAAATCAAATGCTTACGGCCACGGTCTTGTGCCATTCGCAAAAGAGGTGGTGAAGGCTGGGGTTAATTTCCTTGGTGTTGATTCCTTCGATGAGGCACTCGAGCTCCGAACAGCCGGAATCAAAACTCCTATTATGGTTTTCGGGTATGTATCGCCCTCGTATTATCAGGAAGCAGTTAGAAAAAATATTTCTCTTACAATATCCAATTTCCCAGCGCTTGAGGCAATATTGAAGCAAAAGCTTACTGGTAAATTGAAAATCCATATTAAGGCTGACACTGGTCTCGGTCGCCAAGGCTTTATGCCAGAAGATATGAAGAAAGTCCTTGGACAATTAAGCAAAGATGAAACAAAAAAATGTATTCATCTCGAGGGTATTTATAGTCACCTCGCAGTGGGCGAGGATCTTGCGGGGCGAGAATACACTATGCTTCAGGCAAGTAGACTTGATGTTTGGTATCTTGCATTTTTGGCTCTTGGTTTCAAGCCACTCAAGCATCTATGCGCTACATCTTCGACAATGTTTTTCCCAGAGCTACATTTTGATATGGTGCGCGTTGGTATCGGTATGTATGGTCTGTGGCCATCCCGAGAGACAAAAGAAGAACTTGGACATAAATATAAATTGTACCCAGTACTCTCATGGAAAGCTGTAATTTCAGAAATTAAAAAAATCCCCAAGGGCGCAAAGATCGGCTACGACCTTACTGAGGAACTCAAACGAGATACATTACTGGGAATTGTGCCTGTGGGCTATTGGCATGGATATTCGAGATTGTTATCTAGCAAAGGAATGCTTAGTCTGCGTGGAAAAATGGTGAAATTAATAGGTAGAGTTTCGATGGATATGATCACTATCGACCTGACTGGGCACAAGGTTAAGGTAGGGGACGAGGTGGCAATAATCGGTGGGGAAAAGGGCTACTATGCCGAGGCTGATATGATGGCTCAGGATTCAGATACTATTAACTACGAGATAACTACCCGAATTAACCCTATAATCAAGAGATTTTAGCCCAATTAGACCTATATTGGGATATTTCTAAAATAGGCTTGCCTTTTAAGGGATTTTGTATTAATCTATATTCATGTCACAAGATAGACTTATTAAATTCGCCTGCGGAACCTGCAAGCGTACAAATTACTGGTCCAGCAAGAACAAGAAACTCGTCACTAAAAAGATAGAGCTTAATAAATATTGCAAATGGTGCAAAAAAGTAACTAAGCACAAAGAGATCAAGAAATAATCTCATTTTCTAGAAAGTCCCCGAATAGGGGATTTTCTTTTGCCTATTTCGCTGTTTTAAGGTATAAATAAGTCACGGGCGATTAGTTTAGTGGCAGAACAGCGGTCTCCAAAACCGCTGGCGGGAGTTCGATTCTCTCATCGCCCGCAGATGCTAAAAATATGGCAGACAGAATTTTAAATAGAATACTCATTGTAGGAGATGCTGGTAGAGGAAAATCTACCCTCGCATCCAAACTTTCTTCCAAGTTAGGAATACCAAATTATTCAACTGACGATTTTTATTACGAAGTAAAATTTACAAAAATTCGAAATAGGCCAGAGTCCATATTTCAAATATCAGAAGTCTTTAAAAAAGAAAAATGGATAGTAGAAGGCACAACTGAATATCTACTTGAACCAGGATTACATTCAGCTGATACAATCATTCATCTTAAATATAAAAATATACCCACCCAATGGGCAGTTATTTTAAAGAGGTATTTTCAAAGAGAAAACGATACCATATTGGGGTCATTAAAGCTTATGAAACATGTACTCTATAAAAAATATGGACTCGGGTATAGGAAGGGGAAGCGAACGCCATCTATCCTTATTGAACCACGTAAACACGAAGTAATCACGCTGTCTTCTTTTAAGGAAATAAACGAATTTCTAGATTCTTTATAAAATAATAGAATAATAGGGTCAGGTACCTTTTTCTTGCTTTATTACAAATCTGCTACAATATACCTATGTCCAAATACAAATCAGTCACAGTGGAAAATAAGTGCATTTTTTGTGAAATAGGATCACATACAATGAATCCCTTGGGAAACGGGAAAATATATGAAGATAAAAAATATATGGCTTGGCTTTCTCCATTTCCAAATACAGAAGGCTTCGCTGTAGTTATACCTAAAAAACATTATGATTCTGATGTCTTGGCAATGCCCGATAAAGAGCTAGCTTCATTTATATTGGTATCAAAAAAAGTTTCTAATTTATTACTTAAGAATTTCAAAGACGTGGGTAGAGTGGGTTTGATCATGGAAGGTACAGGCATAAATCATGCTCATATAAAGCTAGTGCCTATGCACGGCACAGCTCACATGAAAAAGGGCATATGGAAACAGTATTCCAGTAATAAAATGGATTACTACAAAAAGTACGAAGGATATTTGGCTTCTCACGATGGCCCAAAAGCTGATTTTAAGAAATTGGAAAAATTGGCTAATAAAATATTAAATTCTTAAATTGTGAATTAAGTAAGTGTAGTTTGGTAAATAGTCTTACCCCTAGTTTTATTTTCTATATTTTCCCGTTGTAGAATATGTTTTGTTCTTTTTGCAATGGCTGTTCCCGAGTCTATAATTTTTACTTTTCTTCCTAATATTTTTTGCATCTGTTTCTTGAGAAGTGGGTAATGGGTACATCCAAGGACAACATGGTCAGCATTTGAATCTATTACGGGCTTGAGGTATTTTTCCAAAAGTTTCTTTGTTTTTGTACTATCTAGGTCGCCTTTTTCTATTTGAGCAACTAGATCGGGGCAGGGAATGTTGAGCACTTTTATTCCTCGGCAATACTGTCTGATCAATTTCTTCAAAGCAGAACTTTTTGCTGTTGCGGGTGTAGATAATACCGCGATAGTTCCAGTCTTTGTATTTTCTGCTGCGGGCTTAACTGCAGGAATTGTACCAACAATGGGTAGAGAATATTTCTTGCGAAGGGCATCGATGGTATTTGCAGTAGCAGTGTTGCAAGCTATAACTACAAGCTTCACATCCTTTGTGAGGAAGTAATTCATGATAGTGCTAGTTATGCCTATCAGTTCTTTTTTGCTTTTGTTTCCATACGGTAAGTGAGCCTGATCTGCTAGGTATATGAAATTCTCATTTGGCATAGCCTTTTGTAGTTCCTTGAGAACTGTCAGTCCTCCTATACCTGAATCAAAAACTCCAATCGGTCGTGCATCCATCCCGTTAGAAGCAGGTCGCGGTCAGACCGAGACTACTTAAGGTTATTTGATTGTAATTGCGACCGCGGCTTCTAACGGAATCCATCTGGGCATTATACACCAATTTTACGAAGGCTAATTTTCTTGGAAGCGTCAAACCAAATAATACTCTGATCTCTCTTGAACCAAGTCATTTGGCGTTTGGCGTATTGATATATCTCTTTCTCTAGCTTCTCTATCATTTCTTTTTTGTTAATTTTTCCTTCTAGATGAAGAGCCATAAATCTGTATTCCAATCCTAGCTCTCGCATGCGCTTCCACGACAGACCATTTTTATTTAAACTCTTTGCTTCACGAAGCATTCCTTGAGTCATTCTAGATTTGAGACGAGTAGATATTTTTGACCTCAATTTCTTCTCGGGGAGAAATAATCCTAACTGCACGAATTCATATGCGGGTTTCATGATTTTAATTTTTGGTACCTTCCCAAGCGTCTTGGATATTTCTATGGCTCGGATTAAGCGTACTTTATTTTTCACATCAATATTTTTTACTCGCGCGGGATCGAGCTTTTTGAGCATTGTCACCAATTGAGACAGGCTCTTCTTCTCTAGCTCTTTGCGTAGCTTAGGATTGGGTGGTACTTCGGGTAAGACTATGCCTTTGGTTACAGCATCAATATAGAACCCCGTTCCGCCAACTATAATTGGTACCTTACCTCGCTTTATAATTTCAGTGATTACACTATTTGCTAATTTTTGATATTCAGCAACAGAGAATTTTTTCTTTAGGCTCACAACATCAAGCAAATGATGGGGGACACCAGCCATTTCTTTTTTTGTTACTTTTCCGCTACCTATATTCAGACCTGTGTATACTTGCCGTGAATCAGCAGAGATAATTTCTCCGTTAATTTTCTTTGCCAATTTTACCGCCAAAGCACTCTTGCCGGTAGTTGTTTGCCCGAGTATAACAAAAACTTTTTGCATCACGTTAGAAATAGGAAATGCTTCGCATTTCCATTGTTATATCACTTTTAGTAAAGTTTCCAATCATAGAATTTCTAACGGGAGTAGTTTTAGTTCTGAACTGATCTGATATTGGCACCTATGCTGTTGAATCTGTTTACGATGTCCTCATATCCGCGCTTGATCATATATACATTGTGAAGAGTAGAATTACCATTGGCTGCGAGCATAGCCAGCATGATAACCACAGACGGACGAAGTGCAGGAGGGCACACTAGCTGTCCTGGTTTCCACTTAGTTGGACCTTCCACATACACTCTATGAGGATCTGCTAGAAGTACTGTTCCACCAAGTCGATTTAATTCTGTTAGGTAAATTGCACGATTTTCATAAACCCAGTCATGAATCAAAGTTGTACCTTTGGCGCATGCGGCAATCATTCCAAAGAATGGAAGGTTGTCGATATTGATGCCTGGGTAGGGACGTGCCTCGATCTTGTCCTCGAGAGCTTTGAGCCTAGAAGGGAGAACCTTTATATCGGCAAGGTTGGTGCGGTGATTGTATGATTTGTAAATAGGGGAAACTTTAAACCGTAGACCCATCTTTTTGAGTTTATAAAGCTCTAGCTCTAGGAAATTTATAGGACAGCGTTTGATTTCAAGTTCGGAATTTGTAGCGATAGCAGCAGTGATCCACATCATAGATTCGATAGGATCTTCACTATTGCAGTACTCGAGATCCTTGTTGATCTCTTTGACACCATGGATTACCAATGTGGAAGTACCAATGCCCTCGATCTTAACCCCCAAGGATTCCATAAAGAAACATACTTCCTGGACCATATAATTTGATGCGGCGAATTTTATAGTAGTTTTGCCGGGTATTAGCGCAGCAGCGGTGATGAGGTTCTCGCATGCAGTGTCACCAGATTCATACATGATAATTTCTCGAGCGTGAAGCTTTTTGTAGCTAATATTATAGTTTTGATTAGTAACCTTGATCTTTACGCCTAGCTCTTCGAGTCCGTAGATATGAGCACTAACTGTGCGTTTGCCGAGTTTGCAACCTTGAGCGTGGGGAAGATAAAAGGATTTAAGATTGTGTATAAGCGGGCCAGCGAGCATGATGATGCTTCTAGTTTTGAGTGCTGCTGTCTGATCAAGACCTCGGAGATTAAACTTTGCTGGTGGTTGCATCTCGATGATTTGGTCGCCAACCCATTTAATATCGACACCGATACTTTCTAGTATTTCGATGACTCTGTAGACTTCTTCGATTTTAGAAATACCATGAAGGGTGGTCTTGCCTTTATTTATCAATGCGGCGCACAAAAGACCCACAGAGCCATTTTTGGATGTGTTTGTTTCGATCGTACCTGAAAGCTTCCTTCCGCCTTCTATTACAAAATCCTCAGTATTATTTTTCATATTGTTTAATTTTCTCTGTGCCCAGGGAGAGAATCGGCTATTACTTAGCCGGGTGATTTTCGGTTTCATTTCATTCAACAACGAAAATCCTTTCGATCTCTCCACAACAGTAAATAAATTTACTGTTTCTGTGCCCAGGGAGAGAATCGAACTCTCATGTTGTTGCCAACAATAGATTTTGAGTCTATCGCGTCTACCAATTCCGCCACCTGGGCAATAGGGGCTAATCCACATATGATACACATATTTATACTCAAAATCAATCCCGTTAGAGATCCAGAAATATATAAAAATTGACCTTTTATTCCCCAAGTAATTAACATAATCTCTAACGGGATCAATTGTCGAAATATTTTTTAATATGTTAAAATCATTTCATGTCCAACCTATATTCCAATTCAATTTTCTGGATCGACACCGATAAGATCAAGCCGAATCCATACCAACCTAGACGTGAATTCGACGAAGCACGTCTAGAAGACCTAGCTCTCTCAATCAAACAGTATGGAGTTCTTCAGCCTCTCACTGTTTCTAGAGTAGAAGTTGAAAAAGAAGAAGGCGGATTAAGTACTGAGTATGAACTTATCGCTGGAGAGCGCCGTTTGCGCGCAGCCAAGCTCGCTGGTGTGACTCAGGTGCCGGCTATCATCCGAGTAGGTGATACATCAATGATGAAGCTCGAGCTTGCCATTATTGAGAATCTTCAGCGCGAAGATCTCAATGCAGTTGACCGAGCTCGAGCATTTTTTCGACTTGCCTCCGAGTTCAAATTCACTCATGCCGAAATTGCCAAGAAAATGGGACGAAGTCGAGAATATGTTTCTAATTCTCTTCGTATCCTTGCATTACCCGAAGAAATATTGAATGGATTGTCTGAGGGAAAAATAACCGAAGGTCATACCAGGCCGATACTCATGCTCGCTGATCACCCAGAAGAGCAGTTAGTTTTATTTAAAGAGATTGTCTACAAGAAGATTACAGTGAGAGAGGCTGAACGTTTGGCTCGCAAGATAGCATATGATCGAGTTCGTAAAAAAGAATTCATGCCTGATCCAGAGATTACAGAACTCGAAGAAGAATTCCAAGAGAAGCTCGGTACTAGAGTACACATTGACCGCAAAGAACTTGGTGGACAGATCAAGATTGATTATTTCTCCACCGATGATCTTCGTCAGATTTTGGACTTAATACAGAAGTCTACGGCAGAAAAGAAACCAGAAGATATGATGGAAAACCACATTGCCAATCTTGCTACACAAGTTGTCGGCACTGACACAACAGGAGACACTTCTCCACAACCAACAGAAGAAGCGCCAGTGGACGATCGAACAAAAGATGAAATCAAGGAGGACGATTCAAATCTCTACAATATCTCTAATTTTAGCGTTTAAGATCTCCCAAAAGATTTTAGTCTAGCGAGAAGACTATTCTTTTCGAGATAAGATTTGATGTGTTTTTTAGCTATACTAGTTTTTACAGATTCTAACCATTTGGTTGTCGGATGAGCTTTTTTGTTGACTGCAATATCAACGATATCTCCATTTTTAAGCGCTGTGGTTAGTTGGGACATCTTGCCATTTATTTTTGCACTTAGTGCATGGTCACCAACATCAGAGTGAATGTTGTATGCGAAATCAATGGGAGTAGAATTGTCTGGGAGATCTATAACATCACCTTTTGGTGTAAAGACGAATATTCGATCATTAAAAAAATCCATACGTAGGTGCTCGAGAAATTTTTTTGGTTCATCAGGGGAATAATTTAATTCCTTGAGCTCTTCAATCCACTTAAATTTTGAATTGTCAGTTGGTTTATTTTTGCTATTACTATTTTCCTTGTATGCAAAATGCGCAGCGATACCATAAGCTGCTTCTGCATGCATTTCTTTGGTTCGAATTTGAATTTCTGCTATACCACCCAACCCAGTAAAAATAGTTGTGTGAATAGATCGGTATCCATTTGGCTTTGGGACAGCGATGTAGTCCTTTATCCTACCAGGAAGTGGATTCCAAATAGAGTGAACCAAGCCAAGTACCCGGTAGCATTCTTCTATGTTGTCGACAACGACTCTGAGAGCTACCACGTCGAATATTTTGCTGATATCCATATCATACCGTTGTAATTTTTTGTATAAGCTATATTTATGTTTTATGCGATAGCTGATTTCATCAACTTTGATTTTATTTTTTTGAAGTTCTTTGTTCAGCTCTTGAGATACTTCTTCGAGATACTTACCATATTTTTCTTTTTCGTTTTTGATTAGGTTCTCTACTTCAGCGTACTCTTTTGGAAAAGCGAAAGGGAAGGCAGCATCCTCGATGTCGCCTTTCAATTTACCCATACCGAGCCTATTGGCTAGTGGGGCGTATACTTCGATTGATTCAAGAGCAATTCGTTCTCTTTTGTCTTCACGCACGTATTGCAAGGTTCTTAGATTGTGCAATCTATCGGCAAATTTGATAATGACTACACGCAGGTCGAGAGCCATAGCGATAAAAAATTTACGCAATGATTCAACGTGTCTTTCATGTCCACGGTATTTGAGTGTTCCCAATTTCGTGACCCCATTCACTAGAAATACAATGTCACCTCCAAATTCCTTATGCATTGATTCCTCGGTTGTTTCTGTGTCCTCAAGTACATCATGTAAAAAACCAGCTGCGATGGTTTGAGAGTCCATACCCAGCTTCGCCAATATTTTGGCAGTTTCAAGTACATGAACAAAATATGGGTCACCGTTCATTCTTTTCTGCCCAAAATGAGCCTTTTCCGCGAATTGGTAGGCTTTTTTGATAAGCTCTATTTCCTTCGGATTCATGTTTCCGTTGAGATCAAGTATTTCCTTGATAGTTTGTTCCATATAGAAATGATAACACTTATACTCCTATGATTCAATTTTTGGGATTTTGTGAGGATTGTGCATTTTACATGCTTTGTTTGAACATCTCTCGGGGATTGTCTTAGTACCTTCCATCATGAGTGCTCCGCATTCTTTACAAATATTTCCAGTTGGCTTGGCCTTGATTGCATATTTGCAGTCTGGGTAGTTGGAGCATGAGTAGAATATTCCGAATCTGCCTCGGCGTTCGGATATATCACCGGTTTTGCACAGAGGGCACAATACCCCAGTGCGCTTGCGAGCGAGTTCCGCTTCGTCTTGTTTGATAAATTTGCATTTTGGATATCGTGAGCAAGATATAAAACTTCCGCCTCCGTCTCGTCGCTGTCGAACAACAAGCTTGCCTCCACCTGATTTGCCCTTCTTGTCTCCACATGTAGGACACATTTCGCCGGTTTCTTCTGGGCCTTTTAATTCAGTACCATCGAGCATGAGAGCACCATCACAGTCTGGATACTTAGAGCAAGAATAAAATTTACCGCCTCGGGATAATTTTATAATCATCGTACTTCCACATTTGGGACATTTTGTGCCATCTGGGGCATCTCCCAAATTGGTTGCTTTTTCCAACTTATCTTTAGCTTTAACTTCTTTTAGGAATGGACCATAAAAATCCTTCAAAGTTTTTTCGTACTCACGTTCACCGCGAGAGATTTCATCGAGCTCATCTTCCATTTCTGCTGTAAATGTATCAGAGATATAATTTGCGAAATGTGCTTCGAGAAAATCTGAAACTACTTCACCAGTGTCGGTGGGGAACAATGTTTTGCCTTCCTTGCGTACATAGCCACGATCTTCGATTGTGCGCATGATAGATGCGTAGGTCGACGGTCGGCCAATGCCTCTACTCTCAAGCTCCTTCACAAGACCTGCCTCTGAATATCTGCCTGGTGGCTCGGTAAACTTCTCTTCACTTGTGAGATCAAGTAGTTTTAATTTTTCGCCGGCTTTTACAAGTGGTAGTTCCACATCTTCACCTCGAGCACCTGTATCAGCTGCAAGCCATCCTGGGAAAAGTAATCTTGAGCCAACTGCTCCGAATTCTGGGAGGTCTTCATGGCCTTCGATAACAGCGGTGATTTTTGTCTTGAGTAGTTTTGCGTCGGTCATCTGAGAAGAGATAGCTCGCTCCCAAATAAGTTGATACAGACGGCTCTGCTCCTCAGTGCCGGCATGCATCTTCTCTATATGTGTAGGACGGATGGCTTCGTGAGCTTCTTGAGCATTCTTAGATTTAGTCTTATATATGTGAGCTTCAGCATATTCCGGGCCGTATTGCTTTTTTACGAATGCCAGAATTTGGCTCTGAGCAGAAGCGCCAAGGTTTGTACTATCTGTACGCATATATGTGATATGTCCTGCTTCGTAGAGCTTCTGAGCGATCTGCATAGTGCGAGAAGGTGAGTAGCCCAATCGTGAGCTCGCGGTTTGCTGAAGTGTCGATGTGGTAAATGGAGCACGAGGAGATCTCTTTTGCTCAGACTCTTTTACTCCCTTTACTATCCATGAACCCTTTTTGCCTTCTTCTAATATTTTATTTACTAATTTTTCATCACGAGGCTCTTCGCTACACTCAAGTGTCAGCTTATCTTTTTTAGATGTTTCAAAAATTCCAAAAAGCCTCCAGTACTTTTCTGGCACAAAAGCTCGAATCTCACGTTCACGTTCCATAATAATACGGAGAGCTGGGGATTGAACTCGCCCTGCAGATAATCCATAGCGAACTTTTTTCCAAATTATTCCTGAAAGATCGTAGCCTACGAGTCGATCGAGTACCCGACGCGCTTCTTGCGCCTTTCGAAGTGCAGTATCTATTTTGCGGGGATGTGAGAGCGCTTCTTCAACTGCCTCTTTGGTGATTTCGTGAAAGGCTACTCTATGAATCGGAGCCTTAACTTTCTTGTCTGCATGGAGAAGTGTCTCAATATGCCAAGCTATGGCTTCACCTTCACGGTCGGGGTCTGTCGCAAGCATTATTTCCGTTGCTTTTTCAGCTAAACCTTGTAGTTCGTGAACTACTTTTTCTTTTCCTTTAGAAATTTCGTAATGGGGGAGAAATCCTGCTTCGATGTCGATCGCCTTTTTGTTGGATTTCGGAAGATCTCGCACATGTCCAACTGATGCGCGCACAGTATAAGAACCCTCGAGATATTTCTCGATAGTTTTAGCTTTTGATGGTGACTCTACGATTAATAATTTCATCCCGTTTAGAAGCAGGTCGCGGTTGTAACACCGCGGTTAAGCTTTTTTATAGTAATAATTTTTTTGATATTAGTAAAAGCATTTATTTTGAAATGAATGCGACCGCGGCTTCTAACGGGATTCATTTCCAACACAAGTATTACACGAAATAGTTTTCTATTGCAAATTTACAAAAATATTTTGCTAGAAAATTTTTCGAATTTCACCGAGCTCTTCCTTGATCAATCCTTTGATTTCCATAATAGACAGAATGGCATTTGCCTCACCGATTTCAATTTTCATTTTTCTAATTAATTCATCACGCTCAAGTGGTTCGATGAGTAATTTGAGTATCTTTTTTTCTTCATTCGAAGCATCATTAAATAAACTTTCTTGCTTTATCGAATCATCTAATTTAAATCCCAATGCTTCCAAAATATCTTCACTTGAAGTTATGGGGGTGGCACCATTTTTAAGAAGTCTGTTTGTACCCTTGGAATACTCGGAATTAATTGGACCTGGAACAACTAAAACTTCCTTATTATAATCTAGAGCCATTCTGGCAGTGATCAATGTTCCTGATTTTTCCTGGGCTTCAATTATAAGTGCAGCCTTTGATATCCCGGCGACTAATCTATTGCGCATTGGAAATGCATATGAAGTGGCCTTGAAATCAGGTGCGAATTCCGAAACAAGACATCCATTCTCGCTAACTTTTTTAATTAGTGCAGTATTTGGATTATAAGAAAGAGCTTCGTCTGAAATTCCACTTCCAGGGAAACCCAAAACATATAATCCAGCTTCCATGGCTGCTTCATGGGCCAGAGCATCTATCCCTTGAGCCAGACCAGAAACAATAGCGATAGGATAACCCTTGAGTCCTGATATCAATTTCCTCACAACATCTTTTCCATAGTTGGTTGCTTTTCTTGATCCAACTACAGCCAAAAATATAGTTCCGCTCGGTGGAAGCGATCCAGAGATGTAGAGTTTCTTGGGAGGTTGTGGAATTTCGAGTAAATCTTTCGGAATATTTTCTTTTTCCAAAATTTCTAATTGATACATGTTATTTTGCAATTATATCAATATTTATATACAATATGAAATATGTTAGATATTAAATTCATTCGCGAGAATAAAGATATCGTCCAGATGGGGGCGAAGAAAAAACGTGTAGAAATTGATATTGATGCTCTTATCGCACTCGATGATACAAGGTTGGTACTACTAAAAGAAATCGAAGTATTGCGCACAGAAGTCAATCGAGTTTCAAATGATATTGGTAGAGATCAAGATCCTGCTCTTAAGGTTCAACTGATAGAAGAGATGCGAGTAGTTAAGGACGAGATAAAAGCCAAAGAAGAGAAATTGAAAACAATCATGAATGAATGGCAGTTAATGATGCTACATGTTCCGAATGTTCCTGATATGACAGTTCCTGAGGGAAATACTGATGAAGAGAATCAAGAAGTAAAAGTCTGGGGTGAAAAACCTGTCTTTGATTTTGAACCGAAGGATCATCTAGAAATCATGAATGCACTCAAGATGGTAGATTTTGAAAGAGGTACCAAGGTGCATGGTTTTCGCGGATACTTTTTGATTGGTGATGGTGCTATGTTGTCGATGGCTATTTGGAATCACGCGATGGAATTTTTTACTTCTCGAGGTTATACTTTTGTTCTTCCTCCTGCTATCGCCAGAAAAGAAAATTTTATTGGTACCGCTATGATTCCTCAGAGCGAAGAAGATCTGTACAAGACTCAGACTGGCGACTACCTTGCTGGCACAGCAGAAGTTCCAATAATGGGTATGCATGCTGGTGAGGTTCTCGACGAAGCAAGTTTACCAATAAAATATCTCGGCTTTTCTCCGTGTTATAGACTCGAAGCAGGAAGCCATGGCAAAGATGTGAAGGGTCTAATTAGAGTTCATGAATTTTATAAATTTGAGCAAGTGATACTTTGTGAAGCGAATCACGAAGTATCGGTCAAATTTCATGAGGAACTCACCAAGAATACCGAAGAATTTTTTGAATCTATGAATTTGCCTTATCATAAGGTTATAAATTGTGGAGGTGATCTAGGTCTAGGACAAGTAAAGAAATACGACCTAGAGGCTTGGGTTCCGAAAGAGAATAAATATCGAGAAGTTGCTTCTGCTTCATATTTTCATGATTTTCAAACGCGAAGATTGGGAATACGCTATAAAGATGAGGCAGGCAAAATGCAGTATGCGCACTCTCTTAATAATACTGCCATCGCCACACCAAGAGCCCTAGTATCATTGATCGAAAATTGCCAGCAAGCCGATGGAACAATAAGAATTCCTGATGTTTTGCGAAAGTATATGGGTGGTAGGGAATTCATCGGTAAATAATTGTCGGCAATAATATATTATGCAAAAGAGAGATGTATTAAGCTCTCCGCGTTTGAGAGAGCTCAAAAAACAAAGACGGAAGAATTTGCGCAACAAAATTATTTTGTATAGTGTATTTTTTGCTATTGGACTTATCTGTCTGACCTTGATAGCACGTATTCCAAGTTTGAGAATTGAAAATATTAATATTTCTGGAAACAAAGTAATCGAAGTAGAATCTGTACGGTCTAGAGTGGCTCAGGATATTTCGGGATATTATTTTTGGTTATTTCCCAAGAATAATTTTTTGCTATACCCCGAAAATACAGTCCTAGCAAATCTAACAACTGAATTTCGAAGAATCAAAGATGTCAGCTTTGAGATGGATGGACATAAAACTTTGAACATAAATTTCAGCGAACGAGAAGGAAAGTATTTATGGTGTGGAAATGAAATCAGTGAAGAAATAAATCAGACACTTATCGCCAAGGCTGACGCGAACGGATGTTATTTTATGGATGACAATGGGTATATTTTTGACCGAGCGCCGTATTTTTCGGGTAATGTCTATTTCAAATTTTATGGCGGATTGGGCGGAGATGGTGAGACACCAGAGGGTCTGTCTTTTATGCCATTACAATGGAAAGACATCCTTGATTTTAAAAATGCAATTTCGAAAATGGAATTGAAGCCATCGATACTTTATGCCAAGGATGATGGTGACATAGAATTGTATTTAGCCTCGAATCTGACACCACCAAATGCACAAAAAATATTGTTTAGAAGTGATTCAGACTTAAATAAGATTGCAGAAAATCTAGAAACAGCATTGTCGACCGAGCCTTTGGCGAATGATTTTAGGAATAATTTTAATAATTTATTGTATATCGATCTTCGTTTTGGTAATAAAGTTTACTATAAATTTAAATAATTCTGATGAGCAATTTAGGATTTTGGGCAAAACTTAATAAACCAATAATGGTGCTAGCGCCTATGGCTGATGTTACGGATTGTGTGTTTAGAGAGATTATAAACAAATATGGGAAGCCTGATGTATTCTGGACTGAATTTGTCTCTGCTGATGGATTAGCCCACCTTCAGGCACGCGAAAAACTTCTGATTGATTTAAAATTTAGCCCTAATGAGCACCCGATTGTAGCGCAGATATTTGGAGGCAAGCCTGAGAATATCCGCGAAGCTGCAAAACTCTGCAAGGAGCTTGGTTTTGATGGTATTGATATTAATATGGGTTGTCCCGATAAAAGCATTGAGAAGCAATGCGCAGGAGCAGCGATGATGAAAGATCCCAAGCTTGCCCGCGAGGTTATTCGTGCTGCCATCGAAGGAGGTCAAGGATTGCCAATATCGGTAAAGACTCGCATTGGATATAATAAAAATGAGATAGATACATGGATTCGCGAACTATTGTCAGAAGATATAGCAGTGCTCACAGTTCACCTTCGTACTCGAAAAGAAATGTCTCTAGTTCCAGCTCACTGGGACTTGATGAAGGATGTCTTAGCTATTCGCGATGAAATGAAGAAAGATACTCTCATTTTCGGCAATGGCGATGCTCTTGATATCTCTGATGCTGAGAAAAAAGTTGCAGATACTGGTTGTGATGGTGTTATGCTCGGTAGAGCTATCTTTGGCAACCCCTGGCTATTTTCTTGTAAAGGACAGTCCTTTACAAAAGTACCGTCGGTAGAGGAGAAATTACGAGTCATGGTCGAACATACAAAATTATTCGAAGAGAAACTTGGTGGATACAAGAACTTTGCAATCATGAAGAAGCACTACAAAGCTTATGTTAATAATTTTGATGGGGCAAAGGAACTCCGAGTTAAGCTGATGGAAGCAAATACTGCATCTGAGATCGAAACTATAACTAATGATTTTTTGGCTACTTTAGGGTAGAATAATGCAATGCACGATTTAGCCCTGTACCGTAAATATAGACCAAGTAAATTTAAGGAAGTCCTCGGGCAGGATCATATTGTTAGCGTACTCGAGAGTTCAGTAGAGAGCAACAAGGTATCCCACGCTTATCTTTTTGTAGGAACACGAGGCACTGGCAAGACTTCGCTTGCAAGAATTTTCGCTACCAGTATTGGAGTATCAGTGAATGATCTCTATGAAATTGATGCCGCTTCGAATAGAGGCATCGATGATATTAAAGCACTTCGAGACGGAGTACGAGTATTGCCATTTGATTCAAAATATAAGGTATATATCATCGACGAGGTGCATATGCTTACCAAAGAGGCATTTAATGCATTGCTGAAGACCTTGGAAGAGCCTCCAAAACATGTCATTTTTATATTAGCGACCACAGAGCTTCATAAAGTTCCCGAAACAATTATTTCTCGTTGCCAGATATTCACTTTCAAGAAACCCAGCGACACAATACTCAGGAAAATGCTCACCGATGTAGCGAAAAAGGAAGGCTTCGAGCTTGATGCCGGAAGTGCCGAGCTAGTGGCTATTTTGGGAGATGGATCATACCGCGATGCCTTAGGACAGCTCCAAAAGGTACTTAATTTTTCAAAAAATAAGAAAATCAAACGTGAAGATGTGGAAGCTATCACTGGAGCACCAAAGAGCGTTCTGGTAAATGATTTTATTTCTGCAATTGCTGAAAAGAATATTGAGAAAGGTATTAGTACGGTCAAAACTGCAAACGAAAATAATCTGGACTTGAAGCTGTACTTCAAACTGATCATTGAGAAATTTAGAGTAGCGATAATTATCCGCTATGCGCCCAAGCTTAAGGCTGAAATGGCGGGAGGGGTGAGCGAGGCAGATCTCGGTTTCCTAGAAGGTATAGTAAAAGGTGACAAAGAAGGAATGATTCGATCCCCAGCCCTCGCAGTGCTTCTCAAAAGCTATCAAAATATGGATAATACATTCATTCCTGAATTGCCACTAGAGCTTGCCTTAATCAAGATAATCGGGCAAGATAAGTAGTGTTTATATTGGGAGATCGTCTAATGGTAGGACAGCGGCCTTTGAAGCCGTGAATCATGGTTCGAATCCATGTCTCCCAGCAAGCAAGCAAATGTCGTTTGATGGGAGAAATAGTAATTGATTGAGAATTCAACTCGCTGTGATATCATAAAAACATGATACCTAAAAATACAATTTGTCTTTGGTTTGATAAGGAAGCAGAAGAGGCGGCAAAATTTTATGCAGCTACTTTCCCTGATAGTAAGTTAACTAGTGTCTCCCATGCGCCGAGTGATTTTCCAGGTGGCAAGCAGGGTGATGTGTTGACCGTAGAATTCACCGTGTGCGGTATCCCTTGCATAGGTCTAAATGGTGGCCCTGTGTTCAAGCAGAGCGAAGCTTTTTCTTTTCAGATAATGACCGAAGATCAAGAAGAAACAGATAAATATTGGAACGCGATCGTTGGAAATGGAGGCAAGGAGAGTGAGTGCGGATGGTGCAAAGACAAATGGGGCTTGTCCTGGCAGATTACCCCTCGAACTCTTATCGAGGCTATGGTAGCAAGCGGTGAGGAGGCAAAGCGTGCCTTCGATGCCATGATGACCATGCAAAAGATTGACGTTGCAACTATAGACAAGGCACGCCAGGGATAATACAGAGAACGTTAAATAATGAAAAATATAATTTTTGACTGGTCAGGAGTGATAAAAGATGCAGTGAAAGCCCAACTCTGGGCTACTAATAAAGTGTTTCAAAAGCACGGAGTGGAACCCTTGTCGCTCGAACAATTCAGAGAAGACTGGGAACAACCGTATCAGCTTTTTTATAACAAATACATACCTGATATTTCCCTTGAGGAAGAAGGCAGAGACTACAGGGAAGCCATGACCAGCACTGACTGTCCTAAATCTGGGGTATTTCCGCAAATTGCCGAATTGATAATAGATTTGAAACGAATGAATAATCTTCTTGTTGTAGTAAGTTCAGATCACAAGGAGACGTTATTAAAGGAAATTGAACTTTTTGGACTTAAAGATATATTCGATAAGGTTATATCAGAAGTGCATGACAAATCAGATTCTGTTGAGGGTATTATTAAAGAGTACCAGCTAGAACCGGAAGAGACTTATTTCATCGGAGACAGCAATCATGAAGTTGAAGTTGCCAAAAAGTTTGGTATACATAGCGTCGCAGTCACATGGGGTTTCTGCAATGAAAAAAGATTGAGTTCTGTAGAGCCTGATTTTTTAGTCCATAACCCTCAAGCATTACAGGAGATTTTATTGAATAGCTAGACAAATATTTATCAATTTCCATGAAAAACGAATCAATTCCACAACCAATAATGTATCCTAAGATCGCACTAGAGTTAAAAGAAATGGTTAATATTGATCAGGACATGCGTGATAGAAGTCTAAAAGATGACGATTTTTGGGATTATGAAGTCGACAGGAAAAATACTGACAGGATGAAAGAGATCGTTAATGAGATTGGCTGGCCCACCATATCTAATATCGGCAAAAATGGCTCTGAAGATGCCTGGCTACTTGTCCAGCACGCTGATCATGACGTAACTTTTCAAAGATATTGTTTGGAATTAATGAAGAAGTTGCCTCACAGCGAGATCAACTCAAAGAACATAGCTTTATTAGAGGATCGAGTTCTCTTAAAGGAAACAGGTGAACAAACCTATGGAACACAATTCGATGAAATAAATGGAGAATTCGTGCCAAAGCCGATAAAGGACCCGGAACATGTTGATGAGCGGAGGAAAATAATGGGTCTTGATGCTCTGAAGGCTGGAATTGAGGATATGTATGAAAAGTATGGCAAGCCACTTCAGGAACAAGGTCCTAAACTTAGATTCGCACATTTAGCTCCCGATGCATGGGCAGAGTTAGGTAAACTTAAAAGAAAAGGTTGGGTTAAGCGCTCAGTCAAGAATCCCGAAACTGTACAGCAACACACAATCTCAGCTCGAATAGTGGCTCTAGAGATACCTGATTTATCAGAAATGGAAAAGAGAGAATTGCTTGATATGCTAGAGATACACGATTGGCCTGAGGCTATTAATGGTGATCAAATAGTGGTTGAAGAAGATAAAATCAAGCTAAAACAACTCAAGGAAGACAAGTTTATTGCTGAGCGAGAAGCATTAACTAAAATTTGTAGCGAGCTTGGGGGCAAGGGACAAGAGATACTAGACTTATGGCTTAAATTTGAATTATCTGATGATGAAATTGCTTCACTCGCAAGACAAATAGATAAATATCAAGCTGTAGAGAAAGCATTTGAATATGAGCGAGCACAAAAGATACCTTTATTTATTGAATTCCTAGAATATACTAAACCGTTCATCACTCATCCTGTGCTATTAGCAAAAATGGCAGTACTTGAGTCATCTTATAATAAATAATTATGTACGAAGTAGAATATAAAGTAGAAATAACTAAAGAGGAAAGGGCAAAATTAGTTCAAACACTCACAAGAGATGGTTTTATCTCACGAGATACTGTGCATCAAGATAATTATTATACTGAGGCAACTAAATTAGCCGAAGGTGGCTATAATATCAAACGTTATCGAGATGAAGGGAAAAATATTCTATACACAGAGAAAGAAACAGAAATTGTGGATGGAAATAAAATTACCAAGGAAACAGAAAGGGAAGTGACTCGGGCAGAATTCATGAAGGTGATTGAGTCTGGGCCAATAATTTTAAAACTCTCAAAAGATCGACAAAGTTGGGCAGGTAAATATCAAAATACAACCATGCATGTAGACATGGATAATGTAAAATTTGATCATTCTGAAAATATTAGATATTTTGTCGAGGCTGAAATACTGGTAGAAAATAAGGAAGAAATTCCTATCACAAAAGGACTGATTATTGCCTTTTTGAAGATCATCATAGAGAGAGAAGAACTGGTTGAAGCTTTGGGAATGTTTAACATGGCATTTAATAAGAAATAAATATAGATGTATTATCCCTATTTTGTATGATTATTTTAAGGGGATAACTAATTTAGCTAATTTAACATATATTTTATATAATGTAGCTATATAGAGAATAATCTTCTTTATATAGGTCGGTATTATTAATGACTATAACTATAAAATTTTATGATTAAAAAAATATTTGGATCAGCAATGGTATTAGGATTCATGCTTAGTATTGCGTTTATTAGCGGAACCGAGACAGCTAGTGCTCAGACAGCGACTTTTCCTTCGGGATGTTCAAGTGCGATGGGATACAGTGTTACAACTGGTCTTCCATGTAATGGCACTTCCACTGCAACCATGGGAAACTTATACGGTTGTTCGAGTGTATTAGGATACAGTGTCACAAATGGCGCTCCATGTAGTGGAGGTTCAGTTGCAATCTCATACTTGGCAGGATGTACGTCTATTTATGGCTACAGCACAATCACAGCTGCGCCATGTAACGGAACATTTGTAGCTACGAATGCTCCAATTCCTGGTGGCACAACTACAAATCCAGGCTTACCTACAACAGGTGCTGGTGCCAACACTTACGGCCTTCTAGCTCTATTGGCTCTATCAGGTGGAATTGCTTTCATTGGCCTAAAACGCCTTGCGAGTTCAAATTCAATCTAACTTAGGACAAAGGAGATCGAATGCGGGTACATGTGTATCCGCTTTTCGATACCTTTAAATTTTAAATGAAAATCAAAAATACTATTATTTTAATAACGACTCTAATTGCGCTCACGATATTTTCAGTGGGTTATATGCGTGCATTTTATTATTTTCCATCTGACGAAATCTCATTGCCTGATGAACAAGTTGCTCAAATAATCAATCCTGAAAGCCAAGTGGCATTAGCAAAAAATGCTGATGAAAAATTTTCAATGAAACTTACAATACCTAGTATAAAGGTAAATGCGAAAATGGGTGAACTTGGAATAAATGCTAAGGGAAATATGGCTGCTCCGCGTACTTTTGCAGATGTGGGTTGGTATAAATATGGAACATTTCCAGGCAAATTGGGTAGTGCGGTTATCGCTGGGCATGTCGACAATGGTGTAGCTATGCCCGCTGTTTTTGCTCATTTGAATAAATTGCAAGTAGGAGATGATATATATATCAATACTGACAAAGATACTAAATTGCACTTTGTAGTCACAGGTAGCAAAATTTACCCATACGACAGCGCACCAGCAGAAGTTTTTAATGATAAAAGTGGCAAGTTGATTCGATTGATAACTTGTACAGGAAACTTCATCAAGGAATTGCGTACTCATGCAGAACGCCTTGTGGTCACGGCACAGCTAGTCGAATAACTTAATGCTATAATAAATAAATGAATAATAAATTTTTAAATATTTTAATTGTGCTTGCGATATTGGGTGGTGCAATATGGTTGGGATTTTTTAACACCAAAGATTCTATAGTCCTCAATATTCAATCTTTTGAAGATTGTGCCAATGCAGGATATCCGATAATGGAGAGCCATCCGCGTCAATGCAAGACCCCAGATGGTCGTACTTATAGTGAAGAACTTCCACCCCCACCTATTACATACACAAATACCACTAAGGAATATATGATTATTGACACTCCGACATCAGGCGCAGTAACTGGTAAAGAATTCAAAGTTTCAGGACAAGCACGAGCATTTTATTTCGAAGGATCATTTCCTGTAGAGATCTTAGACAAAGATGGCAAACGACTTTTTATTGGCCCAGCGCAAGCCCTAGGCGAATGGATGGTAGATGATTTGGTGCCTTTTGAGATAATGGTCAAAGTTCCAGAATCATACATAGGTCCAGCTACTGTAGTTCTCCATAAGGATAATCCATCTGATATGCGCGAATTAGACGCTTCTGTGTCTTTCCCCATTACAATAGAATATTAATTCGACACTTGTAGTTAAATTTTAACAAAGTGCTACAATATTCTAATGATTGAAATAATAAAAATATACATTGCTAGTGTGCTCGTCATGGCTGGCCTTGATGCATTTTGGCTTGGTTATGTAGTGAAGAGTTTTAACCTCAAACATTTGGGTTATCTTATGGGTGAGTCCGTAATCTGGTGGCCAGTAATATTATTTTACCTAGTCTATGCTATTGCTTTGTCTGTCTTTGCTATTACACCAGCCATTGCCAGTCATTCAGCTTGGACGGCCATATGGAGAGGGGCAATACTCGGACTAGCAGCATATGGAGCATACGACCTAACCAACAATGCGACCATTATGAAATGGCCATCGATAGTGACTTTGACCGACATGTCCTGGGGCATATTTGTCACAGCTCTGACATCAATCATAATTTATTTTTTATTTAGATAGTTGGCAAATAATTATTACCTAACCACATAATATAATGCACAATCCTTACGAGAACGCGATGTCGCAGTTAGAAAAAGTAGCTAAGATTAAAAACTTTAGTCCAGAATTTCTTGCGCGCATGAGAGTGCCAGATCGTGATATTAGATTTTCTATTCCCGTAACTATGGACGATGGTTCTCTCTCTATTTTTGATGGATATCGAGTTGAGTATAACAACGCACTAGGTCCTTACAAAGGCGGTATTAGATATCATCAGGATACCGAAGTAAATGAAGTAAAGGCTCTCGCTTTCTGGATGGCTCTCAAGTGCGCAGTGGTGAATATCCCCATGGGAGGTGGTAAGGGTGGAGTCACTGTTGATCCGAAAAAGCTTTCAGCAGGAGAGCTCGAAAGATTATCACGAGGCTGGGCCAGAAGATTAAGTGACGTATTGGGTCCACAAAAGGATGTCCCTGCCCCCGATGTAAACACCACACCACAAATGATGGCTTGGATTGCCGATGAATATGGAAAAATTACAGGAGACACTACTGGAGCTGTGATTACTGGTAAGCCTCTAGATAAAGGTGGTTCAGAGGGCCGAGGTACTGCCACAGCACAAGGAGGATTTTATGTATTCGAATCATTAAGGAAAGATTTAGGTCTTCCAGATGTGTGCCAAGTGGCTGTGCAAGGATTTGGCAATGCTGGTAGCTTCGCGGCTAAAATTTGGAATAAAAATGGACATAAGGTGGTAGCAGTTTCGGATTCAAAAGGAGGTATCTATAATTCCGAAGGCTTGGATATTGAAAAACTTTCTGAACATAAGAAAAATACCGGTAGTTTGTCTGGTTTTCCTGGTAGCAAAAATATTTCTAACGCAGAATTATTGGAATTACCTTGCGATCTACTGATTCCAGCAGCTTTCGAAAATCAGATTACCGAAACTAATGCAAATATGGTGAAGGCCAAAGTGGTGCTCGAATTAGCCAATGGGCCGACGACACCAGAAGCAGATGAGATTTTATTTAAAAAGGGAATTCAAGTAATTCCGGACATTCTAGCCAACTCAGGTGGAGTAACAGTCTCATATTTCGAGTGGGATCAAAATCTCAAAAAGGAGCACTGGACGGAACAGCAAGTATTTGAGAAATTACAACCCATGCTCGATGATTCCGCAAAAATGATTTTAGCTAAATCGCGGGAACTTAATACTGACCTAAGAAGAGGTGCCTTTGTCTTAGCATTGATGCGTATCGAATCAAAAACTAAGTAGATTACAGGTTCATATTTTTATGCTATAATTGAAGCAATTATGCATAAAATAAAAAACTTTTTTACCAATCTTGGTGCACGGATAGTTGGATGGTCGCTTACAAAAAAAATAATCTACGGATTATTACTTATTTTAGTACTTTTTCTTGGCTATAAAATATTCGGTCCAAAAGACAATAGTGCCAACATTACTACAGACATGGCTCATGTATCTAATCTTAAGCGTACTGTCTTGGCTACTGGGCAGGTCACATCTACGACCGATCTCAGCTTGTCTTTCGGAAAAAGTGGCACCGTGAAGTCACTTAGAGTAAAAGTGGGTGATCAAGTAAGAGCTGGTGCGATATTGGCCACCCTTGATCAAGGTACCGAACTCGCTGCATTAACTTCTGCGCGAGGAGCAGAAGCAGCAGCTCAAGCGAGATATCAGAAAATCCTCGACGGAGCTTCGAGTGAAGAAGTAGCTTTGGCTCAAGTAGCACTAGATAATGCTAAAAGTGACCAAATACGAGTAAAATCCCAACAACAAATTTTAGTTGAGAATGCTTACAAAAAACTTCTGAGCTCAAGCCTGGAGGCAGTTGCTACAAATGGTAGTAGTTCTACGACTGCACCAACTATTAGTGGTTCATACAATAAAACGAGTGAAGGCCAAATTCATATTTCAGTATATACAGCAGGTGATGGTACTAGATTTAATGCTTCCGGAATTGTAACCGCCTCTGGTGTAGTTAGTACATCACCTCAGTCAGTAGGAAATTCAGGATTATCAATTGCATTTGCAAGTCTTAATCCTGGAGTTACAGATTGGGTTATTGATATTCCAAACAAAAATGCTTCTGACTATGTAACAAATTACAATGCATACCAGTCTGCTCTAAAAACTGAAGAATCTGCATTGGGTACATCTGAAGCTTTAGTAAATCAACGCAATGCCGAGTTGTCACTCAAAAAATCTATGGCCCGTCCCGCTGATCTCAACCTAGCGCAAGCTGATATTCTAAGTGCCCAAGGACAGGTTCAATCAGCATCAGCGAATTTTGAACACACACTGTTAAGAGCACCGACAAATGGCACAGTTACAAAAGTAGATATCAAGTTAGGTGAATTGGCCCAAGCGCAAAATAACGTTATGGTCATACAAAATGTTAGTGATTTATATTTGGAAGCAAATATTAATGAAGCAAACATAACATCCATAATTCCAGATGCTCACGTAGATCTAACTTTTGATGCATTTGGTTCCGACAAGGTTTTTACTGGTAAAGTACTAAGAGTAGATCCATCTTCAACTCTTATATCTGGAGTTGTGAATTATAAAGTCACAGCAAGCATAGATTCTACACCAGAACTTCGACCTGGAATGACTGCAAACATGACTATTCTAGTCTCAGCAAAAGAAAATATTATTTCAGTCCCTAGTAGAGCAGTACTGACGGACAAATCTGGCAAGAAAACTATTCGTCTTGTAACTAATCCTAAGACCAAAGAATGGGAGCAGGTCGAAGTCACAACCGGCATGGAAGGTGATGGAGGACAAGTAGAAATCACATCAGGACTAAATACTGGTGATGAATTCGTCGTCTTAATCAAAGCATAATTATGCTCATACAGCTTAAAGATATAGAAAAAGAATACGACAATGGAGGAGGACTTACGAAAGTGCTTCGTGGAGTATCTCTAGACGTAAAAGAAGGGGAATTTTTGGCTGTGATGGGCCCTTCTGGATCGGGAAAATCGACCCTAATGCACACAATTGGATTTCTAGATCGTCCAACAAGAGGAAAATATTTATTTGATGGCGAAAATACAGCTCTTTTCAATGATGACGAGTTGGCACATATTCGAAACGAAAGAATTGGTTTCGTTTTTCAATCGTTCAACCTGCTTGCTCGTACTACAGTACTCGACAATGTCATACTGCCTCTAACTTATAGCAAAAAAACAAATCATGCCGAATTGGCCACAAAGGCTCTCGAGGCTGTGGGTCTGGGTAATAGATTGAATTTCTTATCAAATCAAATTTCTGGTGGACAGAAACAACGCGTAGCCATAGCACGAGCACTCGTATGTGATCCGAAGGTTATATTTGCTGATGAGCCAACCGGAAACCTAGATTCAAAAAGTGGCGCAATCGTCATGAGCATATTGCAAAGACTAAATGATGAAGGAAGAACAATTATTCTAGTTACACATGATCGAGGTGTGGCCGAACACGCTAAGCGCGTCATCACTATTATGGATGGAAGCATTATTGCTGATGAAAAGATTTCTAATCAAAAACGAAGCAAGCTATTAGTCGAAGAAGATGACAAGTAATATGGCAAATTACTTCAAAAATACACGAGCAATAATTAAAAATCTTTTTGCAAGAAAAGTCCGAAGCCTACTGACCATATTGGGTATTGTTATTGGTGTATCTGGAGTTATTGTGATCATATCTCTCGGTGCTGGTGCTCAAGCACTCGTACTTGGCCAAATTACCAAATTGGGAACAAACCTAATTGGAATTTTACCTGGCAAAAGCAATGAAAATGGTCCACCCGCAGCCGTGTTCGGAATACAGGTCAAAACACTAAGCTCTATTGATATGAGAGCCATAGAGGACAAATCTCGTGTGCCTCATTTGGCAGAAGTGGCGCAATTTGTACGTGGTAATGTCACGATAATATCTGGCCGAGAATCTGTAGACACATCATTTACTGCGACTGATGGCTCTTATCCTAGAGTTCAGAATGTAAAAATGAGTGAAGGTCAATTTTTCTCTGACGAAGAAGGTAAAGCGGGAGCAAATGTGATTGTGCTTGGATATGACGTAGCGACTCAATTATTTCCTAATTCATCCGCAATTGGATCAATAGTAAAGATTCAACAAGGTGGAGATAAGGGAGGTGGTATTCCATTTCGAGTAGTAGGAATTCAAGAGAAACTGGGAACAGTCGCATTTCAAAATCAAGATGATCAGGTATTTATTCCATTTCAAATTGGTCAAAGGCAGATATTGGGTATTGATTATATTCAATTTATACGACTAAAAGCAGACGCGCCAGAAAATGTAAAAAGTACTATCGAAGATATAACTCAGGTTCTTCGTGAAGAGCATCGAATTACGAATTCTGAAAATGACGATTTTTCTGTGAGAGATTTGGCAGACGCAATCAAAGTATTGACCAGCATCACAGATGCACTTCGCATGTTCTTGGGATTAATGGCGGGGATCTCTCTGATTGTTGGTGGAATAGGAATTATGAATATCATGCTGGTTACAGTTTCTGAAAGAACAAGAGAGATCGGTCTTCGCAAAGCTATTGGCGCTACACCAAAGCAAATTCGCAACCAATTTCTCATAGAAGCTGTAGTCCTAACTGGTATGGGAGGCATATTGGGTATAATCATTGGTATACTTATTTCTTATTTGATTGCTATTGGTGCTAGAGTGGCTGGGTATGATTGGTCTTTTGTTATTTCGCCAATGGCTGTGATTTTGGCAGTATTTGTGTCGACCTTAACAGGAATAGTGTTCGGCTTATACCCAGCAATCAAGGCTGCCAAGCTCGACCCTATAGCAGCACTAAGATACGAATAAATTATGCAAACATATCTCAAACAAGCAATTCGGGGAATAACAACCAACAAGGGTAGAACAGTCCTAACTACTTTGGGTATTATGATCGGTATAGGTACGGTTGTATTGGTGCTAGGCGCAGGTGAAGGATTTAAAAGCTACATAAATGCCCAGGTTGAAATGTTTGGATCAAACACTCTTACTATTGAAACTGTTGTCCCAGCTTCGACCAAATCTAGAAATGATGGCGCTACATCTGGTGGCAATACTGCCTCGAATGCAGTACCTATCACTACATTCAAAAACAAAGATATTGAAGACATTAAAATGCTACCAAATGTAAGAAATGCTTACGGCGCCGTAATCGGTCAAGAAGTAGCTAGTTATGGCAATGTTTCAAAAAATGCATTTCTTTTTGGTGCTGATGCTGCCAGGTTTGATATCGACAAAGGTGTAATAGAAGTAGGACGACCCTATACTCTAGAAGAAAATAGGTCATTGGCTCAAGTAGCAGTACTCGGACATGATATTTCTGAAAATTTCTTTGGCGACAATGATCCACTGGGAAAATTAATTCGAATCGGAGCTTACAATTTTGAAGTAATTGGAGTGTATGAAAGCAGAGGTAGCTTTGGTCCCAACAATGATGATGAGCAAATCTATATACCCTCGACCACACTACAGAAAAAGTTTCTAGGTATTGATTATTTATTTTATGGAATAATCGAGCCTATCGATCCAGCGAAAGGTGAGACCACAGCCCTCGATGCCACAGATGTGCTTCGCCGTAATCACTCGATCACCGATCCGACCAAAGACGATTTCGTCGTCAAAACACAAGAACAAAATTTGGAGACTTTTAACACTATTCTGAGTGCGGTTACATTTCTACTTATAGCTATTGCATTGATATCACTCATTGTAGGTGGTGTCGGGGTCATGAATATTATGTATGTGGTAGTCACAGAACGTATCGGCGAAATTGGTCTTAAAAAAGCTCTCGGTGCTAGAAATCAAGATATATTATATGAATTTTTAATTGAAGCTGTGATATTAACTCTACTTGGAGGAGTCGTCGGCATATTGGGAGGAACATTGTTTACCTTCATTATAGCCAAGGCCGCTCAGGCATATGGCTTCGATTGGAATTTTGCTATTCCAATATACGGAATCGTACTTTCTGTAACGATATCTATGCTAATCGGAGTGGTGTTCGGAGTCTTTCCTGCTAGAAATGCTGCTAAGCTAAACCCAATAGAAGCCCTAAATAAAGAATAAGTACTTTATTACCTTTTAAATCCTGCTATAATATTACCAATGAAAAAACTGGTATTTTTTCTAGCTATTATTTTTTCTTTTCTACCGAATTTTTTTATATTGGCCCAGGAATCTGGAGCGGGTTTTGTTCCTGGTAATATTTGGTATTCGAAAGATCCATTTGATGCTGGCGATAAAATTAAAATTTACACTATGTTGTTTAATCCCGACATAAGAGAATTTTCGGGTACAGTTATTTTTTTTGACAAATCACTTTTCTTAGGGAAAAAGGATTTTGTTCTGAAACCCAAAGATGCTACGGAAATATCTATCGATTGGACAGTTGTGGCTGGCTCGCACAAAATCTATGCCAAGATTGAAAATGCAAAATTTGCTTTAGGGGGAGGGAAGTATGAACCAGTGTATCGCTCTGGCAATCAGACAGAGGAGAATGAGCGTACCGTCGCTTCCAAAATTATTATAGAGAATGACATCTCGACCAATAAAGCTGAGGTAAAAACTTCTACAAATAAAAATACCGAAGTAGCAATCGATCCTGTCAAAGAACTCGAGGAGAAAATTGTGTCCAACACTCCAAAGTTAATCTCGACACCCATAATAGCTACTGCAAATATGCTAGAGAGTGTTCGTACAAGTGCCAGCGTCGCAACCAGTAATAAAAAAGTTGAAGTCAGTACAGCTATAAAGAGTCTGAGCTCTACGAATCCTAAATCAGAGAAAGCTGAAAAGGCGAGTAAGTTTATCAAACCCTTCAAATACGTTGAGTTATTTCTAATTACATTATTGTCATACCTTTTCAAGTACGGAGTAATTTTTTATGGAATAATATGTATAGTCACTTTTTTTATCGTAAGAGCAATCTGGCGTAGGGTATTTTATTCATAATTATCTTCTACGATAAAGGATTTTGTATTCTGACAATCTACGTGTAATATGTAGATATGGCTATTCGTATCGTGTCTGTACTTGTTATACTTTTTTCAATATTTTTCATGCCTTTTTGGGTATTTGTTCTTATGGTAGCCGCAGGGATTATTTACTTTGATATCTTTGCTGAGAGCATAGTACTATTACTTTTGTCTGATATTCTTTATGCTGCAAGAAGTGGAAAATTTGGTGGGGTATTTTTCTTAACAACCATACTAGGCGGTGTAGCATTAATATTAGCTGAAATATTGAAAAAGAGGCTGAAGTTTTACAATAAATAATTACCAATGATTACTCGAGTATTCAAGAAGAATAAGCTCAAGAAACATAACTTCATGGTTGAACCCGATGAGATTTTTTTGGATTCAAAAAATATTCAGAATTTCGACCGCCAACAATTTGAGGGGCGAATTGAAAAGCCAATTCCAAAACGAACCATTGTATTTCTTGGAATATTTTTCTTTTTAATTGCAGGTACTTTTGGTGCACGACTTGGTTATCTCCAAATATCAAAAGGAGAGGCTTATTTCAAACGCAGTGAAAATAACACCTTAGAAAAGGTGGTAATTTTTGCTGATCGAGGAATCATTTACGACCGAAACAAAGTCGAATTGGCCTGGAATAAAAAAGAAAGTGCGACCCTTCCTTCACAAACGGGCGAAGAACAAGTAAAAAGTGATTTTGAAATACGCTCATATTTATCGAATGGTTTTGCTCATATTTTGGGTTACGTTAGTTATCCTGCTCGAGACAAAATGAATAAACTCTGGCAAAGTGAATTTATAGGTAAGGATGGTCTCGAGAAACAATACAATACCAAACTTCAGGGTGAAAATGGTTCAAAAATTGTCGAAACAGATGCCAAGGGTGTTACTCATGGAGAAAACATCGTAAACCCTCCAACCCGTGGCGCAGATTTGATAACGACAATCGATTCTAGAATTCAGAAGGAATTATATGCATTGATCAAAAATTTGTCTGAAAGCAATTCTTTTGCTGGTGGTAGTGGTGTGATTATGGATGTACGAAATGGAGAAATTCTAACTTCTACTAGTTATCCAGAATATAATTCGGAAGTATTGTCGCTCGGCAAGGATAGCAAGGTGATCAATGGCTACTTGGCAGATAAACGAAAGGTTTTTCTTGATCGAGCTATTTCTGGTTTGTATACACCAGGATCAATCGTAAAACCAATATTTGCAATTGGAGCCTTGGCTGAAGGTATTATAGATCAGTACAAACAGATTATATCTACCGGATCTATATCCATTCCGAATCCATATTTCCCAGATCAGAAAACTGTTTTTAAAGACTGGAAAGCTCATGGCTGGACTGACATCAAAGAAGCAATTGCGGTTTCGTCCGACGTTTTCTTTTATGAAATAGGCGGTGGATTTGAAGATCAAAAAGGTTTAGGAATTTTGAAAATTGGAGAATATTCAAAACTTTTCGGTATGGATGAGAAAACTGGTGTAGATGTGCCAGACGAAAAGTCCGGTGTAATTCCTAGTCCTGAGTGGAAGTTGAAAAATTTCAACGGTGACCCGTGGAGAATTGGAGATACATATCATACAGCCATCGGACAATATGGATTCCAAGTCACACCAATAGAAATGGCCAGAGCTGTATCAGCTATTGCCAATGATGGGACACTTCTCACTCCACATTTCATTCTTGGCGACAAGGAAAAAGAAAATCAAATACGAATAATAGATCTCAAAAAGGAATACTTTGATATTGCCCACGAAGGTATGCGCCAAGCTGTAACCTACGGAACTGCTGTGGCTCTCAATGTCCCGTATGTAGATGTGGCAGCGAAAACAGGTACTGCACAGCTGGGAGTACTGAAAAATAAAGTGAACTCTTGGGCAATCGGTTTCTTCCCATACGAAAATCCGAAATACTCCTTCACTATCATGATGGAGGCTGGCCCTTCGACCAATGGGGTCGGAGCTTCCTCAATAATGCGTCAGCTTCTAGACTGGATGTCTATATATACTCCAGAATATTTTGAATAATTACTCACTGAAGTTAACGCTTGCATACGTTGCTCGCTTGTTGATATACTAACTATATGCGAAAAGCACGAATGGTATTAATTTTAGGAATTTGGGTAGCAATATTGCCGTATTTGGGTTTTCCATACTCATGGAAGGGTTATCTTTTCACGCTCTCAGGATTGGTTTTGATTTATGTTAGTTATGTACTTTATAGTGAGTTCAAGAGATCAGAAGAGCGTGATAACAAATTTGAAAACTTCTCTGAGAATAGAAATTTTTCTGACAATTAATCTGACTTAATTAGACTTATTATTTAAATTAAATTTAATGGAATTCTTAAAAGAAAGACGTAATCATATCGTTCTAATACTCATAGCTGGTTTCTTTGCGTTGGGCCTAGGTATAGGTATGCACAGTCGTCCAGCCAGTGAGAAAATTATTGACCTCGAGAATAAGGAATCTGAAATCTCGGCTAAAACTGACTTTGCTCCTTTCTGGAAAGTCTGGAATATTATCGATGAAAAATCACCCAATGCAAGCAAAGCAGATGATCAAAAGCGGGTATATAGTGCCATAGCAGGCCTCATGGGCTCTCTAGGTGACCCGTATAGCGTTTTTTTCCTGCCTGATGAGGCAAAGTCTTTCGAAGAGCAAATTGCCGGCAATTTCTCTGGTGTCGGTATGGAGGTAGGAATAAAAAACAAGATACTTACCGTGATAGCACCTATTAAAGATACACCTGCATATCGTGCTGGCATTAAAGCCGGAGATTTGATTCTCAAAATTGATGACAAGATAACTTCTGATCTCGGAGTAGATGAAGCGATCAAATTGATCCGTGGTGAAAAAGGAACCACTGTCACGATCACTATACTTCACGAAGGTGAATCTGATCCGAAGGAAATCAAGATTGTGCGTGATGTTATCAATATTCCCACCCTCGACACTGAAACTCGTCCAGACGGAATTTTTGTTATTCATCTTTATAGCTTTACTGCAAATTCTGCTGATCTTTTCCGAGGTGCAATGAAAGAATTTGTAGAGAGTAATTCTGATAAATTAATACTCGATCTACGCGGTAACCCAGGTGGTTACTTGGATGCTGCAGTGGATATTTCTAGTTGGTTTTTAGATGGTGGCAAAACAGTTGTTACCGAGGATTATGGTAGCAATAGAAAACCAACTGTCTACCGAAGTAAGGGTTACAATATTTTTAATGATAAGTTAAAATTTGCTATTCTTATCGATGGTGGATCTGCTTCTGCTTCTGAAATTGTTGCCGGTGCGATGCAAGACAATAAAAAGGCAGTCCTAGTAGGCTCTCAAAGCTTTGGTAAGGGCTCAGTACAAGAAACTGTAAAGGTTACTCCCGACACATTACTAAAAATTACAGTAGCGAAATGGTTGACACCGAATGGTAATACCATTGCTGAAGTAGGTCTAACACCTGACTATAAAGTAGAATACACCAAGAAGGACAAGGAGTCCAAAAAGGACCCCCAGATGGACAAAGCGGTAGAAATTTTGCTTAAGTAGGGAAATAAATCCCGTTAGAAATCGGGTGGTTAATTTTCTTACCTTATGCTAAATTGGTACTATGGTTGAGTTAATTACTAAAAATAATTTAAGGTATGGAAATCTCCAGATTTCCTATCTCTAACGGGATGAAAGTCATATTCCTAAAAGACGTACCAAGAGTAGCCAAAAGGCATGATATCAAAGAGATAAATGATGGTCATGCGATCAACTTTCTCTTTCCAAGAGGCTTGGCTGAACCTGCAACAGCCAAGGCTGTAGCAGAGCTAAATAGACGCAAGAACAACATAGAAATCGAGAAGAAAGTAGAGGAGAATCTTCTCCTTCGCAACCTCGAAGAAATCAAAGGCAAGACTATAACGATAAAAGGGAAAGCCAACGAAAAGGGGAGCCTATTCTCTGCTATTCATAAAAAGGATCTCGTAGATCTTATGAAATCTACCCACAATGCAGAAATTGCTGAAGAATTTATTTCAATGGAGAAACCGATTAAGGAAACAGGAGAATTCGAAATTCCAATCTCAATCAAAGGCAAAAAATCTTCGTTTAAATTGGTAGTGGAAAAAGTCTAACAATGATTAATGATTCTGCTAAAACAATAGTTTGCTATGGTGATTCAAACACATGGGGATCTGTACCGAGAGGCGCAGAAGTAACAGGAAGAACAAGATATCCTCGAAGTATTCGGTGGACGGGAGTACTACAGAAACTATTAGGTGACGATTATGAAGTGATAAATGAAGGCACTAGTGCCAGAACATTTTCTGTACAAGAAGAAGGCAAGCCAGAACGCACAGGTATCACGCATTTACGATCAATACTGAAAACTAACACTCCTATTGATCTAGTTATAGTAGCTCTGGGTACAAATGATACGAAGGGACGCTATGGCTTATCAGCAGAAATAATTGCAAGTCATCTTGAGCAGACTATCAAACTAATAAAGGAAGAGGGCTTAGAAAATATTTTGATATTATGTCCGTCAATTCCTATCCAAAATAGCGTAGGGAAATTTTATGAAGATTTTGAAAATTCTTTGGAAAAAATTGTAAAGTTCCCAGAGCTATTTAAGGATGTTGCCATTAAATATAGTTGCAGGTTTTTAAATGCTGCTGATTATATAACCGCTAGCGATAAAGACGGGCTTCATTTAGAACCTGAGTCTCATCAGAAATTGGCAGAAGTACTAGCTACTGAAATTCGCAAAATCATATAGTCCCTATAAAATAAAAGCCACCTGATTAAAGCGTGGCTTTTCAGGTGGGGATATGGGTCATCGGATTCTAATCCGAGTCCTTCGCAAAACGTACCTCGGGAAATGTTGCAATAATCACCCGCAGGTCTGTTTCGGTACCGCCGTTGATTTCTAACACTGCGGGGGAATGTCTCGTGTTGAGTGTAACTACTTTCGGCGCCACAACCGAGGAAACTGCCTGCGTGAGGTCCAAAAGTGCATATGGGCCTCTCTTAGCGATAACGATCTTCATCTTTTCTTATATAACCACAAAGAAGAATTTCTAGCAATAAAACGAAAACCACCCGACGTAGCTTGTGGCTTTCGTTGGGTGGTGATTTACCCCTTTCGTAATTTCTGATCATCTTGCGCCCGTCACTACGACGGGAGTGTAGCGAGGGTAGCCCGTGTCGAGCGGGTCAGGGCCTAGCCAGGTCTTGCCGCCATCTTTGGTCGACATCGTGAAGAAATCGACTTTGATGACAGTCTCTTCCTTGCCTCGCCGACGTCCTTCGAGCTCGATGTAGACGTTGTCTCCGCGATCATCGCACTTGGTCACCTTGACCGCACCGCGACGATTCACGTGCCATTGGCCTGAAGAGCAGTACCGGCGCATAACACCGCCTGTGTGATCCTCGACGATGGCATACACTGCGAGCATCGCGATGTCGTAGACATCGGAGTCCTCTCGAATCTCGACTTTGGGAGCTTCACGAATTGGATCGTTGTCTCTCCAAGGCGTGATGATTACCCACGCCACGCTGAAAATTCCTACGCAGATGGCACTAACAACCTTGACAAGCATATGGTTTCCTCCAAACAAAAACTACCACATATTGTGGTAGTTTTCAAGAGTCGGGAGAACTTATTTATTAGATTACGTTTACAGTCTTTTTGACTACTGTCTTTCCGTTGAAGGATGTCTTGCGTCGTGATCCGAATTTTACGACTCCTTCTTTGAGTGCAAATAGAGTATGGTCCTTACCCATAGAAACGTTTGTACCAGCCATAATGACTGTACCGCGCTGTCTGATGATGATAGATCCAGGATATGCTCGCTCTCCATCAGCAACCTTTGTACCGAGGTATTTTGGGTTTGAGTCTCTTAAGTTTTTGGCGGTTCCGCCGGCTTTTCTATGTGCCATATAATGATTATGCTATAATTTATTAACAAAATGAGTATACACGAAGCTCAAGAAAAAATCAACCCCATTAGAGACAGAGGGTCACTGCGAGCCCTTGCGGTCTCTAACAGGGTCAAGGGCTTTCTAGAAAGCAATGTGGGTAAGGATATATTGGTCATTTTGATCATTATTTTGGTTGGTTTGGGTTCATTTGAACTAGGAAGACTATCCAATAAATCAGAGTCCGCAGGAGTCAAAATAACCTATCCTGAGGCCCTAGAAGGGCAGGCAAGCTCCATACAGGCGCTTTCGCCAATAAAGTCTAATACCAAGACCTCAAGCTCTCAAAGTGGCAATTTCTTTGCCTCCAGCAAGGGAAATAAGTACTATTCAATAGGCTGCAGCGCCGGCAAAACTATAAAGCAAGAAAATAGAGTTTATTTTGAGACCAGCGATGCTGCCGAATCTGCAGGGTATACATTATCTAGCTCGTGCAGCAAGTAGTTATCTGATATAATTGCTGAATTATTAGACAACCAGAAACGACATTATGGAAAGTTTACTGAAAGCAGGCTGGAATTCGAAAGAAGGTCTACAAAGGGCACTACTAGCATCCGCAAGTATATATACAGGTGTTTTTTTCTTCTCTAAGAATGGACTAGACTTTGCAATCAGTACTTCAAGCACGATTGCGGGAGGACTAACGTTTTTCTTCCTGGCTGGATATTATTTTGCATGGAAGTACAAAAGGAGTATTTTAGTAATGCGAAAGAAAATTAATATTTACTTCTGCTACTACTTTATTAACAACAACGAAGCAGTTAGAACTACATTTGAGCGCTTTCAGCACAGGATCTCGGAAAGATTAATGGCTTACAAGCTGGATAACGACATATCAGTAACATTTCTTCCTACAGATATTAAAATTAGCTCTGATGATCAGGCGCAGGCTATGATACGAGGTTATGTGGGACACACTTTACTGGTGTGGGGTAACCTTGAAAACATTGGTGGAGAAGTTAAAGTTTACAATAATCAAACTAAGCTAACATACGAATATAATATATTTCATCCTAAAGGGTATACAACAAAAAAGAATAGAGACTTTTTTGAAAAAATAAACAAAGACTTCAATCGTGACATTAACATCTCCCAGACTTCTTTGGATTGGAGACTTGACCTTACCAAAGAAACTAACTTCCTTGAATATGTAAACAATATCTATTCAGTTTCACTACTAACAATAGCTAGAATTCTTATTTCGGCAGACGAGTTTGAGAAAGCAGCGAACCTTTTGGAGACTAATAAAAAGAATATTTCTTTGCTTCCACAAAATGAAATGATAAAACACAGTATTGTTAAAGAAAAAACTAATTTTTATTTAGGAGAAATATATGCAAACTTTGCAAATGATGCATTTATTCCAGCTGAGAACTTAGAAAAGATTGAGCGGTATAGCACCTTAGCCCTACAAAACAACCCGAAAAGTTATTCGGGAAATATGATAATGGCATTTGTTGCTGACAAAAAATACAGAAACCTTGCTCGTGCGCTAAAATTTACAGAGGAGGCAACAAAGAACAGTAAAGGCAGAGGTAATACCCATCTATTCAACAAGGCATATTTGGCTCTTAAGAGTAAGGAGTATTCGAAGGCTCTTTATATTTACCGTAAGCTTCTAAAAGATGGGACTAACGCTAATCTTGGACAAATTATAGGGTACATTGAGGATGAATATGGGAGGTCTCAATTGTCCGAAATGCGATTTGCTATTGGATACCTGTCAGTGACGTGGAAATTCGATCTATCAAACGGAGTTAAGGAACTTAAAAAATTCATACATGATACTAACGATAAAGTTGAGGAATATGAACAACTGAGATTGGAGGCAATAAAAGTCATATCAAAATTCAGATAGCATGAAAAAGGGGAGTCCTTGAAGGACAGTACTAAATCTTGACTCAAGGGTGTCAAAGTTTAGTTATGTACTTACAGCCTACAGGGAACACTACGATCTTACGAGTTCGGAATTAAATAATATGCAGAAAATTACTTTCGATGAACAACCCGAGTTATTTAAATTAAAAGCCAGAGGGTAGAAGGGCTTTGCTAAATATAGGCACGTCGCACAATATATCTTTTGCGACACTAGGCTTAGGTAAAAGGAGCTTAGGAATGATTCTGACCATAGTTAACCACAGGTGGTTTGTCTTGGAGCTCAGTACCATTACCATCGCGCAATCTTTTTGCATTATCTATAAATGAATGCCAGAAAATATTTACCCATACATCGTGCCATAGATAATGTGCTGGCGCTGCCAAATATTTATCCCAAAAGCTTCGACTATTATCCCCTACATAATTTAAATTGTCTTGAGCTGTAGGGCTCTCTACCACTGATTGAATTCGAATATTGTAGTAGCTAAGCACCAATATTAATAGAAAGCCTAAAAGAACGATTCCTAGGATACTTATACCTCCATTTTTAGGAAAATTTTTCATTTAATTAGGGAAGTCGTAATATTAAAAACTAAAATGCACTTCTTAGGATTTCACCGATCCAGGCGAAGAATCCACCTACCGTGAAGCCCATGAGGCGAACAACAATTATTAAAATAACTATTCCAAAAATTATTTGTAGAAATCCACCCTGTTGAGTTCTCTTTAGATTTTTCATCCTAATATTTTACCACGCAAACTATAATCAAGGCAAATTTATTCTTTAGGATTATTAACCAAAATTGTTGTATTTACTTTATATGGTGGTAAATAATACATAGCGTCCAAATAGCCATTTGATGGAGCTGCTGGAATTCGATATATACGTCCATCACAGGCTGCAGAGGGCTTGGAAGTCATTTTGACACCTTGTGAAGCATACAATGATACATGCAGATGTGGACCAGTCACATGTCCGGTAGCTCCGCTATACCCTACTATGTCTCCCCTTTTTACAAAATTACCTTCTTGAGATTTTATAAGCGATAGATGCCCAAAAGCACTAGATAGTCCATTGTTG
>JAGOUX010000004.1 GCA_018061035.1 Minisyncoccota bacterium | reverse complement strand
GGATTAGGATTAGCAATAGTGAAATGGGTTGTAGATTCTCATAGATGACAGATAAAGGTAAAAAGCACCCTAGAAAAAGGCAGCACATTTAATGTGTTCTTTCCTCTATTGTAAATTATTCTTTCAAGATATAACCCACTCCCCTTACTGTCTGAATCAGAGATTTTGAATGGCCTTCGTCAATTTTACTTCTCAAATATCTAATGTGGACGTTTAATTCATGGTTATCTTCTTTGAAATCGTGGCCCCATGCCTCATTGATGAGCTGAGCACGAGTGATGGCCTCACCATTTTTTCGTAGAAGCGTATCAAGTATTTTATATTCTTTTAGTGTTAGAGAAATCTTCTTTCCTGCTCGAGTCACCTCATGAGCTTTTGTATCCATGATCAAATCTGCAGCTTTTAGTATGAGCGAGTCAGTTGTCTTTCGGCGACGTAATAATGCTCTAACACGAGCAAAAAGCTCACTCATTTCAAATGGCTTAGTCAAATAATCATCAGCACCGAGATCAAGACCTTTGACGCGATCTTCGAGGATTCCTCTAGCAGTCAAAATTATTATTGGTGTGTGGACATGTCGAGCTCTTAATTCGCGACAAATTTCCATGCCATCTTTTTTAGGAAGCATGAGGTCGAGTACAATTAGACTGTAATTATTCTTTAACGCTTTTTGCAAGCCTTCCTCTCCGTCATTTGCTACTTCTACTGTATAATGTTCGCCGACTAGTGCACGCTTTAATAAGTCTGCTAATTTTTTCTCATCCTCCACAACAAGTATTGTCATACGAAATAATATACCACTAATTATTAAATTTAACAATATATTTACTATATCAACTGGAGTTTTCCACAGCTATATGTTACTTTAGTTGACTAAAGTACTTTAGTTTGATAAAGTATAGTCATGCAAGAAAAAATTATTAAAACTGAAAACATTGGTACTGAAGTGGACTGGACAACAAAGAAGAATTCCCAGCTCATAAATGCAATTCTAAAACTAGAGAACCCCATAGAGGTAGAGAACTTTTTTCGTGACCTCATGACAATGGCCGAAATTTCAGAATTTGCAAACAGACTCGAGGCTGCTTCCCTGTTATCTCGAGATGTTCAGTATAACTCGATTATAGAAAGCACTGGCCTCTCATCGGCAACCATCGCACGCATATCCAAATGGCTAAAAGGTTCCCTTGGCGGGTACCGACTTGTATTGTCGCGCTTATCAAATCATCACAGCAACCATTCCAAACTTAGGAAAGGATTGTCTTTGAATACATAATATATTTATTTTCGAAAATAACCCCTTCCCAAGTTGAAAACTTCGGAAGGGGTTTTGCGTTGTGCAGAACTCATTGTTCTTTGAAGAATGATGGCCAATAAAGAGAAAATCGTTGAGAGATGGAAATGCTTGAAGTCCATCAGAGGGACACACGAATGGATATATCCAAAGAAAAACGAAAGAAAAGGTCCAGTCTCATGGTGTAAGTGGTGCAACAAAACTTCCAAGATTACTCGAGACAAGAGAATCGCGCAAGAGTGGAAGTTTTTGGAAGAATATAAAAAGAAAAACCCAAATTACATCTCTAACAGAACGGACTCGATTCATTAGTGCAAAGGCGCACAAGTAACGCAACAGGTGGAGATCCTGATCGCTCTCCAGAAAACCGGCAACACTCAAAGGAGATATGTTGACCGGTTTTTTAATTTACAGCGTCCACCTTTGCAGCCACGATGAAGTCATTTTGAGACAGGCCATTTATCGCATGTGTGGTGAGCTCGAGTTTTACTTTGTTGTAGTAGATATAAATATCTGGATGGTGGTCTTCGGCATTGGCGACATCGGCTACTTTGTTCACAAACACCATCGCATCTTTAAAATCATTAAATTTATACTCTTTGCTGATCTTTTTATTGTCTACACTTAGCGTCCAACCATCTACCCATTTCATAAAAGCCTCGGCCTCTATCTGCACGAGTGGGGCTACTCCCCCTTCGCACGGCACACATTTTTTCTGCAATAAATCATTATTCATATTTCTATATTATACCACTTATAAATAAACTTGTCTTTAGGCACTAAATAATCTATATTAAAGCTAATATTCTGTTATTTGAGAAAGGTAGTGACCGATGAGAGAAGAAGTCATAAGGATTACAGGGTCCATGCCGGGCCCAACAAGCGTAATCCTGGCTGGAGTCCACGGCAATGAACCTTGTGGGCTTCAAGCGTTTGAGGAGCTCTTTGTGCAAGATGGGCTCAAGATTGAATGGGGCACGGTTTTTCTCGTCGTGGGCAACCCCAACGCCGTCGCCAAAAACATGCGCTTTACAGAATTCGACCTGAACCGCGCGTTCATGGCGCCGAGCGCATACTATGAGTGGCACAAACACACCTACGAGTACCACCGCGCTGGGTACTTGAAGTCTTATCTCGACGAGGCCGGTGCACTACTCGATATCCACTCGAGCGACACGCCTGAAAGCAAGCCATTCGCAATCTGCGAACAGAACGGCATATTCATCGCCGAGAAACTTCCTGTCGAAATTATCGTCTCGGGTTTTGACCAGGTCTGTCCTGGTGGAACCGACGAGTACATGAATCGGGCAGGCAGAATCGGTGTCTGTGTCGAGTGCGGACATCACGAGGACCCAAGCGTAGTGTCAAAGGCCTCCCTTGCAATTTTCGGCTTCCTTCATGCTCGAGGACACATCACTCTTGTGGAAGATGAGATGGATATCATCTCCAAGGAGCGAGTTCAGATCGAAGAAATCTACCACACAACCGCGAGCGGGTTCAAACGCGCACGGGAGTGGAAAGATTTCGAGCCCGTAAACAAGGGTGAAATCATCGGCCACGACGGCGATGTTGAAGTCACCGCGAAGAAGGATGGGCTCATCCTCTTCGCAGACGACTGTGATGGAGTCGGGAAAGAAGCATTTTATTTCGGTTGCTATTGCTAGCGGCCGAAAGTACTAGGTGGAGATCCTAATCACTCTCCAAAATACCAGCAACACTCTCACAGAGTCCCTTTCGCTGGTATTTTTCGTTTATGCCTGACTTTCTCGCAATCGAGCAATCTGGTAAATACTAAACACCAACACAAATGCCGCTAGCCATTGGGTCAATGATAGCGTTGTGTGATTTACTTTCATATCAATAAATATCGCAATGAATGGGAATGTTAGCTCTAGGATGGTAGAGATATGCACGGATGTCTTGGCCAGACCTTTGTAATAGATAAGCAATGCCACCATACCTGTAGATATACCTATTAGTGCAAAGAATCCAAGTTGAGACAATGTAGGCTCAAATAGACTAGCGCTATGACCAAAGGTCACGAGAAGAATAAATGACAATACCAAAGTGAAGACAAATCTATAAAACATGCTTACTTCCGAACGCACTTTAGTGAGAAGCATTTTAGAAAATGTCGTAGATGATCCCCAAGCAAATGCTGCACCAAGAGCATACAATGCTGCGATAGCTGTACCCTCACCAGTCGAAAGATCCACAATTCCATTTTTGAATGTAACAAGAAATGCCGCGATGATAGCTACCGGAGCCCAGATTAAATATTTTTTCTCGAATTTTTCTTTTAAGAAAAATATAGCGGTACTAATAGCGAACAATGGTTGAAGCTTTTGAAGCAAGAACACTACCGATAGGGAAATATAATTTACCTTGCCGAGTGCGGTAGTGAACCACAGAGTTCCCAAAACTCCACTCAATACAGACAAAAGTACAATGAGCCACCATTCCTTCTTTTCGATCTTAGCCTTAAATACATATGGCAATGCAAAAGGGAGAAGAATGAAAAGTCCGATCAAATGCTCAAAGAAAATAATCGTAATTGGAGGCAGAGAATATAAGTGCTGACGGATAAGCCCATCAAAAGCCCACAAGAGCGCAGCAACAATAATAAGTAGTGGACCAGAAAATGATAATTTTCTTAACATAATTTTATATCCTCTTTAATTTGATTTATAAGTTGCTCTTCTGTATCGAAGTTTTTATATTCTCGCAAGAATTTTTTCAAAGTTAGTATCACTTCTTTGCCATATGCATCTCCGTTGTACCCTATGAGATGGGCTTCAGTCTTGTTGTGGGGGCCGATGATTATACCTGCTCTATATTCCACACCTTCTAGCTCTGCAGTTCCAGCATATACTCCCTTAGGAGGAAATTCAGTAATATTGGTCTCTAAATTTACCGTTGGAAATCCAAGCTTCCTACCGTATCCATCCCCCCGCACCACAATGCCTGAGATTACAGAATTCATTTATTTGCCGAGTTTAATTCCGAGCTCTTTAAGCTGTTTGTCAGTGATTGGAGCTGGAGCACCCATCATAAGGTCTCTACCTTCACCTGTCTTTGGGAAGGCTATGACTTCACGAATGTTTGGCTCGTTTTGGAGGATCATAACAATACGATCAATACCGGGAGCGAAGCCTCCGTGTGGAGGTGCGCCAAAAGTAAATGCTTCGAGCATGTGGCCAAATTTTGCCTGCTGTACTTCCTCGCTGATTTTCAATAATTCGAATACTCTCTTTTGTACTTCTCGCTCGTGGATACGAATAGATCCTGAAGAAAGTTCGTAGCCGTTTAATACTAGATCATAAGCATTGGCACGAATTGAAAACATATCCTCCCCACTCATAAACTTGGCCTTGTCCTCCTCTTTGATAGAGCAAAATGGATGATGCACTGCCTGAAGCTCGCCATCATCTGTCTTTTCAAACATTGGGAAATCTAGAACCCATGCAAAAGCAAGCTCATTCGGATCTTCCTTATTCACTCGCATGTCCGGCTTGTCTGATCCATACTTCTCCATAGATTCAGCGTATGAAATTCTTGGAAAAGGAATCTGAGTTATCTTTTTCTCTGGGTACACGGTCTTTACGAGTTCAATGAACATCGCTTCTGTATATTCAAGAACTTCTTCTTGAGTTACGAATGACATCTCGAAGTCGAGCTGGGTGAATTCCGGCTGTCTATCACCTCGTGTGTCTTCGTCACGCATACAGCGAGCGATTTGGAAATACTTTTCAAAACCAGCCACCATAGAAAGCTGTTTGAACTGCTGAGGAGATTGAGGCAACACATAAAACTGTCCGTTGAAAATTCGAGAAGGTACTACATACTCACGAGAACCTTCCGGAGTTCCCTTCATTAATATTGGTGTTTCAATTTCGATAAAATCATTGTCGTGCATGTATTTGCGGAAAAAGGTGATAATCTTGTCTCGCATACGAATATTCTTCTGCATTCGCTCTGTGCGGAGATCAAGATACTTATATTTCATTCTCAAATCCTCGTTGATGCCTGATGTAGATTCGGTGATCTGAAAAGGAGTGGTCTCTGCTTTATTTAGTACTTCTATACCTGTAACCTCAATCTCGACACCACCACCAGCTTCTGCGTTTTTATCAGTGCGAGCCTTCACTATGCCTTTTACGATCAGCACCCACTCTGGCCTGATTTCCTTTGCACTAGCTATTGCTTCGGGATGAATTGGTAGGGTCACGCATTGCACCTTGCCAGTCATATCTCGCATATCAAAGAAGACCATTTTGCCTTGGTCTCGACGCACATCCACCCATCCGGCAATAATTACTTCTTGCCCAATACTTCCCTTAAGATCTTTTATATATATTCTGTTTTTCATAATTTACTGTGGAGAAAACAAAAAATCGCCTCTCCAAACTTATCTTTTAATCTGATAAATTTGCAGGGGCGATATTTCGCGGTGCCACCCTACTTCTTGTCCTCCATAGCTTTAGCGAAGGAGGATACTTCATTACAGCTTTAACGGGCTTACCCGAAAGGTTCTACATCTTCGATCTTGCCCTGAGCAAAGTCGAAGGGTCTTCCTTTACCTCCCCAGTGTCAGCTGGCTCAACGGCTCTAAATACATATTAACACAATATAAAAAGCCAGCAACATTTCCTCCTTTCGAGTGTTGCTGGCTTTCTGTAGAGTGATCAGGATCTACACCTGTTGCTATTAGTTGCCGAAGGTCGGCCAAATGCCGACGCAATGCTGTTGGAGGTTTTCGCCGTCGGCATCGCAGGTATTGCACCGTCGTCGCTCCAGTGAGTACTCGTGTGAGTTGTGCACCAACACCCCTTCAGGCATCCGCACCAGCCCCCGCAGAACTTCGTCGAGAAAATCGAAGAAATTCTCGAGTTTCGGAGCGTCACTTTTGGGTTGTGGTTCACCTTGTGGCTCGTCGTCAGGACCAAACCAGTAGCTACTCTGAGGAATCATTTCATCACCTCCTTTCGTCCTCCAAAGAACTTCATTAAGAGCCACTTGATAGGTAGACCCCATCACCTGTGAATTTTTGTAGAGTTTTCACAAACTCTCAATCCCACCAATCTCTTAGCTCAAAACCTAATCAATGGAATCTTTCACACCTTCGCGACTTTGGCGGCGGCGATAGCGGCGACTCTGGCTGATGCCAAAACCTCCCTAGCAGTGACCAAATTATTCTCCATCTCATCGACCATCATAGCCGCCTCAACGAGATTACCTCCCCAAAACTTCTTCATGCTCCAAAATGTGTTCCAGTAGTGCTCGTTCGCGTTTTCCAATTCTTTCTGCACGCGAACGACGTCATTCTGAGCATTGAAAAAGGCGTCGGCTGCTTTTTCGGCATTTCTCTCAGCAACCTCTTTCTTGTTTCTTTTTCTTGGATTGCGTCCGCCATCACTAGTTCCACCACAGCTTCCGGAATGATCCACGACAAAGAACAACTTTTGAAACACTGGAAGTCTCATTTCCTCACATCCTCTCTATTTGGTTTTCGACGAACAAAAAGAACCCCACACCGCCTAAAAAAGGAAAAGCCCCTTTAGAGGGCTGGTGTTTGGGTTGTAGTTCGTTTTTGAGAGTTTATTTTTACAGCACAAAGATCAGCCTTCTAAATTGAGGGCTGAAAAAGAAAACATTATTAATTTCCTGTCGGTTTTTATTCACTTTCATATAATGACATATATAAATTATTTGTAATGTATTAATTATTTCGAAATTAAGTTTTGGTAGCGCCGCGTGTCATGATGGACACGCGGCGCTGACCGATTGAGCCCTAGTCTCTGCGTGAGAGATTGGAACTCATACGAAAGGGCACTCGCTCGACGACACGCTGTGGCGGCTTGGCGGCCGTGGCAACGTAATTTTCCGAGCACGGATTGGTATACGCCTGATGCGACCCCGTCTCCGGCAGCTCGAAGGGATCATGAACCATCGCGAGCCTGGGGCTCTCGACCGATGTCTGCACTGGTTGCGCAGACCCCGCTTCGCGGATTCGCCGAGCAATCTCGGCATAACCCTCGGTGTCTCCATGATCAGAGCCACCAAAAAATCCGGGATTGCTGGAACCGTGATCCTTGCCCGTATTTCCTCGCATATGCTTGCCTCCGTTGATGAAAGAACACCCACACCCGATAAAGTAAAAACCAGTCTTACTTTAGAAGGCTGGTGTTTGGGTTGTAGTTTGTTTGAGAGTTGTTACAGCGCAAGCATCAGTCTTCTAAATGAAAGAGTACTTCTTAAAAAAGAAGCCCTTCAGGTCGACGACGATAATGTTTGCTTGTAATCTGTTCACATTTTTAATATAGCGTAAATATAAAATAATGCAAGTGTAAAGAAATTTGGGAAGCGCCGCGTGATATCCCACACGCGACGCCCCAAACGATTTGCATAAAGCCCGTATTACTTCTTGGGCTCCTTCGACTTGAGAACCTTGCCTGGCCGATGTTTGTAAGGCCAAGGCGCTAGAGTTGAACTTCCGTCCCCATCCGCAGCAATCCAGTTACGAACCATGATTATCACCTCCTTTCAAGATGAAGTTGTTACCAGCCAGCGCGCCGAGAACCTTTCGACTCACATGGCTCGATTTCGAGCTGCTCTACAGTGCCTTTTTTCTCGCAAGTCAGACACTCGAGAACAGAACTATCTTCACGGCTCGTGCGAATGAAAGTATGGGCACCCACACCAACCGTTTCGTAAGAACCACTTACCTGCGATACTGCTTCAGTAGACACTTGCTTATCCAACGGCATACTGCCTCCATAAAGAACAAACGACGCTTTTTACGCCGGTGTGTGAATTCCTTATCTAGAGAAAGAAACTAACAAATCGACGCAAAAGCTTGGCTGCTAAAACTGCGCCAATACTTTGTGTTTATTTGTAAATTTCTTAATATCATCATACTAGTATGCTAGTATATATAAAAAAATAAAGCAAGTAAATAAATTGCCTTACTGTGGAAAACTCAAATTACCAATATATAAAGTAAAAATTAGCTTTTATTTCAAAGCCTTCAATGCTTTTTGGAGTCCGCCATCTTTTTTGCGCATTTCTCGGGACCCCCTAGTGACAGTCGCCACACCTAGATGAAGACTCTCAGCTATGGCAGCATGATGCTCCCCTTTCGCCAAGCGCTTCACTATCTGCCAGCGCACGCCGATATTTTCGAATTCGCGTGGGGTTAGGATATCTCGCAAGAAAAGTGCGAGCAGGTTCTTATCCTTACCAATTTTGTGGATTACTTCCACTGCTTCTTGTTTGTACTGTTCGATATTATTTTTCATTAGCTAAAATAGTCTATTTTGATAGCTTTGCGAACTTCTTCCATGGTTTTTTTTGCGTCCTCACGAGCAACAGCAATTCCTTTTTCTAGAATGCTCATTACATATTGAGGATCTTTGGCATATTCCTCACGTTTTGCTCGTATTGGAGAGATGATATCTACAAGTACTTTCGTAAGTCTTTTCTTAAGCACCACATCTCCTAATCCCCCTTGTTGATATTTTTCTTTCAATTCTGCTACGCCGGCTTTATCCTCATCGAATGCATCGAGGTATGTGAAAACAACATTGCCTTCTACCTTACCTTTGTCTTCTACCCGCACATGATCAGGATCAGTAAAAGCTTGCATGACTTTTTCCTCTATTTCTTTGTCGGAATCTGAAAGGAATATGCAATTACCGAGAGATTTGGACATTTTTGCATTGCCATCAATCCCTACAAGTCGTGGGATAGAGCTCGTCACTCCGGTAATCTTGGGAAATAAATCGACTCCATATATCGCATTGAATTTTTTGACAATATCATTCGCTTGCTCAAGTACAGGCATCTGATCAACCCCGACAGGCACAGTATTAGCTTTGCAAAAAAGTATATCTGCCGCCTGAGACACTGGGTATGCCATAAATCCGAGCGGAGTACCCTCGGCCAAACCTTTTTCTTTGAGCTCTGTTTTGATAGTAGGATTGTGAGATAGCTGTTGGACTGTGACCAAATTCATAAATAATACGGTAAGCTCTGCAATCTCTGGAATCATCGATTGTATGAAAAAAGTGGTTTTCTTTGGATCTACTCCACAAGCCAAATTGTCGAGCACTACCTCCATCACATTACTGCGAACTTTTTCTGGATTATCAGCATTATCTGTGAGCGCTTGAATATCAGCCACCATATAGTAAGCCTTACTTGCTTCATTCTGTAAAGCTACACGATTTTTTATTGAGCCTACGTAATGTCCCAAATGAAGTCTTCCTGTCGGACGGTCGCCTGTAAGCACTATTTTCTCTTTATTTTCCATACGAATATATTATCATATTTGTCCACATTTTAGTAACACCTTTGCCAACTTTCCCTCTTTGACATTCTATATGAAATGCTAGAATGGATGGAATGACAAACAAGGACAACAACGGACGACATAATAATATCAAAAATACCAATCTCCGCATCCCTCCCCAAAGCATTCCTTCGGAGCAAGCAGTACTTGGATCTATCATGCTTCGCAAGGACGCGATGCATGAAGTGGAAGACATGGTTACCCCAGATTCTTTTTATGCAGAAAAGCATAAGATAATTTTTTCTGCTATGCAGGACCTCGATGCCAAGAATGAACCCATCGACATGCTCTCCCTATCTACCAAATTAGCCGAGCAGAAAAACCTCGATCGCGTCGGTGGCAACCAATATCTTGCCGAAATTGTAAATGTCGTTCCATCGAGCACCAATGTCAAACATTACGCTGACATTGTTCAGAAAAAATATGTCCTTCGAAGTCTTATCGAAGCTGCAGATTATGTTTCAGAGCTTGCTTTTGAGGAGGGCGATGATCACATGGATGACATTCTCGATCTCGCAGAAAAGAAAATGTTTAGCGTTGTTTCAAGTCCAAAGAACCAAAAATTCGTCAATCTAAAAGATGCTCTCCCAGAAGCATATGAGCGAATGGAAAAGCTTCACGAGAACAAAGGCATGCTTCGTGGACTTCCTACTGGATTCAAAGAACTCGACAATATGCTCTCGGGACTTCAAAATTCAGACCTAATCATTCTTGCCGCTCGTCCATCTATGGGTAAAACTACGCTGGCTCTAGACATGGCTCGCATGGCAGGAACTGTTCACGAAAAATCAATTCTTATTTTTTCACTTGAAATGTCCTCTCAACAGCTCGTGGACCGAATGCTCTCTGCTGAATCACGAGTCAATGCCTGGAATCTACGCACGGGACATGTTTCTTCTGATAAAGATTTTTCTCTTATCCGAGATTCGTTGGACCGACTCGCTAAGGCAAAAATATATATCGACGATCAGGCCGGCAACTCTATTGTTCGTATGAAGGCTCTTTCTCGACGTATCAAAGCCGAGAAGGGACTCGACCTTATCGTAGTCGACTACCTACAGCTCATGACTACGACCAAGAACCACGATTCTATGGTGAACCAAGTTACCGAAATCTCCCGCTCCCTCAAGTCCCTCGCAAAGGAGCTCGATGTGCCAGTGCTCGCTCTTTCTCAGCTTTCTCGTGCCGTGGAATCCCGTGGTGGCAAGCCTCGCCTATCCGACCTTCGTGACTCTGGATCTATCGAGCAGGACGCCGACGTGGTTATGTTCATTCACCGAGAAGACAAAGGCAAGGATGAATCCGAGAAGACAAACATCGCCGAAATATTGATCGAGAAGCACCGAAACGGACCTGTCGGAAAGGTAGACCTATACTTCGATGAGAAAACCACTACATTCCTCAATCTAGAAAAGAGCTCTCTTTCTGACTTCGCCCCTTCTAAGGTTAGTGGCGGACTTGATGACTTTTAAGGGATATGGATCCCACCAGAGGTCATATGGTCTATAAAATAAATAATGTGTTACTATATCTCTGTGTTTAAATTTTTTATTAAAAGTAGCATAACTACGGAAATGGTAAACATTTCCTGCCTCTAACGGGATGGATTCTATAGACAAACTCACAGAAATATTTAAGGAATTTCCCGGTATCGGCGAAAGGCAAGCTCGCCGCTTTGTGTATTTTCTAATGTTCCGAAATGGCGAATATGCAAACAATCTATCTCGGATGATACTGGAACTTAAAAAAGAAGTATCTCAGTGCAAGGAATGCTATCAATTTTTCCTAGGAAAAGAAAATAAATCCACCCTATGTGATATTTGCGGTAATCCAAACACGGACCCTACAATGCTTATGGTTATCGAAAAAGACTCTGATCTTGAGAGTGTAAGGAAAAGCAAAGTTTATGGTGGCAAATATTTCATCTTGGGCGGTCTCGTGCCAATAGTTGAAAAGACTACAAAGAGCCGAGTACGAATAGAGGAACTCAAACAGAAAATTTCTAATCAAAAAGACCTACAAGAGGTCATACTCGCCTTCTCTCTTAATCCACAGGGAGAGCATACAGATCAGTATGTACGTGAGCAAATCAAAGATATCTGCGATACAAAAAATATAAAAATTTCATCCCTTGGCCGAGGACTCTCGACAGGTACGGAGCTCGAGTATTCAGATAACGAGACCCTCAAGAATGCTCTAAGAAATAGACAATAGCTACTTAACAAAAAGTTTTGTAAAAAACTTATAAAAATACAAGGTAACACCTAGAGCTAAAATTAGATAAATCAACACAAAAGCACCTCCAGCCAAAGCGTAATTTTCAGAAATATTTTCATCAGTAATTTTAACCAAAACAAGAAATATAACCATTCCTATTCCCGCTGAGAATATAAACCAAAACAGCTTTGTAAGTATCTTGAGCATATTGATATATTACCACAAAACAAAAACCACCGATTAGGTGGTTTTTGTTTTTATTTATTTTATAGAAGTAATTTTTACTTTAAAGAATGGCTGTCGGTGACCGTTTCTCTTCAAGTATCGTGACTTTTGCTTGTATTTGAGTACTAGGACTTTTCGGGCTCGGCCGATCTCTACGATTTCAGCCTCTACCTTTGCTCCGTCTATAAATGGTGTACCAATTGTTGTGTCCTTGCCGTTGTCTACCAATAGGACCTCTGTGAAAGTGATCTTGTCGCCTTTAGCATATTCGCCCTTCATTTTCTCAATAGAAACAAGGCCTCCTTCAGAGACTTTGTATTGCTTTCCGCCTGTTTTTATTACTGCAAATTCAGCTGTTTTCATACTGGTCCTATATTATAAGATATTTAACGAAAAAGCAAGCGTATGTTACAATATCCATATATGCAAACAAAAATAGCTGAAAAGTACTTTTTCTTCGGTTTATTACTAACTACCCTTATATTCACCTTTTTGATATTCCGCCCTTTTTGGATAGTGCTGGTTTTGGGCATATGTTTCTCTATAGTCTTATATCCTGTCTATAAGTGGTTCAATCTAAAAACACCAAATTGGCTTGCATCTCTCCTGACAGTTGTACTATTCACTATTATCCTCTGTGGACCAATACTCGGCATTGGAGCTATTGTATTCAATCAGAGTCAGGATATGTTCCACAGCATTACCAAGAGTGGCGCGAGTCAGCCTTTTCTAGATCGTATAGATTTGGCTGTAAACAATGCCCTACCAAATGGCGTGGTCTTTGATGTAAAAGCTCGGGTTTCTGATTTCATCGCCTACACTTCGAGCAATATTGCAAATATTTTCACTACCACCCTTTCTGCGTTCTTCTCATTTATTCTTATGCTCCTGATTATGTTTTACTTCCTCAAAGACGGAGCACATTGGAGACAATCGCTTATTGTACTCTCTCCTCTTGGCGACGAGAATGACGAGAAAATAATCAAAAGGCTTACCCTAGCGGTCAACGGTGTAATCAAGGGTTCTCTTTTTATCGGATTAATTCAGGGTATCCTGATGGGCTTCGGCTTATGGCTCTTTCATGTTCCCAATCCCGCACTTTGGGGAATGGTAGCAGCAGTGGCCTCACTTTTACCTACGATAGGTACTGCTTTGGTTTCAATTCCAGCAATAATTTTCCTTCTTGCTACAGGTGATAGTGGCAACGCCATCGGTCTTGTCTTGTGGTCAGCCCTCGGCGTGGGCATGATCGACAATTTCCTAAGTCCTTATATTGTCGGCGGAAGTATCAATATTCCACCTCTTCTTATACTATTCGCCGTGCTTGGTGGAATTTCACTTCTCGGCCCGGTGGGAATCATCGTTGGTCCACTTACTGTCAGCCTGCTCTATACCCTAATCTCTATATACCGAAATGAATTCAAACAAATTGCATAACAAAATATTTCTCCGTAATACTTTCTCTAGAGAAAAAGAGGAATTCGTACCCTTAAACGAAGACAAAGTTTTGTTCTACTCCTGTGGGCCGACCGTCTACAACTATCCACATATTGGCAACTACCGAGCCTATGTTTTCGCCGACACTCTAAAACGAGTCCTCAGCTACAATGGCTACAATGTAAAGCACATAATGAACCTCACCGACATTGATGACAAAACCATCCGCGAATCACAACGCGAGCGTAAAAGCTTAAAAGAGTTCACCGAATTTTATAGTACTGAATTTTTTAAAGATATAGAATCCTTGCATATCCTACCGCCAACTAAATTCACAAAGGCCACTGATTATATAGATGAAATGGTGGAAATCATCAAGAAACTAGAAGCCAAAGGTATCGCCTACAAAAGCGCTGACGGTAGCGTTTACTTCAATATTAAAAAATTTCCCGAGTACGGCAAGCTTTCTCACCTCGATCTATCTGAACAAAAAGAAAATGCTTCAGGCAGAATACAGACAGATGAATACGACAAGGACAACGTTCAAGACTTTGCATTATGGAAAGCCTGGGATGAGCAGGATGGCGAAGTGTACTGGGAAACAGAATTAGGTAAGGGCCGACCAGGCTGGCATATTGAATGTTCTGCGATGTCGATGGCAAACCTCGGAGAGCAGATAGATATTCATACTGGTGGAGTTGATAATATATTTCCCCACCATGAAAATGAGATTGCCCAATCAGAAGGTGTGACCGGTAAGCAATTTTCTAAATATTGGATGCATAACGAATGGGTACTTGTGGATCAGAAAAAAATGTCTAAATCCGCAAATAACTTCTACACCCTACGAGAAGTAATTGAACGAGGTATCCAGCCTGTGGCTTATCGTTTCTGGCTTCTCATGGCTAATTACACCACCCGCGTGAACTTTGTCTGGGAGGCCTTAGAAGCCTCAGAAACAGCCTTAAAACGCCTTTTTGCCCTCTATGTAGACCTTGGTAATGAGACTGGAAATGTACACGAAGAATACCAAACTAAGTTCACTGAATTCATAAACGACGACCTCAACACTCCGAGAGCGATATCACTTCTTTGGGATGTAATGAAGGACGAGAACATGTCTCCTGCTGACAAAAAGGCCACCATTTTAGATTTCGACAAAGTCCTAGGACTCGGTTTTGAAAATGTGAAAGCTGATGTCATTCCCGATGAAGTACAGAAATTGGTAACTGAAAGAGAAACTGCTCGACAAGAAAAAGATTTTAAAAAGTCTGACGAAATTCGAGCTCAGATAAATAATCTCGGCTATGAGGTCAAAGATGGTGCGGAGGGACAAAGGGTTTCAAAGATTTAATTCTCCCAAGGAAAATCTTTTCTTCCAAAATGTCCCCATTGAGATGTTTCTCTGAATTTTACAGTATCTAATTTAAGCGCCTTGCGAATTCCTAAAGGAGAGAGATCGTAACCTTCGATTTCCACCTCTCTGCCATCTAGCATAGCCACCGCCATCACCGGCTCGGGCTTCCCTATCGCATACGCTAATTTTACGAATGCTTCTTTTGCCTTTTTCGCCTTGATAAAATCAATGGCAATTTTGCGAGCCATATATGCAGCGCTTCGGTCCACCTTGGTATAATCCTTACCTGAAAATGATCCGCCACCTATTGGTATCTCTGGACCATAGTTATCGATAATCAATTTTCTGCCTGAGAGTCCTGTGTCTGCATCGAATCCTCCCAAGGTCCATTCGCCTGCTCTGTTTATGATATATTCTTCTGATTTTATTAATCCTTGTACGAGCGGAAGTAGATCTTCATTTTTAGAATTCTGAAAGCTAACTATCACTGTCTTTATAACATCTCCTTCTACGGTTACCTGCACTTTACCGTCATAAGGATATTTTTCATACACTTTCTGGCACAGATCACGCGCGAGCTCGTATTCAAGAGGCATGAGATTCTCCAATCCTTCCACTGCATAGCCTTTCATGATACCCTGATCACCCGCCCCACCGGTATCTACACCTTGAGCAATACTCGGACTTTGTTTGGATAAATTTATTATTACTTTGTATGTTTCTCCGACAATAGACTTCACGAGCTTTTCGAGATCAGGTTCTGCCTGACTGGTAACTTCTCCATTTATAGTGATGAGATTGTGCCCACCCATGACCTCAACAGCGACTCGACTATCCTTGTCGAGTTCTAGATACGCATCTAATAAAGAGTCGGCAATAAAATCACAAATTTTATCAGGATGCCCCGGGCTGACGAATTCTGCTGTTCTGATGTTCATATATAAGGGAATTCTAGCACACTATATTTGCATATAAAAGTATACATGCTAGTCTTTAGACATACTTGTCCCGTAGTAAATTTTTGATTACGGCGCACGAGGTTAAAGATTATTAATTTAAATTTACTACCGGGATGATAAAAACAATAGTAAACACAAAAAAGATAGAGGAAGCAGATGTAGTCATACTTTCTGCTCCATATGAAAAAACAGCCTCCAGCCACAAAGGCACAGCCTTAGGCCCAAAGAAAGTTGTAGAATTTTTAAACACCCAAATTGAATTTTTTGACCGTAAATTCAAGACCGATGTTACTGATTTTGTTAAGACTGCACACTTGAATTTGAGTATGATCGAAAAACTTTCACCGAAGCAAGCTTACGAAAAGATAAAGGAAACCTCTTCTAGAATACTTTCAAAAAATAAATTCATATTTCTTTTAGGTGGAGAGCATTCTGTCTGCATTGGCAACTTCGAAGCCCTCAGCAAAAAATACAATCCAAAAGATGTGACCATAGTTCAAATAGATGCGCACTGTGATCTCCGCAATAATGATGGAGATTATAGTGACACACCTTCGCAGTTTGCTCACTCAGCAGTCATGCGCCGAGCCAGTGAAATGGGCTTCCCTATAGTTCAGGTTGGTATCCGCACATACTCTCATGAAGAATACAATTACTTCACCGACAAGAAGAACAACATCACCGTCTTCGAATGGGGTAATGGTAAGAAAGTTCCAACAGTCGCAGATATCCTAAAAAGTGTTAAGACAAAATACCTGTATATAACTATCGATGTAGATGGCTTTGACCCAGCCCACATGCCTGGCACTGGTACAGCAGTACAAGGAGGATTAGAGTGGTGGTATGGCGTAGATCTACTCGAACAGCTCATCACCAAAAAGGAACTCGTGGGCGCGGATATTGTAGAAGTATCTCCTCAAAAAGAAACATTTCTCACAGAGTATGGATCTGCTCAGCTCATGTACACCATGATTGCTCACAAATTCCAGAAGAGATTTAAATAATCTTCTTACGATAAATGCAAAACACCACAACCAGGTTTAAGATTATAACAGCCAGGTTGAAAGAGTAGATTGAAGCTACAGCTTCCTTTAGTGTCAAAAGCACTAATACATTAGATAAAATTCCCGTAAAGTACACAATGGATGTTTCCGTGTTAGGGAAATTCCATAATTTTCTAAAAATTGGTAAATAAGCCAAACTGTCGCTAGCAATAGCAAAAACAATTGATATTCCTAGATGATGAGTGGCTAGATACAAACCTAGTGCAATAATAGAAAATACGCCACACACTAAATCTAGGTTGTTTAACTTCCAAAATGCATTTTTCTTGAAAGAAGATAGCGCAATAACAGACAAAGATATAAGGCCACCCATAAATATAGGCAACGCCAAAATTCCGGCCCCAGCTTTGTATTGGAAGAAAGCTCCCACAAATGGTGACAAAGTCCATACGAGCCAAGACACTAAGTTAGGTCTTGTGGTGCCCCGAAGTATGTCTTTAAAATAATATAAACTACCAAAAATTTGGATTAGTAAACCGAAAAATATAAATTTTTCTGAAATCATATTATATTCCCTCCTCCTTTAGCTTTTCGATCAGCTCTTTAGATTTCTTTGAGATCTTTGTCGGTAGTTTGATATTTAGTTTGATCAACAGGTCGCCTCTTTTGCCTTTTGAGACTGGCACACCCTTGCCTTTTACTCGCAATATTTCATTAATAGTTACGCCTTCAGGAATAGTAACTTCTATTTCCCCATCAAGAGTTTCGATTGGATACTTTGTACCCAAAAGTGCATCAGAGAGCTTGATATTGAGGTTCATTACTAGATCATGGCCATCTCGCTTGAATACTGGATGTGGGGCAACATTGATCTTGATATATAGATCTCCAGTGGTTCCCCTTGATACCGCTTCACCATGCCCGGTCATGCGCACCATTTCACCATCACGAATACCTGCGGGAATATTGAGAGCAATCTCTTCTTCACGTCTTAGTACTCCTTTGCCCTTACATGTATCGCATGGCTCTTTTGGTACTTCGCCTGAACCATGGCAATGATCACAAACTTTTGTATTTGAGATAGTTCCGAATATTGTTCTCTTGGCTTCATGGATCTTGCCTTGGCCATTACAGGTTTTACATGTCTCCATCTTACTGCCAGTCTTCGCGCCTGAGCCCTTACAGATCAAACATGACGACATTTTTGTTATTAAAATCTTTCGCTCGATACCAAATACTGATTCAGAAAAAGATATCTGAATTTCTGTAGAAATATCTCGTCCCCTACGTGTCTGAGCTCTACCTCCACCACCTCCGAAAAAGTCACTAAAAATATCGTTGAGATTACCGAAATCAAAATCAGCTCCGCCATTTTGGAATCCTGAGAAGTCGAAGCCTTCGAATCCGCCCTGAGCCCCGCCTCCGTATCCACCAGACATATTTTCAAATCCGGCCCCAAATTGATCGTATTTTGAACGTTTTGCCTCATCTGAGAGCACTTGATAAGCTTCGTTTACTTCTTTAAATTTAGCCTCATTTCCCTCTTTTTTATCTGGATGATGCTTGTGCGCGAGCCTATAGAAGGCTTTTTTAATTTCCTCCTTTGTCGCGCCCTTATTTACACCGAGTATTTCGTAATAATCCTTTGCCATGCCTAAATACTAGCAGATTTTAATCAAAATTCAATCAAAAATAAAAGTAAATTTTAGAAAACCATACGTAGGCCGACGAGCCGTAGTCCGAGCGAAAAATTCAGTAGAATATTATCGTGTGTTTTATAAAAATTACTTTTATTTCCTATTATATCATCGGCTCAGCTTCCTGAACCTTTGGTTTGTCCTCGCCTCGGCCTTTACCTTCGATAATAGCTTTTTCCTCCGCGCTACGAATAATAGTCGACTCTTCTTCTGCAATCAGTCTCTGAGCAGCGTCTTTTGGAATAGAATATTTTCTGCGTGAAGCTTCGATAATCTCCTCTCTGTACGATGGATGGGTTGGTGGCAGAACTCGGAGAGTTTCTGCAGAGAACGGATCATAGGATTCACCATCGATAGTCATCTTCACATAGAATTCTGTGACCGCGAGGTTGATCATATCTTTCACATCGAATAGTGGTGAGAATTCTGGCTTAAGTCTAACTGCGTCCTCGCCTCCTATACGGAAGGATATTACCGATCCCACATTTCCGAGCACTGCTTGATAGACCTTCGGTATGATCTGCCCCACGTATTGGTGCGCCATTGTTAGATTGAGTCCGTACTTGCGCGCTTCAGAGAGAATATTTTCGAATGTCTGGGTGACCACATTTTGGAACTCGTCCACATATATGTAGAAATCTTTACGAGCGCTCTCGGGCATAGATGCGCGTTCCATTCCTGCCTGCTTGATCTTAGTCAAGAACATAGACCCCAGGAAAGAAGAGTTCTCTTCACCGAGGCGACCCTTCGAGAGATTGATGAATATTATCTTCTGGCTATTCATTAGTTTCGAAATATCAATCTTGTTCTCCTTTTGTCCGAAGATATTGCGAAGAAGTGGATCAGAAAGGAATTGTCCGAGCTTGTTCACAAGCGGAATGATCGCATCAGTATCGAATTTTTCTGACCAGTCGGCGAATTCGATAGCGAAGAATCTTTTGACCATGTCATCAGTGATATATTCCACCACTTTTTGACGATAGTTTCTGTCTGTGAGCATTGAGATCATTCCACGCATTGTCGCGTGTGGATAGTCGAGCAGTGCCAAACAAGTAAATCGAAAAACGTGCTCGAGACGAGGCGTCCAGTTCGCACCGAACTGCTTCTGGAAGACTTCGATCAGTCCTTGAGTGAGCTGAAATTTAAACATCGGATCCACATTTGCAAGAGGATTGAAAGATGCCGGGAAGTCTATGTCTGCCGGATCAATGATACACACATCTTCGATACGCTCTCTCGGAATATAGTCGAGCATGGCGTCGATGACATCTCCGTGCGGGTCGATAAGACAGAGACCATGACCATAGGACACGTCCTGTCTTAGGAAGAGCTCGAGGAGCTTGGTCTTACCAACTCCAGATTTACCGATGATGTATAGATGACGACGACGGTCCACGCGCTTAATACCGAAAATAAATTTCTTTTCTTCGAGAGATGCCACGTAGTTAGTACGCCCGATGAAAGACACGTCTTCTGGTTTTACTTTTCCGAAGACAGGAAGTTCTGGCGGTGGCGGACCATATTTTATTATTTGAACTCGATTAGGTTTCGGCATTGATTTTGCGAATCACGTCGCGTAAGTCCTTTTGGCGCGAAGCTTAATAATTTTAACACTTATTTGTTGATTGTTCAATTGTTCCAGTGTATTATCTTCATATATGAAACTTCATAGATTCATCGGGGATTTCAATCTCTCACAAAAAACTGTAGAAATCACTGACTTCCAAATAATCAAACAAATACGCGCTGTTTTGAGGCTTTCTGCTGGCGACACGGTGATACTTTCTGATGGCAAAGGTAGAGAGGCAGAAGTAATTCTAGAATTAGTTTCCAATGACAAAGTTACTGGGGCTATTAGCAATGTCTCCGAGAGCAAAGAATCCGGACGGAAGGTTAATTTGTATCTAGCAATACTAAAAAAAGAAAACTTCGAGCTCGCAGTCCAAAAGGCAGTCGAAGCGGGAGTAAAAAATATTATCCCAGTGATTACCGAGCGCACAGTAAAGACCGGACTCAATACCGAGAGACTTGAAAAAATCATTCGTGAAGCGAGTGAGCAGTGCGGTAGAAGTATCGTGCCTACTCTCTTCCCTATTCTAGAATTTGAAGATGCGGTCCGCGATGGGTCTGAGGCAGATGAAAAGATAATTTTCCATTTATCGGAACAGGCATACGCTCCCGATAAAAAAGCTTCGACTGCAAGCATCCTCATCGGCCCAGAAGGCGGATTCACAGATGCTGAAGTAATAAGAGCAAAAGAAGTTGGCTACACACCCGCATCTCTAGGACCGCTTACCTTCCGCGGAGAAACTGCTGCTATTATTGCTACCTATAGAGCCGTATCAGGAATCTAAATTACTGTTCCAATATTTTCTTAAGCACTTCTTCAGGCACCTCTTTGATTGGTAGATTTTGTGGAGACGGAGGTGTTGTGGAGCTGATAGGCGGCTTGGGAGGTAGAGGTATTTCGACTTTCGGAGCTGATACGACTGGAGGCTTCGGAGGCAATGTTACTTCTACTTTTGGTTGTGGAGCAACTACTGGAATAGGTTTAACTTCTTCCTTTTTCGGTTCCGGGGTCACAGGAGCTTTCTCTGCCTTTTGTATCAGATCCTTCAATTTATTCATATCATCTGCGCTTGCAGCTCTGTCCTTGGAATTCACCACCACTTCCTTTGGCTTATCCTTAAGAGCGCTCAAAGATATTGCAGGTGGGGTCGAATTAGTAAATTCGGTTCTTGGAACCCGAGACACAGCAGGAGCAATCTCACCACTCATAGTTTTAGAAATTATTTCCTTAAGAGCAGGGTTCTCTTTGGCCTTCATGGGACTAGGTCCGACAACTGCCTTTTTTATTGCAGAGAGTAATCCACCCTTTCGAGCTTCAGGATGCTCTGGATGTGGACCAGATTTATTTGATCTCTCAGGATGCCTGTTCTCTTCTATGTTGCTAGAATTTTCCTGTGAATTTTTGGGAGCGAATTCAATACCGAGATCAGCGAGAGGTTTGTAGAATTTCGAATCATCATAGCGCACTTGGTTCTCTGCACCCTTTTCCACCTTCACCTCTCCTGATTTAATTTTCGCTACGCATTCCTTACAATACACTGCTCGGCCTGGCTCAGGCTTGAACGGCACAGTAGTTTCTTTTTTGCATAGTGAGCATATAGCTGGGAATTTCTCGAATGCTCCATTTCCACTACTGCTACTTCCAGATGCATACCCACTCGATCCACCCTGTGATCCGCCACTATTATCAATATCTCCGAGAGACATTCCACTCCAGCGATTAATTTGGTCTTCTACCCATTCTTTGGGTTTACAATACAATTTGCGTGATGAATTTATAACTTCATTCTCAATTTCTTTATTACCACTCTTTGCAAGCGGTGGTAAAGTTTTCGCAGAAAATGGTCGAGACGTCACACCATCGATCATGAGTTTCAAATATATTTTATAGTTCGGCAAATTCACAATGTCGCCGGGAGTAAATTCAGGATCAAATTCCTTTTCTAGGAAGTCTGCATCATCAGAGCCTACACGGAAAATAATCATAGTTCCCACGTTGCCGAAGACTGCGTCACGAACAGCAGAGCTCTTGTCTGAAATAAGCTGAGCAGTATACTGGTGCGCCACAGTTAGGTTGAGACGGTATTTGCGGGCTTCAGAAAGAATGCTCGCAAATGCATCGGTCACGAAGTTTTGGAACTCGTCCACGTATAGGTAGAAGTCTTTTCGATTCTCCTCGGGTATTCGCACGCGCTCCATGGCTGCAAGCTGAACCTTGGTAATGATCATACCTCCGAGAAGCGAAGAGTTGTCTTCACCGATACGTCCCTTCGACACGTTCACCAGGAATATTTTTCCTTCGTTCATGATGTCGAAAATATTAATAGTACTCTTCTCCTGGCCCACGACATTACGAATGATAGAGGTCGAGAGGAATTGTCCCACCTTGTTCTGAATCGGCGCAATGGCTTCGTTTCGGAATTTATCCTGCCAGGCTTCGTATTCGTGCACCCAGAATGCCTTGATCACCGGATCTTTTAGATTGCCAATTATTTTCTGACGGTAATCCTTGTCTACGAGCATTCGAGGAATACCGAGAAGTGTTGTACCCGGAGTATCTAGTAGTGCCAGAATGGTGTTGTTCAAAATGTATTCCATTCGAGCAGACCATGCATTCGCCCAAATCTTGGTGAATATACCCATCAGACCAGAGGCGACAAGGTGCTTGTACTGCGGATCCATGAGTTCAAGCACGTTGAACCCGATGTGATAGTCAGTATCAGCAGGATTGAAATATATTACATCCTTGAGACGATGTGGAGGAATAGCAGAGAGTACTCCTTCGACTAGCTCACCGTGCGGATCTACCACACAAACACCTTCGCCATTGTTGATGTTCTGAATGATCATGTTGAACATGAGCACAGATTTACCCGTACCAGATTTACCAAGCACATAGACGTGCTGTCTTCTATCTTTTCTCTTAATACCAAAAAGTTGGTTTTTGTCTCGGTATGTTGTTATACCGAGATATGTAAGATCTCTATTTACTGGAAGATCAGGAAGTTCCATCCCGTTAGAAGCAGGTCGCCGTCGACAATGACTGCAACTCTACTTTATTAAATTGTTTACGACCTCTTGGTATATTCATAATTTTATTTTTCTAAACCGTGACCGCGGCTTCTAACAGGAAACATATATCAATAAGTATAACAAAAATAAAACTATTTACACACTACTACCGGCCACATATCCAGTACTCCAGCAGAGCTGAAGGCTATATCCACCTGTCGGTCTGTCTATGTTGAGCACGTCTCCCACAAGATATAGATTGGGAATCAATCTTGACTGCATAGTTTTAAAATCAACTTCCTCAAGCTTCACTCCACCCGAGCTTATGATCGCTTTATCAGAGCCGAGTAGTCCAGATACATTTAACGGTACTGCCTTCATCAGATTCACCAATTTCTTCCTATTCTCACTGCTTAAAATATTATTGACTGTATCCCCATCCACACCTGCAAGGTCGAGAAGTGCCGATACGAATGCAGACGGAGCCAGTTTGTTGAGTGTATTTTTGATCTTCTTATTACTTTCGTCGAGCAGAAGTTTGTGCAGATCTGTACGGAGAGTACCTATGTCCTTCTTGGGGAATAAATCTAGCTCAAGCACGACTTCTCCATACTTGAGGAGCTCACCAATATCCTTGCTCATATTGAGCACTGTCGGCCCGCTGATACCGAAGTGAGTGAATAGGATTTTCCCTTTCATGCTCTCCTGTTTCTGCCCGTTCTGAAAGCTGGTAAGCTTTATATCCTGCAAACTTACCCCGCCAAGCACCTTCACCCATTCATCCGATAGCTTCACTGGCACAAGAGCGAAATCGTTTTCGATAATCGTATGTCCGAGCTTCTTCAAAAATTTGTATCCATCCCCCGTCGAGCCTGTTTCTGGTCTGGATGTGCCTCCTGTTGCTACGATGCAAGTCTTGCCGACAAATTCTTTGCCTCCTTTCACTTTCACAATTATATTTTGAGTTTCTTTATCCGTAGAAATGCCAGATACTTCCGCGCCAGTCTCTACCTTCACTCCGCCTTCTTTCATATAGTTTACTAGTACATCCCACACCGATTTAGAGCTATTAGAAACCGGGAAAATTCTATTCTCATTCTCCTCTTTGGTCGCCATACCGCGGGAATTATAAAAATGAAGAGCGTCCTTGACGCTAAATTGAGAAAATGTGGAGAAAAGAAATTGATCGTTGCCTTTGTACTTGGCGAGCATGGTACGGACTTCTTGTTTGTTGTTGGTGACATTGCATCTGCCTCCACCAGTGATTAAGAGCTTCTTGCCCAAGCCCGGATTCTTCTCCAAGACGAGCACGCTCTTTCCCCGCTCGCCAGCGCGCCCCGAAGCCATCATGCCTGCTGCCCCTCCGCCTATTATGATCACATCCCAAATTTTCATTATTTTTATAGTAGCACAAAATGAAGCCGAGTTTTGGCTTAGCGTATCATTATTCACACGGGACTAGTCTCAACTAGCTCAACCAAACACCGAAAAACATTACCGAGAAATTTATAAACGAAACCACGCACCATGTACAAAATGCACGCAATACGAAAGCTTGCACAAACATAAAATATAATGAGAACAAGAAACCAAAGGTGATGATTGCCTGAATTGGCCAAAATGCCACTAAACCCGCAGAATACAAATACACTAGAGCAAGGATAATCACATACATAAAGAATCCTGCAACAGAATTCGGGATGCCGAATGTTTTACTATACGAAGAATGCTGAACCTTGTGACACCATTTTCTCGGGAAGAAAACACACGCAACATCTGTACCTTTTAATTTATGATAAATGAGATACAAAGTATCTAAAACCCCGATCAAACAAAACACATATAAAACTTTTAATGTATTCATACATTTATTATATACCTAATTATCCAAATGGTATGTTTTTCCTAGAGCTTATTTCGCAAATCTTCCATTGCTCCACCATCAAAAACTTTCGTGAACCCTGCTTGCTCCATAAAGTTCTTTGCCATCATAGATCTATTTCCTGATTCACAATACAAAGTTATTTCCTCATCCTTCCCGACACTGGGAAATTTTCCCTGCATCATATCCATAATATCGTGAAGCATTGCCCCTTCTATATGCCCTGCATCGTATTCCTCTTTAGTTCTGACATCTATTATTATCATATGCCCATAATATCATAAATTTAAAACAGGCCGGAGAGCATTTGCTCGCCGGCCTGTTGATGAATGATTGCAAGATCAGAACGACCAATCGTCGTATCTCAAACCTGCGACGTACTCGATGGCGTCCGGCTCAAACGGGAACCAGCCCGATTCGAGCAAGTCGGCGATCTGGGCCGGCGAGAGCACTTCTGAGTGCTCTTCGAGAGCCAAATACTCCGAGACGGTGAGCCCGAGCAACTGACTCGCCTCTTCCGTCTTCCCCTTGGGCTTGTCCTTTTCGAGGGATACCGACCACAGAAGCCGGACAGCAGCCTCGACTCCGAGCAAGTCGACCAAGGCAAGGCCGGCAGCAGAAGTGCTTTCCCAGACGTGTCCATTGGTGATGGACCAGCGCCCGTTTTTCGTATATACATCGTTGTGGGCAAAGCCCTTGCGAATACAGTCCGCAAGATGCTTGTCGCGTTGGTTCATAGGAGCCTCCGTTTCGTATTATGCAGTTTTATAGATAAAAATCAAAATACTTATAAAAATATTTCTACCTTACTAAATGTGTAGTGATATACCAAACCAATATAAATAAATTACCCCACCAAGAAACAAATGAAAGGATGAAACTCAAGGTGATTTTGGTCTGCCAATTTTTAGGCAACAGTTCACCTTCTCTACCCTCTTTTTCTCTTTGCAATAAAAATGGGCTGACAGAAAAAGATAAAAATATTCCATTGAGTATCATGATGGGTACAGAGATTAGATGAAACATCAGCAATCCAGTAAACTCTGTATTTTTATAAAACATAGCTCCACCAATTATGACCAAAATCATACCGAGCCAGATCAGGGGCTTGGTGACCTTGTGGGTGCGAGTAGTAGCCTCTGTCCAATATTTTGATTTTCTCCCCAGAAAGCCGTGCAGGTCTATTACCGTCACCGCGCCTAGGCCAACCACAAACCCTGCCAATAAAATAAAAAGAGAAATTATATTCATGAAATAATTATAGCAAATTAAATGTAAAACGGGCCGACCAGCATGTTGCTAGTCGGCCCGTTAAGGGAAAAATCATTCAATATCGCTTGAACATGCGCCCGTGTTGACGGGAGGGATCAGTTCGGATGGCTATCAGCCGCCGAACTCGCCGGCCGCGACGCCCTTCTTGAACGCCACGAACTCGTCGTGGGTGAAGTACAGCACAGGACCGTTGGTTGCCTTGCTGTCACGCACCGCGACGCCTTCAGGTTTGACCGCGACCTCGACACACGTCGAGATCAGGCCGCCCGGGTTGCTGTAACTCGACTTTACGAAGTCCCCGTCAGTGACAGGGAACGTAAAGGGTTTACGCGCGCCGTTTGCCATCTACTTTTTGGTCTCCTTTCTCCCGGGGTTGGCTACCCGAGCGGATGAGCTTACACTTAAGTTATACAATATTTTAAATTAACTGCAAGAGCCACTATAGGTATTTACTTTTCCACAAAACGTGGTAATTTGTATGTGACTATGTACCCCAGACATCCTGGGAGGAGGAAGCCATGGCAGGAAGCGTTGCAAGGTTTGAGGTAGTCGTCACGACCAAGAAAACGGTCCACACTTCTGCTGACATAAGCGCTGTGTGGGAAAAGCTCCTCGAACTCGTTGAGAACTGTGATGAGATCGAGCTGGCAAAGATCGAAATATTCAAGACAGCGGGCGACTGTCCCGAGTGTGAAGGCAAGGTGGATCCCTGCCCCCATCTCGGAGTCTCAACCTTTTCCAAGGAGACCAAGCTGGAGATTGACATCGCCGCACTCAAGTCAATCATCTTCTTCATGAAGTAAGCCACCAAAAGCGAACGGAGCACCCGCGCTCCGTTCGCCACAATCAACAAGCATGAACCCCGAAGCCCTAAGCGACGGGGTTTTGTTATTTCATAAATTACTTTAGCGCGCTAAAGTTTCTTAGTTTTCTTTTTCTTCGGCTTCTTATCTGGCAAAGACTTTGAAATATTTAAAAGAATTTCTGCGAGATTTGGTATTTGAGAAAGCTGGGATTCTTCTACTACATAATGGAGCTTTGATCCTGGATATGCCTGATCCTTGTCGCACACGCCTTCTAGCTCTTCGGAAGTAGGTAAAATTTTTACATACAGCTGATCGTCGCAAACTAGAGCCACTGTCTTCCCATTCGCATAGAGTGCGTATTCGCCAAACATCGCCCGCACAGCAAAATGCTTGGGCATATCTAGCTTTTCTAATATGAACTCAACGGTTTCTTTTTGGGTAGACATATTTTAATTATCTAATATTCCCCACAGATGCAGAGTAAGGTTGGTACGCTCGCCCGCGTGTGGCTCTGATAGCTTGAGCATTTGTTTTTCTGTCGGCAAACTTTTCAAATTGAAAGCTTTCTGGAATCCTTTTCTTGTGCCCAAGTCTCCCACTGGCAATATGTCAGGTCTATTGAGTGCAAAGATTAAAAACATGTCTGCTGTCCATGGACCTATCCCTTTGACTTGTAGTAAATGTTCTTTTACCTCAACGTCCGTCATCTTGTGAAAGTTTTTATGATTTATAGTCTTATCTACAAATTTATCTGAAAGGTCTTTGAGATATCCTGCCTTCTGAGGCGAAATACCTGCGGATTTTAATTGAGCAATACTAAAATTCAGAAAAGCTTCTCCGCTCGGCTTTTTCTTGCCGAAGAGGGCCAAGAATTTTTTGTAGATAGCATCCCCTGCTTTTGTAGAAATCTGTTGGTATATCATCGCTCGCGCTAGTGAGAGGAATGGATTCGTAGTTGGCGCAATCTTCCGTAATTTCTTTTTATCTATTCTGAGTTTCATAAATTTATAATAACATAAATTGAAAACTGGCCGGCAAGCTACTTTAGTGCACTAAAGTAGCTAAGTAGGATGGGTGATTAAAAAAATGGAGCTGTGGTAGAATAGTGCTATGGAAAATGAAGATACGGAAGAAGAAGTGATAACCAAGGATGCACATGGCAATATACTCGCTAGTGGTGACAGCGTCATCATCATCAAAGATCTTAAAGTCAAAGGGACTTCTAGCACCCTAAAACAAGGAACTAAAATCAAAAACATCCGCCTCACAGGTGACGAGGAATTGGTAGAATGCAATGCAGAAGGCATGAAAGGTCTAGTTCTCAGAACCGAATTCCTAAAGAAAATATAAATATGCCAATACATAAAGACGTACAGATAGGACATGTGCACCTGACAGTCGGCGATCTTGATCGCTCGCTCGCTTTTTACCGCGACATTCTCGGATTTGAAGTCACCGCCCGCTACGGCGCATCCGCCGTCTTCCTCTCTGCCGGAGGCTATCATCACCACATCGGGCTCAACACTTGGGCAGGCAAAGGCGCAACGCCGCCACCAGCTGGCCACACCGGCATCTACCACCACGCAATCCTCTTCCCAACCCGCCGCGAACTCGCGCTCATACTAAAGCGCCTCATGGAAGCAAACTATCCGATCACCGGAACAGCCGACCACGGAGTATCCGAAGCAATTTATCTAAACGATCCAGACGGCATAGGCGTAGAGCTCTACGTCGACCGCCCAAGGTCAACATGGAAAGTCTCAAACGATGGCCTAGTAGAAATGGTCACAGAGCCTCTTGATCTTGAGGATTTACTTAAGGAAATTTAATTACTTCATTTTTTAGTAAACACTATTTATTTTCTTTAATTTTTGTATCAATCAGGTCTAACAGCTTTACAAATTCCTCCGTATCTAGGAAGTAGTTTGGGTATAGCTTACTGAGATTATTAATATCGTCTACTGAAACTAAAACAACTTCAGTATTTTTATCGTTCAAATATTTCTTTTCCAACTCTGAGTATTCATTGTTCGCTTGGTCCAATTTAGATTCTCCAAATCGTCTCAAAGACAACAATCTATCTTTGAAGTTTAAAGAAATCAGGAAGTACTTTCCCTTCTCTTTTGTATTACTTTGTGCGGATTGAGTAGCAACAGTAAAACCTTTTAATTTTTCTCTTAATTTCAATTCTTCTATTCTTGCAGATGTTTTTTTAAATAAAACAGGATCGAAAGCTCCACTTTCTAGTAAAATAAAAACTTTACTAATTTCTTTAAAAAGATCTAATAATTCTTTATCACCAAAACTCTGTTTCAATGGTTGTCTAAGATATGTCCCAATTACTTCTACTGCTGTAGCCCATGCGTGATGAATCTTAGTCCTGAGTTGAATTTCAATTCTACATTGGCTATTTATTGGAACATTCTTATCATATTTATAAACTAAATGTATGCTCCTGTATCCACTTTCTTTTGGAGATTTTACATAGTCTGTCTCTCTAATAAAAGTAGACTTAAAAGCTGTTTGCTTCTCTCCAGAGCGTATTAGATCCCTAAGTTCATACATTTCATTTAAGTCATTCATTACGGCTCTTAGTCCACCTATGTCTTGCATCTGAGACAACGACATATTTTTTTGAATCTTTAATTTGTTTACTATAGATGGAGCTCTTTTTAGTCTCTGGGAAATCAAAACATTTTTAGAAACTATTTTTGTTTTTCTCTCAAGAGACATTCTAAAAACTATAAGAGGGTGGATGTGTATTGATCTAAAATTTTCTAGTATTTCAATTGCCAGATCCTGATTTATTTTCTGATCAGGAATACCTGCCAGGACATTACCAGCTTTATCAATATCATTTTTTGAATATTTTAATGCAGTTTTCATAGAATTATTTTTTATTATACACCAAAAAGCCCCTTAATAGGGGCTTTTTGTGAATAAATTTAAGCCTTTGGTTCTTCGCCTTCGGCTGGTTTTTCTTTTACTTCCGCTTCGGCTGCACCTTCTGGTGCCGCGCCTGGGGCTTCGCCCGCTGGCGCGGCTTTGCTCATAGCCTCACCAATCTTGGACATTTCAGAAGATAGCTCTTCTGTCGCCTTCTTGATCGCGTCGCCATCGGTGCCATCTTTCACGCCCTTGAGAGCTGTGATCTTTGCTTCCACATTGGTCTTCACATCTGCAGGGACTTTGTCACCTCCGTCTTTCAAAGCTTTTTCGGCGGTGTAGAGAATCATCTCGGCATTGTTCTTCATATCTACTACTTCTTTCTTCTTCTTGTCTTCTTCTGCATGAACTTCTGCATCTGCCTGCATCTTCTTGATATCTTCTTCCTTGAGGCCAGAGCTTGCTTCGATGCGGATAGACTGAGTCTTACCAGAGCTCTTTTCCTTGGCAGTGACATTTAGAATACCGTTGGCATCTACATCGAAAGACACTTCGACTTGCGGAACTCCGCGAGGTGCTGGTGGTACGCCGTCGAGGATAAATCTTCCGAGAGATTTGTTGTCGCTCGCCATTGGGCGCTCACCCTGCACGATGTGAATTTCCACACTGGTCTGATTGTCCGCAGCAGTTGAGAACACTTGGGATTTGTTTGAAGGGATAGTGGTGTTTCTCTCTACGAGCTTGGTAGCTACGCCACCCAAAGTCTCGATACCGAGAGATAATGGGATGACGTCGAGAAGGAGCACATCACGCACATCTCCCTGGAGCACTCCGGCCTGCACCGCAGCACCGAGGGCTACCACTTCGTCTGGATTGATAGAAAGGTTTGGAGTCTTGCCGAATACTTTCTTCACTTCTTCCACGATCTTTGGCATTCTGGTCTGACCTCCCACCATGATGATCTCATTCATATCTTCCATCTTGAATCCGGAAGCAACCATAGCGCGCTTGGTGATCTCGATAGACCTTGCAATATATTCGTCTGCAATACCTTCGAGCTGAGCGCGGTTCATCTTGAGGAGAAGGTGTTGAGGACCCTCTGCAGTAGAAGTGATGAATGGAATATTTATTTCTGTTTCAACTGAAGTAGAAAGTTCAATCTTTGCTTTTTCTGCAGCTTCATCTAGACGTTGAAGAGCGAGCTTGTCGTTGCGGACATCTACACCAGAAATCTTTTTGAATTCTTCGGCGATCCAAGCAATGATCTTGTGGTCTATATCGCGGCCTCCAAGGTGGCTGTCGCCATCTGTAGACTTTACTTCAATAACATCGTCACCTATTTCAAGAACTGATACATCGAAAGTACCGCCTCCAAAGTCGTACACTACAATCTTCTCATTTTTCTTTTTGTTAAATCCGTACGCTAGAGCTGCAGCTGTAGGCTCGTTGATTATTCTTTTTACATCAAGGCCTGCAATAGCGCCGGCATCCTTGGTAGCTTTACGCTGTGCATCGTTGAAGTATGCAGGCACAGTGATGACTGCTTCGGTGATTTTCTCTCCGAGCTTTGCTTCCACATCAGCCTTGATCTTACCCAAGATCATCGCAGAGATTTCTTCTGGGCGCATCCACTTGTCGCCAATCTTTACTTCCACTCCGCCGTTTGCAGATTTCTGGATTTTGAAAGACGCGTTTTTGAGGTCCTTCTGAACTTCTGGATCTTCAAAGTTGTGGCCCATGAAGCGCTTGATACCGTACACAGTATTTTCTGGGTTGGTCACAGCCTGACGCTTTGCGAGGAGGCCGACTAATCGATCTCCATTTTTAGCGACAGATACGATACTCGGAGTAGTACGCGCACCTTCGATATTTTCTATAATTTTTGGTTGTCCACCTTCGATGACAGCGACGGCAGAATTTGTTGTACCCAAGTCTATACCTATGATTTTTGACATATGTGATTTTGCTAAATCACGTCGGACTAAGTTCCATTAAAAGGCCGACGCAATTTTGTTATTAATAATTTAATAAATTAGTCTTTTGGAAAAACCTTACGGAGGCTGACGAGCCGGAGTCCGAGCAGAATTTTCAACAGAAAATTACTGTGTGTTTTTCAAAAAGATCTGATTTATGGATATTATATACGAACCTTTTATTTTTCGCAAGTATTTCGTGGTCGCGGAATACTTGTCAAAAGACAATATATACGATAATATGTAGATGTGTCAATCCCGTTAGAGATCACGAGGGCTCGAAGCGACCCTCTATCTCTAACGGGACCAAGTAAGAACGATGAAAAACAACGATTATTCAAAAAAAATATTACGCGTACTGGGCCAAAAACAGGCCATTTCCCTGCCTGAATTGGCTGATAAGGTCAATACTCATTCTGACCAAAAGAACCCCAAGTACGCCATTACACGCTCATTAAAAGGCCTTCGGGATGCTGGTCTGATAGAGCAAGTGGCCTCCCCTCAAAATCAATACGCCCGCCTGACCAAAGAAGGCAAAAAGAAGGTCCACAGCCTAGCCCTAGATAGCGACACAGCCATGGTCAACACCTCCTGGGACGGCCTATGGAGAATCATCCTCCTCGACCTACCGGAAGCTCGTAAAGCCGAGCGCGAAAGCCTCCGCTACCTTCTCAAAAAAGCAGGCTTCGTCTGCCTCAAGAATTCTGCATGGATCTCACCGTTCCCTTTCGAGCACCTCTTCACCAACATCAAAAAAGACCTCGGCCTCACCACAGAGATGATAATAATAACCACAGATAATGTGGACGAGATTTCGAAGGATATATTCCTTCAAAGTTTCAATAAGTAGCAACTTGCCCCGTACGAAGTAATCTTTCGTTCGGGTGATGTTCCTAGTCACCGAATCAATAGACGACGAAACTAGGAAAGTGTTATTCGAAACTTTTGGGAAATAATTATAACTGAAACCACTGCCCCATATTTCCGTATATAGAGGTTACGAAATTTCTTAAATTTGTTTGTTTGTTTATTAAAACTGCTGAAAACCAGCCAGAGCTTGGATCAATTATTTCCAAAGGCAAAGTAGACCTGCCTGAAATATTGGGGTGTGAATCTAAATATGCTTGATAAAATCTTTTGAAATTCTCAAAAAACTCTGGTGTTAATTCTGTGTCTTCATCTTTTTCCAAAAAAGAGTCTAAATATGCCCTCAACTCACCTGATTCAGAATTTTCTAAAATTCCCTTCCATAGGTGTAATTTATTAGCGAAATCCTCTCTTAAAAGATCTGCTTGCGCCTTTGATAAATGATATTCTGGTGTATGCATCTGTTCTCCAATATTACGAATTGCATCCTCCTTTGACTTCTCATTTTGAATATTTCTTTCCTCGACAGCACCAGCTTGCTCTTTCCTTTTTGTGTCAGAAATTTCCTTAATTTCATTATTTGCCCAAGTAAAACCATCCATGTTGGGTGTATCCATTACTTTTGACAAAAGATTGCGCAACCTTTTTATCTCTTCATCTTGGTTCTCCAATTTTCCCAACTCAACCTCTTCGCGAAACACACGCGACACAGTACCATCAGGATAAAGCCGCACTGGCTCCTTGGAGCTCTTCTCGATCCTAGATTGCAAATCTTTTACAGCACCTACTCTGACTGTCTGCAAAAGGAACTCTTTCGGAATTTTCATTTCAGCTGCCTTACTTAATAAATCTTCATTCTCAAAAATATTTTTGGCAATACCATCACAGGCAAACGGGGGTTTGGAAAAAGTGCTATATAAGTTTTTAATGTTAAATTCTAAAGTTCCCCAGTTTTCTACTAGATCTTTGTCTAAAGTCCCAACTAAACCAGCCCAACAATCTAGCAACTGCTCATAAGTATTTGCAGATGCCATCTGCTCAATGGTCGTTTTTGCGGGAATATTATCTCTATTACCTATCTGATTTTCTAATGACATAGGGAAATTATATATCACAGCAACACAAAGTCCAAACCTACCCCTCTCACACCTATTTGCCATTCCCCACATCAGCATACTAGTACGCTGATGTGTCTAGTGATTAATATACTTCTTTGTTGTAGCAACTTTCACAATAAACAATCTCGAGCCCATCTGGGTGGTAGCTCGTTTCGAATTTGTTTTGACACTTATCGGTGTGGTCGTGGCCAGCTTTATCGCACATGCACTCACGCGTGAAGTAATGCAATCCCCCTCTAAATACTAGTCGTGCTTTAAGGCGGCAATTAGGGCACTTGTGCGGCGGAGGTATATTCATCTTCTTATAAAATGCCAATTCTTCTGCAGTAATGCGGAAAGCCTTGGTGCAATCGTGCACACAAACACCTTTATCCTCGCATTCAATTATCTGGTTCAATATTGATTCAGAAACATTTTCAATCTTATCTGGTATATCATCTGATCTGAGTGTGGGTGCATAATCCCGAGTGCTACCTTGCCTAGTTATAAAGCCTCCTGATTTTATCTCCTCTTCAGTTAGTGGGTAGTGGTCGCTTGCGATCGTGTCATTGTAAGCTAGTGGCGAAAACTCCGGTGGAAAAAATTCTCCGTATGCATAACGATGCCCTTGCGGGTTGATATACTCCACAGTCTTCATCTGCTCGATTATTTTTGGCACCAAAGCATTGTATTCCTCCTTGGTGTATTGCTTGTTGAAAATACAATATTCTTTGTATCGTAAACCTACACAACCAAAGCAATGTGAACAATCTGAACAAAATGCAGAATAGCTGACATCAAAAATCCCTGGGAAGCTTTGGAATACGAACCTGATTGTGGATGAACCCAAGCCAATACATGCGCCCTCATAAGCATCCTCTGCTTTCCAGGATACCAGAGTATCGTAGGCATCTTTGGTGTATCTAGTATCTTGTGCATATTTTACATTCTCAGCTTTCATCGTGACCCATGATTGCTTTGTATTCTTAGAACCAAAAATATAATCACCCGAGGAATCAACACTTTTCATGGTGTGCATGTATTTGTGTGGTTTTGCAAAATATATCTCTAGCATCTTGGCCTTTACAGCTTGCCGACCGAGATGCGAATCAAGGTTGAGGCTTGCAAATTTTTCCTGGTATTCCTCCTTGGAATATTGGACATTGAAAATACAGTAGCTCTTGCTCCGAAGACCGACACAGCCCACGCAATTACTACAGTTACGGCAATCTGCACAAAAAAATAGATCAAGGCCCATGGCACAATCAATAGAAGACTGCACTAAACTACTATCAGTAATGTTGATTGAATCATAACAATTCTCAGAGCTTGTAGAGCATGTAAGATCAAAACAATTACGAAGGCGTGCAACCTGGATAGTATATGCACAATCCTGTAACATGATGGCATTAAAACAGAGGTAGCAATTTTTTAGATCGTCAGCATTATTGCAATATTCTGAGTTGATCTCATTGCTCAAACTACGAGCTTTTGCTGGAACAGCGTAAAGTAAATCCCGAAACTGAGGAAAGAACGACTTCGAAAAATCGTAATCTCTACCATAATCCATTGGATCCCAACCATCACTCATCCAAAATTCATTTGAATATATTTGTAGCGGTGAGTCCGAATGGTATTGAGAAAATATCTCCTTACCAGTATGGGCGTCCTTTTTCTTGAATAATTTATATTCATTCCTCCAAACCATCCTGCGCTGGCTTCGGCAATGCGGACAAAATGTAGGCGGCGGTACACTAATCCTCTCGTAGAAAGAAAAGTCATCCTGTGTAATCTCAAAATCTTTCTTACAATTTTGGCAGTTTTTTGTTTCCATTAGTAGATTTCTTTGTTGTAACAACTTTCACAATAAACAATCTCAGTCCTCTCTGGAGAGTATGATGTCTCAAATTCGTTTTGACAGCCTTCGTTCATGCAGTTACGATGCCACAGCTTATTTGGTCCTCGGGCTACAAAGCGAGCAACGTGCCGGCACTCAGGACAAGTACGAGGAAATGGTAATTCCATTCTTTTATAAAAGGTAAACTCATCATCAATGATCCGATAATTCTTACTACAGCTTAAGCAACAAAAGACCGACTCATGAACATTGAAGTCTTCGGGCAGCTCCCTTGTCGAGTCAGGAAATGTATTCCAGTCAATATTTTCCTTGCCGTATATTCCCCTTTCCATATCTTCCCAAGCGAAACCATCAGCCCTTGCCTGCTCTTTCGTTAATGGAAATTCATCTAGAGCAGAGGATTCATTATATCCGAGAGGCGACATATTTTTCGGAAAGAAATCTCCATATATCCCAGACTCCTTCATTGCACTAATTATCTTATCCTTCAATATAAAATAGTCTTCCTTTGTATATTGTTTATTGAAAATACAGTAGGAACTTTTCTTCAAACCTACGCAGCCAAAACAATTATTTGAATTAGGACAATTGAGACAATACTCCATAAACTGAGAACCCCAGCAATGATAGCCAGCAATTACATTAGACACCTGCATACCCATATTTATACTGTTGTATATGAGTTCGGCTCCTCTTCCTACAGTACTTGAGTCCATACAATCCTTTGCTCCACGCCAAGCATGAACACAATATGAATTATCCTCTGCCTCGTATGAGTGGAAGCATTGCTTATTATTCTTAACATTGGTCATATAGTTCCCTGTTGAGTTTACCCCATTGGTTATTTCTGCAAACTTTCTAGGTTTGTCTTTGGTAAACTGAGAGAAGTCCTTCTTGAATGCTTCTATCCCAGAATGAGTATCCAGCCTATATGACTTAAGTTTTTCAAAATATTCTTCCTTGGAATACTGCTTATTGAAAATACAGTAACTTTGCTGACGTAAATTAATACACCCCACACAATTCGTGCAACCACGGCAATCTATTAAAAATGAACCATCGAGACAACTATAACAACCCTTCGAAAATTTTAAATTACTTGAATCATAGCAGTCATCAACGTCATATGATAGCTCGACTTTGTTGGTGAAGGAGCAATCAACTAGATCCTTTGATAGCTGTATCCAATAGCAATTAATGCAATTTTCATTATTGGAACTTTCTACAATCATATAACAGTTTTTACTATCTGCTACTAGATTTACATAGTTAGAATTAACATTATTACTACCAATAATTGCTGGTTTAGGAACCTTTTTAAATAAATCGTTTAGTTGGTCGAAAAACGGTTTATTGAAATCATACTCAACTCCGAAGCTTTGACCATTCAAGTCATCACTCCACCAACAATCGTGACACCAAGCCGGAAAAGTTTTATTTGGACTGTATACAGAGATTGTGTCCTTCTGGCAATTATCACACTTCCGCTTATACAGAAATCTTTCATTCCGAAAAGAAAGTCTTAACTGCGCTCGACAATCTGGGCAAATCTTTGGGATTAAAACTCCTATTTTTTGATAGTAAGACTTATCACTGCTTGTGATCTCAAAGTCCTGTTTGCAATTTTGGCAGTTTTTAGTTTCCATCTTTTTTCTTCTGTACTTTGTTCATTCCATTAGAGGCAGAAGCACGTTCCAAGCCTTCACGGATTCTAACGGAATTCATTCTACAAAATATAGAATCTTTGTTGTTCATTAGCTCATCATAATTCCCCTCCTCTAAAACCCTCCCATCTTCCATCACTGCAATATTGTCTGTATATTTGAGCGTACCTAAACGGTGAGCAATTATTAGGAAAGTCTTGCCTTTCCCATAGGCACCAAGGAGCTTCTCCATAACCTTGCCTTCTGTTTCAGAATCCAAAGAAGAAGTAGCTTCATCTAGAATGATGATAGGAGAATTCTTGTATATTGCTCGAGCAATACCAAGCCTCTGACGCTCTCCACCAGAGAGCATATAGCCCTTCTCGCCTACCATAGAATTGAGTCCATCAGGTAATTTGTTTATAACTTCTTTTAGCTGAGAAATTTCTATTGCCTGATTCAAAAGCTCAATGTCTTCACCTCGCATCATAGTAATATTGTCTTTAAGCGACAGATTGAAGAGCTCTGTTTCCTGTAGAACCACAGTGATATTATTTAGAGTTTCGTTGTGTGAAATATTGTAATAACTTTGATTCCCGACCTTGAATTTACCTTCCTTAAGGGCGTATAGTCCTAAAATTATTTTAGCCAAAGTAGACTTTCCGCTTCCCGACAATCCAGCTACTCCTGTCTTGGTGCCTCTCTCTAATGTAAGACTGAAGTCTTTAAGCCCCATTTGCCCTGACCCGTAATCCATTACTGCATTCTTGATCTCTATCTTATCCCAATTTTTTGGGAAAGAATTATTGCCAGTCTTGATTAATTCAGTTTCCTTAAATATAGGCATCATGTTACCTAGGTCGGAACGAAGATCAATGATTTCCATATGCTTACTCGACACATTCGCCAAAGAAGATTGTAGTTTAGAAAAATAAGTAAACAAAACCAAAACTAGCCCTATGGTAATTTGACCAGACAAAACAGATAGTCCAATAAAATACAAAAATAATAATAGAGAAAGACCCATTAAAATATGTAAAAGTTTCCACTGAGAAGTCTGCACTCGAACTTTCTTCGCTGCTGTATCTCTAGACAACTTTTCTCTTTCGGCCACTCTAGCAATGGCACCTTTTTCGCTTCCTAGTGCCTTTATCGCAAGCATGTTATTCGCAGATTCTATGTATGTTCCTCCGGCGTTTTGGTTATGTGTGTTGAATTCATCACTTAAAGCCATAAGCTTGTTACTAAAATAGAATTCCACATATAGATAAATTATTGCATAGAACAAAACAACAAGAATAAATTTATAATCGGTGAAAGCAAAAAATACTGCCGCACCAACAATATCTGCAAAGATTTTTATCAAATCACTTCGTAATATCCTCATCCATCTGGTGATAGAGTCAGAACCTGTAAAAATTCTCTGCAACTTATTGCCTGTATTCTCCTTTTGATGCCATTCAAGAGAAAACTCTGTTAAACGCTGAAAACCGTATGTACGAGCCTTGGTACGAGCATTTTCTCCGATTATTTGTATTACTGTTCGCATCCTGTCTCGAGTCATTAAGACCAGTGTCCAGCTTACGCTCAGAAATATAATAAGAAGATAAAAAGTCCTCAGAGAATCTCCAGCTTGATAGGTAGAGAAAAAATCTACTATTTTACCAACAACATATATTGGAACAAGATCATAGAAGAAACCGAGAGTAAGAACAATAAATGCAAAAATAAATTTCTTTTTGTCTTCTTCTAAGAAATACCAAATGGACTTAGACACATCCAGCCAAGAAAAGTATGTATTCTTTTGTTTTATATCGGTCACCATGATTAATATATTTCTTTATTATAGCAAGATTCACAATAGATTATTTCTGGTCTACCAGGAGCATATGGGGTCTTGAATTTTATCTCATTGCACTTCATGCATGTCCTATCATAGAGTTTGGGTTGCAAAACCTTCTTGGATCGCTCATAAAATCTACAATTTGGACAAAGATCAGGAAGTGGAATATTGTACTTCTTGTAAAATTGCAATTCTCCTTGAGTAATACGAAATCCCACAGCGCATTGTTGATTGCATTCTCCTTTGTGGGCACAACCCAGCACCTCAGACAATATTTCTTCACTTACTTCGTTTATGCTATCCGGTATATTATTTGTTTCAATTGTTATATTGGGATTTTTTTCATCTGCATCCTTCCATGGATAACCCCTTTCAAATGCCTCATTTTTTGTTATTGGCTCCATGTTTTGCGCCATTGTTTCATTATATGAAAATGGGGATACTTCCATTGGGAAAAATTCTCCATATGAATAGCTTCTTCCCTTTTGATCTATATATGGCAGTTCGCTCATGTGAGCAATTATTTTCTCCCGAAGTTTTTCGTATTCTTCCTTAGAGTATGGTTTGTTTAAGATTATATTTTCTCCTTTCTTGATGCATATGCAACCAAAGAGATTTGTCGCACTAACACACGAATCGATATATTCCGAATCACGTACATTGCCAGTAGCAGAATATGCAAATTTTACATTTGAATCATACATCGCGCCTGTTGTACACTCATACATAAGCTCAGAGGACTGCCCGTAATCGTAATCCATGCAATCCTTGGAAGTATATGTGCGAAAGCTATAATTATAATTTTCGGCATCATATACATCAAAGCTATTTTGACAATTTTTCACATTGGAAAGATTATTTCCGGTAGAATTCTGGGCTTGAACTATATTCGCATATCGATGAATAGATCTTTCGCACAAATCCTGAAATTCAGTTATAAGTATTTTACGCTCGTTTCTATTGCCGAGATTGAGCTTTTCCAATTCTTTAAAATAATCTTCTTTGCTGTACTGTTGATTGCGAAGACAATACTGCTTGTTGCGCAAATTTGATGACATGAAGCAATTACTGCAATTAGTGCAATCAATTAGAAAAAATGAATCTATACAGTTTCGGCAATTTTCAAGATTTTGAGAATTATAATTCTTCTCACCTTCAAGATTTTCATAGCAGGAGTCACAGCTCTTGAGGGTATAGCTATCCATAATATTGAACGACGCATCAATCGCCTTGGAATAGAAAACATCCGAGCTGCCATTTGTGACTGACACAGAGAGATACACATTTTTAGACTCTGCCACCATGTTTGCGTATTCTGAATTGGTGCAATTCCTCTGCCACAATGCTGATCGAGGAACAGCGTTTTGAAGTTCCTTAAATTGAGTGAAAAATGGCTTCGAAAAATCATAATCTCGCCCATATGAGCTTGCTTCCCATTTGTCGCTAAACCAACACTCATGACAATACACTGGGAATGGTGCACTCTCAGAATACATTGAGATCATGCTTTTACTACATAGACTACAGTTTCGCTTGTACAAAGTTCTCTCATTGCGCCAGACTAGTCTGCGTAAGAACCTACACCAAGAACAGAAAGTTGGTGGAGGGACTTTTATTTTTTCGTAGAAGGAAAAATCCTCTGATGTTATTTCAAATTTATTCTTACAATTTACGCAATCTTTAGTTTGAGGAATTTTTGAACTCATTCCGTTAGAGATAGGAAACATTTTAAGCGATTTTTCAGATAGCGTATTCCCATACCAGTTGCTAAACATTTCTCACGAGCAAACGCATCTTCTTTACTTAAACATGCTTCATAATAAATTAATTTCCATGGACCTTTATTTTTTGTATATGTTGACCGATTTTCGCTATGCTGCTTAAAACGTTTCCTTAAATCATTTGTACATCCAGTATACCATTTACCATTTTTCGTGCTTTGTAAAAGATAAGTGTAGTACATAACTATTTAATCTCTAACGGAATTCATATACGTTGACTCGGGCTGGACGCATCACTCTATCTCCTAGTTTGTATCCTCTCTGGATAATTGCTGCGACTTTATGATTGTCTTCTTTTTTATCCGTTGGGACTGTATCTATAGATTCATGAATATTTGGATCGAAGTTTTCTCCGATTTCTCCTATCGGCTTCACACCATATTCCTCGAATACTGTATTCATCTGGTTGTAGATATACTCCACTCCTTTGCGCCAATTCGGATCTACTTTCTCCCACGCCTCTTTGTTGGCAAAGGCCATATTGAAACTATCCATAACGCTCAAAAACCGTCCAAGTATTCGCTCGCGCACTGCTTCTGAGAAAAGAGATTTTTGATTCTCTTCTTGTTTTTTGTAGTTAGCAAAGTCCGCCCGCTCCTTCTGCCAGCCTGTGAGGTATTCTTCTTTTTCTTTCTTGGCAACTTTTAAATCAGCACGAAGCTTCTTGAGAGTTTTCTTGAGGTCCTCTTCCCCGTCGTCATTAAATTCGAATTCTACAACGTCATCTTCCGCTTCTTCGGGAGTGCTAGTTTTTATCTCTTCATCTTCATTCATAAGGGTATTTTAGCATAAAAAGACCCCTCCCGCTAGAGGCGGACAGGTCCAAAAAATATTAGAAATTTAAAAAGCCAGTGACATATTTCCTTTCGGTGTCCTGGCTTTCTATTGCTCGGAGATACGCCGAGCGGCGTTTTATTACTGGTGGGCGAAACAACTTACTTTTGTCTCACCCGCCATGTGTGCAGAATTTATTCTGGGCTCCACGACACGAACGGACCATGTGGTGTGCACTTGACCCGACCCTTGCGCAGAAGCTTTGCCAGATCAATGAACGCCAACGCCGCCTTGGAGCCAAGAACTCCGAAGAACACAGCGAAAAGATAGAAGTTCGCGTCGTTGTTCGAGATCAGCCCGAAGTAGGTTCGCAGGTTGTGGTTCTCGAAATGCGCCCACTTCGAAATCGTAAAGAGGTCAATCCACGGAATGGCCAAGGCGATCCACGAGAATAACGTCGCGTAGCCATACAGCTCAAGCATGATGAGGTTCTTGCTCCCCACAAGCTTGTTGACTGCGACGGCAAGGCCGCTCAGACCCTTGGTTATTTCGAGGTAGATCACCACGAGGGCCATGACGACAGCCAAGATCGTGCTGCTACCCAGTATTGCAACGTACAATTCGAACATGTAGTCTCCTTGCGCAATTAGCGCGGAAAAAATCTGTTATAATCATAACATAATTAGTAATAAAGTCAATATTAGGAATGCAAAAGAAAAAGCCCCGTGAGGGGCTTGTTTCTAACGTTTACTCCATTGAGGGGCTTTTCGAGCTTTCTTGAGTCCGAATTTTCGGCGCTCCTTGGCTCGAGGATCTCTTTTTAGGAATCCAAGGGTCTTTAATTTAGGTCTGAATTCTGCGTCAGTTTCTACGAGTGCTCGGGATAGTCCGTGGCGTACTGCTTCAGCCTGAGAGTGAGTACCTCCGCCCATAACATGGACTTCGATATTCCACTTTACTCCGGCCTTTGACTCAAGCACACCCTTCGCTATAGGGTCCTGGATAAGTCGGCGCTCGCCTTCGGTTTTGAAGTAATCCTTCGCATCCTGGTCGTTCACAGTAAAGCTCGCTTTGCTTGCTTCATTGATTCGAACGCGCGCAGTCGAAGTCTTTCTTCGTCCTACAGCCTCTATGTATTTATCTTTTGCTTTTTTCTCCATATAATATTTAGTCTTGAACTGTTAAATTCTTCATCATCTGTCGGCGGATCTTGTTGTCTGGAAGCATCTGGTATGTTGCCAACTTGATCAACTCCTTTAGACCCTCTTTCTCTGCTGTCTCCTTACCGTGGATTACTCGTAGACCTCCTGGGATACCTGAATATCGTGTGTGGAAGATCTCAGCAAGCTTCTTTGCAGTGATGCGAAGCTTTGAAGCATTTACAACTACTACAGGAAAGCCAGTGTACGCATTTCGCTCGAAAGTAGCCTTGGTCTTACCCATTAGGTTCATTGCCACCTCTGTCGCTACGCGTCCAAGTGTTCGGCCGTTTGCGTCGATAGTCTTTACTTCTCTATTTATTGCTTTCTTGTTCATTGTTTTCATCCCGGTAATAAAATTTTATTTTTTCTATTATTGTTAATCTATACTATTCTCCTGTTTTTGTCTAATGTATCAGTGTATCGTAATTAAAATTTATTACGGGACAGGTACTAATTATATTTATACAAATTCTATTATAGCCATCGGTGCGCCGTCAGACTTGCGGGCTCCTAATTTCAATACTCTGGTGTATCCTCCACTTATGCCTTTATACTTCGGAGCAATGACCTCAAAAAGCTTCTTGGTCTCCTTGCTTCGGTTTGTAAGCTTGGCGATGATCTGTCTTCGTGTTGCAAGATCGCCTTTCTTTGCACGGGTCACAAGCTTCTCGATGAATGGTCGTAGTTCCTTTGCTTTTGGAAGAGTGGTCTTGATCTTCTCGCGCACGATCAAATTGAGCGCCAAAGACTTCAAGAGCGCAGCTCTTTCATTTTTCTCTCTTCCGAATTTTCTTTTGTTATTTCCGTGTCTCATCCCATTAAAAATTTTAATTAATAAATTTCATCTTATTGCCCCGTATGTTGGATTTCTAACGGGACAAGTATAACATTATTCCTTTAAATTAAGGCCGAACTTACCTAATACTTTCTTGATTTCTGTAATACCCTTCTCGCCGATGCCTTCTACTTCGAGAAGATCCTCTCGCTTCTTGCGAGCCAAGCCGCCAAGTGTGCGGATGTTCGCAGCAGTAAGAGCATTCAATGTTCGGGTAGAAAGGTCGAGGGTATCTGTTCGGGTCTTCAAAACATCGCTGAAATCATCACCCTTCTTCTCTTCTTCCTTTTCTTCAGACTTAACTGGAGTTGCTTCCTCTTCTACTTCTTTAAAATCAACAATAGCTTTGAGCTGGTTGATCATAAGAACGATAGACTGTGAAAGAGCTTCACGTGGAGAAAGAGTACCATCTGTCTCGATAGAGATTCGAAGACGGTTGTGGTTTGTTCGGTCACCGACACGCATGTTCTCAACTTCGTAAGCAACACGGCGGATAGGGGTAAAGATAGCGTCTACAGCAATAGTACCGATATCTACCTTGTCCTTCTGAACCATTTCCTTAGAGATGAAACCGAGGCCTTTCTCGATCTTCATTTCAATATTCAAATTCACCTTGCCTGTAACTTCAGCAATGTGAAGGTCGCCGTTTAGGATCTCAACCTGACCACCAGTCTTGATGTCAGATGCGAGAACTTCCTTTGGACCCTTTACAGATAGAGTAACTGTCTGAGGCTCGTCAGAAAGCATTTTGAAACGTGTCTTTTTTAGATTTAAAATAAGAACAATTACGTCCTCCTTTACACCTTCTAGAGTAGAAAACTCGTGAGATACTCCGTCTATTTTTATAGAAGTAACACTAGATCCAGGAAGAGATGAGAGGATTATTCTTCGTAGTGAGTTGCCAAGAGTATGACCATAGCCTGGGTAAAGGCCATCGATTTCAAAAACTCCTTTATTTCCTTCTTCCAAGACTACTCGAGGCTTAGAAGGCATAATTATTTTATATTCAGGCATATTTTTTTTTAAAAGCTAATTTTAATTAATAATACTTGTCCGCCTATGGCGGGAAACGTTATTTTTTAACGACTATAAAATTCCAATACAGCGTTTAGGTCTAGGAATGTCTCGATATTTTTCGGCTTCTCAACTATCTTTCCTTCCTGCTTGCTTATATCAAATGTAAGCCATTTTGGAGCGTTATAATCTTTCAGCTTTTCTGCCATATTATCAAAAAGTTTCTTGCTCTTAGAACCTTCTCGGATATTGATCACATCACCGATCTTCAGTTCGTATGAAGGAACAGTAGTTCTGTGGCCATTCACCATGAAGTGTCCATGAGATACCATCTGTCGAGCTCCGCGTCGTGATGGAGCTAAGCCCATACGATAGATAGCATTGTCGAGTCGAGATTCAAGTTGCTCGTAGAATTTGTCCGCTGTTCCTACTCCCTTGATGTGCATAGCCTTTGCAACATAGTTTGAGAGTTGTCTCTCGGTGATACCATAAGAGAATCGGATCTTCTGCTTTTCGATCAACTGTGTACCGTATTCAGAAAGAGCCTTTGGACGCTTGGTTCCAGGGCCACCCATAGGTGCAGCTGCAACGAACTTAGTGGTCTGACATTTGTCATACACTCCTGGTCCTAGTCTTCGGCAAATTTTGAATTTTGGTTTGGTTATCATATGATTTTAAATTAACTACTATACTCGTCTTGGCTTCTTAGCTTTTGGACCATTGTGTGGTACTGGAGTAGCGTCTTTGATCGAAGTGATTTCGATGCCATGAGCCATGAAGGCTCGGATCGCAGGCTCTCTTCCTGATCCAACTCCCAGAACAACTACATCTGCCTCCTTTACACCTAATGCTGCAGCCTTAGAACCAATAATTTCTCCAACTTTACCTGAAGCGAATGGAGTTCCCTTCTTGGCACCGCGGAATCCTAGAGATCCTGCGCTAGACCAGAACAATGTATTACCGAGCTTGTCTGAGAAAAGAACCTTTGTATTGTTAAATGTAGCCTCGATATGCAAAACACCTGAAGTAATCTTCTTCTTTGGAGTCTTAGAAGCTGGTGCCACTACTGGAGCTTCTACTTTTTCTTCTTCAGTTGTTGTTTTTGTTTTTGCCATTTTTTATTTACTTTATGTCTTACTTTCCTTTCTCTTACCGCTTGCCATTGTCTTTCGTACGTTTCCTCGGATAGTTCGTGAGTTGGTCTTTGTTCTCTGTCCGCGTACTGGTAGTCTTTTCATGTGTCTGACTCCTCGGTAGCTTTTGATATCTTTGAGACGTTTGATGTTTGCGGCTACTTCTCGCTTGAGGTTACCTTCGATAGTGATACCTTCAACGATAGTTCGGATCTTGTTTTCTTCTTCTTCTGAAAGATCCTTGGCTTTTCGTCCGTGCTCGATTCCGACTTGGTCGAGAATCTTGCGAGCCTTCGGAATGCCAATACCGTAGAGGACGGTAAGGCCAATTTCTAATCTTTTTTCGTTTGGAACTGTGATACCAAGAATTCTCATCATAAAATTATTGTTTTTGCTTATGCTTAGGGTTAACACAAATCACTCTCAAATGTCGTGCTCGCTTGACCAGTTTGCAATTACTGCATATTTTTTTGATTGATGATTTGATTTTCATAAAAATTAATTATTTTTCGCCTCAGGTAACACAAATGAAAAACAAGGAAAAAAGCCTTATTTTTCAACGTTATATCCTTTTAAAAACTGTAATTACTATAATACACCATTCTTTATAAAAACACAAGTTGATATATAAACTATTATAGTCTTTTGACTATTCTACCTTTTCCGCCGTACGGATCTATCACAATTTCGACTGTGTCCCCTATGAGAACTTTGATTCTGTGCATTCTCATTTTTCCTGAAAGATAAGCGAGGATTTCTTTATCGTCGTCTGCCTGACTATCTAGTTTAACTCTAAAAAGAGTTGACGGAAGAGCTTCTGTGACCACCCCTCTTTCTATTTTTTCATTTTTTGAGCTACTCATTTATGTAAGCTAAATATAACAAATTTTAGTGATTGTGTCAATCCGAAAAACCCTTATTTTGGATAGTTAATTGTCAGAACTATGTCATTTACATCTCCTGGAAGTGAAGTTCTCCAAAATGGTCTTAGATGCATCTCCGCGGATTTAATATTTGGGTATTTGGATAACACAGAATTGAAATCTGATTTCGAAACACCGAGTATTTCTGTCATAAACTTATTCTCATCAAATTTCCAGACAATTTCTGTTTTTCCAGAGATGGTGAAGTCGACATTTTTGACATCAGCATAAGAAATATTTTCTTTATTAGAAAGCACAAAATCCAAGTCTTTGATATTTTTGATATATACCGGACTATTGTCGTACTTATCTATAGAATCCTTGGCGAGTTGTTTGGTCAATTTGTTTTCATCAAAAATAAAACCGTACAATGTTCCCTTAAGCAGTAACGGGACAGAACCTTCCTCGATTATTTTGTAATCAATGACTGGCTCATTGGTACTTAGAAAAACTGCGTCTTTGAATAAAATGAATCCTTTTGGAATTTGTTCAGTTGCCTTTTTAAGAAGTTTTGCTTCGAGCGTTTTTTTCAATTCTGATGTAACAGCTATTTTATCAGCATCGGTGACTACGGGTAGCTTACCTTTCAATCCTCCAGCAATCGATCCCTTACCGCGACCATAAAATTTGTCATATTTGGCACTACCTTTAAATCCATATATTTTAAAATCAAGTGGTGAGCTATTGTACTCGGCTCCAGCCTCGATAGCGTATATTCCTACCTCAATACTACCTGGCTTGCCTTGAGACATTCCTGGAATAATTACCTTTTTGACAGTCTTGTACATTTTGCCATTAGATCCTTCGAGTCTTGTGTCGATATCAAGTGCCTGAGTTGCTGTGCCGAAGTTATTGTATAAAATCACTGCACCAGTCGCTTTCACTGATACATCCTTTTCGGCTCCAGCTTTTACGTTTTTGGTCTCTTCGCCAGAAATCACGACTAAATCGTAAGAGAGGTTGTCGGTAGTAGCATCTTTTGTTGCTGACAAATGTTCAGACAATGTTACCTCTTGAATTTTTGGTGTGACTCCTATATATGCTTTAGAAAACAAAAAAGATAGAGCGAACAATAAGAAAAGTATTGAGATAAGTGCCACAACCCAAACACGGTATCGATGACTAGTAGTTATCTGGCTACCTATTGGTGGTATTATGCGCTCCCTTCTTTCGATTCGAGGCTCCTCTCTTTCTTCCCAAACTTTTTTATTACGCGGAGAAATTTCTTCATTTTCAACTTCGCGAGTTATCTTTGCTGGCGATACTTTTGGGCGAGGAGAAATCTTTTCAACAATATGAATTCCTTGTTTGGTAGTTTTTTTCTGGACTATGTCTTCGAGTTTTCGTGGCATAATTATATTTTATAGAAAAAACGATTAATGTAAATAGACTCGATAATCATAAATGGATCACGCACAACGCTTTCTTCGAACAATGCAGCTCCATGCAAGCTTTCGGTACCCAAAAGTATTATCTGAAACTTTGACTCTGTCAGGGTATATTGATTGAATTGTTCGGTTTTGATTATTTCAGAAAAAAAGTCAGCATACTCCTTGTCGACAGCCAAAAATATTGTAGCTGGAATAGATATATCATTTGAGAGATTGGCCAATGATGTTTGAAATTTGGATAACCATTCTCCACTTATTTTTTTCATTATAGGCGCCAACTTGGCTCCAAAATCATTTGAGGCATGTCCATCTTTGTACAAAGACAATGTTGCCTCTGCTTCATTGATACTACATCTCTGTGATTCGGCGAGTGACCTTAGAATAAAATTGCGACCCAATGGGTAAGATACTGATTCTCTCAAAATATTCTTTTTGGCCATAGAAATATCTGTGACCTCACCACCGATATCGATTAGTAAAAAATTGTCTTGATGCAAATACATATCTCTCACTACTGCGAAGGATGCCATTGTAAAGGAGTTGAATTTAACTTCTTGTCCGTGATAATACTTTGATATGATTGCTTCTATCTGTAAAATTATTTCTTCACCAGCAAGAGAAATAAAAATAGTCATTTCTAGCTCTTTGGCCTTTTGATCGATTGGGTCGCTAGTCTCATAGCCATTTAAAATGGTCTTGATGTTTTTCATCTCAATCGGACGAAATTTGTGAGTAGCTCCATTTAATTTCTTCATGTATTCCTCCTCAAAAATAGACATTTCTTTTTCTATCAGACTATCTGCCAATTTGGATGTAAAAATAAATGGGGTATTTTTCTCTAGATGGATTACTCTTGTTTGAGATATATACCACGGTGAAGAAAGTACACAGAAAATTCTATTAGGTGTACCCAATCTTTTTTTGAACATGTTCGCAAGTAAAGTATTGAGTGATTTCATTGCCAAAGACATAAACATATTGAAATCGACTTGCGTCGTAGTAGTGATTTGTTCCCGTGTAGAGTAAATAATTTTTGGGATTTTATTTTCTTGCATTAAGAAAAATGCTCCTCCCACCGAAGAAGACCCAATATCTAAGACAAGTATTAATTCACCCTTGCCATTCTTGGAAGAAAATATACCCATACACTATAAGTATACTATAAAAAATAAAATCCGCTAAGAAAGCACTGCTTTTATTCTGCGCACACCTGCCGAAACTGCTTCTTCTTTTTGAATCTTGAATATTCCGAGTTCTTTTGTGTTGTTTACATGAGGACCACCACAGAATTCTTTGGATATCGGTGTGCCATTCTCATCTTCGATGAAGTATACAGACACAACTTCGGGATACTTCGCGCCAAATTCCATTTCTGCGCCTATCTTTTCTGCCTCAGACAATGGCATCTCCCTTCGAATTACATTTAATCCTGCCTGGATCTTTTCATTCACCCAATCCTCAACCTTTTTCTTCTCTTCATCAGTAAGTTTGTGGTCACACATGAAGTCTATGCGCAATCTCTCTTCGGTGATATTGCTTCCTCGCTGTTTAATGCTCTTATCTACTAGAGTTTGTAGCCCAGCGAGCAATAGATGGTGTGCGGTATGAAGCCGGATAGTTTTCTCATTGTGATTAGCAAGCCCGCCCTTGAACATACCTGCGGATGCTGTCTGAGAAAGCTTTTGGTGCTCGGCCATCTTGGTATTAAATTCATCAAGATTTATAGTCTGGCCTTTTTCTTTAGCTAATTCCAATGTGAGCTCAATCGGGAAACCGTATGTAGTAGCCAAAATAAACGGGTCTACCCCCTTTTCGAATTCTTTCAGTCCATGCTCGAGTGTTTTTCTGAATTTATTTTCTTCCTCCAAAATTGTTTCCTTTATGAACTCTCCCTTTTCGAACAATGCAGGGTAATTTTGCTTATATGTATCAATAAATGCAAAAATGATTTCGCTTAAATGCACAGGATTAATACTCAAAAGATCGGCATAACGCACAGCACGTCTAAGCAATCGACGTAATACGTAACCTTGATCCTTATTAGATGGTATTACTCCATCAGCAATTAAAAATGTAGATGCACGAATATGGTCAGAAATAATTCTGGCCGCCTTGTCATTGTATTTATCTCCTGCAACATTTTTGATTAAATCCAGAACGGACGAAAACAAATCAGTCTCATATGCCGTTTTCTTGCCCTGCATTACAGCAGTAATGCGCTCTAATCCAGCACCGGTATCCACATTCTTTTGTTTTAATTTACCAATTACTTTTCCATCCTTCTTCTCATATTCCATAAACACATCGTTCCAAATTTCAATCACATCTTCATTTTTTACTGCCTGAAGGAATTCCTCCTTGGATAGATCACCTACAGCACCAGACATGTCGTAAAACATTTCAGTGTCAGGACCACATGGACCATTGTCTCCCGCCGCCCACCAATTATCTTCTGCGCCCAAGAAATATATTCTATTCTCTGGTACACCCAAAGATTTCCAAATTTCTGCAGACTCTGTATCCCTCGGAGCGTTTTCATCCCCTTCGAAAACTGTCACGTATAAGCGATTTATATCTAACCCTAAACCTTTATCTCCTTCTAGCTTATCATCACCATTAGTTAAAAATTCATAGCTCCACTTAATAGCGTCCTCCTTGAAATAATCTCCGAAAGACCAGTTACCCATCATTTCGAAGAATGAAAAATGTCTATTATCACCTATATCTTCTAGGTCTCCAGTACGTACGCATTTTTGAACATCGGCTATTCTCTTTCCCATAGGATGATCCTGTCCGAGCAAATATGGCACAAGTGGCTGCATACCTGCGGTATTAAATAGTACTGAGGGATCATTCTCAGGCACTAGCGAAGCAGAAGGAATTATTTTATGTCCCCGCTTCTCAAAAAACTTTAAAAATCTATTTCTTATCTCATTTGACTGCATAAAAGCATTCTAGCAAAAAATACTTAAAAAATCATTATAAACGAAAAACAAGTGGACAAGAATAAATCTTGGTCCACTTGCATATGAATGACGCTATTTCTGCGCCATCCACATGCAAGTGGTTGGCGCACGCTTCAGCGTGTCTTGAACATGGCGATCTTGAGCCGCTTGTTAAACTTATTGTTTCCGTTCAACCGCGTCCAGAACCGCTGGACCTGCGGCACACAGATCGTCGCGCTATTCGAGTCTTTCTCACTCGTCGGCACCATCCGACGGACAAGCGCCGGGGTGACGAGGAAGCAGTCTTTGTCTTTCACGATGTCACGCGGGAAAGCGAGCACATCGTGATCTTCGAGATTGAGCGCCGACCACAGCGCCAACCAGTGCGACTTCATGGCGCACATCTCCGCCAGGCCGAGGAATTTGTTGGGATCCCGGCCTTGAACGAATTCGACGACGACTTCTCCAGGGAAGATATCATCTTCCACCGGCACCCACTCGATCTTGGCGACCTCCGAAAAGGAAATGCCTCGACGGGACGGGCCAACCTCGAACAACTGGCGCCCCGCTGCCCAAGCGGGGAAAGCGACTTCGCGTACGGAAAACAACTTTTCCATATTCCGCATAGTGCCTCCAACAAGGCTAGACCGTCGACATGAGGGTCATAGCTAAAAAACTCCGGATCTAGAATCTTTTAGCTGTGACCCTCGCTTTATGTAAAGGGCAAATATTACATTATTAATACTACTTTAAATATTTTTGTCAATAAAAAAAACAAGTGGACAAGAATAAATCTTGGTCCACTTGCATATGAATGACGCTATTTCTGCGCCATCCACATGCAAGTGGTTGGCGAGGCGTCGGCTAGCTGTTGAGGCGGAGGAACGACACGTTGGCGCCGAGTTTGGTCTTGGCGTCGAGCGGGATGATGATGGGAACAACGCCCGCTTCGAGACGAGCGAGTGCCGGCATCTTGATGCCGTCATCGGTCACGAACGCTGATTTAGGGAGACCGAGGATGTCCCCGGGGCCAATACGCAGACGCGCAAACAATCCATCGACGCTGTGCCGTGCGCACAACACCTCCACATCGGCGAAGCTCGCTGAGCTCTCGATGCCGCGCTTGCGATCGAACGCTTCGAGCAGGAGATGGCCGTCGAGTCCCTCCTGTTTCTGGAGGTCGTGTTGCCACTTCTCCAGGTTGTCGAGTGTCAGGCCCGTCCGTGCGGACTGCATGCTCGGGTACACGGCGCGCGCAAGATCCAAACCGCCAAACAAATCCTCGCCTTCGATCTTATTGTTCATGTGTCCTCCTCTATTTCGCTAAATTGCTAAGAACATGTAACCTATATATTCTTACTACTTTCCAATTAATTGTCAATCGAGATATTAGATTTTTGTTTCATCCATTTCGTCTGAGATCTTGCGAATAGGATCTTCGAAGAATTTCACTACAACAAAAACAAATAAAATTAGAACGGTTGATATAGCTGACAAGGCATAGAAACCGAAACCAGCAGCCATACCTATGCCAGCAGTAACCCACAATCCTCCTGCAGTGGTAAGGCCTTTGAGTCGAGAACCCTGAAGCATAATAGATCCTGCGCCGAGGAAACCGATACCGACGATAACCTGAGAAGCAATACGTGTAGGATCGAATCCTCCGATATTTATATACTTAATAGAAATCAATTCTGAAATAATTATAAAAAGTGCTGAGCCCATCGCTACGAGTGCATGAGTCTTCATCCCCGCCTCTTTGTGAACATAAATTCTCTCGGCTCCGATTATCAATCCAAGCCCAACTGCTACCACTAATCTGATAATCATCTCGCTATTTTGTGTAAAAAAGTTAAACATGAATATAGTATATAACTTGGGTAACTAAAAGAAAAGTAAGATATTTACTTAATCGGAAACAAGGCATCCGGTCCCTCGGTTAGCTTCTTGTACATAGGAACATTTACAGCAAGAAAAGAATAATTTTTATAGTCATAAGTACTCAAACCCAAGTTGGTAACCACGCCTCCTGCCTCAGAAACAATAAGTGTTCCAGGAGCAAAGTCATAATCCTTTCCATACGGATCAAAAACTACCTTACCTTCGAGCTTACCTTCTGCAATCAGAATGAATTCATATCCCGATGCTAGAAACTTCATAAATGATGAGTATTTATGAAGGCTTAACAGAATTTCCATATTTTCAGATTTGTCCCAGTGGGTTTCCCAAGCCATATATGAATCTCCTGATTGCCTATCGCTCACGTGAATTCTTTCATTATCTCTATATGTACCTTTGTCTTTTTCTGCGTGATACATGACATCATTTACGAAATCATATATTGCTGAAAAAATAACCTGCCCATCTTCAATAAGAGCAATCATCGTTGTGCATCCTACAAGGCCTCTTAAATAAAGACCTGTTCCATCGATAGGATCAACAAGCCAAAATCTTTTCGCATCTCTATTACCTCCAAACTCTTCACCCACAAATTCTATATCTGGATAAATTTTATTTAGTTCTTCCTTTAAATATACTTCTACCGCCCTATCAAGTTCAGTAACTATATCGCATGCATATTTCCCTTTATTTTCTAAAATTTTTGCAGTTCCAAAACTAGGAAAGGTTATTTCTCTTGTCTTTCTAACTATCGGTAATACAAATTTTTCTAAATTTTCCATATGGTTATTATATCAAATAATTACTTTACAACCCCTCCACCTAAACACACATCTTTATCATAGACTACGATAGACTGCCCTCCCGCAACCAGAATTGGTTTTTCAAATATAACTTCTGCGAAGGACTGTCCTTCGCAAGCGACCTGGCACTCGAGCAATTCTCCATGATAACGGATCTGCGCATAGTATGTCTTGCCCTGATCTGGCACAAGAGCGGACCAATTAGTATTTTCAATTTGATATATTTTTTTAGCATTCCGATCAAGCGATTTTTTATCTTGAGATACAGTAAGTGTATTCTTTTTTACATCTTTAGATATAACATAATACGCCCCATCATTGGGAGTCTTTTGAGTGACAGTAAATCCATGACGCTCTCCTAATGTATGGAAAACTACTCCATCATGGTGTCCGATAACTTCCCCACTTTCATTAAGCACCTTTCCCTTTTTAGACTTAATGTAATACTTCAAAAATTCCTTGAGATCAATATCACCCAGGAAGCAAATCCCCTGACTATCTTTCTTCTCTGCTACAGGCAATTTAAATTTCTTGGCGAGAGTACGCACTTTTGTCTTTGGCATACCACCAACCGGAAATAAAATTTTACATAGTTGATCCTGTCTGAGGGTCCACAAGAAATAACTTTGATCTTTGGAAGGATCAACACCTTTTACAAGCAAATTTTTAATATTTTGCGCATAGTGACCTGTCGCAACATAGTCTGCACCCATAGATAGAGCCTTCTTGAGAAAAGCACCGAACTTCACTTCTTTGTTGCACATGACATCGGGGTTCGGTGTCCTGCCTGCTTTGTACTCAGATATCATGTAGTCTGCTACTTCTTTCTTGTACACCTCCTCAAGATCAAATGTAAGGAATGGAATATCAAGCTGCGCTGCTACTCGCATAGCATCTCTGCGCTCTTCCTCCTCGTTGCATTCTAGAAAGTCCGGATGCCAGGTACGGATAAAAACCCCGACTACGTCATAGCCTTGTTCGATCAAGATGGCAGCACTCACCGATGAGTCCACTCCTCCTGACATACCGACAAATACTGTCTTTTTCTTCATAAAATTAAACAAAGTATAACTTAAAAAACACACAATAAAATTTTGCTAAATTTTTTGCTCGGACTCAGGCTCGCCAGCCTTCGTAAGGTTTTTAAAGATATACTTTGTTTAGACTACAATTCCATTAGCTTTTTGTAAAGCAGATGGGTCGCTCGAGCATCAGAAAGCCCTGTGTGTGCATGCTCATTTTTTATATCAAATCTGGCGCATAATTCCCGAAGAGAGAAATGTTCCAAGTCAGGTTCGCGATGAAGTTTGGCCCAAGCGATAGATACTGTATCAAGCTTGTGATAATGCATAGCATTTGTTATACCCAGTGCATTAAAAGAATGCTCGATAAATCCAGCATCAAAGGCGACATTGTGCCCCACCATAATACAATCTTTGGTTTTTTGGGCGAGAAGCTTCATCGCGTCCTTGAGGGTGCCAGCATCTTTCCAATCTTCTTCTTTGTAGTGATTTACTTTTAATGCTGTTGGGTGCGCATTTTCAATATGTTCGGGCTTGATCTTCACACTGAATTCTTCGATTACCTCTAAGTGTGGATCAGTGATCACGCAACCAATCTCAATAACCTCATGCTCGATCAAGCTGAGTCCTGTGGTTTCAATATCAATAAATGCAAAGTTATGTTTTCTCATATATGTGAACACAAAAAACGACAATATATATTATATCATGCTCAAAATTACTCTAACGTAGATACTTATTAATATTCTGATTATGCTCAGATAGCGTCCGAGCATAGTGCGCCACCCCGAGCTTGTCGTGAAGATAATATAAATATGAAGAAGATTTCTGATGCATCGCAGCATCAATAGCCTCAAGTCCAGGATTACCGTTAGTTAGAGCAGGTAGTCCTTTGTGTTCGTAGGGTTCTCTATCAGCATCTGCCTGAAGTTGCATTCCGTTTTTTATTCTTTGCCATA
>JAGOUX010000013.1 GCA_018061035.1 Minisyncoccota bacterium | reverse complement strand
GTTATCAGTAGATGCTCTAGCCTGAGTTACTCCTACACCGCCCATTATTATAACAAGTAAAAATATAACTAAAAAACGTTTTTTTATCATAAAACAAGTTTAACATTGACTTAAATAAATCTTTTATTTTGTGTGTGAGTAAGTCTTTATACAAAATCTTTATCGCTTTCGCACATAATCTACCAAGTGTTCTCGACCCCGGCTCGCTGGTTCGTCGTAAACTCCTCCTCACCCTTCCCTACATCAACCTCTTATACGCTTGCATACCACAAATCGCTCCCAAAATAGGCCCGAGCACATACATAAGACCCCATGAACCAATACCAAAAGCCACTGCTGGATTGAGCACACCATTACTGCCAAGTCCGACCGCGATGGAAATACCAAGCAGAAGTGAACCGCCCACAACCACACCCGACAAAGCTCCCAACACCTTCCCGTATACCACCGAAGCAATACCAAAAGCAAAGAAGAAAGCACCAAGAAATTCAGCTATACCAATGACACCTTCACCAGAGACAGTCAGCTCAGGTAAAGTGACAAATTTAGACATAAACAACATCACAATACCTGCACCCACTGCCTGTGCCACAATATAAAACATAGCAGTTTTTGTTTCGATTTTACCAATACTCCAAGCTCCTAGTGTCACCGCTGGATTGATATGAGTGCCAGAAATATGACCAATTGTATAAACAAAAAGTCCAAGTGTGAGGGCAGCGAGAATTGGTGTTGGTACTGGAAATATACCCACTAAAGAAAGACCTACTGCCAGCGTGAGCGCTCCTGTTCCCAAAGCTTCAACAATATATTTTTTCATAGTTATGAAAGATTATTGGTTTTATTAACTCTCTTCTATTTTATCACATAGCGAAAACACTAAATAAACCAAATCACACCTAAAACTAAACCGCGGGAAAGAAGAAAAACTAATGAAAACACTATCTTTCAGCCACTTCTTTTAGTTTAGCCAACGCTCTTGGCCACATGTCATTAAACATATCTTTCCATTCATCAGAGATATCCAATTCTACCAATACTTCAGTGCCTCCTTCTTTATTGCTGAAAGAGTAATTTTCAAAAGCTGGTGTCCATTTTTTCACTTCTTCGCTGGTTGTATCAATCTCTCCTGTTTCAGTAATTATACCGAGATGTTCAATCGAGACGAATTCATATGGTCGAGCTTCCTTTATCTTGCTGTACATTCCGCCAGACTCTTTTCCGTTTTCATTAACTCCAATAAATCGCATCTCTGACCCAGTTTCCCATTTACCTACATAACGTGAGCCTTCATTGAATGGTTTTGTCCATTGTTGATATATGACATCATCAAGCATAACGTGCCACACTTTCTCTCTCGGGGCATTAATAATTGTGCTAAATGTAATTTTTTCCATATACTAGATTAATTTATATATTATTTATCTTCCGGCAGACCCCATTGCCACTTAGGTTTTTCGCCTTTCTTGTATGCAATGAAAATAAAAAGAGCAGTCAGCAGAATAACTGGTAATCCCAACACTAAGAAATTACTACCTGAATCTGGATTTCCGGCAACAGCTTCTCCTTTTGATAGCATAAGAAGAGACACAAGTACGATATAAAGAAAAGTAACAAACCAACCCTGCCAAGTAGCAGGAACCCAGCCCCAGCCCCAAATCTTTCGTTTAAACCAGTATTGTTCTGGGTTATCTTTTATGTAATTGAGGTATTTTTTAAACATATATATTATGAATCTACTACACTATACACATCAGGGACTCGGTCACGAATCACTAAGCATATTATATCGCTTCGCTCATAATCTGCTAAGTGTTCTCGAACACCTCTCGGTCGCCCTTGACTGGTCAGGTTTAGAAATCTGCAAAAATCCTTTTATTTTCTGCTTCAATTCGTACTTTACTACCATACGGCATTGGTATTTGCGGGTCAGTATGTCCAAAATTCATATTCTGAATCACGGGGATCTTAGTATTGTATTGTCGAACGGCTCGCAATACCGTTTCATGTTGTTGCTTTCGATACTCCGCTTTCTGTTCTAATGTATTCGGTTTATCAAATTCCCATGCTTTAGCTCGTCCCATCAGGACTCCCTGTACTCGCTCCAAAATTCCTCGCTCACCGAGCGCCCTAAATACTCTAAATACATAATCAGCAGATGGTATTTCTTCTGAAGTTTCAAGCATAAGTACAATGTTCTGAAACTGCTCAAGTGTCGGAATTTGTACTCCGTGACGAAGCATTTCATCCACCGACTCAATACATCCGCCCCATAACAATCCAGTAGTATTTTGATTACCATCCCAAACAAATCCTGCATTCGGCCAATGCTGTCTTTTTGTCTTTAGTAGAGACGAATCATCCCAATCAAGTTCTTGGTCGCTGTATGTATCAGACGCAATTAATTCAAACTCTCCTTCTTCAAACAAAGCATGCTCAAGATATCTAACAGTGTACTCATCCATCTCTCCTTGCATGGCAAACTGCGTAAAAAGAGAACCACCGTAGTATGATGGAATACCATTCAAGAAGAGAAAATTACAAAGATGCGAATTGTCGCTATAACCAAAAAATGGCTTTGGATTGTTCACAAACGCTTCAGCTGGCAGATTCTTTATATAAGTCACCTGGTCGTCCCCACCAATGGTAGCGATAACTGTTTTGATATCAGAATCTGAAAATGCAGCAATCAAATCTGCTGAACGTTCTTCTGCAGAAGCACCAAGTTTTGATGTAGTTGGGTATTCAACTGGCACCAAACCAAAAACTGTTTCAAGTCGCTCAAGTCCTAATTTGTACACATCAGGAAATCGACCTGGCGCAGCAAAACTCGGTGAGAGAATAGCCACCTTATCTCCTTTGACTAATTTAGTTAGTTTTTTGTTCATAATTATTAGTATAGCAAATACAATCCTTTGACACACTTGATGAGTCTAGGACACGAAATGATTTTATGGCTCAAAATAATATTATTTGATTTTGAGCAGATTAAGCAAAAGCTCGAGTCCATGACTCATCTTTAGAATACGTTGCAAAATATAGCTCGTTTGGAGACCTCGACAGGTCTCACATGACTGCTGACTATCTGGGACGAGGTTAGAACTTTTATTTCGCTCCCTAACTTAACATTTACTCCCTTACCCACGCACCATTAACATACTTTGCAGCACAACTTCCTCCTACTTCATCACCCTCACTATTAAGATAAATAACATCTATAGCTGTCTCAGATGAATTACCTTCTGCGAATTGCCCTGCTCTTATGAAGTCATAACGAACAAGATCTCCATCGTCGCCAATCACTTCAATAACTAAACGATACGGACCCTCTTCGTCTTCACGTCTAATAACTTCAGTATATGGTCTTTCTCCTATTAAGCTCTCTATCAACTTCATCACTTCTCTCTCTTTTGGGATTGGTGATTTTTCAAAATTACTTGTTGGTTTTTCAGTCATAAATAAATTATACCTTATCAGGGACTCGAACTTTTATACGTTGCTATATATAGCTAAAATGCTTTGCTGCCGATCAGGGACTCGGTCACGAATCACTAAGCATATTATATCGCTTCGCTCATAATCTGCTAAGTGTTCTCGACCCCGGCTCGCTGGTTCGTCGTAAACTCCTCACATCGCTCCGCCCTTCTCGTCCCCAAAAACAACATCAATAAGCACAGAAAAAGCAGGCAAAAGCCTGCTTTTTCTGTGCTTGCTGCCGATCAGGGACTCGAACCCCAATAGCTGGTACCAGAAACCAGAGTCCTACCATTAGACGAATCGGCAATATTTTTATCTGTATACTTTATAGCGACGATTGCGCTAGCTTTTGTCGCCCGTTGCACTATATTGCCACAGCTGGAGAAAGATTCAAGCGCGGATATGTAATACCGATTATCCTCGTGTAAGAATTCTCCATCCACACTTACCTTTTCCAGCCTCATAGCGCAAGTGAATAATACTCGCATTGCGTAAGGTTAAAACTTTTACCAAACGTTTGCAAGCTCGCCAAAAACTCATTCGTTTATCCATGCACAAATGCTCAAGGAAAAGATTGATAAATACCGCATGCGACACCACGACCACTCGTGAATTTTCAGGCAAGGACTCAAGTAAGGTGCGCGCTTCGATAACTCTTGCCAGAAATTCCTCATAGGATTCCCCGTCACCCTTTATTTTCAAACCAAAAAACCAACGCACTACATACCATACAGTTTCAAAAGCGATAAACCGTCTGCCAGTTAGCCAGCTAGGTCTCTTAAGCTCCTCAAAGGCAGGGTGCGTTTCAGGCGGAATTTTTCCACATTCATCAATGATGATTTTAGTAGTTTCAATGGCGCGCAAGTTTGTACTACTGACAATATTGGTGGGTTTTATTTTGGCAATTTTCCTCGCCACCATTCTCGCTTGTAGTTTACCC
>JAGOUX010000009.1 GCA_018061035.1 Minisyncoccota bacterium | reverse complement strand
GATCTCAAAATAAGGTCCCTAAATATATACTAAGTGTAAGACAAGAAGGTGAGATTTCTTAAACAATGAGGAGGTTGGCTTAGAAGCAGCCATCCTTTAAAGATAGCGTAACAGCTCACTCATCTAGAGATTTTGCGTCGAAAATAATTGGGGCTAAGTATATTACCGAATTTGAGGATTTTAATTGTCTTCGGACACCTAAAGTGGTAGGAGAGTGTTCCACTCTGCTGTGAAGGAGGACTCGTGAGAGCCTCTGGAGCGTGTGGAAGTAAGAATGTTGGCACAAGTAACCGCAATGGGGCTGAGAACGCCCCACGTCGAAAGATCAAGGTTTCCTTGGTAATGTCAATCAGCCAAGGGTTAGTCGGGCCTAAGGGAATGGCGAAAGCCGTACTCGATGGACACAGGGTTAATATTCCCTGACTTTTGTATTTAGTGACGGGATGACGGAGTGAAATATGTATCGCTCATTATTGGATTTGAAGTTTGTGTATTAGAGATGACGTATAGGAAAATCCGTACGCTGCCTTCGATGGCGAATCTAGGATACATGAAAAGCTTACAGCTTCGGCTGTGAGTAATGATACAAAATACGCTTCCAAGAAAACTCTCTAAACTTATAAGTACAAGATCCGTACCGCAAACCGACACAGGTGATCAGGTCGAGTAGACCAAGACGAACGAGTGAGTGGTCCCCAAGGAACTCGGCAAAAAAGCAGCCGTAACTTCGGGATAAGGCTTGCCCTCCATTTATTTGGAGGGCCGCAGCGAAAGTATTTCTGGCAACTGTTTACCAAAAACACAGCTCCCTGCGAACTCGCAAGAGGATGTATAGGGGGTGACACCTGACCAATGCCAGAAGGTCAAATATCGACGTTGCTATCCGCAAGGGTAATGGTGATTGATATAAGCCCTGGTGAATGTCGGCCGTAACTATAACGGTCCTAAGGTTCTGTGCACAATGCAAATTGCGCGCGGAATGACTGGGACCGGAATAGAAAAAGGTAAATAATTAAATTAAAAAATTGTTAGACCATTCGAATGCTACCTTCCGTACAGTAATGTGCGGGAAGTCAAAACTTGACTAACGAGAGACCAGCGTCAAGCATCCTAACTCGAAAGAGTGGATGAAGATAGAGTCCTTCTTAGGTATAGAAGAGCGAAATACCTTGTCGGGTAAGTTCCGACGCGCACGAATGGTGTAATGACTGGAAAACTGTCTCGGGGACCAGCTCGGTGAAAATACAATACCGGTGAAGATGCCGGTTACCTGCAGTTAGACGAAAAGACCCTAGAAGCTTTACTATAACTTTATATTGAGCATGTTTTTGAACTGCGTAGAATAGATGGGAGAGGTTATGTGCACGATCTCGGTTGTGTAATACTCGTCAGTGAAATACCATTCTTTTCGGAGGCATGTTCTAACCAAAGCGGCAAAAACGCTTTGAGACAGTATATGGTGGATAGTTTTACTGGGGCTGTACCCTCCTAAAGAGTAAAGGAGGGGTTTAAAGGTCAGCTAGGCGCGAATGGAAACCGTGCCGATAGTGTAATGGCACAAGCTGGCTTGAGTGTGAGACGTACATGTCAAGCATGTGGGAAACCAGAACATAGTGAACCGACCTTTCGCATTAGATGCGGGGGGAGATTAACGGATAAAAGCTACTCTAGGGATAACAGGCTAGTTCCGCCCAAGAGTTCATATCGACGGCGGAGTTCGGCACCTCGATGTCGGCTCACCTTAGCGCGGCGGTGGAGAAGCTGCCAAGCGTTTGGCTGTTCGCCAATTAAAAAGGTACGCGAGCTGGGTTCAGACCGTTGAGGAATTAGGTTATAGGTTTTAGTGATTAGGTTCTAGTATTTTTACTAGCACCTAGAAACTAATACCTGACTACTGATTCTTCGACAGTTTGAACCCTCAGAGGAATTTGAACTTATGAACTTAAGTATTGAACTGTTTTAATCGAAATCAACCAAGCACATTAAATTGTGCACACGGCGGTCCTGAATTTTTAATTATTCAGGAAGAAGTCGGGGTTTTCGGAGGAATCCAATCACGTGATTCGCAAAACGAATTTTACGCGAGGACAACACCGAGAAGAAGTAAGTTACTTCTTTGTAGAGACTACAAACCGGCCTTGTCGCAAGACAAGAATGTATAGTCCAATCCCTTCAGTAATGAAGGTTCAGCGTTTGTAGAACGCGGAAGTAAAATCAAATGCGTGAGACAGGTTGGTCTCCTATCTACTGCAGGCGTTGATTCTTGAGAAGATTTGCTCCTAGTACGAGAGGACCGGAGTGAACTGACCTCTGGTGTACGAGCTCTACTGCCAAGTGGAATGCTCGGTAGCTATGTCGGGAATGGATAACCTCTGAAAGCATCTAAGAGGGAAGCCAGCTTCAAGATTAGGAATCGTTAAGAACCGTAAGAGATGATTACGTTGATAGGCTTTAAGTGTAAGTGCAGTAATGTGCTGAGCTGAGAAGTACTAATGTTTCGATTCCTGTTAAGAAATTTGCAAACCACATACTTTGAAAAAAGTTAAAAAACAAACAAAAATAAAATCAAGTTTTCAGTGTTGGTGATTTGTCGCAAGGGCCACACCTCTTCCCATTCCGAACAGAGAAGTTAAGCCTTGTTGAGCCAATGATACTCTTCATGGGGAAAGTAGGCTGTCGCCAACACTGAGTATTTGATTTATCCCGTTAGAAAATATATTTTCGCACGGGATTCTAAAACCTGAATAACCTATTAAAATGGGTTTTTCATGGTATCATTTATATTATGAATCCCGACCTAAAAAAGTACGTAGATGAATCAAAAGCTTCTGGAAAAACAGAGGATGTAATCCGACATGAATTATTGGGTGCTGGCTGGAGTGAGGAAGATATTTCCAATGCACTTGCGGGTCAAACACAAAATATCTCAGGAGAAAAGGTAGCCAAATTTACTACTAAGAATAAGCCACATAGGATTTTAGTGGTGTTTTTAATTATAGCTATAATTTCTGCAGGCTTTATGGCCTATCGTTACGTCAGTGATAGGTTGCAGGTAAAAAATGTTCAAAAGCATTTAATGTGGATAGAAGATTATTACACGCAAAATGATTACTACCCGACCAAAGAAGAATTTCTAGCGAATTTTCGTAATGCATCAGTTGGATACAATGCAGTTGGCGACACCCCATTTATGTATACATTTACGTACGAGCTATTTGCGCGAAGATCATTTGCTCTCGGAGAACAGCATAGCGGAATATTTGGTTACTATGGTCCATTTAATGTCGATCCTTGTCGTCGCTGGGGGTCGATGGTGGAAGGTTGGACTCCAGGTGTTTTTCAATATTTCGGTTCTATACCCGGTACTCAAATTGACGGTGCAATAAGGGTGGATTTCAGTAAAGGAGAAGTTTATTTTCAGTATATTGATAATTTACACCGAGATCCAAACTTAGTAGACAAAAAGGTGATTCTACTCACAGGTCTAGTTCACCCTCGTTTGCTTGATAGCAAAGAAGGTGAGGTAGTAGTTACTAATGGTAAAAATATATATAAGTACGAGACAGATTTTTATATTGACCACTTAGAACTAAAAAATCCTCAAATTATTGGTACAGTTCCAACAGGTTGCCCGAGTGATTACTTAAACATGCTAAAGAAGTAGCCCGTCTCCTTGTGGATAAGCTAGCCCTTGTTGAGCCGCCAAAACAAAATATTTAATTGAAGCCATACTTCCTTTTGTGGTATCATAATTACATGGATATATTTGATGGATTTCTTTTGTTGTTTTTTGGATTAGCGGTGTGGACTGCAATTTTATTTGGTGTTATTACCACTATTGCTATTCACTGGTTTTTCAAAAAACCATTTAAATCCAATTTGATTTATTGGCTATTTTTTATTTTCCTTACTCCTGTATTTATTGCAGGCTGTATTATGCTTACTTAGGGTGGCTACAGAGTATTTGATCATTCTGACCTTATAAAACCTAGCTCAAATAGCTGGGTTTTTGGACTTGCTTTTTTCTGTGGATATGGTATAATACCCTTATGATTAAAAAAGCAGCATTTTCAGGTCTTTTTATACTACTTAACTTATTTATCGGCGTGAGCACTGTATCCGCGATAAATGCTATACCGCGAAACAATACACCTACAAATACTGGTGCAGTTTATGGTGGCAATCAAGCTATCCCTCGACCACCCGAAATGAACACTCCAGAATATTGGAATAATTATGATTACCAGCAGAAAAACTGTGGTAGTTATAAAAGCTATTTTATGAATGGATGGGATGGTTGTCCAAGCTATGGATACAATAACGGATATTATTCTAATACATATTATGATACATATTCATACTATGGCTACACAGGGCCAGCTTATACCAACGGCTATTCTTATAATTATCAAAATACTTATGTCAGCCCTACAAATTTTCCAGCCACTACAACTTATCGCAATAACAATTCATACAGTGGGGCATGGACAGGAACAGTATCTACAAGTAATTACACCAATAACAATTCTTATAACAATTCATGGGCTGGAACTATACCAACTACTACGTATACATCGAGCAATAATTTTAATCCTACTTGGGATGGAACAGTACCTACAACTACATATACTTCTGAAAACAATTACAATCCAAATTGGACTGGATCAGTAGCAACTAGTACTTACGCAAATAACACTACTTACAACCCAAACATTAATTGGGGAGTATCAACCACCACATATAATCAGAATACCAACTACAATACAATGTGGGAGGGAACAGTATATACTCGACCTTACGGACAATAATCCATAACAAGCTTAAAAAAAATCCTTTGGAAGCAAAGGATTTTTTTACTTGCTTTAATTGGTATTTAATGGTATAAATTTATTTAAGGAGAAGGGGACATGCGAAAGTGTTGGCTCACTCTCGGAGTTATTTCAATCGTACTTGGTACCATCTTGGGGCTTTATGTCGCAAACAAGCGATTCCCCGAGGCGTGGGCGCGTTTCAATCAGCAAGTAGCAGTGAACGGTCGTCAGTAGGCAGGCCGTCTGTCACATCGACAGACGGCAATCAATCTGGAGGATCTATGCGCTGGCACGCTCTCGAGGAAAGGACTCAGTTCTACCTGGTGGCGACAGCACTCGTCGTCGTCCCAGGCACGCTTGCGGTTCTGGCCGGGATTTATTTCCGGTTCCAGCCTCAGGTGGATTCCTTGCTTGCGTCTATTGCAAGCAGGTGAGAAATCGAGTGGACGCTCGCAGTCATCAGATTGCGAGCGTCCATTTTTCGTTTTAATTCGTTTATTTTCCTTTTTTTTAATGCTATTATGTCCATATGACATGGGCATTCAAACGACAAATCTCGTATATTTTTATAGTATTAGCATTTTTTGGTATTACAGGATATTTGATTATTCATTCTAGTCTTGATGTGACACCTACTTGTTCTGATTTTAAACAAAATGGTTCTGAGACCGGAGTAGACTGCGGAGGATCGTGCACGCGAGCATGTAGTGCCGAAGTCGACAAAGTTACGATATTATGGGCGCGAAGTTTCAAAGTCGTCCCTGGTCGTTACAATGCTGTCGCATATTTAGAAAATCATAATCAAAATACAGTTGCTGAAAAAGTGACTTATAGATTTCGTTTTGCCGACAAGGATAATATATATATTGGCAAGAGTGAGGGTACTATGTTTGTTCCAGCAGGTATGAGGTTTGCTGTATTTTCTCCAGGGATAGATGTAGGTAATTCGATACCAGTATACACAACTTTTCAGATTACTTCGGCGCCAGTTTGGATTACAGTCCCAACCGAAAAGCTAAGCCAGATTCGAATCGTCGCTTCAGACATTAGATTGAATGGCGAAGATACCTTGCCGACTCTAACTGCCACTTTATCCAATAAATCATTGTTTACTATTCCAGAGGTCAATGCGGTGGCGATATTGTACGACAAAGACAATAATGCTATTTCAGCTAGTAGTTCATATTTGGACCAGTTGAATAAAGAAGAATCTATGGATGTAAATTTCACATGGCCAGAACCATTTCCAGGTAAGGTAGTCAGCAAAGAAATTATACCGATGTTTAATATTCTAGGAGTGAAGATTAAATAATGGCAGAACGTGCACTCAAGAGAATAGATTGGTTGCTAGTATTTTTCGTATTTCCAATTATTGTTTTTGGTTTATTTACTATGAAGTCTTTTACGGCGACAGAAGATGCGGGCAACTTTTTCGCCAAGCAGCTAGTCTGGGCCACAATTGCATTTATTGTTTTTTTTGTGTTTTCTTTTATAGATTTTAGGTTTCTCAAGCGTACCGATACACTAGTGTTTCTTTTCTTAGCTAATTGTGTGGTTCTGCTTATTCTTTTTGTGCTGGGACATGTTTCTCATGGTGCACAGTCTTGGCTGAAATTCGGACTGTTTTCTTTTCAGCCTGCCGATACTATTAAGCTTATTTTATTGCTTCTCTTGGCCAAATATTTTTCCCGTAGGCATGTGGAAATACGTGATATCAAACACATTTTTATTTCTGGCTTTTATGCTTTCGTGCCTATGCTTTTGGTATTGCTTCAGCCAGATTTCGGATCAGCTATGATCATATTTTTTATTTGGTTGGGAATGGTCTTAGTGTCAGGAATATCCAAAACTCACTTATTCCTCGTGTTTTTGGCTGGCGCATTTACTTTTGCAATGTTGTGGATGTTTGCTTTCGCTCCATATCAAAAAGCACGTATTTCAAATTTCTTGAACCCCTTGGCTGATATTCATGGATCAGGTTATAACGTTTTGCAATCTATAGTAGCCGTGGGTAGTGGCCAAGTCGCCGGCAAGGGCTTGGGTTTCGGGACTCAATCGAGATTAAAATTCTTACCCGAAGCACAGAGTGATTTTATATTCGCAGCATATGCCGAAGAGTGGGGTTTCATAGGTGCAATTCTGGTGATCCTGCTTTATGTAGGAATAATGTGGCGAATATTATATTCGGCGACACTAGGAGCCACGAATTTTGAAATACTTTTTAGTCTCGGTGTTGCTATTTATTTCATGAGTCATATACTCATTAATATAGGAATGAATTTAGGATTATTGCCTGTGACTGGTGTACCTTTACCATTTATGAGTTATGGTGGGTCACATTTAGTTACCGAGTTCGCCGCTCTGGGAATACTTATGAGCATGCGAAAGTATGCTAGAAGCGCGCATAGGGATGATACAAGGAATGAATTTCTTGGAGTATAAATAAGATGCAAATAATTGACGGTAAAAAAATAAGAGACCAGATCCTGCAAACAGTCAAAGAGGAAGTAGCAAAGCTTTCCTTTGTGCCTCTCTTTTGCGATGTCTTGGTGGGGGAAGATCTTGCTTCTGTACAGTATGTGGCTATGAAGGCTAGAGTAGCCGAAGAAGTGGGGATAAAATTCTACCAAGCAAATTTCGAGGCTACTATCACCACAGAAGAACTCGTCAGAGAGATTCAGGCTTTAAACAATATGCCCAACATGTGTGGAATAATTGCCCAGCTTCCGTTGCCAGAGCATATAGACAAAAGAGCAGTACTGGATGCCATAGATTCCAGACTTGATGTGGACTGTCTTGGGTCCAAGACTAGTTCGGAATTTTATATGGGCAATTCTAAAATTGGTTTTCCTACAGCTCTGGCTTGCATGGCAGTGCTTGATTCTATTTCTCTCAATCTCTCAGGCAAGAATGTGCTAGTGATGGGGCAGGGAGACTTGGTCGGTAAGCCTGTGACCGCCTTGCTCAAGGCCCGAGGAGTTGTAGCTCATACTATTACAAGAAACACAGTGAGCAAAGAAGAACTCATGAAAAATGCTGATGTGATAATTTCTGGTATGGGGCAGGGGAAATATATTACAGGAGATATGATCAAACAAGGTGCAGTGATTGTGGACGCAGGCACATCTGAAGAAAATAGTGCCATAGTGGGGGATGTGGACTTTGAATCTGTCTCTAAAGTTGCGAGCCACATCTCACCGGTGCCAGGTGGTGTGGGTCCGGTCACTGTCGCGATGCTTTTAAAGAATGTATTAACAGTAGCTAAAAATAGATAGGGATAACTAAGTTATGGAAAACAAAAAACAAATATTAATAGTAAGAGGAGGAGAATCCTTTGATAACGAAGAGAACTTTTTTGAATACTTACGAACTGTAAAGTTGGATCTTTATGAAGATAAGAGAAATTGGCGAGATTGGATTATTTGGGCTCTTTCTGAGACGCATGATGTATTGGTCCCACTTATGCCGTGCAAGCAAAAGGCTCAATATGAGGCTTGGCAAATCTGGTTTGAAAGACATTTAGAATTTTTACATGACGATAGTCCAATTTTAGTAGGCCACTCTTTAGGTGCTACATTTTTACTAAAATATTTATCTGAGAATAAATTCCCAAAGCGAATAAAACAACTACACCTGGTTGCTCCTTATGTAACGGATGAATATGAAATTTACCTAGAAAGATTGGGAACTTTTAAATTTGATATTAATAAGATAAATACCATAAAGGATATCTGTGATGAAATCCACGTATGGCACTCTAAAGATGATAAAGTAGTAGCGTTCCAAAATGCAGAAATAGTAAAAAATAATTTACCTGAAACCATCCTCCATGTATTTGAAGATAGGGGCCACTTCAACCAACCTGCTTTTATGGAATTATTGCAAGTAATCAAAGAAGTACATTAAAAGAGTTATAATACTAATTATGAACAATTCAATCTTTTATTTTTTTTATAATTTTGCTCATCAGTCACCTTGGCTTGATCAGGTAATTATTTTTTTGGCTCAAACATTTCCTTATATTGTTATCGGTATTGCTGGGTTGTTCTTGCTTATGCATCATGAGGTATTTAAAGCAGAGAGTCCTATGCAAATCCTTATGGCAAAGAAAAAAGAAATCCTCCGAGCATTCTTTACTGGTGGATTTGCTTGGGTTATTGCCAAAATTCTCAAAACCCTTATTCATACACCACGACCATTTGATCTTTTGCCGGGAGTGCAGTCGCTCTTTCCTGAAGGGGGGTACGCGTTTCCATCTGGACATGCGACATTCTACATGGCTCTAGCGGTCAGTATTTTTCTCTCTCACAAGCGACCAGGGTATGTGTTTATGCTATTTGCGGTGATTATTGGTCTAGCGAGGATAGCAGCTGGGGTACATTTTCCTGTTGATATTTTGGGTGGTTTAGCTCTAGGTACTCTGGTCTCTGTAATTGTCGAGCGATGGTATAGAAAATTTATTTAAATTATGAAAAATCCCATAGAAAGAACATGGGTGAGAAAAATCTCCGGCAAGCTGTACTATCGTATCACCAAAGAAATATATTGGAAACTTTCGCGCAAAAATTTTTCGAGCCTAGATCCATCTTTTGAAGCGGGGCACGAAATTTTTTCCCATAAAACAATACTTTTGCGTAAGTTGAAGGATGTAGATATGTATCTTCAACACAATAAGGTCATAAATCTAAAGCTCGCTGTTCAAAATATCGATGGTCTTGTGATTCGCCCAGGTGAAAGATTTTCATATTGGCGTGCAATTGGCCGACCTTCGAGAAGACAAGGATATGTTGAAGGAATGGTTCTCAAAGACGGGAAGGTTATTGTAGGAGTTGGGGGAGGCTTGTGCCAGCTTTCAAATATGTTGTATTGGCTATCTATGCATACACCACTCACCGTAATAGAAAGATGGCGACACTCGTATGATGTATTTCCTGATGCGAGCAGGACACAACCATTTGGTAGTGGAGCAACTTGCGCATTTCCATATATAGATTTTCAGCTTGAAAATAAAACCAATCAAACTTTTAAACTAAATGTTTGGCTCGATGATACGTATCTTCACGGCAAGTTTACAAGTAATGTTCCAACCATAAATACATATCAAGTGTATGAAAAGACCCATCAATTTAGTCCGTTACCATGGGGAGGGTATATGAGATCAAATACTCTCTATCGCAAGGTGAAGGATAAAAAAACACTACTAGAAGTCGAAGATGAGTTCGTAGTAAAGAACGAAGCTATGACCATGTATGATCCACTTATTGGATAATTTCAGGGTGGAAACACATTTGCATATTAGGCTAAAAACGTATAGAATGGCTATATATTTATGAAAAAAATGATTAAAAAGGTAGTTTTGGCTGTATTAATACTATTATTCGGTAGCGCGGTGGCTCTTTTTGTTTTTAAGACTGAACCTAGACTTAATAAGAATTTTGAGACACAAAGCTCATTTTTTAAGAATCATCCTTTTCGCCTCGGATTGGACCTATCTGGTGGAAGTCACCTCATTTATAAGGCTGATGTAAGTGCTCTCGAAAAGGGTCAAGTGGCAGAATCTATGGCTGCGCTTCGCGACGTCATCGAAAGACGAGTGAACCTTTTTGGAGTTTCTGAGCCCGTAGTGCAGGTACAAAAAGGCGGATTTATTTCAGGAGGTGAAGAGCAACTCATAGTCGATCTTCCTGGCATTACAGATGTCGAGAAGGCAACTCAAATGATCGGACAGACTCCTCTTTTGGAATTCAAAGTCGAAGGTCAAAGTGGAGATACTCCAGAAATTAAAGTAGATGAAAACGGTCATGCCAATATCGACCTTACTTCTATGTACAAGTCTACCGAATTAACTGGACGATATTTACAAAAAGCGACATTGGTATTCGATACCAATTCCAGTCAGCCAAAAGTATCTCTTCAGTTTGATGCTACAGGTACTAAACTTTTTGCAGAAATCACTAAAGCCAATATTGGCAAAACTGTAGCTATATTTCTAGATGGTGCTCCTATTTCTACCCCAGTGGTAAACGAAGAAATTCCAGATGGTCAGGCAGTTATTTCAGGTACATTTACTCCAGCTGAAGCAAAACAATTAGTAGGACGTTTGAATTCCGGAGCATTGCCAGTGCCAGTGACATTGCTCTCAAAACAAACTATTGGTGCATCCCTAGGAGATAGTGCAGTTCGCGCAGGAGTAAAGGCAACTGTGATTGGATTTTTGTTTGTGGCTTTATTCTTAATACTTTGGTACAGATTACCAGGACTAATAGCTACTGTTTCTTTGCTTATTTTTATCTCTATAATGCTTGCATTGTTTAAATTGATTCCTGTTATTACTCTTACCGCAGCCGGTATAGCTGGATTTATTATTTCTATAGGTATAGCAGTTGATGCCAATGTTCTCATATTCGAGCGTGTCAAAGAAGAACTACGTGCGGGCAAGACTATTAGCGATGCTGTGTCTACAGGCTTTGCGAGAGCATGGCTTTCAATCAGAGATTCTAATACCTCAAATATCATAACTGCAGTTATTCTTTTCTGGTTTGGTACATCTTTGATCAAAGGTTTTGCATTGACATTGGGTATGGGTGTATTGGTCTCAATGCTTTCAGCTATTACATTTACCAAAGTTTTTCTTTCAGTTATTAACTTTAGAAATGAAGGCAAGGTCGCACGATTTTTATTCAGTTCAGGACTATCAAAATAATATATGTTCATAATAAAACACAAAAAAATATTCATAGCTATCTCGACTTTATTAGTCATCGCCTCAATCATATCTCTGTTTGTCTTCGGCTTGAAAGTCGGTATCGATTTCAAAGGGGGAGCATTGATGGAAGTAGTGTATGAAAATAATCGACCTACCCAAGTAGACATAGAGTCAAGTTTGGCAAAATTGGACCTAGGGGCTGTGCTAGTACAACCTACTGGCGACACTGGTTACATCATCAAGACAAGAGATATTACTGAAGCTGAACATTTGTCTATCTTGTCACTTTTGGCTACAGGAGGACAAAAAATAGAAGAGAAAAGTTTCAATTCAGTCGGTCCTTCTGTCGGTGCTGAATTAACTCGCAAGGCTATCATAGCTATCGTACTCGTATCGCTCGCGATTATTTGTTTTATTGCTTTTGCTTTTAGAAGAGTTTCCAAGCCTGTATCTTCATGGAGATATGGATTTATTGCTATTGTTACTTTGCTCCACGATGTGATTATTCCTGTCGGTATGTTTGTAGTATTGTCCCATTATTATGGAGCAGAACTCGACACTCTATTCGTAGTCGCTGTGCTTACTATTCTCGGACTTTCTGTTTCTGACACTATTGTTATATTTGATCGTATTCGCGAGAACCTCAAAAATGCTACAGGTAATGTAAAAGATAAGTTTAGTGAGATCGTGGGAGTGAGCGTAGAGCAATCATTTGCTCGTTCTATTGCCACATCACTTACTGTGATATTGGTACTATTGGCTTTGTTCTTCTTCGGCCCTTCTACCACTAGATATTTCGCACTTATGCTGACTACTGGTATGTTCTTCGGTACATACTCATCAATTTTCCTTGCGTCACCGCTTCTAGTGTGGGTGGAAGAACTTCAAAATAAGAAATAATATTGACTATAGTCTAGATATGCTATACTTTATGTATAGTCAATTATTATTTTAATCTAGTAATCTATGAAATATTTGTTAATTATTATAGGTGTTTTGGTTTTGTGGGTTATTTATGTTTTCAACCGATTTGTATCTCTAAGAAATAGGGTAGAGGAAGCCTGGGCAGATATTGAAGTTCAGCTCAAGCGCCGATATGATCTAATACCAAATCTAGTAAATACAGTGAAAGGTTATGCTACTCACGAATCATCCGCCTTCGAAAATGTTACTAGGGCACGCACCGCAGCAATGGGAGCTACGGGTCCAACAGATGCGCACGCACAAGCTGAGAATATGCTCACAGGAGCTTTGAAAAGTGTGTTTGCTCTGGCTGAAGCATATCCAGACCTAAAGGCAAATCAGAACTTCTTAGCACTTCAAAACGAGCTTTCTGATACTGAGAACAAGATTCAGGCAGCCCGAAGATTCTACAATGCCAATGTTCGTGATCTTAATACTAGTGTACAAAGTTTCCCAGGCAATATTATTGCAGGAATGTTCTCATTTGCTAAAAAGGAATTCTTCGACCTAGCGGACAATGATGCTGCTCAAAATACAGTAGAGGTTAAATTTTAAAAATTAAATATAAAATATGACTAATGACCAATTGTTAGGGTATATCAGACAACAGCTTGCAGCTGGTGTGGATCGAAGTGCTATTGTCGCGAATTTGAAAGGTGTGGGTTGGAATGAAAATGATATCAATGAAGGTTTTGAAATTATTTCTCCGTCTAGAATAAATGAAGTTTCATTTTCAGTACCTTCTAGTCCTGTGGTGCCATCAGCTGATTTGTCGATGCCTGAGACAAATAATGCAACTCCAAAAAAGAGCCAGCATTTATTTTTGGGTATACTATTCATCATTGTCTTGCTTGGAGTTGGCGGAAGTGCATTGTATGCATACTATTCTGGCGCATTCGTTACTCTACCAGCACTACTAGAAAAAACAGCAGTCTCATCTGGTGATATTACTAGCCTTAGTTATGAAATATCATCCGATATAGATATGACAGAGGTTAATAATACCTCAGTAAATTCATTGCCTCTCGGTATTGATCTCAGTCGAGTGAAGGTGAATATGAAAGGCCAGGTAAATAATGCTGATAAGGAAAATATCAAGAATTCAATTAATTTATCTCTCGACTTAGGTATGTTCTCAGTAAAAGCAAGTGTTATTTTTATTGGTAAGGATTCTTACTTTAAAGTCACGGAACTTCCTCAATTGTTTAGTCTAATGTTGCCAAATGCCCCAGATTTTCTGGATAAATGGTTTTCATATGATGCGAGTGAGTATGTAACCAAAGCATCTGTAGAAATTACCAAAGAGCAAAAGCAATATTTGGTAAATATAGCCAAAAAGATGCAGATACTTGCTTCGTCAAAAAAGTTAAATTCCGAAACCATAAATGGTGAGCTGTCATATCATTTTTCTTTCGATATAAACGAGGAACAACTCGGAGAGTACTTAGTTCTGGGAGCAGAATATCTCAATAGTAGCGAAACTGACCCGGTGAAGAAAGAAGCTTTCGACAAAGAAATACTCAAAAATCAACTGAGCAAATTGAGAGATTTTAGTGGTGATATTTGGATTGGAAGAAATTCAAATATGGTGCAAAAGATAAATATTGCATTTAATGTATTTCCCGATCCTGCAAAAACAGAGAAGGTGAAAGTACTTATGGCTGGGAATTTTAGTGATAGAAATGTGCCTGTAGAAATAATTGCTCCAGCTTCTAGTGTGCCTTTTATGTCACTAATACAGCCATCATTGGATGAATCGGCTCAAAGAGGAAATGAGGCAGTAATTAAATCACAATTAGCAAATATGAGAGCACTTGCTGAGTTATATTACGACGCCAATGTAAATTATAGTTATGATGGCTTGTGTAATTCAAAAGACACTATATCTACTGAGACAAAAATCAAAAGTGCTGGAGGCAAAGGATTTTTCTGTAGAGCTAAATCTCAAAATTATATAATGGGAGCTCAGTTTCCTGATCGTCCGGAGTACTGGTGTATAGATTCTCGAGGTGGTTCTGTCCAAAATAAAAAACTTCCAACAGGAACATACTGTGTCGCTGATTAGATAAATAGGTAAGAGATATTATGGTATAATACTTAGTAACTAAGGTAAATTATGGTTACACAAGAATTAATATCATATGTGAGAGCAGAGGTGAATAAAGGCAAGACTCGCGAAGAAATCAGCAAGTCGCTTCTTGCTGGTGGCGGGTGGAATGAAAATGATATCAACGAAGCTTTTCGTGATCTTGTACCAGTGCAACCCCAAATAGCTACTCCTTCTTTGGCTACTATGGCGCCACTGCAACCAAATCTAGTCCTGCGTTCGTACGCTACACCAAAATCTAATAATGGGACAAAAGGATTGAAATCATTTTTAATTTTTTTAATTATTGCAATGATTTTGGGCGGAGGGGGATACTTTTTTCGATCACAATTGAAAACAGGAGTTCAAGGATTCGGTAGTTTTTTTAGCAACTTAAATTTTTCATTACCTGATATGAGTAGTAATGATAAAAATATCAACATCGACAACGTTGCCCCTCTACCACTTCCTCCAGTAACGCCTGCAGTTAATCCAGTAGTGGTTGACCCGGTCATACCCGAAACACCAAAGATCGAGCTCGTGACTGATTGTGGTATCTCTCAGTCGCCGAATGGCAGAAGTGCTAATTCATTAAATACAGATAATGCTTTGAAGTGTATGGGCGAGAAAATACTTTCTTGTGCCAATGCTAAATTAATAATCAATACAGATCTTTTCCCAACAATTTTTGAATTAGTGCACTCTGGTTCTGATTGCAATTTAAAATTGGCCTATGAAAGTAACTCCAAGATTGTCTCTGTGTCGGGCAATCGTCTTGCCGGCCAGTATATTTTGTGTCCCGTGTCATCTATTAAATCTATTGATGAGACCAATCCCAATAAACCTATCCTCAAATCTCCCCACACTACAAATCCCAATCTGTATGCAAGTGAGGCATATGTCTATGGTACAATAGGCGTGTTTTTGGAAAGTAATTTTAATAAGGCTAAAATAAATAGTATTGGTTGTACTGGACCATATGTCGATTCAGTAATAGATAGTTTTAATCAGTCAAAAACAAATTAATGGCTACTCCATACACAAATATCACTGCGAATATCACCAAGACCTGGATATTGATGTCTATGTTTTTGGTAGTGGTGATAGGGATAGGTTGGTTTTTTAGTATGTATTACGGCAATCCAAATATTCTATACTTCTTTGTGTTCTTTAGTATTATTATGAATATCACTTCATATTGGTTCTCGGATAAAATAGTACTTACCCTAGCCGGGGCGAAACAGGCGAGTAGGGCAGAATATTTCGATCTTTATACAAGTGTTGAAAATTTGGCAATCACTGCAGGTTTACCAATGCCAAAGGTATACATAGTAGAGGACCCTGCTCCTAACGCATTTGCTACTGGTAGAAACAAAGAGCATTCAGTTGTAGCTGTGACTACTGGATTATTAGCCATACTTAATAAAGCAGAACTCGAGGGAGTTTTGGCTCACGAGATGAGTCATATAGGCAATAGAGATATGTTACTTTCTACTGTGGTTGTGGTGCTCGCGGGATTTGTGTCTATCATCTCAGATGTTTTTCGACGTAATTTGATTTTCGGTCACAGTCGCGACAATGATAACAAGAGCGGTAATATTCTAATGATTGTGGGAATTATTTTTTCAATACTAGCGCCATTATTCGCTCTTCTAATCCAGCTTGCAATTTCTCGTAAGCGAGAGTTTCTCGCAGACTCTTCAGGAGTACTCTTGACCCGCTATCCAGAAGGACTTGCTGGAGCGCTCAGGAAGATCGGGGAACATAGTCGGCCTATGACTCGACAATCTTCTGCAATCGCTCATTTGTACCTAGCAGACCCAAAGGGTATTGGCTTTGGGAAGAAAATTGGCGGACTTTTTGCTACTCATCCACCCATCGAGGAGAGAATCAAGGCCCTTATCGGATAGTTTCACAATAAGCCGTACTTTTGCTATACTAAAATAATGGATCCCGTTAGAAGTTTTTCGACGGGTAAAACGTTCCATAAATTATCATTATTTAACTTCTAATGGGATGGAAATTAAGGATGTAGAAGCCTTAGCAGCGCTTGCAAGGCTTGATCTTAGTACAGAAGAAAAGCAGGAGGTCCTCAAGGATATGGGGGGTATTTTGGCCTATGTGGGGCAGATCGAGAACCTTCAAGTAGAGGCGAAGCCTGATTACCAGGTCAAGAATGTATGGCGGGAGGATAAAACTGAAGAAAGGGATTTTTCTTCTGATTTGATTACTCAGCAATTCCCAAAGTCACAGGATGGTTTTCTAAAAGTTAAGAAAATACTTTAGCATGATTGATCTAATTAATCTCACAATTGAAAAAGCGCACGAGGATATGAAATCGGGTCTATACACCGTCAGGGAGTTGACCCAAACATATTTAGATACTATTTCTCAAAAAAATGAAGAGTTGAATGCATATCTCGAGGTATATGATGATGTGATGGAGCAAGCAGATCTAGCTCAAGCTATGTTTGCTTCTCAATCTGCAACACTGCTCACAGGTATCCCATTTGCTGTTAAGGATAATATTTTGATCAAGGGGCATATCGCATCTGCAGGGTCAAAAATCTTGGGTAATTATGTAGCCTCGTACGATGCTACAGTAGTTAAAAATTTAAAAAAGATGGGTGTAGTTTTTCTTGGCCGTACAAACATGGACGAGTTTGCTATGGGCTCTAGTACTCAGAGTTCTGCTTATGGTCCAACCCGTAATCCTCTAGATCTATCTTTGGTGCCTGGGGGCTCTTCTGGGGGATCAGCTGCAGCCCTCGCTGGAAATCTAACATTGGGTGCATTGGGCACAGAAACATGCGGTAGCGTACGAGAGCCTGCTGCTTTTTGTGGATTGGTGGGGCTCAAGCCTACTTACGGTTCGGTCTCTCGTCATGGGATAATTGCTATGGGAAATTCTTTAGATCAAGTTTCACCTTTTGGAAAAAATGTCAGAGATGTGGAAATCGTTTTTAATGCTTTGTCTTCTTATGACAATGAAGACAGTACTTCGGTGCCTCCCTTGCTCAGAAAATCTAAAAATACAGAAAGTGGAAAGAAGATAGGCGTACCTTGGCATTTATTTAAGGAAGGGGTGGATCCACTTGTGACAGAGAATTTCAAGCAGTCTCTCGACAAGTTAAAAAGCCTAGGATATGAGATCGTAGATATCGAGCTTCCATTTTCTCCATATTCGCTTGCTGCATATTATATAATTATGCCAGCAGAAGTCTCTACCAACTTGGCACGTTTTGATGGTATTCGTTATGGATACAGTGCGGAGGGTGCCGACCTCATGGAAGTTTATAAAAAAAGTCGAGGAGAAGGATTTGGTAAAGAGGCTCGTAGAAGAATACTTTTGGGTACATATGTGTTGTCTCACGGATATTATGATGCGTATTACAACAAAGCTATAAAAGTAAGAGAGAAAATCAAAGAAGAGGTTTTGCAAGCTTTTGAAAAAGTAGATTATATCCTCACACCCACTGCTCCAATGTTGCCGTTTAAAATAGGGGAGAAGATGGATGATCCTGTGGCTATGTATCTTTGTGATGTGTTTTCTGCTCCAGCAAACCTGGCCGGAGTACCATCTATTGCTCTGCCTTCTGGAGAAGCTCCCGGTGGATTACAGTATTCTATACAGTTTATGAGCCCACATTTTATGGAAGAAGCATTGTTTCGTGTGGGTAAGGATTTTGAGTCAGCTAAAGGAAACTAATCAGCTTGTCCCGTTAGAAGTCATTCGGTTAATCGAATTTCACAATAAGTGTTATAATAACTTTATGAATACGGTCATTATTAGGAATAATAACTACGGAAATCTTACGATTTCCTACTTCTAACAGGATGGATTCAGTCCAAACTTTTAATGTAAATAATCCAGCACCAAACACAGTGCTAGGAAGTCAGTACCTTAACCCTGATTATCTTTTTGACCATCTTTCAGAAGCAGTTAGAAGCCTTTTTCATTATTTGGCTAGTCCCGAAGCTACTAATACTGCTCACAGTATAATGTTTTTTCTTTGTTTGTTTTTTATAACCGTAATGATGTATTGTTTTGTGCGATTATTGGAGATACGCAAAAAGGAGCATGACCACGAACATCACGAGATACACGAATACGCACATCATCAAGCTGAAAAAGAAAAAAAGAAACAACAAAATACTGATAACCAGCGCAACCCTAGATGGGCACAAGTGCTTCAGTATGTATTCTCCGGTAGTGAGGGGGATTGGAAGTTGGCTGTCATTGAAGCAGATGCTATGCTCGATAGTTTGCTTGATCAATTGGGATTCAAAGGGGACAGCATGGGTGATAAGTTGAAGGCCGCAACTATTGATAGATTTAAGGGTTTGCCGATAGCTTGGGAAGTACACACTATCAGAAATCGCATTGCACACGAAGGCTCGAATTTTATTCTATCAGGGCCAGAGGCAAAAAGAATCATCGCTCTCTACGAGCAGATTTTTCGAGATTACGGCTTTATATAATTTTGTAAAGGACAGTCCTTTACAAATAATTCTGCGCGACCGACCGGACTTGAGGGTCAAGTTTCTAAGTCGCTACGCTCCTAAGAACTTCCTCCCCGAGCTCGCCTGTCGTGAAGCGACAGGGCTCCGCTTGTTCAAGCCGGCCGCAAATGAAGCAGTTCATTTGCTTGCGTTCGCATTAGAAATAAAAACAACTTAGCCGAAGCTAAGCTGTTTTTATTTGGCGCGACCGACCGGACTTGAACCGGCAACCTCCCACGTGACAGGCGGGTGCTCTAACCAGTTGAGCTACGATCGCATATATTCCTTCAAAACACTTTCTTAAAACTTACTTTCACAGCGCCTCAGGCGGGTGCTCGCTATATTTTTCCTGAGTTGAGCTACGATCGCATTTATATTTTTGACTGACTGTGCCCGCACCGAGCGAACAAAGTAAGTCGAGGTGTCGGCGAGAGGGAACGATCCTCTGACCTTGGGCTTATGAGTCCCACGCTCTACCAACTGAGCTACGCCGACAAAAAGCAAACTTCTTTGCTTTTTGTCGATGGCATTACCACCAACCAAAAGCATTAGGGTAATGCGAGGCATCGTGCCGAGCAACCCTTTTAACCACCGCACTTTATACTATACTCGACAATAGACATTTTGGCATGTCACTTGCCGACTTGTTGCGGGACCACGAATCGAACGTGGGTCTCAAGGTTATGAGCCTTGCGAGATGCCTCTTCTCTATCCCGCTATGCAAATTAAGGACTTATGTATTTTACCTGAAATTTAGAATTTTGCAACCCTGTAGTTTGGTGAAGGACAGTCCTTCACCAAGAGATTATTAAGGTAGGGGTTCTTCGGCTGGAGGCTCTGCTGGGGGTTCTGGTGGAGGAGGGGTGACTCCTGTGCCTACGATTATGGTTCTAGTAACTTCTACACCAGCATTGCCTGATAGGTCGCTAGCATTGTAATGTACTGTATATGTACCATCAGTATTGGTATCGAT
>JAGOUX010000003.1 GCA_018061035.1 Minisyncoccota bacterium | reverse complement strand
AAATAAATCTAAGAATTAAATCACATGTCAAAACAATCAACAATTACAAACTTAATCGTCATGCCCCTTATCGCATCTGCGGTATTTCTTGCGAGTCCGGCTTTTGCCTCGAGTCATATGAAGACAACTCACAGGGAAGTAAGGAATGTGACGACCAATGGAAATGTTCCAAATACAAAAAAGGGTGTCGTAGGTACAGTTAGTTCAATGAATGGCAACATCTTGATCGTCACCAGTAAAAACAATACAAACTACACAGTAGACGCAAGTAAGGCCACAATAATGAAGGAGGGTTTAGAGCCCACAACTAATCCGAGCTTGGTTAGCATCACTGATATAAAAGTTGGAGACTTCATCATGGTGAGAGGTGTAATTAATAACACCGAAATTACTGCATCGAGGATTTTCGATGGCAGGCCACATGCCAAAGGTATGAGGCATAAGGAATTCGAAAAAATGCATCATCGAAAAAAATAGTTCCTACCAAAATCTCCCCATTTAAAAAATGGGGAGATTTTGTTTTTATAACATAGCTAGAAAATCCATTTCAGCTAAAACCTTTACTCCGAGCTTGCTCGCAGTTTCGAGCTTACTGCCGGCATCTCTACCTGCGACCACATAATTAGTGTTTTTAGACACTGATCCAGCCACCTTGCCTCCCAATGCTAGGATACGCTCCTTGGCAATTTCTCGTGACATGCCCTCGAGTGTCCCAGTAAGTACAAATATCTTTCCCGAAAATTTACCTATTTTCTTCTTTGGGGCAAGCAGAACAATTACTCCATTTTGTTTTAGTTTTTCAATAAAATTAATGTTTTGTTTGTCATTCCAAAATTCAATTAGGCTTTTGGATACCGCTGGTCCAATATTCTCCATATCACTAATTTCATTCCCTTTTGCATTCATTATCTTTTCTAAGGTTCCAAAATTCTCTGCGAGGTCACGCGCAGTTTCTTCTCCCACATGCAATATACCCAAAGCCCACAAAAACTTAGCGAGTGAAATTTTCTTTTTGTTTTGAATTTCGGCAACGATATTCTCTGCCGACTTTTCTCCAAATCTCTCCAGGTTTTCAATATCACTTTTTTCTAATGTAAATATGTCTGCCGCATCTGTGATCAACCCTTCGTCCTTGAAACGTCTAAGTATTTTGGGACCCAATTCATATATCTCAAACACCGAAACAAAATGCTCGAGATATCTCTCATTTTTAGCGGGACATTTATTATTTGTACAGAAATAGGCCACTGACTCTGAATCAGAAGTGTTTTTGCGAGCGATTTCACCACCACAGGCTGGGCAAGCTTTTGGCATCTTAACTTTTTTCTCTTTACCATTTCTCATTCCTGTCAAAACTTCCACCACCTTTGGAATCACATCCCCTGCTTTTTCTATAATCACAGTATCACCGATCCGCAAATCTAGGCGCTCGATCTGATCCATATTGTGCAGTGTAGCCTTAGAAACAGTAGATCCTGCGACTGATGTAGGCTCGAATAATGCTAATGGCGTCAGCACGCCAGTTCTACCGACATTTACATGCACATCTCTGACTATGGTTGTCGCTCGTTCTGCAGGATATTTAAAAGCTGCCATATATCTCGGTGCCTTGCCGACAACTCCCAATACCTCTTGTTTGGACAAATCATCAATCGAAATAACTACACCATCTGTGCCAAAAGGAAAATTGGGTCTAATTTTTTCAAATTTATTAATAAATGATTCAACTTGATCGAGATTGTCACAAATTGCCTCGTGGGTATCTACTACAAATCCAAGCTTTTTTAAATAGAGGTGTTTATTTGAATGCGAAACAATATTCTTATTGGTAGAAATTTCTGCAATATCGTAAGCAAAGAATTCAAGATTTCTAGATGCAGCTAATTTTGGATCGAGTTGGCGTACTCCTCCAGCTGCGGCATTTCGAGTATTAGCAAAAAGTACCTTACCAATTTTTTTGTTTTGTTCGTTTAATTTAATTAAGGTTTTTTTAGACATGACTACCTCGCCTCTAACTTCGATATACGAAGGAAATGGTTTATCCAAATTTAACGGAATAGTATTTATTGTCTTGAGGTTTTGAGTAATATCTTCCCCCACAAATCCGTCTCCCCTTGTGGCACCTTGAACAAATTTTCCATCTTTATATATCAACGATACAGCAAGGCCATCAAATTTAACTTCACAGAAATAATTAAATTGCTTATTTCCCCCAAGGAGCTTATCTATGCGTTTTTCCCAATCTGCAAGTTCCTCGAAACTAAATACATCATTCAAAGACAACATTCTATTTTGGTGCTCTACTTTTACGAATTTATCCAAGGCTCGTCCAGCCACTCTATTCTCCATAGCGTTGGGGTCTTTAAATTCAGGAAATTTAGCCAAGAGCATTCCGAGCTCTTTTTGTAGTGAATCATAAATGTCGTCTGTTACCTCTGGGGCATTGTCGACATGATATGCATTACGCAATCTAGCTATCTCAGCTCGCAATTTCGTTATTCTTTTTTGCGCAGCAGTTTTTTCCATATAATATCTATATTATTACGGAATGAAGTATTTCACAATCGCTATTATTTGTCTCTATATAGCTAAATTGTCGTATAAGACGCGAAGCTCTCTTTCTGTGCTTAAAATGCTTGGATTACATGAACCAGGAGTTGCCCCACCACTGTTGTAGCCTTTAGAGATTATAGTTGTTTCGTTTGGCGTTAATGTCTTGACGATAGAAACTTTTGCACAACCAGCCCCTCCACCACCCAAACCAGACACCACAAATTCCCAAGTACCTGAGCCACTATAGATGGAAGAAGATCCTTTATCGTTAAATAGCGCCAGCTCCATACCTGAATCCGCAGCAAAAAATGCATCATTACTTTCTTTGACCGATGTACCGAATTTCAACTCCTTCAAAGCAATATTTGCAACCCCAAGAGAAATAGCTAAAAGAATACTCGAAATAGTCACTGAAAAAAGTATAACGAATCCTTTATTTTTTCTTTTATTTTGTAAAAAATTAATTTTCATAATATTAATCTGCCCAATTAAAAACAGTTTCAGCGAGAGTGGTAGAATATGTGCCTGAATTTTGAACCCAAGTTACAGTAGAGAAAATTTTTGTCTGATTAGTCGATATCGTGGCAGTTATTTTACGTACATACCCAGAGTTAGACCCTGTATATCCATATCTACCTTGCCCACTCTCATAAAGTATTTCAGGACAACCTTGATTACTACATGCCACAACAGCGGTGGAGTAATCAGAAAATGCATCATTAAAATAACATCCACTAGCAGTATTACATGCCGAACTGACGAGAAGAGCATTAAATGCATCCCAGCCTATCTGACCAGTAGCAGAAGAAACTACATATGTATCTCGCATATTTCTTATGTATTCTATACCCTCTTGTGCTAAATATCCTGCAACTAATTTCTTTTTAGCATAGTTAGTATCAGCAATACTTTTTGTGAGAATTACCATCAGTGACAAAATCGATAAGGTAAAAATAGATATTGCCACCAATGTTTCCACTAGAGTGAATCCTTGTTGTGTACTATGAAGTTTTTTAAAAAAGTTAATTTTCATAATATTAAAAATCCAATACCCTCTGTGAAACTGAAGTTTGAAGTGAAAACGGTGAGGAGATATTTCTATAATTAATAGTTCCGACTATTCTAATATTTATAATTGGCTGAAGAGTATCAGTAGTACTGTCGGGAGCGCCTTTTACGACAAATCCGGATATTTGATCAATATCTACTTCTTCGGGAGTAAGTCTGGTGTAAGTATTGGCACCATCGATTGATTTATATATCCTACCAAAACTATTCTCATCATCTCCACTAAAATAATAGCTCCATTGATCATTATAAGTATCCTTATCGCCTGTAGATGATTCAAAGGCAACAGCCCAACCATCTGCACAATCTCGAGCCACACCAAGAGTAGCTGGGGTTAAACTCTGGCCACTGCTAAAACATTGATAATTGTACCCCGTGCGTAAATTTCTCGACATATCTTCCAAGATAAAACTCAGATTGTCGATAATAGAGCGCATGTCCTGACTCTTCCTATGTAAAACATTCGCATTCACCAACGCACTCATGCCTGAAGTCACAATCACCAGGAAAAGTGACACCGATATCATCGTCTCGATGATAGTATAACCTTGATTACGTTTGGTATTTATTTTTAAAATATTATTTTTTATCATTTTGGATATTTTGTGAATTGGCCAACTAATTTATTTGAATTCTACCAGAAGGATAAATTTTAACTTGTGCTGAATCATTTCTTGGTGATTTGAGGGTTAGCTGTATGTAATCAAATCCTGATAACGATACACCATTAGGATCTCCAAAAATCGCACTAGAATCTGGCCTCTTGAAAACTATTGTAAATGGAAAAATAGCGATATTGGTCGCCACTGATCCGGTATAACTATCTATTCGAGAAATATAATGTTCTTTGGTGATCGAAAACTTACTAAGACACTCCCCACTACAATCTCCCGTATCAAAAATATTATTGTTATTTAAATCTGTAAAATAAATAAAGCTTTTATTGTCATTATTAAGATTGAAATATAATCCATATGATGGTTTCCAAGGAGTTATGTAAGGTGCGACCGAAGGCAATATTCCTGATAATGCTGATTTTTGTGCTTCGACAATCTTGAGCGCTACATCATTTGCCAAGTTTTTCATATCTACTTTTGCTTGAAATTCTCCATAATTAAATATGACAATACTCGACATCACAGAAAAAATACTGAGAACAACAATAAGTTCGACATAGGTCATGCCTTGATTCTTCTTAATTTGTGAAATGTATTTTTTAATCATATGCATGTGATCGAAATCCTACACCATGGCAAAAATATGAATTTCAAAAAGAAATGCCAATATCGCACCTAAGACTAAAAATGGTGCGAAAGGTATCTCACTTTTCATGCCATGCTTCTTGGTAAAGAATATTAGCAAAACACCAATTATCGCCCCCGACCAAAATGCCAACACTATACCCGAAAGAACTTGAGACAATCCCAACAACCAAGCTAATCCTATAGTTAATTTTGCATCTCCTAAACCCATCCATGCTCCCCTGGAAACTAGCCAAAAAATTGCAAAAGGTAGAGCTACTACTATACCCATAAGTACATCCCAGATTCCAGGCAGATGAAGAGCCAAACTACCTTCCTGGAAAAGAAAGAGTCCGAAAAAAGCAAATAATCCAAACAAAAATGCCAACATGTCAGGAATTATTTTGTGTTTAATGTCATAGCTTGCAATTACTATCAATATCGAAAAGACAATAGCGTAAAATGCAAAAGTGACTGCAAAAACAGGAAGATTGAAAAGAAAAATATTCTGGAATTTACAGAAAATCCCAACAAAAATTAGCCCAGTAGTTAATTCCACAAAAGGATAGTGCATCGATATCCGAGTGCTACATGTGCGACATCGGCCTCTTAGTGCAAAATACGAAAACAAAGGCACAAGCTCATACCATCTCAATTGAGTGGCGCAAGACATACAGGCACTTCTCCCTGCAAGAGTACGTTTGGTATTATAACGAGATACTACTACGTTCAAAAAACTACCAATAATTAGACCGAAAATAAAAAATAAGAAAATGAATGGTAGCATATATTTATTACATAAATAGAAAGCGTCTCCGCTAACCAATAGCTAAATTATACCAAATAAGTAGCAAAAAACCACTAAGAATAGTGGTTTTTTGCTAGTATTATAAAATATTAAATACTATTAAGCTGGACAGACAGTAGCTGAACCTAATGCGGAAGAAGCCTGACGAGAGGTACCGAGTGAATCTACGCACCAATACTTAGTAGGATCTGATTTGATAGCAACTGAAGCAGCCCAAGCATCGGCAGCATCATTACATACTGCTGTTGTACCACTTGCACTAGTTGCAGCAGCCAAAGCAGCCACGACAGTAGCATTGTCGCAAACAGTAGCATATGAGTTTGGAGATACACCATCATAAACAATCTCAGCCTGACCTCTTACACTCACCAAGTTGGCTTTGATTGCGGCGTCAGCACCTCTGGTTCGAGCTGTATTGAGTGAAGCGAGCACCACAGAAGCCAAAATACCGATAATAGCGACTACCACCAAGAGTTCTATCAATGTGAAACCTTTCTTTAAATTCATTTTCATAATCAATTTCGTTTACTGTTAATTTATAATTCATCTGCTGGTCATTGCACCAGGACAGACCTATCGACTAATTTTTAATATATACATTATAACATACCTAGAATCTTAGAATTGCAAAAGTTTATCCCCATGACATGTGGAAATGTACCCATTTACCTACATTTTCTTAGTTTATTCCTCCTGCGAGGTTATAAATAGGCATAAGCACTGAAACAAGAAGAACACCTACTCCCAGACCCAAGACGACAATCATGACAGGCTCGATCAAGCCAACTAAAGTATCTACAGCATCATCGACTTCTCTTTTATAGAAATCAGTCAGAGTTTTCAATATCGCCCCTAGGGATCCAGTCTCCTCGCCTACTTTGACCATCTGAATCATTATTCCTGGTATGTATGCCGTGTGACGCTCGAAAGCTGCAGACAAAGCGAGACCTGATTTTACTCCATCGGCAACTTCACCAAGTAATTTTTTATAAACATGACTACCAACAACGTCTGAAGTAATATCGATAGATCGGACAATAGGCACACCTGAAGAAAGCATAGTATCCATATTGTCAGCTATACGAGACAAATATAGTTTGCGGAACAAATTTCCGACAGCTGGAAATGTGAGTTTTATTCTATCCAAATATTCTTTACCAGAAGCCGTAGTAGACAATCTCCAAAGCCAAGCTCCCAACAAGACAACGAATATCAGAACAAAAAATCCATAATGTACGAAAATATCAGAAATAGCTATGACCACCTTTGTGTACATTGGTACTTCCTGACCAGAGTCGAGTATGATAGCTGAAAGTTTAGGAATAACAATAACAAACATCAAACTCATCACAATTATAAATGTAAGGATAACGAATGCCGGATAAATTAAGGCATTGCGCGTCTTAGAAGTCAGAGAATACTGTCTATCCAAATATTCAGCAAGATGAAGAAATGTTTGATTTAATTTTCCAGTCTCCTCACCTACTTTGACCATGTTCACATAAAAATCTGAAAATACATCAGGATGACGAGCTAGTGAGCCTGAAATAGAAACACCAGCTTGCAAGTCGTCACTAATTTGATTGAGCTTACGTCCAAGGAGCTTATTTTCTGTGTTTGAAGAAAGCATTGTAAAAGCCTTCAATGCTGACACCTGGGCTTCGAATAAGGTAGCAATTTGTCTAGACAAAATCACAATATCTTTAGATGAAACACGTTCAAAAAATGAAATTTCCAGAATTGATTTCTTTTCACCTTCATCTTTTAGAGATATAACCACCAAAGACCTTCTTTGCAATGCGCTAATAGCCAAATCACGAGAAGGCGCATCGATTTCTCCTTCTTTATTGGAACCTGTATTATCTAATGCTTTGTATTTAAATAGCATATATTACATCATTCTCTCAAGTCCTTTGGGATTGAGAGAAAACTGATAAGCATTCTCGATGGTAATTTCACCACTTCGCACGAGCTCAAGCAATGAATGGTTTAAGTCTACCATGCCTGATTCCATTCCAGTCTCAATAACCACATCTATCTCATGAGTACGCTTCTCTCGTATCAAATTCGCAACAGCATTGTTATTTAAGAGAAGTTCATAAGCCGGCACCAAACCTCCAGAAATTCTCGGCACTAAACGTTGCGAGAAAATTCCCAATAATGATGCTGCCAACTGTGAACGAATTTGTTCTTGTTGATTTCCTGGAAACGAGTCAATAATACGGTCAATTGTTTGGGAGGCATTGTTGGTATGTAGAGTCGAAAGCACCAAATGGCCTGTCTCTGCCGCAGTCACAGCAGTCGCTATTGTCTCAGGTGTACGCATTTCTCCAACCATGATGACGTTCACATCTTCTCTGAAAACACTCTTTAATGCAGTATGGAAATCTTTAGTATCAATTCCCACTTCACGTTGATTGATTATAGACTTATTTGGTTCATAAACATGCTCAATTGGATCTTCGATGGTGACAATATTTCGAGCTTGTTCATTGTTTATCAAATTCACCATTGCAGATAGAGTGGTAGATTTTCCTTGACCGACTGGTCCTACAACCAAAAAGAATCCTTGTTTCTTTCGTGCTATATCAGCGATAATAGCTGGAAGCTTTAATTCGGTGATACTTTGAACTTTTGGCACCAACCGCAGGACAACACCAATCAACCCCTTTTGAAAAAATGCATTACCACGAAGTCTAGCTTGCCCCTGAAAATCATAAGAGAAATCTATCTCTTGATTTTCCATGAATAAATTTATCTTTTTCTCTTCGAGCATTTGAGACAGTAGTCCCAAAACATCTTCTTTTGATAAAAGAGAATGCTTCACTAGTGAAATCAGTTCCCCTGAGACACGGACAGCCGGAACTCTTCCGACACCCAAGTGCAGATCTGAGCCTCCTTGGCGTATGACTGTCAGTATTAATTCTTCTAGTTCTTTTTTGTAATCCATATTATTGACTAAGGGTATTATTAGTTTCTAAGATATTTATAACTTGAGTAATCACTTCACTTGGAGTCGAATTTGCTTTCACAATATATCCCGCCACTCCCAAACTCTTACCACGATCTATATCAGATTGTTCACTTTTGTTTGAAAGAACGATCTTGGTGACGTCACGACAAAGATTTTCTGTGTTGATCTTTTCGAGCATCTCAAAACCATCCATTTCAGGCATGATTATGTCCATAAGAATTACATTTGGGCAAAGTCCACCGTGAAGCTTTTCTATTGCTTGCGCTCCTGATGCTGAAGTGTGCACCTCAAAATTATTTTGACTGAATTTCAGCGCATACATGTCGAGGAGGAAATTATCATCATCCACTATTAGTATTTTCTTTTTTTCTCCTTCCATACAGTAATTATATTACAAAATTAGATGCAATAATAGTCATTTCGGGGACAACTATTCATTTTCGTTACTGAAATTGAAGACCTCTGTATACGGTATTACTCCATTTAGAGCTTTCAGCATAGCATCTTCTCTCATCATAAGCATACCCTTTGCTCTAGCTACTTTGTAGATCTCGGCACTTACTGGATTCTTCAAAATAACATTTTGCATTTCCTTATCTATCTTAAATAGCTCGCAGATAGCGATTCTTCCCCGAGTTCCAGATGGACAGTCTGCAGAAGGCACAGTATCAAACATCTGATCTTTGTCTTTTGCCATAAATTCCTTTTTGAATGCCTCAGGTAAATCTTTAATCTGGTCCTCGATTTGCATTTTGATACTTTGATCCATGGGCACAGCTTTTCGAGAAGAGTCGCAAGTAGTGCGAGCTAGACGCTGAGCCATAGAAAGGATCAGGGTCGGAGCGATAAGATAAGGGTCCACACCCATATCTATCAATCTAGGAATAGCGCCGATGGCATTGTTGGTGTGCAGAGTCGAAAGCACCAAGTGTCCTGTCAGTGCAGCCTGAATAGCCAATTGAGCTGTCTCCTTGTCGCGTATTTCTCCAACCATGATTATGTCTGGGTCTTGTCTAAGAATTGAGCGGAGTCCAGATGCAAAAGTATATCCTATCTCTGGCATCATTTGAGACTGGTTGATATCTGGCATATGATACTCGACTGGGTCTTCGAGGGAGACAATGTTACTTCTCTCTTTGTCGAGTTCATTCATCATTGAATATAGAGTGGTTGATTTTCCAGAACCAGTCGGACCAGTAATTAGAATTAGTCCGAATGGTCGCGCAATTGCCTCCTTGATTAAACCCAAATTTCTCTCAGAAAGTCCCAATTGAGCCAAAGGTTTTACTCCTTTTTCTGAGTCGAGTATACGCATAACTATCTTCTCGCCATAATAGGCAGGCATTGTCGAAACACGAAAATCAATCTTGCGATCATCAATCTTAGTACTAAATGAGCCGTCTTGTGGCTTTCTCTTCTCATCGAGGCGAAGTTTGGCTAGAATTTTTATTCTAGCTACAATGCCACTATATACATTGGGTGGCAGGACGATTGTGGTGTGCAAGGAGCCATCAACTCTAAAACGCACTTTAACTTTTTCTCCTGTGAATTCAATATGAATATCAGAGGCTTCCCCTTCGATGGCATTTCTAAGTATTACCGCAACTATCTTAATAACAGGTGCGTCTTCGACTATTTTTGCTTCTTCTCCGGGTTTGATATTTTTAATTTCCTTGCTGAGATTTTCTTCACTCAATGCTCCACCAATTTCTTCTGCTTCGTCTTTTTTGATATCATCTAGTGCTTGTTCCACCTGGCTCAATATACCTTTATATGTGTCCATTATGCCTTCATAGTCGGCTTTGGATATCAAAAACACCTTAAAAGGAATACCCAATTTTGCAGATATGAATTGGAGGGCATCCATTGATTCAATATTTTCTGGATTGGTCACCCCTACTTCGAGCACGCCTTCTTTGAGTTCTATCGGAGCAAAGTGGTAATGAGCAGCAGAATCTTCTGAAATATATTTCAGTACATCAAATGATAAACCCTGAACATTGACCTTTCTAACTGGTATCTGAAGATACGCGCCTTTGGCTTCGAGAATTTTATCCTCTGGTACGCCTGCCTCGATCAAGACTTGATCTACGTCTCCGGAATATTTTGCAAGGGCACGATTTTTAATCTCACCAATTTGCTCTGATTGGATTATTCCTTGTTTTGCTAATTCTTCTAAAAAACTCATAATTTAATTTGTTTTCTTATTTCCTCCTGTAGTGTTAGGTTTTGTATTTGATGGAGGATTAGCAGGAGTATCAGACACTGTAGGCAAAGTAATAGGAGCATTGTCCATTGTTTCTAATGTTGGTGCAGATTTGTTTATGATTTTATCATCACCAAGAGGAGCAAATGGATTGGCGCGACCCTCACTTCCATCCTGAACTAAAAGGATACTCGAATCAGATAAAGATAGAAATGCTGGATTTGAAAAAATAGAATCGTTTAATTTGATACTCTTAACACTAAGAAGCAATTTTAGGAATTCTCCTCCTACTTGACCAGTATTAGCGGCAACAGGAGTATTTGTTAATGATGGACTAGTAACCAAACCCACTGGAGCTACTTCATCACTCTTTATAAAAAATATATATATCAAAAAAAGCGCAGCTCCGATAGATATAAATATTATTGCGTTTTTGATTGTTGATGACATATTAATTCTTTAACCAATAAGTTTTAATTTTGAAAACATACTTGTACACAGGTGTCGAACTCTGAGTGGAATTACTAGAACCTGATTCGACTGAAGAAAATTCCACAGAAGAAATATCAACTATTCTTAAATTGCTTTCGAGGTCCTGCACAAAAGAGATGAAATTGTCGTAGGTAGCAGTAGTTGAGAATTCTAAATTCCAAGTTCCATAGTCTTTCTTCTCTGCGGGAGCAGATCCTCCTTGTGCGACCGGAGCTGTTTTAGGTGTGGATGCTTTGGTGCCAGTATCTTTTATCTCATCATCATATTTTACATCCTTGAGAGCCATGCCGTACGGACTAGCTATCTTTTCAATCTCGAGTATCAAACGAATATTGTCTACGTTTTCGGGTAGAAGCTTTTCCAACTTACTTAAATTCTCAGGATTGATGGCTTTATATTTTGCACTCAATTTATCTCTTTCGATTTCTAATGCCTTAGAGTTGCTGAGAGCTTCATCATAAGAAGAAACTTTTATTTTAAGTTCTCCGATAGATTGATACAATGGATTAGTAAAAGTTAGTACCAATACCACGGCAATTCCTATTAAGATGATGGGCATGATAAATCTCATCATAAAATTAATTTAAATCTCCGTTAGCTGGTAATGATGCATTTGCCTCTTTTGGACTTACAACTTGTTTGTAGTTTATGAGCGTAGGATCAACAGTGAAAACAAGATCGAATATAACATTTCCGCTATTGTCTAGATTTAGATTTGAAAACACTGGATCAATTATTTGTTTATTTTTTGCGAAAATATCAGACTGAAGTGCCACAGATCTATATCCTATCGCCTGGCCACTCAATCTGAATAAAACTTTGGATCCCTTCTCGTCTGCAAAATCATAACTAAATTTAGTATAACGCACACTTTTCATTGTGAGGCTCTCGAGAAGATCAAATACTGGCGAGATGGCGATGTGCTTTGATAAAATATCAGTAGATGCAACTAGCCTTCGATCTAGTGTCTGGAGTTGGATAATTTTTGATGGTTCAAATCTATTTTGAGCTGCATTGAGATCGGCTTCCATTCGTATTGCATTTTTCTGTAATGAAGTTTTGTAGAAATATATTCCACCAGTAGCCACAAGTACAGTAAAAAGTACAAACAAAGATAGCACCATAAAAATACCGACCGGTCGCGATGCTTGGGCTCGCTCTTCGATCATCGGTTTTTTCGGGATAAATGATGTTTGGAAATTTTGTTCCATCTTCTTTATTCTATTCTACCTTATTATCGCACTTATTGTAATTTTCGCAACGCTAAACCAAGCGCAACTGCGAACTCGGGACCCATTGCTTCTAAAACTTTATCTAAAAATGCAGGAGCGCCAACTTTTTCGAACGGATGGCCGAGTTCTATCTCTGCTTTGAAGTTACTTACTGCCATTTCACGAAAACCTTTCATGAGTGATCCGCCTCCAGTGAGTATGACTTTGCTGATAGTCCGATTATATTTCTTTTCGTAACTTAATAATACATTATTGGTCTCCGAAAAGATATAGTCTAAGTGTACTTTTATAATATCGGAGAGAGTTCTCTCATTTGTATTTTCAAATAAGCCGAATTCCTTTTTCATTTTTTCAGCTTCATAAAATGGAATGTTTAGTGACTTGGAAATAGATTCTGTAATATCTGCTCCTCCTCTATCGATGGTGTGGTAACTTTTGATCATGCCGAATTCCACAATAGAAAGCTTGGTGCGTGAGGCCCCTAAATCGATAAGCAATACAGGAGATAATTCGTGCTCAAAATTTGACCGAATAGACGAAAAAACTTCAATCTCAAAAAATGAAGCATCGAAATTTGCCTGCGAAGCAATAGAACGATATCGCGAAACTGCATCGTTTTGAGTGGCCACAACCAATACTCTTATCTTGTCTTCATTTTTCAATTGCATCTCCGGATTATTCATCTCTTCAAAAGAAGGTTCTTTGTCGGGCAATATGAAATAATCTAGTGAGACTTCAGTTATTGGTACAGGAATATATTTGCGCGCCTCGGTCGGCACAATACTACCCATATCACTTGATTTGATTTGAGCTGGTAATTCTATTATGAATATCAAGCTTGATTGTACTGGTATAGCCAATGCCCCAGAAGAACCCGTGACTCCTGCTTGCTTCAACACTTCTTTGAGGCCGTCTGCAATTTTTTCTACTGGGAGATTTGTTACTCGTCCCACGTCCAAATCAGCATAAGGACCGAGAGCAATAGACCCGTAAGTTTCTAGGACTGCCTTTCCGCCTTTTTTCTTGATCTCAACTACTTTTATAGCTGAAGACCCTATATCAATACCGATGGCTCTATCGTTGTCCCCTCCACCTAATGTGCCAAAACTTGAAAATATTTTCGTAAATGGATTATTCATAACAGGTAAATATGATAAAATACTAAATAATTATAGCATATATGTATCTTGTTAGAAATACATATGTATAGAAGTAACCTAATAACATATGAGTATCGTTGCTAATTTGATGACATCTTTACTGAAGGCAAAAGAATTGATTCTGGGTCTAATATTCCCTGTTTATTGTGTATCTTGCAGTAAAGCCGGGTCAGAACTTTGCATAACCTGTCTTTCAAAATGTAGTCCAGCTCTTCGCCCCACTCAATCTTGGATATATCCGGTTTTCGACTATCGTGATCTTACCATTAAGAAGAGTATAAATTTAATTAAATATAAATACAAAAAACGAATACTAGCCATGTACGCGGATGTGCTATATGGAAGAATTATAGAAGAATTAGCAGATCTCGATATAATGGAAAATTTTAAAAACCCAATACTCATACCTATACCCCTATCTTCAAAAAGGTTGCGAGAGCGAGGGTTCAATCAAACAGAAATTTTGTGTAGACACATATCAAGCCTCGACAATAATCAGAACTTCTTATTTCGCAATGATATCCTAATCAAACCACACGACACAGTACATCAAGCTAGGATTAAAGATCGTGGAACACGATTAAAAAATCTTTCTGGGACATTCACAGTCCGAAATCAAAATCTTGTACTTGGTAGAAATATAATTCTCTTAGACGACGTGGTGACCACCGGTGCTACACTAAATGAAGCCCGCAAAGTTCTCAAGGCTTCTGGAGCAAAAAAGGTAGTCGCTTTTACTATTGCCCATTAACGGGAAAATTCCTCCCAAATGTCCCACACAGCGCCAGCTATATTTTTCGGCTTGCCATAGAGTGCATAATAATGAAGATCGATAAATGGCAGTGTATTACATTCGATGATTCCCCATTTTTGACTATTTGCGTCTTTGGTAGGATCAGGCACAATACAATCAAAACCCGCCACAGCAAGTTCGACTACCCCAGCAGCTTTTTCGAGAATAGGTATGAAGCTAGGATGAAGCTCGTCTAACATTTCTTTGGTCTCTCCTCCAAACAGCCTCCCTGTGCGATGTGAAAGCCCCAAGCGTAATCCGCTCGGAACCACACTCTCCATTTCATAACCGAGTCTTTTTATATAATTGATTAATTCATCATTGACCAAGACTTTTTCAACACGATCTGGTCGATTGGCGTCCTTGTCATTTATTAACTCTCGAACACTCTTCACACCATCTCCAATCACAAATGGGGAGGCTCCACGATAAAATCCCATTAACTTACCTTTGATTAGAGTGGCTCTACAAACATCGCCCTCGATATGTTCTTCGGCAACTAAATAGGAACATATTTTGCCGGCTATTTTTACCCCATTCTCAAATTGACCCAAGGTTCGAATATTTGTGACTGTATGTCTACCACGTGAACCGATTCTGGGTTTTACAATTATAGGCTTTTCTAGCTTAGCAAAAATCTTGTCCAAGCTTTCGTGGTAAAAAGTTGGAAACTGCACATACTTTGGTATGGGTATGTCATTCTTTATAAGTTCATTTTTTAGAATGAATTTATCATCCCAATTTTGCTTCATATTCAATAATTTGGGTGGTATAGGTAAACTATTAAAATAGGCATAATGTTTACCCAATTTGGTTCGATACTGATCTATCGGCTTTCCAAATAGGACGAGTTGCTTCATATCTATCCCCCTCCTACGCGCTTCTTCCCACACCACTCTCGATCGGAAAGTGTTTGTCTTAGAAATATCGTCAGACAATACTGCCATTTTAAAAAAGACAAAAACATCAAAAGTAAAATATATAAAACGATCTACTAAATTCTTAAAATATTCTGGGACATTTTTTGTAACCTTGATCACATGATTATCTACTAGCATAGAAATCAGACTAGTAAAATAAAATAGGCCGTGATTTATAGGAGCATCTCCGCAATAATCACAGGAACTCTTCTCTCTTTTTGGTTCTATTGTCTTATTGGCCATAATAGTATCATCATACACAAATAAAAAGAGACAGCCAAATATAATCGGGCTGTCTCTTTTTATAAACTTGCAAACATATTAGTGTCCTCCTAGCATAAAATAATTTTTTGTTGGTCTTGTAAATTCGCGACCGAATATATTGTACCACAAACCTCTGTCTACTTGTATAGACTGAGTTATCAACATCCTGTGTAAATCTATTCTGTGGTCTCTCCGCTCCATTCAGGAGCATCTGCTTCAGCTTCTTCTTTGGTCTTTCTGACTACACCGTCTTTGTGATGTGGTGGGGTATACAATGTATATAACTTTAGTGATTTTTCATTGGAAGTATTAATTACATTATGCTTAGACCCCGCAGGCACCACTACTGCATCTCCATCTTTTACTAGATATTCAACTTCATCGATTATAACTTTGCCCTCTCCTTCTTCAAATCGGAAAAATTGATCGTTATCTTCGTGTGTCTCGAGGCCGATATCCTGTGCTGGCAAAAGAGCCATAAGCACAAGCTGGCTATGCTTGCCTGTATATAGGACCTTTCTAAAATTATCATTACTCTTTGTTTCTTCCTCTATATTTTGGTGAAATCCTTTCATATATTAATTATACACCTATTTAAGTATAAAGACTTTGAGTTAAGATTTTCAATATGCGGGCTACTTGGGTTAAGTATCCGCGAGAGTAGACCGTGTAAAGGTATTTCAGCACTTTTTCGAGCTATCGTGGATGCAGATGAGTCAGGTTAAGAAAATACAGTTGTATATCCTATGCCAAGCTTCTGATAAATTCGGGCGAGTAATTCTGATTTCCTTTTGTCTGGATATAAATCTTCAACCATGGCTTTTTCAACTGCCTTGCCATGAGCCAAGGCAAATCCACTTTTTTCTTCAAGTTTGTCTGAAATATCATGTGCTGCTCGAAGAATTTTATATGATCCATCTTTAGTTTCTTCTGGGTCAGCTTCAAGACAAATTCGTTTCAAGTCGGCAGTCCACAATATTGCTCGAAGCAAACTAATCTTGTCGGTAAAAGGCTGGAATTCATCTGATAAAAGATATTCAGCTAGCAATGGAGATTGATAGAGTGCGTGCTTAATAATTTCAGCAAGTCCGATTCTGGTCTGCTCATCGCTCAGGTATGTAAGAAAGAGAGGGTCAAGAATTATTTCTGATGGTTCGTAGAATTCTTTATATGCGTGCTTGATAAATAAATCCCCAGTAATGTCATTAATCCGAACTTTGCCGCCGATACTTGCATCAGACATAGAAAGAACGGTTGTGGGAACATGCACAAGGTCAGTTCCAAGTTTTTCTGCTATATATGAAGAGATGTTGGCGATAATCCCGCCGCCAATACCGACTACTCTTTTATGACCTTTTCCCTTCATTGATTCGTGTAAGGTACTTGCTCCTGATAGAATTTTTGTCTTATCTTCAGTTGCTTCAAGAAAAAGTATATTCGGCAAATCTGCAATCTTCTCAGTAAGATGTTTTTTTATTTCTATGTCACAAATAATCAGATCATTCTCGAGAAAATGATAATTACTGAGTTGGGTTAATACAAGGGGGTATTGTTGAATTTTTGAATAACGCGCGTGTGCAATGGGCACAGGAAAATTAATCCGCAGAGGTTTTGCGATATCTGTTTTTGACCAATCTATTTCATTAGACTTTTCTTTGATTTGTAGAAATAAATCTTTTTCCATGGCGATAAATCAATTCTAGCTTAGATATAGATATTTAGGTACTTGAGTCTACCGATAAAAACTTTTTATTGCGGAGGCGGTGAGATTCGAACTCACGGTCCGGTAAAGGACGGCGGTTTAGTAAACCGCTGATTTAAGCCACTCATCCACGCCTCCGAACATAAAAGGAGTTTAGCACAAAAAATGGAAAAAAAGCACGAATATGCTAGAGTAATTGAACACGCATGGAGCCGTGTCAGAGTGGTCTAACGTACCTCTTTGCTAAAGAGGCAGGGGCTTTAAAACCCCTCGACGGTTCGAATCCGTCCGGCTCCGCAATTTATTTAAATTTCTGAATTGTATTAGAAACCAGAGTTACAACATTTTTGTCGAACATGCTTGGAACAATTTTTTCTGTTGAAATATCAGTAACAGAATCTGCGAGCGCTTGTGCAATGGCACTGAACATCTCGATTTTGAATTGAGGGATATTCGCTTCCAGCATTCCTTTGAACGCCCCAGGAAATACAAGAGAATTGTTGAGCTGATTTGGGAAATCGCTTCTTCCAGTCGCTACAATAAAAGCCCCGGCTACCTTGGCAACATCAGGCATTATTTCAGGTGTCGGATTAGCGAGGCCGAAAATTATCGGCTTCTCGTTCATAGAACGAACCATTTCTTCTGTCAGCACTCCCGGTTTGGATAGTCCGATAAATACATCGGCGCCCACCATAGCATCAAGAAGTGATCCCGCTGCCGGCTTCGCCGTGCTCCCCTCTAGTAATTCTTCCTTCTCCTTGGTCAGATCATCTCGGTCCGCATGAATGATTCCCTTGCTGTCTATGTAGACAATATTTTTTATTCCGTAGATCAGCATAAGCCTCGCAGTAGCGACTCCGGCTGCCCCAATGCCACTTAGTACTACTCTCACATTTTCCTTGGTCTTGCCTGCTAGTTTTAGAGAGTTTATTAACCCAGCAAGTGTGACAGTGGCCGCACCCCATTGATCATCGTGCATCACCGGTATCGAAAGTTCTTTTCGTAGTCTTTCCTCGATTTCAAAACATCTTGGTCCAGCAATGTCTTCTAAGTTGATACCGCCGAAAACCGGAGCCAGCTGTTTCACTGCTTTAATTATTTCTTCATTATCCTGAGTATCGAGACATATTGGAAAAGCATCTACCCCAGCGAACTCTTTAAAAATAGCAGCCTTACCTTCCATTACAGGTATTGAAGCAAGGGCGCCGAGATTGCCCAAGCCTAAAATTGCAGAACCATCGCTTACAATTGCAATAGTATTTCTTTTGAGTGTGTACTCACGAGCCAGAGATGGATCACGGGCAATTTCTCTACAGACTTCGGCTACACCAGGAGTGTATGCAAGAGAAAGCACCTCTTTGGAATTAAGGGGTACTTTGCTCACAACCTCTAACTTGCCACGATGCTCTCGATGAAACTCCAATGACTTCTGATATATATCTTCGTTCATACAAACATCAAAAAAATTATTTGTTCAAATCCTTGAGAGTTTTTATCGCGAGTTTTTCCATAACCTTGGCTTTATTTTTGACAACTCCGAAATCCTTCTTTGCTTTTGCTAGCGCTTTACCGCCCTCCTTTTTAATTTTTCCAGCTAACACCTTGACCTTTTTTTGATTTTTCTTACCGTTTGGACCTGCAAAATAGTATGCGCCAGCACCTACTGCCACCAAACCAGCTGCCATCCCGACTAACTTGCCCTTAGAAATACCCTTTTTGTTTGTTTTCATATTTTTATTTTTGTTTACGTTTCTTCTTCTTAAGGAAGAAGCTGAATAATGTACTGTCTCTCAAGTCTTCTAACATTTCCTTGGTCGTATCTCCAATATCATCGACGTCCTTCTCCACCTTTCCAAGCATTCGCTCAAATATGCGCGTCGCCTTGATAAGGTAAAAAAGAAATATTGCCACAAGAACCCACAATAACACAAACCCAATTGAGGAAATAAAGAAAAAAGTCTCTGATTGCATGATAGTAGTCATGACCCTATTATATCACAAATTTAAAGTGCTATAATTTATACGAAATACCCAAACGGCACACATCAACAATCAAAATGAAGGGATGGGTGGGACATGATCAAACAAGTCCTCAAAAACCCAATCGTGCAAATAGAACTTGGAACAAACGTGATCAGCTTTGCCGTAAGCTTGATCACTTCGGCTCTTTGTGTGGGTACGACTGTCGGCACTATCATTATGACGGTTGCAGATAGCATCCCCACATGGATCATTCTCGTCTTACGAGAGTGGCATACAGGGCGGGGGTTTATTTAGTGCCCTCAAACTAGTGTGCAAAGAGTTGCTCGGAGCAGAGTTGCTAGACACACTCCTGCTCCGCCCGACTCTACTGTACGCCGGCTCAATCATGTTTGGAGTCGTCGTAGGAACCATGGTGGGTGGTTTTATCGCAGATGTAGGCTTCTGGGCCATTGCATATACGATCAAACGATACCACAAGAAATCGCTTAGCCGCCGTCCCCTTCGGGACGGCGGCTTCACTACTTGACTATGAAATATGTTTAAAAATTCATATAATCTATATTAATGCAACTTAACGACAAACTAGAGACAAAATTTCGCTTAGACACAGATCAGAAAAAGGCGCTCGCTAAACTCAAGATTTTCTCTGTGGCAGATCTACTCTTCCATTTTCCAGTACGGTACAGCGATATTAGTGAAGTGAAACGTATTGCCGACCTCACAATCGGAGATATGGCCACAGTGTATGGAAAAGTTTCTGGACTAAAAACAAAGAAAGGCTTCAAATCTAAAATACCTATGGCAGAAGGCACGATAGAAGACCTCTCGGGCAAAATCAAAATCACATGGTTCAATCAAGCCTATCTCGCCAAAATGATAAAGGATGGTGAAAATGTAAAGATGACTGGAAAAGCAACGCTTGGTAAGTACGGCCTCTACCTTGCAAATCCAGAATTCGAAAAAATGCCAGACATGCCTATTGATTCTCATGACACTCTATTTGCGAAAGATGGCGTGTCGAATGCCGGCTTCTCCTACCCTGTATACTCAGAGACCAAGGGCATCACATCCAAATGGTTCTATCATGCGATAGAAAAAATACTTCGAGAAAAAACTCTCGATGATGTCCACGATTACATCCCAGAAGATATTCTAAAAAAGTACAATCTACCAACACTCAAAACAGCCTTAATCTGGATCCACAAACCGAAAAACAAAAACGACCGTGAATCTGCAAAAAAGAGGTTCGCTTTTGAAGAAGTGTTCTGCATCCAGCTCGAGCGTCAGCATGATAAATTTGAGTATAAGAAAAACAAAAGCTTCACCATAGACCCAAAGAAGGAAGATGTAAATGCGTTTCTCAGCCGATTTCCTTTCACTCCCACCAAATCTCAAATAACTTCTATTAATACCATACTCTCAGACATGAAGAGGACATACCCAATGTCGAGACTACTTGAGGGAGATGTCGGGTCAGGAAAAACAGCAGTCGCCGCCACTGCCGCATATGTGGCACAAAACGAGCGACCAAATGGACAAAGTTTCGGTAATCTCCAAACAGCATACATGGCCCCAACTGAAATCCTGGCAGCTCAGCACTTCGAATCTTTCATAAAATATTTCAAACATTTACCGATAAATATAGGACTCATTACTGGGAGTGGATGTAGGAAGTTCCCTTCTAAAGTAAATCCAGGAGGTTGGACCGATATTTCTAGAGCTCAACTACTTAAATGGGTAGCAAATGGTGAGATTCCGATTCTGATTGGTACCCATGCACTCATACAGAAAACTGTAAAATTTAAAAACTTGGCTTTAGTAGTGATAGATGAACAACATCGATTTGGAACTGCTCAACGTCGCAAGCTTGTCCGCAAAGACAACATTGCTCCTCACCTGCTATCTATGACAGCCACTCCAATCCCACGCACATTAGCCCTCACTATATACGGAGACTTAGACCTGTCGCTACTAGAAGAAATGCCAGCCGGCAGAAAGCCTATTATCACAGAAATCATAACGCCGAACAAGAGAAATGAAACATACGAAGAAATTAGAAAAGAATTAGAGGCTGGTCGCCAGCTCTATGTGATCTGCCCTCGCATTTTTGAAGCGGACCCAGAAAAAGAAGCAGCCCTCAATGTGAAATCAGCGGTTGAAGAAGCCAAAAGACTAAAGAAGGAAATTTTTAAAGAATATGAAATTGGCGTCCTTCATAGCAAAATGAGCAAAGAGAAAAAAGAATCTGTAATGGAAGAATTTACCAATGGTTCGATAGATATTCTCTGTGCTACCTCGGTAGTTGAAGTAGGAGTAAATGTGCCGAATGCCACCATCATAATCATTGAAGGTGCAGAGCGTTTCGGTCTTGCTCAGCTTCACCAATTACGAGGACGAGTAATTCGAAGCTCTCATCAGGCATACTGCTATATCTTTGCCGAAGCCAAAAATGAAAAAACTATGGACAGATTGAAGGCTCTCAAAACCGCAAAGAATGGATTCGAGCTTGCTGAACTAGATTTGGGTTTAAGGGGTGCAGGTGAACTCGGCGGAACCAAACAATGGGGCATAACCGACCTCGGAATGGAGGCAATAAAAAACATCAAGATGGTGGAAGCTGCTCGCACCGAAGCTGTGAGATTGATCGAATCTGACCCAGAGCTACATCAATATCCCCTACTAAAGGAAAAGGTAAAACAAAAAGCAGGAGAATTTCATTTTGAATAAGATTTATATGCTATCATAAATAAAGTTTTATTATGCAGAAAAATTCAAAAAATATATCGACCATATCTCTGATAATTGCCAACTTAGTGCCTTTGGCTGGAGTATTATTTTGGGACTGGAGCATATTTCAAATATTCTTATTATACTGGGCAGAAAGTGGAGTCATCGGTTTCTATAATATTCCCAAAATGCTTATCGTTAGTATTTACAGAAAGGGTCTAGCTGTAATATCCGACAAACCAACTGAAATTATATCGAATTTAGATGTCAGCTATCCTAAATACCTAGCTCTGGGCTTGGGTATTTTCGATACTATATTTTTTATAATCCACTTTGGAGTCTTTCTGGTGGCACATTTAGCATTTATCAATGGAGTTTTTGGAAACATTCCCGAAATGACTGGTGGCGAACTTTTCCCACCAATTCAGTTCTTTATTGCATTGCTTTATTCAATATCAGGAGGATTAATATCATTATTTATTAGCCATACTATATCTTTTTTCTCAAACTTTATTGGACAAAAGGAATACCTAAACACCACCATAAGCCGGCAAATGTATGCACCTTACCCCAGAGTCCTTGTGATGCATGTCTCAATTATTTTAGGAGGTATCGCAACTCAACTTTTAGGATTTAAGGCTGCTGCTTTTGTGGTATTAATTATATGCAAGACGGTACTCGATTTAATTTTGCACAAAAAAGAACACCGAACAAAATCCCCCACCTTGGTATAAATTTTATTTAGCTCCGATTGCTAATTTGTGTAAAATCCGACATGGCTCCACAATGCGTGGATCAATAATATTATAAAAAGCATTCAATCCTACGCGATGTACAGTCACAAGTCGAGCATGACGCAAAAGCGCTAAATGCTGAGAGACATTGGCTTTGCTGATTCCCAATTCCTTCACAAGTGTCTCTACTGGCATCTCCTGCTCTCTGAGTAGGTTCAGAATTTCTAGTCTTTTGGAATTAGAAAGTATCTTATATGTACGAGCGTTCTTCTCGTATGCAGAACGCGGTAGTGGACGTTTTATTTTTAGACTTTTTACCATAGAGAAAGTATGTGACAAGTTGCAAAAAAATGCAACAAGATTAAAAATCTAACCCTTTGGTAGCCATCACACCCTTGTCGAATGGATGTTTGATATTTCTAACCTCTGTCACCAGATCAGCTCGCTCAATAATCTCCTTGGGTACGTCTCTTCCTGTGGTTATGACATACTCAACTTTATCCTTGGCATAGTCTAGGAAAATGAGGAGCTGGGATAATGGTATTAGGTCAAGTGCTACCGCATTATGAACCTCGTCCAATATTAGTAGGTGGTATTTACCCCCTTTGATTTCCTCTCTTGCTACCTCGAGACCTTTCATGGCTGCATCTTGATGCTCCTCAAACGGACGATCATCTCCGAGTATGTGAACAAATCCTTTACCAGTCTTGATTATCTTGAAATCTGGTGCGAGACGAAGAGAAGACACATGTTCACCTGATTCCCATGGTCCTTTGATGAATTGGATCATAACCGCGCGTTTCCCTGATCCCAATAATCTCAATGCATTACCGAGCGCTGCTGTTGTCTTACCCTTACCATCGCCTGTAAATGCGAGAAGCATACTATATTTCACAGAGCCCACCGACACAAGCAAGCTCTTTCTTTATGTCTCCCTCATCGACCTTTTCATATGTAACTATCTTTGAAAAATCCAGATCAACAACTTTCTTTTTCATATCATCATATCTTTCTTTGGTTATGGTCTCGTACGGAGCAAGCTGGTACACATGATTACTACGTGGCAAAAATGAAAGCCCACCGACAAGGTCCCAGTTTTCATAAACCCAGTTTGCAACTTTTATCCATTCGTCTTCACCCACCGACACCGTAACTGAAGGGTTATGTTCAGTAAAATGCATCTTTACTATCTTCCAATGTTCCAATTGATCAATTGCAGAAATATCATCTTTGCATATCGCTCCTTCTGGGGCTTTCACTGGAAATTCCAAAACAAATGTTGTGGCATTTTCCATTGTCTGTCCTACTTCTGGATAATACGGTACGCCTTGATCTTTGAGCATTTTGAAAAGTGCATCTGTAGCAGAAATGCGAATACGTCGAATATAATACGGCGCATGTCGGGGATGCATACCGGAAGCACAATCAACAGTCTGCGACACAGTACCAGAAGGCTTCACGCAGGTGATACATGTTGATTGCGGTATACCAAAACGCTTTGCGTATTTCTTGTTCTCCTTTATTGCCATTTCTTTCAAATTAGCTAAAACTTGTGGATCTCTAGCAGATTTTGAATCCCATTGCCCTGTAACTGACACTCCGAGCAGTCTTTCCTTTTCACAATTTTTCTTCCATTCACTTGAAAGGTATGGGAAATATGTTAAAGATGATTGATATGTACCCAGGATTGAAGCGAGTCGCACCTTGCGAAGCAGAGACTCCTCGTTGTCTTCGGCTCGAGCCACCACTTCACTCAAATTACAAAATTGTTTTGACTGCAATATAATTTCACCGCATGGATTCGTACCCCATGCTGGGAATTCTCCACTAGAGAATTGTTTCAATCTTCTTTTTGGCAGAGTCTTCACAAGGCTACCGCGATTAAATATTCCTCTCTCTCCACTACCACTTTTTACCAAAGCATTCCATTCATCAAGAAATTCCGATGTACTTGGTTTGCTGTTGTAAACAGCAGAATTATTGGCAAGCATTCTTTGGCCTTCTGTATTATAAAAATGCCCCTTTTTAGAATCCCTAATCGCTTCATCATCAAGATCTGAAAGTGATATCATTGCGCTCCTACGCACCCCTCCGGCAACCACGCACTCTCCAATCTTGCAGATAATATCGTGTGCATCCATGTTGCTTAAATGCCTACCTTCTTTCCTCAATATTCTTTCACGACTGAATTCCAACAGGGCTCTGATCGGACCTGGGCCCGAACTCTTACCACCCATCGTGCGCAATATACTTCCAGCCGGCCTAATCAATGAATAGTCGAAGGTCACATCATTTCCATCAAACCAAGTCTTTAATCCATATGCAAAAGCATCCGCCCAACCCTCCTTACTGTCAGGTATGATGCATACGGGCATCATCTTGCCCGTTTGTTTTTTTATCTGTGGTAAGGCTTGAATATTCTCACTTTCGACAGACCATCCAACTCCAGTCCCGCACATAGATATATACATGATCTCAGCAAAATCTTGGAAATTTCTAGGTGCAATGAACGAGCAATTATATGCACAAATATTAGTCTTGCGAGCAGCCTTACCAGCAAATTGAAGCAAGCGCATCGAAGGCATGACTTCTTGATTAAGAATTGCTTCACGAATTTCAACATATTCCATTGCTGTAAGCTTGGAACCAAGATTTTCTTTCATAAAGGACATATATCTATCGACTGTTTCAATCCAAGTCTCCCTACGACCTTCTTCTTCTATCCATCTTGCATATGTTCTATAGTAAACAAATTCTGCTAATGGATTTCTAAAATATTTTTTACTCTTTGCCACCAGCTCTCTTACTTTCTCTGGAATAAATCCAACTTTTTTCCTAATCTCAGTACGACTTTTGCGATACAAAATATAATTCTTTGCAGTTTGAATAAAATTTGCTGCAATAAGTTCGTTTTCAACTAGATCTTGAATGGTCTCAACACTAGGAATGAATACCTTTTGATTTTTCTCGGCCTTCAAAACAATGAGTGCGTGTAAGACTTGTTTCGTGACCATCTCAGCAGAGCTCTCATCCCCCTCTTTGCTGGATTCCATCGCTTTCCATATGGCTCGTGAGATCCGACTACTGTCAAATGGTACAAACTGGCCATCGCGCTTTTGTATCCTTTGCAGTGAAGAGTATTTTTTTTGAATATTCATGAAATTTTCTTATTAGTAAACATGCTAATAACCCTAATACTCTCAAGATTTTCGTTCTGAATTACAAATTCATACATAGCCGGACTTAGAGTTACTGCGAATCCAATATTTCCGAGAAGGTGCCAAAGAGTGAACGGTATTTGTCCGAGAAATGCCTCTGAAAAGCTTTGATGGAAGAATATAGGCCCTATTGCAAGTCCAGTAAATGCATCGAAAATTATTGTGCCCGCGATTGCAAAGTAAACATAATCCACAACTTTCGGCTTTCTGTCTCTAAAAAAGTAATATGCCACAAAACCGAGCATGCCGTATGTGCCCGCGACTAGATAGGACCACACTCCATAATGACCAGTAATGATATCAAATAACAGTATACTCATAAAAGCAAAACCGAACCCCGCAATTGGGCCATAGGCCTTTGAAAAGGGCATATTTGTAGCCAAGATTGGTTCGATATTCGGGGGACGAAATGGAATAAGCCTGATTAAAAGGCAAACGACAAATCCTACGATGTACTTAAACCAATTCTTAGTATACTTTTCCATGTATTTTAAAATGTGTTGATAATAACGCTTTGTCCGAAGCCAAAACGGGTGTATAATATAGACATAGTTGCAGTGTTTCGCAACTACTAAACTATTATACATGAGGATGGTCACCTCGTGTAAAGTGGATAACTAAAATTATTAGCATTAAGACACAAATTAAAAATTATGGAGCAAGCAAAGCTTAAAGCAACGTTTGGTATATTGAGAATAAGTATGGGTCTCGTTTTCTTGTGGGCGTTTTTTGATAAATTATTGGGCTGGGGTTTTGCCACCACCCCAGATAAAGCTTGGATCGCTGGAGGCTCTCCTACTACGGGATTCCTTCAATATGGTGTGCATGGACCTTTGACTACTTTCTTTCACAACATGGCTGGAAGTGGTATGGTTGACTGGCTTTTCATGCTCGGTCTGCTTTTTATAGGTGTAACATTAACATTGGGTATCATGGTGCGTCTTGGCGCAACAGCAGGAGCAGTAATGATGTTTTTAATGTATCTTGCTTTAGGACTTCCGCCAGAAAATCATCCTTTTATAGATGAACATTTTGTCTATATATTTCTAATGATGATGCTTGGCTTATCTAACTCCGGAAAATATTTTGGTTTTGGCAACAAATGGTACAACAGTGCCCTAGTACAAAGATTCAAAATCCTTGCATAGACCCAAACTAAAAAGCCCCATTCGGGGCTTTTTAGTTTGGTTTAAAAGTGTCCGTCCTCTTGGAATCTTCACACCTGGGGAACCCAGGGTTCTCCCAAGCCTTCCTTCACGGGAAAACATATGTTTTCCCGACCCCTTTCCTGTTCGAATTCATATCGTACGTGTCCGTCCTCTTGGATTCGAACCAAGGACCCCAGAGGTATAAGCTCTGTGCTCTAACCAACTGAGCTAAGGACGGATTATATGGTTACAAACTAAACATATCATACAACAATAACCTCTAGCTTAACTAACCAAAACAGCTAAGGATGTTTATATGGTTACAAACTAAACATATCATATCCAAATACTACAAAAAAATGTGCTTTTGTGCAAAGGTTATCCTATTACTTCCAATTTTGCTGGATCTTCCTTTTTCTTTAGTACAATACCGTGGGCTGTAAGAATCTTCTCATATTCTTCTTGCTCCATGGTTTCCACTTCGATTAATTTCTTGGCGATAGCGGTAAATGCTTTGTTATATTCGGTTAACACTTTCTCTGCACTCTTTAGTCCATCGTTTATAATTCGAGAAACCTCAGCATCTACTTTTGTTGAAACCGCCTCAGAATAATTTTTGTCGGCTCCTTCTCCATACATAGTTCTACCACCAGCGTCTTTGAGGGCTATAGGGCCAATCAAATCAGACATTCCCCATCGAGTGACCATTGCGCGAGCTAGGTTGGTAGCGACCTGCAAATCACTTGATGGACCAGTAGTGATGTCTCCAAAAACCATCTGTTCTGCGACATAGCCACCGAGAGACATAGCAATATCATCGATGAATTCCTTCTTAGATTGAAGTTTGCGTTCTTCTAATGGCAACTTTAGAGTGTACCCGCCTGCATTACCTCGAGCGATGATAGATACTTTGTGCACAGGGTCTGCATGAGGCAATACAGAAGCAACGATAGCATGACCAGCTTCATGATATGCAGTGATTTCTTTTTCCTTCTTAGAAAGCAAATGGCTTTTTCTCTCGGGTCCAAGCATAACCTTCTCGATCGCTCGAATAAGGTCAAACTGAAAAACCTTTTTGCGGTTTTCGCGAGCAGCCAATATTGCACCTTCATTCATGAGCGAATATAGATCAGCGCCAGAAAATCCCGGTGTACGTTCAGCAATCAATGTCAGATTTATATCTTCGGCAAGTGGCTTCTTGAGTGCATGTATCTTGAGTATTTCTTCGCGATCAGCACGATCAGGTAGATCTAGCATTACCTTACGATCAAAGCGTCCAGGGCGCACTAGGGCTGGATCGAGCACATCGGGTCTGTTGGTTGCTGCCATAACGATAACTTTATCATTCGGCTCAAAGCCGTCCATCTCTACAAGTATCTGGTTTAATGTTTGCTCTCGTTCATCATTACCACCGCCAAATCCCCCTCCACGAGTACGGCCAATAGCATCAATTTCGTCTACGAAAATAATTGCAGGAGCAGCACGCTTCGCCATTTTAAATAAGTCTCTCACTCGAGATGCACCGACACCCACAAACATTTCTACGAACTCAGAGCCTGACAGATGAAAGAAAGGTACACCCGCCTCTCCTGCCACTGCACGAGCAAGCAATGTTTTACCTGTTCCCGGTGCTCCGTTTAGCATCACTCCTTTTGGAATACGCGCACCAATATCTAGAAATTTTTTCGGGCTCTTTAGAAAATCTACAATTTCTTTTAGCTCCTCTTTAGCTTCTTTTGCTCCAGCGACATCTTTAAAAGTAACTCTATTATTCTTATCATTTGGATCTGTAATACGCGCCTTGGACTGACCAAAAGTCATCGCTTGTACTCCAGCGCCTTTTACTTGTCGTGATAAATACCAGAAAAAAATAAGTATGAATACTATTGGGAGCAGAAATGGCAAAATATTCACCAACCAATACATGAAACCTGTTTCGTTTTTTATTTCAATTCCAGTTTTTGCAAGTGATTCAGAACTCACTCCGTAGTTGAAAAGTGTCTGCGACAAAGCAGAGCCGACTTCTTTCTTCGAGGTCTTCACCATATCGTCTTGATATGTAATAGTAAGGGTATCACCTTCTACCAATATATTCTTTACTTCTCCTTTTGAAACACTTTGGGCAAGCTCTGAGATTGGAACTTCTGGTACTATTTTGCTGTCTCCAGAGACTACCAAATATAGAGCGGTAATAAGCATAAAAACCACAACCGCTCCTGCAGCGTTACCTGAAATGGTTGTTTGGGGTACTTTTTTCTTATTGCCTCCCTCTTTTTTATTCAGAAAATTAAAATCCATCCATATATAGTAGCACAAAAAGCCCTAAAAGTTAAGAGGTTATTTTTGAGGAGCAATTATTATTTTAACAGGAACGCCTCCATTCCTCTCTCTCCTAACAAGAACTTTGCCTTCTCGCTCCATCCTTCCAACAATACCCTGAATACTTGCTGTAGTTACATTAAGTGATGATGCGAGCTCTAAATAACCAAATTCCTTATCAGGGCGAGCCGCCAGAATATCTAAAATTTTCTTCTCTGATGAACCTGGTCCGAAATTTTGATATAACAATTCAGGATCTAAAACTTCATAACCTGTTTCTGTTTTTACTAAACCAGGAGTAGCCAAAACAATTTCATCCATTTTTTTTAAAGCATAGGTAATGGGCAATCTTGATAATCCTAAAGTAACAACCATATTCCCAAAAGTAATAGAAAAAACCTGCTTCTTTCCCTGCCCTAATTTGGAATATATAAAATGATTAAAGAGTCCCCGAGCGGAAACTAAAATTTTTCTTATTTCATCTGGGTGTAAAGATTTTTCTAGCTTGGATCTATTTAAATTTAATAAATCTATTGCAGCCTTCTCTTGATCTATTTTTTTTATTAAATCTATTTCCACCTGATCAGGGCGAGCCTTGCCGGTATTAGGTTTTCCATCAAAGGGGTTTTCATTAGACATGGGGTAAGTATACTACTAAAATATTTTTACGAAAGTTTGGGATGATCACGTATAAGGCGTGATGCATACCTATATGCATAAAACAAAAGCCCCAAGGAAAAAAGCTTTTACAGTCCATTCTCTTTCAAGGACTGCTCAAGAAGATTTTTATGTCTTTCCGTAAATTTTCCTCTCCTTAAAGCAAAACACACTTTCCACAACATAGTTCGCAAAAAATAAATTGATATTTTTTTATGTAGATTTTCTGGTTCATGCCCAAGCTCTGCAGTAAAACCTTCCAGCATTTTCTTCCTCTTGAAGTCGTAGTGGCTCAGCCAAGTGTGAGCACTACCAAGCTCGCTTATTGGGTCAAAAGCTACAGCATTCTCCCAATCAAATACAGCCATTATCTTATCCCCTTCATAACGCAAATTATGATCAGCCAAGTCGTGATGTACTAGATATCCTTGCGTATCTTTATCAAAGATAGGTTTATTATCCATAAAAACAGCCTGAATTTTACTCCTCACTCCTTCGTCAATTATTTTATATTCAAGCAAAGTTGCCAAATCAAAATCTAAGTAGGCAGTCAAGTATTCATGTGTAGTTTTATAACTGCCTTGTAGTACATCTAAATTCATAAATCTACCGAACCCGCTCACGGGGGCTTTATATTGTCGCGCCACCAACCTTCCAAGCTCTATACATAAATTTTCGTAATCCTTTTCTGTGCCCGCCCATTCAGTTTCCAGATCTTTACCCGGCAAAGGTTCAAGTATCTGATAGTCAAAATTATATTTACTTCTAGTAGAATCGGAGTGCAGGATTACGCCAACAGGTATGTCTGCTTTTTGATATTCAAGGTTAAATTTGCCTTCCAGAGACATGTAGTGTTCAGGACTTGCTACCCCATAATTTGCTCGAAAAACATATCTTCCTTTTTCAGTTTCAGCAAAAAATATCACGTGCCCTGTGCCAAAGTTGGTATCAGGTTTGATATTTTTTATTTCTAAGCCTAAGGTTTGTTGGAAAATATCTTTTACTTTCTCCAATGGAAAATCTGTGTACCTATTTTCCAAATTTTTAACCAAATCTAAAGGCCTATGAGTATTGAAATAGTAGATTTCATCTGACTTAAAGGATTCGTGTTTAATAGATTGTGGCCCTCCTTCTCGTGTCATAATACAAGAAATATATCATATAATAGTCAGGAATACAGCCAGTGAATTCCTTATTTTTAGGTGGAGAGAATTGGTCATAAATAATTTTCTCGCCGTCGCCTAGGGTGACTTTGTGGGTAATTTTTTTATAAATAAATCTATTAGTCTTTCCTTTTTGTCTCTCCGCCATTTTTTAATTTGGATTTCTCTTTTTCTGGCTTCTGCTAAAGAATTGTGTTCTTCATCATATAGACGAAAGACATACTCCTAATTTTAGCATATGGTTCGACCTTGCTCACTATAAATATGCCCTTCGACTATGCTCAGGGCACTCGCCTCAAAACAGAACACGAAATATCGTATCCTGTTTTTGCTGTGGCTTGCCACGAGCGAAGTTTTGTATAAACAAAACGAGTCGAGTGGAGATGCGGGGAATCGAACCCCGGTGCAGAAGGTTAATGCCAGGAAGTCTACATGCGTAGCGCGCTTTTTTGTTTGAGCTAAAAGATTCTTAAGCGAGCCAAATATCTTTCAGCCGAGTTCTAAATTTTGGTGAAATACTCGAACGGGTATTCCCTTATCCCGATAATATTATGCCCTGACTCATATATCGGAAGTCTATGAGCAGGACACCAGCACGCGTTAAGCGAAAGCTGGAGCGAATGCGAAATCTTTCATACCGAAGTATGGAGATTCTGTATTGCTTGAAGTCAATTTTGCAATTAACATGTGAACGAAAGTTAACGAGATCACGTCCATACTCGGCATGCATCAAGAGCAAAAGGCCAACTGTCTATGCCTTGCATCCCCATGTGTTTCTATTTTCAACGATCTTTGCTTTCTTTTACAGCACGTCTGATCTCTCGATCGGTTTCGCGTTTCTCTATGCTCTGGCGTTTGTCGCGAGTCTTCTTTCCTTTCACTAAAGCAATTTCTAACTTGATTTTTCTATTTTTATTATACACTGACATTGGCACTATTGTCAAACTCTTGTTTTTCTCATTTCCAGCCAATTCTTCTAATTCCTTTTTTGTTAGGAGAAGTTTACGGTTTCGGAGCGGATCATAGTCTTTCGCAGAATTTTTTATCTGGTACGGCGGAATATTGGAATTAATTAGGAATGCTTCCCCACCGCGAACGATTACGAACGAGCCATCTAGGGACATGCGTCCCCCTCTCACAGACTTCACCTCGGTACCCAAAAGCTCAATACCGGTTTCGTATTTCTCCATGATCTCGTAGTCGAAACGAGCTTTTCTGTTTTCTGCATAATTTGCCATGTTAGATTTTATGTTTATTTTTTACCTCCAACCTAAACCTGTACAGCCTAGATTTCAACGCCTCGACACCAATACCAACTTTTTTAGCAATTTCTTCGTGGGAATATCCTTCTATCAACATAGGCACAATCTTTCGGACATCTTCAGGAAGATTATTTATTTCGTTCTTTAAATCAAGTCCGAGGATAAGGTTATCTTCGATATTGGTTGCTGGCTCGTGAAGACCTTCAATTTTAACGCTCTCTCCGTCTTTGTTTGATAACAAATCATCCACAGCAACAAGATTATGACGTGGCTTGATGCGTAAATCACTTATTATTACATTCCTTGCGATAGAGCACAGCCAAGTTGATAATTTTGACTGACCTTTAAAAGTATCAATTTTAGCAATTGCCCTTATCAATGTTTCTTGCGCCATATCTTCCTGTAGGTTTGCTATATTGCTTCTACCCTTCAACAAAGATCCGCAAAAATCCCTAACAAATGGACGAAGCGCCACAACTTCCTTAATAAGAGGGTTTTCTGATTTGTGCCCTAACGGGCTAACCTCGAGTTTCATGGTCACATTATACCTTTTATCTATATAAATAACAGTATTTGACTTAATACGTCAAATAAGCTATTATCTATCTAGTCAAAAGGAGGTCTAAAGACCCCCTTGGAAGCATTATTTTATACATTGCGTGAAAGAATAAACAATCAAATACGGGCCAAGGAACTTCGGGTACTAGACCAGGAGAACCAAAATCTCGGTGTTTTAAGCATTAGAGATGCTTTAGAACTTGCCCAAGCAAAAGGCATGGACTTGATTGAGATATCACCCAATGCAAATCCCCCAATCGGGAAGATAATGGATTTCGGAAAGTATCAGTACGAGGCATCGAAGAAGCTCAAAAAAGCTAAAGCCGGAGCCAATCGAACTGAAACTAAAGGTATTCAAATCAAAATAGGTACCGGAGACCACGACCTTGAATTGAAAGCAAAAACTGCTTCAAAATGGATCAAGGAAGGACATAGAGTCAAAGTAGAACTCTTCCTCGCGGGCCGAGCAAAGTATATGGACGAGAAATTCTTACGAGAACGACTCGACCGAGTACTACACCTGATCACTGAAGACTACAAGATATCCGATGCCTACAAGAAAGGCCCAAAGGGTCTGACTACAACGATAGAAAAAAAATAACACAATAAATTTTATGATGAAAACAAACAAATCATTTTCAAAGAGACTAAAGCTTACCAAAAACGGCAAGATACTTTCTCGTAAGCCTGGTTTCAACCATTTCAATGCTAAGCAATCCAGATCAACCCAGCTAGCTGGCCGAAAAGGAAATACTTTCGTTATCAAGAACAAGCCGAAGAGTCACCTTCTGCCTTTCAGTTAATATTTATCAGTTTCAGTAATTAAAACACCATGACAAGAGTAAAAAAGGGAGTACACGCGTTAAAAAGAAGAAGAAGTGTCCTAAAGCAGACTAAAGGTTTTCGCCATGGACGAGGTAGCAAAGAACGACAAGCAAAGGATGCTCTCCTGCACGCTGGATCATACTCTTTTGCTCACCGAAAGGACAAGAAATCTCACATTCGAAAGCTTTGGAATATCAAGATCAATGCTGGAGCACGAGAACTCGGTATGTCATATTCTAAGATGATCGGAGCCCTCAAGAAGAAGAATATCGAATTGGATCGCAAAATACTCTCTGACTTCGCGCAAAACCACCCTGAAACATTCGCTCGAGTAATGAATGCAATAAAATAATTTATAAATAAAAAATCCCTCATCCAGTAGAATGAGGGATTTTTTATTTATCGTATTAGATCTCCTTCATTAGTTCGCTTTATTTTATATTCATCTATTTTATCCTGTTTCACTAGAGCTATGATATCTTCGATCATTTTCTTTGGATCCGTACCCATAGCTATTTTTGTATTAGGGCGGTGTCCCTTTTCGAGTATGTCTTTGAGTTCTCCTCCCATCTCCCAAGGTCCTTCATAGATACCTATGGGTTTACCGTCCTCGAAAGCGATAGTGAACTCGTGTATCGTTCCTACGCGTCCACAACCACAGATAACGGCATCAGAAGATCGTGTGAGTAAGAGATCTCGTCCAGGATAACCAAACCCTGTATAGATGATGAGATCCATATAGTCGATTGGCAATTTGTAGACCTCGACATGCTCTCTTTCAGAAGACGCGGGAGATAAGCCGATAGAAATACCACCAGCCTCTTTTGCTCCCATCGCAGCCCACAATGGAAAACCTGTAGTGGCGCCAGTTACCAGCACTGCTCCCTGGCGAGCGATTTCTCGTCCGAGCTCTTTGGCTTTTTCGAGAGCATCTACACCACAGTGTCCGGTCTCCGCGGCACCTGATACGCAAATTTTTATTTGGCTGTGTCCATGCTTTGGTGGAAAATTTATTGTTGAATCCATCCCGTACGAAATAGGAAATCTTGAGATTTCCGAAGTTATATTATTAATAACGACATTACAAAACTTATTTTAAGTATAACACATTGAGAAATTTTTTAACTAAATGATTTCGCACATGATACATAGACCTCAAACTAACAAGATAGTGTGACACTCGATCCCTGCTCAGGAGCAGAAGCATCAATAGCGAGATTGTCTCGAAGTTTCTGCACGAGGAACATTGAGCTCTTCGGCTCTCCCATAACCACAAAAACCTTCTTGAGACTCTCTTGCATTCCTTCAACAAAATTAAGCAAGCCATCAGAATCTTTATGTCCAGAATATCCAGAGATTGTGACCACGTGTGCACGCACTACTACATCTTCTCCGGTTATACGCACAGTCTTAACTCCTTCTTGGATTAATCGTCCTGGAGTTCCAACTGACTGATATCCAGCCAAAAGCAATGTATTGTTTGCATCTGGTAGGTAATGTCGCTCATGATGCACTATGCGTCCACCTGAAGACATTCCAGAACCTGCTATAACTATCTTTGGATTCGGCACTTGTTTGATCATTTTTGATTCTTCACTTTTGAGTGTTGAATGCAGTCCAGGAAAATCAAATAAGTGCTTGTCGTGTGACATGGCGTGTTGAGCATTCTCATTAAAGTATGATTTAAATTTTTTGAATACTTCAGTCAGACGTATGGCCAATGGAGAATCCAAGAAGATCGGCATTATCGGAATACGCTTCCCTTCTACAAGTTCGTTTAATTCAAAAAGAAGCTCTTGAGATCTCTCGAGAGAGAAAGTAGGAATAATCAGTGTACCCTTGCGCTTATAATTGTCCTCAATCACTTCCTCTAGATATTTTCTTCGACTATCTCTGGATTCGTGATTTCGATCACCATAAACACTTTCCATTACTAAATAATCCACATCGGGCACCATATCTGTGTCAGGTAAAATCGGAGATGGACTATTACCCAAATCTCCTGTAAACAAAATGCGCTTACCATTATATACAAACAATATCATTGCCGAACCCAAAATATGGCCGGCATTATAAAGACTAACTTTGAGATTATCCAAGATAGGTATGTCTTGATGATAATCAAAACCTTCCCACAATGACAAAGCTAACTTTTCATTCTCTTCTGTGTAAATCTTATCTAATCCCAATTCAGTATTTTTAGAAAGAATGCCAGCAGTATCCTCGAGCATTGGTCCTGCGAGGGCTTTAGTGGGAATAGTGGAGTATATTTTGCCCCTGAAGCCTTCTTTAATTAACTTTGGTATCCTTCCCAAGTGATCTACGTGAGCATGAGTCACAAAAAGAATATCGATCTCTCCGGGATTAAAAGGAAATGGATCCCAGTTCACATCATCTGCAATCTTCATCCCTTGGGTTAAGCCACAGTCAATCAGAATTCTTTTACCAGCGACTTCGAGCAGAAAATTCGCCCCTGTGACTGAGCCCGTACCACCATAAAATGTAATTTTAGCTTGTTTATCCATCCCGAACGAAATTAAATAATATTAATTGTGTCGACTATACCACCCGTCGTAAGACTTCTAACGGGAACCATTACTTGATTGTACTCTATCCCTCAATTTCCGCATAATTATTTTTAAGAAATATAATCCCGATAGTGCTCCTCCTAATAAATCGAATCCTACATCAGAGAGAGTATCAGTCAGATCAAAAGTATTTCGACTTAAATGCTGAAAAATATAAAACTCGTACATCTCCCACAGCAAACCTACCAATAATACACATGCCATAACTCGCAAAAATAATCCGATAGTTAGTGGCTTGTATCCTCTGCGTTCAAATACATACAAAAAGAACATTCCCACCCACATTCCTCCCAGTGTGTGCATAATGATATCGAAATACCAAACCAAAGAATACCAATAAAACTTAAGTGCCAAAGAATTGGCTATAAAAATAAAAAACATCAAGGATACTAGATGTTTTAAAAGTAGTTTCTTATTCATATTAGGATTTTATCATACACGAAAACTAAAATAAACCTTCATGTAAGAAAAAATCCGCCCGAAAACATGGTGGCGGAGTCCTTCTTAGGGCTATTTCCAATATATTACCGTAGCTTATTAAGCTAAGTGGGTGAGAGACGCATAAGGCCAAGGCCTAACACGATCGACTCTCCCATAAATTAGTGTTCTAGGTAATAATTGGAAATAACCCTACCTAAACTATACACCCTACAATATTTTCTGCAATATAGACGAGCGTACTTTTATGTTTTAGAATTATTTTGAATTCAATTTCTCGTAAAGCATGATGTCGTACTTGCCACCAATCACATGATCTTCCTTAGATACACCTAATGTTTCTAGAAAGGCGTATAGTTCGTCTTGGGTTTTTACTCTAACTGCTGGATCAGCCTCAGTTACCACCTTTTCTACTTCTATAAACTCGCCCAGATCTTTTACTTCATCTAGCACCACCTCCATATCCCCCACATGGGTCTTAATTCTTTTCTTATCAACTACTGCCACAAATTCTTCATAGCCAATCAAATGAATTATATCCACCATGATATTTCCATCAGCAACCTCAAGCTCTTTTTCTATACAATCCTGCCTACTGGACTGGGATATCTTTAGGGTTAAAATAGCTTTACCATTTTGTCTGCGAACTCGGAGAACAGGAGTATCCATTGGTGATGGATATGGTGTACCCTTGGGCACAAATATAGTATCTACCTGATGAAGCTCCTCACCAAACACACAGCCCAAAGACTCCAACTTGCCTTTTACAGCTTGTCGGTCCTTGAGTTGTGCCTTTACTTCTACTTCGTACATATTTTTATTCCTTATGCTCCGCGTAAACGAAGTCAGTATCAATTTTTTTGTATTCAAATATCTCGTTACCTGAGAAGAATCTCTTTATTTCAACTTCTCCTGCTTCTACTGTTTCAGAAGCATGCACTATATTTGATTGAGTAGAAAGAGAAAAATCTCCTCGAATCGTTCCAGCATTGGCCTCCCATGCCTTAGTTGGCCCAACGATCAGTCTCACTGCAGACACAGCATTCACACCTTCAAGCGCCATCACCACAACTGGGCATACTTTCATGAAATCACGAACACCAGGGAAAAATGGCTTATCTTTTATGTGCGCATAATGTTCTTCAAGGGTGACAGTCTCTATGCTCATCATTTTTACTCCTATTATCTTTAAGCCTTTCTTTTCAAAACGGCTAATAACCTCCCCTACTAAATTACGCTGCACTGCGTCAGGCTTTAATATTATAAGTGTTTTTTCTGTTTTCATAACTCTTATACTAGCAGAAAAAATAGATTTTGCAAAATTATGACCAACTACTCCATACTCTTATACCGAGCCATGATTTCTGCCTCCACCTCCTCTCGGTCACGTCCAAATTTTACATACGAAAGTTCTTTCAAGCTATCTACAATAGTCATATTACCCTCTTCTGGGGCGAGAGTCTTGATATTGAATGGTTTGGTTGGCTGGCCTTTTACTAGCATGCTGACATAAGCATTGTAATTATCGAGCTTGGTAATATCGTGAGCAGTAAACTGAGGCTTAAATTTGGCTTCAAGAAAAGTAGCGTCTTCTGTTCCCACTCGGAACACAGCCATCGAGCCGACGTTTCCAAATACGGCATTCTTGATCTTCTCATCAAGCTGGCTGATGTACTGGTGAGCTATATTGAGCGATAGTCTGTATTTGCGAGCCTCAGAGAGAATAGAAGAAATGGAATCGGTAGTAACGTTCTGGAACTCATCGATGTACAAATAGAAATCATTCATTGGCTTGCCGAACATATCCACTCGAGAAAGAGCTGCCATCTGGATCTTGCCCACCAATACGAGACCGATAAGATTAGCGTTAATATCTCCTAACCTTCCTTTGGACAAGTTTACTAAGAGAATCTTCTTCTCATCCATAATCTTACGGAAATTAAACACAGAATTCTGCTGGAGTACCACCGGACGCATGATATCGTTCGAGATAAAGTTATCAAATTTTGAAGAAATATAAGGCACGAAGTTTGCAAGAGATTGATCCCCTGTTGTCTGCTCTGCAGAAACCCAGAATTGTTTAATGATTGGATTTTTGCATTTCGCCAATTTCATATCACGGAATTCTTTGTCTCCGAGAACACGAGTAATCTCAAGAAGAGTAGATCCAGATTCTGGGTCCTCCATCACAAGGAAGGCACTGTTGCGGAAATACTGCTCAAACATCGCTCCACCACCCACCTTCATATCAAAAAGCTTGTTGAATATGCCCATCATCTCGTTGACCACGAATGTTTTCTGTTCCGGATATCTTGGATCATATTCGAGCATATTTAGGCCCATGGGGCGTGCGGTATATGCAGGATCGAAATAAATCACATCATCAATACGCTCTTTGGGAATACGAGACAATATAGTTTGGATATCAGTACCGTGTGGATCGATATAACAGCAACCATCGCCATTTTTAATGTCCTGAGTAATCATATTGAGCATTATGTTAGTTTTACCAGTACCGGTCTGACCGATTACATAGAAATGACGCATTCGATCTTCTCGAGACATATGAATATCTGTATCTTTGCCTCTATAGCTATTTACTCCGAGCACGATTCCTTCTCCTCCCATCTCTATCGGTGCTGGAGCTATGCCGGCCTTTGCTTCCTTAAGTTGAGGCTGAGACCCAATACCTACAGGGAAATGGAATACCGAAGCGAGCTCCTTCAAATTCATCGGCAATATCTTATTTGGAGAAAATGTTCTATATGAAAAATCGTGGAAAAAACTTTTTAGCTCAGACCCGTGTAATTGCTCGAAAATAAATGAGTTGCTTGCCGCCTCTGAAAACTGATTGAACGATGACTCGATTTCATTCAATATCCCTTGTGCATTTTGCATGGTGTCACCAGAAGCAATGACGCGAATATTGGCTTTCATGATCGAGCTCTTCATTTTGTTGCCAATCTTTTCTGCTGCGCCTTCATCTACCGCACGTCTGCCTTTCATGTACATATCCTTATTTTGAACATCCTCGATTGGAGCCTTCTTTACGCCGAACAATAACTCCTTACCTACTTTTAAAAAGGCTTTATTGAACTTATAGAGATTATCAGAAGCATGCTTCACAGAGGTTCCATTCTTAACATCATCAAGAATGTGGTGAAACTCATTGATGAATTTATCCCCCGCAGGAGCAATGACGAGCTGAATCGCCGCGCCCTCTCCCTTGGTCTTTAGTTTAGAGAAGACATTCAATATCGTATTCATCGGATCATGGTCGATATTGTCATAAGTCTTGATCGGCATCACTCCTCTCTCAGAAAATGAAGCATATGCTCCGAGTGACACCCCATGCTCATTGAATACATTGAAATCATCTGCAGTCTCTCGAACTTTGGCATTGTGATAAAAAGCGAGGACCTGCTTCTCGAAGAGAGAAATATATTTATTTGGTACTCCAGCATATACCACCACCTGGTCTGTATCCATACCGAGCGCAACCTCAAGAGTGAAGTAAATTTCTTTCTCATTAGACTTGCCCTCGCCTATGGACTGCATGCCGGCATAAAACTGCTCCATCGCACCAATGAATTCTTTGAATCCTTTTGATTTATCTGCTTCATCATCAGGTGGCGGTAAAGTTATCTCAAAAAGAGTCATGTTAAGCGAACGATGTATTGGTGTGCCTTCTTTGAGATCAAATGCTCTGCCTGTTTTTAGATATTGAATAAGCAGACGATGGAAATCATCATCGATATGCGGACTACCCATCGATTCCACCACAGAGAGCGCGTTCTTCACACCCTTGGTTATCACGAGTCCGAGTAGCTCCTCCATTACCGCATCATGCGATTCAGGCTTGAGTTTGAGTACAATGCCTTCTGTCTCACGCTCGGAGACATAGTTGCTCTTGTGTATCACATCTTCTTTAGGAATTTCTTTATACGCACCAATCACATCTTGCGCAGCGTTTTCATTCGCATGTTCAAAATGACCCTTCTGAATGAGCTCCTCTTCTCTTTTCGCGACATGAGCGCGAAGATAATCAAGCTCCTCTTCTGGAGTCTTGAATTTAGGCATTTCCTTAAAGAATTGTCCTTCCATCCCGTTAGAAGTAGGAAATCTTTAGATTTCCATTGTTAGATTTACAATATCGACTAAAATACATAGCTTGATTATATCACTTGTTGTAAATTTAATTAACTAGAGGACTTCTAACGGGATCCATTCCCTTAAGTATATAACAAAAAGGTTAAAAGACTAACTACAAGCGAGCAATATCGATCTTTATGGGTTCGCTACCGAGAATATGAAGCTCAGTGATAGCACGAGTGAGTGCAACATAGAGCAAATCTTTCTGCATACGCCTCCGTTCCTCAATGTGAATAGACGATATGTCTGTAGTATGAGCAATATTAAAGAATTCATTGCTGATTCCAACGATACAGACATAATCAAATTCCACACCTTGCGACTCTAGCATCGTAAGAACGTGAACATTTTTCACTCCGGTGAATTCTTTTTTGAAAGCTTCTAGGTACGACTCATCTTTTGCCAAGATTCCAATGCTTCCATTTTTATAAGTATTGATGTGCGCTTTAATATGTTCAATCTCTTCTTCAACTGTTTCAGTTCTTTTCTCAACCACCGTTGGTCCTTCTTTTAAGCTTGCGGGAAGCTCGACGCTATAGCCGAGACTTTTTATAAATTCTAAAATATTTTTTGTATTGCGATACACCTTGCTTAGCTTTACGTTTCTGTCTGGAGAAACGACTTCACCAATCTCGTCCCAGTTCCGGATAGTGCCAAGTTTAACCTGTTGAGCCATATCCCCCACATACACGACTGACTGAGTGGATGTATTCAAACAATTCTTCAGAATCTGGAGCTGCTCGGGTAGATAGTTCTGGAATTCGTCTATGATCATGAGAGAATATTCAATCAGAGTCTTTTCCGTCTTGCGCACGAGCTTGTCTTTAACAAATGTATTGTACTGCCGCCTGATCTCAAATTTTTTATGCTTCGCAAAGCATGACCGAAGAAGAACAACTAAATCAAAGCGGTCAAGTTTAGCATCTTTCTTTTGCTTGCTTAGCAACCCGACACTAACTTCTCCAAAGAATCCCAAATACTGAGACTTTAAAACATCGAATATGTTTTTATTCCACGACGCAATTTTACCCTCCCTTAGACTCTTTAGTTTTTGGTATTCATATACATCTTTTTCTTCTTCAGTTTCTCCGTATCGTTCTCCGTATGAGTAGTCCTCTATACCAAGAATGCTGAAAGCCCATTCGGAAAAAGTTACAATGTGAACATCATTAATACCTAGGCTAGGTAGAAGCGTAGAGAAATATTTCTTTGTCCCGTTGTCCTGTACTAATACCAGAATTGACTGCGCAGGATATAATTCTGCAGTATCAGGCACCTGAGTAAGATATGCCACACGATGAAGTGCAAGTGTAGTCTTGCCACTTCCAGCGGGTCCGGAGATTACAAGCGGACCTTTGTGATTTGCACGGATAACCAGGTCCTGAGCTTTTTCCATTTGCGCCACTATTTCGGGAAGCACGAATTCCGACTTTTGTTTCGTAAAATGCTCTTGATAGATAAGTTGCCTAGACTTGCCTTGTGCTTCTAGGGCAAAGAACATTATTTTGCCATCTACAATCATGTAGGTTTCTTTTTGCTTTATTGTAACTGTTCTTTTGACTCCATTCGGCAACTTGAAAGAAACTACACCAGGATCCTCAAAGCGAATTGCTGATACTGGAGCCACCCAGGAGTAAATCGATTCTTCAGAGAACTCATGTTTGGCAAAAAAGTAATCGACATGTTTCCCTGATTCGTCTATGACTTCGCATTTTGTAAAGTATGGAGAACCTTCGAGGTGCGACAGCTCTCTCACTCTCTTGTGCGCATGACCTCGAAGACTCATGAATACTGCTTGGTCTTCTGGCAGCATTTTCCCAAAACCTTTCAAGCTTTGGTTGGCTAGACCTTTTGCGGCCTCAAGCTTCTCCTTGATTTTAGCTATGACGGAATGCATATGCTTTTCGACCCGTCCTAATAATTTTTGCTTATTCTTGTCCATATATTTATTACAATTATCTAATAATGTGGTTAATAACTAAAAAAACCGCTTCTAGCGGTTTGGGAGACGATATTCGGGGAAAATTCTAGAATCACATATAGAATATTTCAGCTTTATTAACATAAAAACCATTGTAGCACTTCTTAAATCTTTGTCAAAATCTCAGGCTCCCCCTCAGTAATGAGAATTGTGTGTTCGAAGTGCGCACTCTTCTTTCCGTCAGCAGTACGGAATGTATATCCGTCAGGATCTAGAGTGACATGCTTTGTGCCCATGTTGAGCATTGGCTCTATTGCCACCACCATTCCAGGCTGAAGTTTGTCTCCTGTGTTCTTTTTTCCAAAGTTTGGTATGTATGGATCTTCGTGGATAGCTCTACCTACGCCATGGCCTGAGAGCACCTCCACAATGCCGTATTTTTGATTTTTATCCGCCTTTACAAAGCTTTCTATTGCATAGCCTATATCTCCTGTTTTATTACCTCCTACAGCCGCATCTATGCCCACCATGAGCGCCTGCTCGGTCTTACGGAGCAATGCTTCTACTCCCGCAGATACAGCCCCTACTGGCACTGTCATAGCCATATCGGTAAAGAGTCCTTTATGCTTGAGACCAAGGTCTATCGAAACCACGTCACCTTCTTTGAGCACTCGTGTCTTGTTGGGAATTCCGTGGACCACTTCGTTGTTTACAGAAACACACAAACTCGCCGGGAAAGGCGTATCCGCTCCTTCTGGCCTATAATTCAAGAATGCAGGAAAATCTCCCATATCCTTTATGAGTTTAAAAGCATACTGATCGAGTTCCTGAGTAGTTACTCCCGGAGCAACCATGTCCTTCACCTTATGAAGAACAGTTGCAAGACGCCTGCCTCCCTCTCGTAATATTTCAATTTCTTCTTTGGTCTTTATAATTATCATTCCAGTAGTAAATTTTAAATAATAACTTCTTTCATTATATCCCGTAATCAAAAATTTACTACGGGACAGGTTTTATTTTATATGTGTACCGATAAAATCCCCACCGTCGATACACTTCTCCAAGTTTCTTATATTTTTTCCATTCAGTATTACCACCTCCATATTATCTGCCTGAGCAAGGCGTGAAGCAATAGGATCAAATGGAGTACTCAATCCCGGATTCCATTCTCTTGGAATAAGTTTCTCGTATTCCAACCAAGAGATCTTCTCGATTTTCTGTGCATCAGAAAATTTATTTGGGTCCTTGTCGTAAGCATAATCAATATTTGATAGATTAATTATCTTTTTTGCCCCAAGCTGGCTACCCAAAACTACAGCAACATAATCTGTACTCCAGCCCGGCTTCCATCCACCACCAAACACCACAGATTTATTAAAATTAACTGGCAGTGTCGGGTCGATTATTACTGCTTCTTCTGCTACATCCCCGAACAATATCTTCACAAACTCCGCATTGAGTCGAGTAGTATGAATTCCAAGCCAGTCCAAATCATCTGAAGTTAAATCTCTCACTTTCCTCCCTGCATCTTGATATTTACGGCAAACCTTACCACCTCCGGTAATAATCACAAATCTCTTGCCTTGCTCTACATAACGAAGAATCATTTCTTTGAAACTTTTCAAAAAATCCACATCGATTTCTTGTGGAATAATCAGAGAACCTCCAAGTGAAATGATAATTATTTCGTCCATATAATTACAATTCTAGGGCTTTGATAATATCATTGTGAACATTCGCGATCTCTTGCTCGCCATTGATTGTATATATGGTGTATCCCGATTTGTTCTTGAAGTATTCCATCGAAGGAACAACTTTGTTTATGTATTCATCGAATCTTTTTTCTATGCCCTCTTTTGTGTCATCCGCCCTACCGCGAAGCAGATTGCGCTTCATGGCTTCTTCTTTGGAAAGCTCAATATAAATAATTTTTACATTATCTCTTTGGAAATATGTATTCATTGCTTCTAGGGCATCCGCTTGTACCAGAGTTCTCGGATAACCATCATATATCAAATGCTTGTCTGGGTTTATAGCAGAAGCCAAGATATTGGTAACAATAGAGTTAGTAAGAAAGTCTGGCTGAAGATGGCCCTTGTGAAGCGAGTCTTTTATTAGTCGGCCGGTAAAATTATCCTCTTCAACTAGTCTTCGGTATTCATTACCTGGGTATGCATAGACGCATTCCTTGCCATCCTTCGTTTGAAGGAAGTCCATAAGGAGCTTAACTTGTGTTCCCTTGCCAGAGCCCACGATACCGAAAAATACAAAAGTTTTAGATTCCATATATCTACACAATACCGAATTTTGCTTGAATAATCAAGGTTTTTGTACTAGAATGATTCCATTATGAAAAGACTTGGTTTTAATATAGTACTCCTTGGAACCACTGCTTCAGGCAAAGACACCCAGGCAAATATTCTCAAGAAAAGGTACTCTTTTAAGACAGTAGAGACTGGTCTATATACTCGCAAACTATTAAAAGAACAGAGCCCAAATGGAGAGTGGACAAGACGAACAGCTGGAAAAGGCCTACCATTACCTGTCCCCCTCCTTAAAGAATTTATAACTAAGGAAATAAAAAACAGACCGAAAAATAAAGATCTGTTGTTTCTTGGGGGTCCAAGGCTAAAACCAGAGGCTCAGCTGCTGAAAAAAATTCTCAATGAAATTAAATCTGATTTTATGGTTCTGTATTTAGACCTGCCAGAGAAAGAAGTCTACAAGCGTTCAATTTTAAGAGCCCAAGGTAATGCAAAAGCAATTTATAAAGTCTTCGACACTGAGAAAATGATTGCAGCTAGAATTAAGTACCACAAAAACCAAGTAATGAAAACAATTGCTTACTTTGATAGCCTGAAAAAACTAGTGACAATCAACGGCAACCAACCTATCTCTAAGGTTACTAAGGATATCTTGAAAGCGATACAGAAGTATCAGAAAAACTAGCTATTAAAAATAGATCCGAACTTTCCTTCAGAAAGTTGTTTTACAACCTCTGCAGGAGTAAATGCCTGACCGTTCATACAAACATAAACCCCTGGCTGTAATGTTGCGAGAGATGCAATAGCATAGCCTAAATTAAAAGGAGCATCAGATGGAGAAAATCCAATAAGAGGAATCATTGATCCAGTAAAAATAATGACTGTGTCCTTTCTTTTCAAGTTGGCATCTATAAATCTTGCAGTATCAGGCATTGTATAAGTGCCATGGGTAACCAATATCTTGTCTGCTGTAGAGTTTTCAATCGCAGCCAAAACATTCTTTCGATCTTCTTCGTTTATGGAACGGCTGTCCTTCATGCAGATTTGGGTAAAGGAAAACTCGTGAGGTAATTTTAAGCTTGAAATAAAATCAGGCAGTGAACTTTTTTCTGAGGGCACAACAGTATCCTGTTTGCTATCATAAAAAGAGTCGATTGTTCCACCCGTTATTATGATTTCTATCTTTTCTTTTTGAGCCATAAGCTTCAAGAATTAGTACTCTCTCATTGAGACCTGAGCATCTACTTTCTTGATCAGATCAAGAACAACAGAAACCACGATGAGTATTGTCGTACCACCAAGTGCCAAGGTTGTGATACCTGTGAAACGCTGCATAAGTAGTGGAAGCACAGCAATGATTCCAAGGAATCCTCCGCCTAGAAGTGTGATACGGCCGAGAACTCGAGAAATATAATCAGAAGTAGGATTACCCGGGCGAATACCTGGAATAAATGCTCCATTCTTTTGAAGGTTTGTAGATAGAGCCTCAGGATCGAAGGTTACTGCGGTATAGAAATATGTGAAGATAAACACTAATAGGAAGTAGAATATAGTGTATGACCAGCTAGTCTGAGTAAATCCAACAAGTACTGCAGATATTTTTTCAAGAATAGGACTTGAGAATCGAGTCAGGAAGTTTCCAATAAGCTGAGGGAAAAGCAATATTGAAAGAGCAAAAATTATCGGAATAACTCCAGCCTGGTTTACTCGCAATGGCAAGTATGTCGATCCACCTCCATACATTTTCAAACCTCGAACACGTTTTGCATAGGTTACTGGTATAGGTCGCTCTGCTTCAGTCACAAAAACTACACTGGCAATAATCACTACTCCAGCGACTAAGAAAGCCAAATATAAAGGAATCTGTGAAGCGTCAAATGTAAATATCATCTGGCCTACAGTTGTTGGTAGACTAGATACAATACCAGCAAAGATAATTAAGGATACTCCGTTTCCAATACCAAACTCACTGACCAACTCTCCCAACCACATCAGAAGAATAGAACCCGCAATAACAATGATCAAATTCTCAACACGATCAAATGGAGTAATATTCATCAAGATTCCTTGATTTTCGAGAATAGTCAAAAGTGAAAAACCCTGAAGCGCAGCAAGTGGAACAGTGATCATACGAGAGTACTGAGTAAATTTCTTGCGTCCTGCTTCTCCTTCCTCGTGATAAATACGCTTAAGCGCAGGGACCATGATGGTCAAAAGTTGCATGATAATAGAACTCGTAATGTACGGCCCTACTCCAAGCATGATAATAGAAAGATTTGTAAGTCCACCTCCAGAGAAGATGTTCAAAATACCAAAGAATTGGTTATTAGAAAGGAATCTCTCAAGTGCAGCAGTATCTATACCTGGTATCGGGATAGCTGCGAGTAATCGAAAAACTACTAGTGCGAACAAAACAAACAAGACTTTATTTCTCAAGCTACGGTCGGTCCAGATTAATTTGATTTTTTTAAAGAATGTTTGCATATGTTTAATTTTGAATTAGACGCTAGCGAATTACGATCTTGCCTCCTTTTGTACCCAATCGCTTTCGAATCTCGCTAAACTTTTCCCCCTTACTTGCTAGCTTCTCTTTTGGAACCATGACTACCTTGCGAACAGAGTTGAACATGTATCCGCGGTTTTTAGGAAGTTTCTTGATGATATCTCGAAGTTCTGGTCGGCGCTTGTTACCAGCACGAGCTGTCTGACCCTTGCCTCCTCGGCCAGAAGTCTTAGCGTGCTTGCCTCCTCGGCCAACAATGCGGTCCTTCTTATTCTTGTGTTGTCTTTTTAATTCGTGTATTTGCATAAAATTATTCTACTTAGCTGATTCTGCTGGAACTTCTTTATTTGCTACTACTACAGTTGCTGGCACTTCTGCCGCGAACTTTGTAGAGATAGCTGAAAGCGCCTCCATAACAGCTTTAGCATTGTTCAGCTTGTTTTTTGTACCAGAAAGTATCTTACCTGTTACATCTTTGATACCGGCTAACTTAATGATATCACGGATAACAGATCCGGCTACGAGTCCACGACCCTTGTTAGGCATAAGCATAACCTGGGCACTAGAGAACTTTGCCTTCACTTCAAATGGAATAGACATGGTTTTGGTCAATTTTAATCGAACCATATTTTTCTTTGCGTTTCGAAGAGCCTTATTGATAGCCAATGCTGTGTCTCCAGCTTTTCCAAGACCGAGACCAATAGCCCCCTTCTTGTCTCCTGCAATCAATGCTACAGAGAAAGAAAATCTTCGTCCTCCTGCGACCACACGAGTCACACGACGGATGCTGATTATTTTCTGATCAAACTCAGGCTTTGGACGTCCAAAAGAAGAACCTCCTCTTCGTGGAGCTCCTCTTCGCTCTCCTCCTCGAGTTGCGCCTCCTGTATTATTATTTTGTGGTTTTGGATTATCCATATATTATTTAAAACTTCAGACCGGCAGCTCGTGCCTCATCTGCTACTAATTTTATTCGGCCGGTATATTTAAATCCGTTTCGATCAAAGACAACGGTGCTGATCTTTGCCTTTAGGCATACATCCGCGATCATTTTGCCGACTTCCTTTGCTCGTTCTGTCTTTGTGCCTTTTGTTGTCTTTACATCACTAGCTTGCGCAAGAGTCTTGCCAGTAGCATCGTCAATAATCTGAGCGTAAATGAATTTGTTTGATCGGAATACTGAAAGTCGAGGGCGCTCCGAAGTACCTGAGATCTTAGATCGGATCTTTGACTTTAGGCGTATTCTTTTTTCTTGTTTGTTTTGCATAATATTTTTCTACTAAAACCTAGAAACTATAACCTGATTATACCGTCTTCTTACCCTGCTTGCGTCTGATCACTTCTGTATCGTATCTCATACCCTTACCCTTATATGGTTCCGGCTTCTTAAGCGCACGAATCATAGCAGTAAAGCTTCCTACTAATTCTTTGTCGATACCTGTGATAGTTATGTTGTTCTTCTCAGCTGTTGCAGTAATACCTTCTGGGATCGGAACAATGACAGGATGAGAGAAACCAAGTGCGAAGTTGAATTCCTTGCCTTTAACTTCTGATTTATATCCGACACCTTCTAGGATAAGCTTCTTTGAATATGGAGTTTCTACACCCTTAATCATATTCTTAATATGAGAAGCATATGTACCCCAAAGTGACTTAGAAAATTTATCGTTTCTTTTTATATTTAAAGTTACAGTCTTGTCACCTAGAGTGATAGCTATATCATCTCGGAAAACCTTTGAGATAGTTCCCTTTGGACCAGTCACAGTAATAACTCCATCATTGTGTGTGATTTTTACTCCTGCTGGTATTTCGATTTCTTGTTTTCCTATTCTACTCATAATATTTATGTAAAATTATTACCAAATCTTAAATAACGCTTCACCGCCAACTTGTTCCTTGCGAGCGTTTTTGCCTGATAAAATTCCTTTTGGTGTTGAAAGCACTAGCAATCCTGATCCGCCTTTGACTGTGTGTATATCACTCATACCCATGTATACTCGGCGTGACTGCTTGGAAACTCTCTCCACTTCTGTGATTCGTGGCTTCTTGTCTGTGTAAAGCAATACAGCTTCGATTACCGGCTGGTCTTTCTTTACTTTCTTTGATACATCACCGATATAGCCCTCTTTTTTTAGGCACTCTGCGATTGCAAGCTTCATCTTAGAATACGGAAAGGCCACAGTCTCTTTGCCTGCGAGTGACGCATTCTTGATCATTATTAACATGTTTGAAATTGAATCCATATATTTCGAAAAAAAATTAAGACTACCAAGAAGACTTACGAACACCCGGAAGCATTCCTTCGTTTGCTAATTCTCTAAAGCAGATACGGCAAATGCCGAAATCTCGCATAAAAGCATTTCCTCGTCCGCAACGAAAACATCGATTCTTCTGTCGTGTAGAGAATTTAGGTGTTTTCTTGCTTCGCGCTATAACTGATGTTTTTGCCATATAAGTTAAAAGGAGGAGGCTCTGTTAATATCTCACTTTTTTTCTTTAAACCTTATAAAATATAAGAATTAAAGGAGAAAAATGGATTAATCAGTGCTTTACTTCCCTTGCTTAGATACTAGCAGATTAGGCTAATTTAGTCAAATTGCCTAATTTAGATACAACCAACAATCCACATATGTAGGTTGAGTAGCGTGAACCACGGCCGCACCACATGATCCACCTGGTTCTTGTAGAAATTCAATCAACGGCCCAATTCCGCCAGAATTATAATACATATATCCACCATATCCTGTACCACCTGGATCGACAGGCAACTGATTTGCTGATAAACCCAAAAAGGACAATACAGCAGCATTTGTCGCAGCATGCTCAGAAGAAGCAGAACTGTCATATGGACTCCATAAACCATAACAACTTGCAGCCACACAAGCCCAACCACTAGTCGGAAAAGATCCTGACTCTAGAGCGATATAGAATGCATTCCTTAAGGTATGCATACTTTCAAGTCTCGCTGCATTTCTTCCCTTCACCCTGGCGGAACTAAGCGAAACCATAACCACACTAGCGAGTATGCCGATGATAGCTACGACTACCAATAATTCAATTAATGTGAAACCTCTTTTTGTTTTATTCATTGAATTTAATTTATTCATTAAGCATTACGAGACATTCTATGTAAGTCTCATCACTATGATATATTTCACCTGGGCCACAATTTCCTCCAGGCTCCATCAACCAACCCACCCATGGTCCTGTTACACTATTATAAGTATACGGGTTAGCATAAATAAATCCACCCCCACTACGTGATCCCCCATTTGGATCTACTGGTTTTTGAGGTAAAACATTTTCTAAAAATGAATCCACAGTACTATTTGCTAGATATACTGACCAGTCGCCATAACAACTCTCTGCAATGCAAGACCAGCTATTTGACGAAGCAGGAGGAAAAGAATTCTCATATGCCAAGTAAAATGAATTAATCAATGTGTGCACACTTTCAAGTCTCGCTGCATTTCTTCCCTTCACTCTAGCTGAATTCAATGAAACCATAACCACACTAGCGAGTATGCCGATGATAGCCACGACTACGAGGAGTTCGATTAATGTGAAACCTTTTTTTGTTTTATTTATTCCAGCAATAAATCGCATACAATGTAATCAGCAGTTACTCGTGTCGCAGCAGGCCCGCACGAACCTCCTAGTTCTTGAATAAATTCAATATCAGGCCCGACAGCGCCTGAGACTAGCGCAACCGGATTGCGGTACACAAAACCCCCGTAGCCTCTACTACCACCCGAAGGATCAATTGGTTTCTGGGGCAAACTTGCTGACAAAAAAGAATCTACAGTAGCATCAGCGGTAAAACCTGACCAGTCACCATAACAACTAGAACTGACACAAACCCAGTCAGTAGTAACAGGCAAAGAGCCATTATCTCCCAAGGCTAGATAAAAAGCATTGCGCAATGTATTGAGAGATTCCAGTCTCGCGGCATTTCTTCCCTTCACTCTAGCTGAATTCAGCGAAACCATAACCACACTAGCGAGTATGCCGATGATAGCCACGACTACGAGGAGTTCGATTAATGTGAAACCTTGTGATTTGTATTTCAAACTGCCCATAAATCTATTTAACTAACTCAGGATGGAGTTGCAACATCAGAGGATCTGCAGCAGAAGGACTACTCTCACCACTTATACTAAAAAATAAATAAGCAGATACTAAAGTAGCTACAATAATAAATCCGAGAAGCACATATTCTGCTTGATGTTGCTCTGTAATAGAACCACCTGAAAGTTTGTAAACAAGCTTCACCATTCCTGGAGTTTCATCCTTTGTGGCTGTCTTTTGCTTGGTAGGTATTTCATTAGATTCCTTTGCCTCAAATTCTCTTAAGGCATTTCCCAGTTCAGGATTACTAACTAGCCCATCTTTGAGTGCCTGCTCGATTTCTGCGGCTGTAGGTGGTTTGATTTCTGGTGGCATACATACATTATACCGTATTAAATTAAAAAATTAAATTAATTACGGACCTATCCATTCGTAACAATAATAGTATGCGTCCCAGTGCCCCAAATATCCTGCTGGACATTTAGAATCTGGAATTGAATTTTCTTGTACCCATATTACATATGCACCAGCGGGAGACCCAGTAGTAAGCCAGTTTTCAGCCTGTGGGTATAGATATATCATTCTATTATTTGCATAGGTACCTGCTGGTGCACTATTGTCTGGAAAAGTAGGCATATATGTCGACATCGCCGAAACAAAAGTTGATGAACCTGAAAAACTTCCGAGCCAACAAGTCTCTCCATTTGGGCCAACACAAACTCCTCCTACGGCTTGTGGCCATGTACCGTTATCACCATAATAAAGATTGAGAGCGGTAATAAATTCGTTCTTTTCCATAATTCTCTTCGCATCACGCCCCTTACCTCTCGCTGAACCAAGCGACACCATAACCACACTAGCGAGTATGCCGATGATAGCTACAACGACTAAAAGTTCGATGAGGGTAAAACCTCTTTTGTCATACAAAAGGTCAGATTTATTTCTATTTAAAAAATTTATCGTCATGAGCAAATGGGCTTATTGTTTTGCACTAATAAATTTAAGCATTTGTAATTTAGTTTTATTTCCTACAAATCCGTCAGGAACTAATCCATTCTCTCTTTGCCAAACTTTTATGACAGCAATTGTTTTAGGTCCTAATTTTCCATCTACCACCAAACCAAGATTTAGAATGTAATTCAAATACCTTTGCAATTCTTTCACTGCTTCCCCACGACTACCATTTCTAAGTGTGGTTGTGCCAAAGTTAAAAAAAGAAACAGAAACAGGTTTATTGGGAGAAGTAATTGGGTTCGCGATAGTAGGCGGAACCACTGGAACTTGTGGCATTACTACAGGAGGTATGGTAGTTGGCGGTACATTTATTACTATAGGCGCAACAGGCTCCTCACTTCCTACAATATTAGTCTCGATAACTACACCATTTTCGATATAACTACTGGTAACTTTTTTTCCTGTAAAAATAGATGGCACTCCAAAAAAATTATAAAGATCATTTGCCCTTTTCATACACTGCGTCTTGTCAGCAGATGCATTTAGATAATTATCTACGAAAGTTGTTGCACCATTTGCATACCCAGTCGGCGCAGAAAATGGCAAAGTTATCCTGCATGATGTTTTAAAAAGAAGACGTCTGCCATTAGCAAGCAAACTATCCACTACAACTCTATTATCTAGATTCCCCCATTTCTCAGCCAACCCTCCCCACCAATAATTGTGACCATTGTATGCAATATTTGCTGAAGTATATCCGAGCACCGCTATCACCTCACTATTAGACTCTGCCAGCTCCACATATTTCTGATTTAAATTTATTATATAATCTTGATCAAGAGAAGTGGGATTTGTTGGATTATTAGGATCAGTAACGGCAGCGATTTGTGGCACCAATACAATCCTCTGGTTCGATGTCATTGCTGATTTAAGTAAATCAAAATAATACTTTACACCGTATCCTTCAGTACCACAGGATTCAAATGTACCCCCATAACAATCAAAACCAATCCAGTCTATTTCGGGTGGAAAAAGAATTGTTTTTCCCGGAACACTACTATCAGAACTCATGGGATTAATATCGGTGCGACCCTCCACCACCATTATTGGAGTATTGGGGAAAGATGCCTTTATTACCCTCGCAGCAGTTTGCAACTGAACATAAGCAGAGTCTCGGGATACGCCACGAGCCTTCAAATTTCCGTACGGCTCATCATAAAGATAAAAAGCAACTATTGAGCCATTGGCCACACTGGGAGAAATTTTGGAAGCAAGTGTGTTCCACTTTGCCTGATAGTCACTAGTCAGATCATTGGCATTAAAAAATATATTGGCTACTTGATAAATCGAATGTATCCCGCCCTCAGCTTTCCAATCTACATATTGAGTTGCATTATTTTCTGTAAATTGACCAGTAATACTGACATTGACAGAACCCACAAATCTAGGAATTGATTGATCGCCGTATGAAGAATCATAAAAACCATAGTATTTTACATGTCCCACTCCCTCAAAAAAGGAAGCTTCTACAGAGCAACTCGGCACAACTAAAACCAATAGCAAAAGAAGAAATACTTGTAGCCTATGCTTCATAATGATTCTAATTATATCACAAAAAAAATAACCCCTTTCGGGGTTATTTTAAAAGTATATAATTTATTTCCTTTTTGCCTCTTCTTCCTTCTTGAAAGGCATACCTAGTAGTTCAAAAAATGCCATACCTTCTTTTTTGTTCTTAGCTGAAGATACTAGAGTAATAGCAAGACCGAATACATCGCGAATATCCTCATCTGCAGTTTCAGGGAAAATAGTGTGCTCTTTGATACCTAGAGTTAGGTTTCCGATAGAGTCGACTGCCTTTCTGTTGATACCTCGGAAGTCCTTGGTTCGAGGAAGGGCTACGTTGATAAGCTTCTCTAGGAATGCAAACATTCTCTTTCCTCGTAGTGTCACCACTACTCCGATAGGATCTCCCTGACGGATTTTGAAGGAAGCGATAGACTGTTTTGCCCCACGCTTTGCAGGCTTCTGCCCTGTGATTTTCATAAGACGATCTGAGATAGCATCGTTCTTGTTTTTGTCTTTTTTGACTGCAGTACCAGTTCCCACATTTAAAACTACCTTCTTCATCTTAGGCACAGCCATAGCATTCTTATAATGAAAATCAGTTTTCATTACTTCGTATGCTTTTGCTTCTTTTTCTTTTACAGTTAGGTGTTTCATATATTATTTATTCTTTCTTTGCGACATTGGAAGCGTGTATCGGCATCGCCATATTAATCATCGAACCCTTCTCGCCACTCTTTCGTGGCTTCTGGTGCTTCTTCATCATATTGATTCCTTCAACAACAACTTTGTTTTCCTTTACAAGCACGCGAGCAATAGTTCCGGTTTTACCCTTATCTTTACCTGCCAATACTTTTACTTTGTCTCCTTTTTTTATTTTCATAAATTCCTATTGTAAATAATTATATAACTTCCGGTGCCAATGAGATGATCTTCTGGAAACCTTTCTCGGCAAGCTCTCTCGGCATTGGACCGAATACGCGTCCTGCTTTTGGATCCTTTTTACCCTTTTCGAGCAAGACTACAGCATTATCATCAAAACGAATATATGATCCATCCTTTCGGCGATATGCATTTCGAGTTCGAACCACGACAGCCTGATGAACATCCTTCTTCTTTACGCCTTTTCGTGGACTCGCAACTTTAACAGAGATAACCACAAGCTCACCTAGAGTCGCATAGCGCTTCTTGGAAGAACCTAAAACCTTGAACACCTTTCCTACGGTGCCTCCGGCATTGTCTGTTATTTTTACTAAGCTTTCTGGTTGAATCATAAAATTTTTATATTAAAACTACTATGCGACTACTTTAAACTTCTTATCTTTTGAAATCGGTCGGGTTTCCATTATTTCTACATTGTCTCCTGTCTTGTACTTGTTCTCTTCATCGTGGGCCTTGTACTTTTTGCTGACTTTATAGAACTTGCCGTATAGTGGATGCTTTACGAAACGTGATACAGAAACAACAACGGTCTTATCCATCTTATCAGAAACAACTACACCCTTGAGTGTCTTTGTGTTTACTGCCTTATCTTCAGTTGTTTTTGTTTTTGTTGCCATAAATTATTTTTTACTATTTATTTCTGTCATAATCTTTGCGATCTGTTTTTTTAAGTTCGCAAGCTCTTTGACATTCTTTGACTTTGAACCCTCCGCTTTAAATCGGATCATTCTGACTTCTTCTTCGAGAGACACGAGCTTCTTCTCAAGCTCTCCCCCTTTCATATCTTTTATGTTGTCGTTTTTCTTTGCCATAAAATTATTGTTTGTGAACTCTGGAAATTATTCTTGTCTTAATAGGAAGCTTTGTTCCGGCCTTTCGTAATGCTTCTCGTGCGACAGCTTCTTCTGCTCCATCTACTTCGAATATCAATCGTCCTGGAAGGACATCGAAACAATATCCTTGTGGGTCTCCTTTACCCTTTCCCATGCCCACTTCTGCAGCCTTAGCTGTAAATGGTCGGTCAGGGAAAATTCGCACCCAATACTTTCCAGTCTTAGTGAGAGTTCGAGAGATAACCTTTCGGGCAGCTTCGATCTGTGTAGATTTTACACGAGCCTGAGATTCTGATTTCAATCCAAAAGATCCGAAGGATAGCTTGGTACCTCGAGTATCAGGAGTACGATTCTTTGGATTCGTACGTGCAGTCTGCCACTTTCTAAATTTTACTTTTTTTGGTAGTAACATAAAATTAATTCTTAGTTTCTTCTTTTGCTACTGCATTCTTTGCAGGTTTCTTGTCAGCAAATATCTTACCTCGATAAATCCAAACTTTGATACCAATAGTACCGTAGGTCATTACTGCTCGCTCACGCTTGAAATCAATGTCCGCGCGGAAAGTCTGAAGTGGGATAGATCCTCTCTTGAGCTCTTCCGTACGAGCAATTTCAGCGCCACCAAGACGTCCCCCTAAAACAATACGTGCACCTTGAACTCCAGGAGCCTGCATCACTTTCTCTACTATCTGCTTGATGACTCGGCGATATGGCATACGCTTCTCCAATCCTTCGGCAACCATATAAGCCACAATAGCAGCATCAGCTTCTGGGTTTGTGATTTCAACAATTTCCAACTTGAAATCTTCAGGACGAGCAATCTTCAAATAGTCCATTCGCTTTAGAATATCTTCTTTAAGTTTAGTAGCACCCTCACCGTTTCTACCGATAATAAGGCCTGGACGTGAAGTCTTGATAATAAAACGAGTGGCTTTTCGGCTTCGTTCAATTTCAATAGTTGAAATGTACATTCCTCGAAGTTTCTTTTCGAGCCATTCACGAATTAAAACATCACCCTTTAGATATACAAGGTATTTCTTAGGATCAGCAAACCAACGAGACTTCCAGTCTCGGAGCATTACTAATCTATGTGCATATGGGTGAACTATTTTTGACATATATATTATTTATTCTTAACTATTTTTGTCTTGGTTGTTTTCTCTTTCTTTATTTTCGCTCCCTTCTTTGCTGGTGTTATTTTCTCAGCCAAAGCCAAAGTGATATGACTGGTTCTTTTGTTGATCTTATGTCCAGAACCCATGGCTGCTGGCATCATACGCTTCATAACTATTCCCTTATCTACTCGGAGCTCTTTGATATATAAATTATCTACTTCAACTCCCATATTCTTTGCATTGGCTACCGCAGAAAGAAGAAGTTTCTTGATAGGTAGTCCTGCTCTTTTTGCCAAGAAATCTAATTCAGCAATTGCAGATGCAACATTTTTACCACGAACAAGACCCGCAACAAGGCGAACTTTACGTGGAGACTGTCTGTAGTTTTTTAAAAATGCTTTCATCTTTTTATTTTAAAATTATTTCTTCTTGGCATCAGCTGCGGCTGCGGTAGCACCCTTGGCTGCAGTGATCTCAGCTTCTTTCTTCTTCTGCTCTAATTCCTTCTGCATCTTACCTCCATGCTTCATGAATTTCTTTGTTGGTGAAAATTCTCCGAGTCTGTGTCCTACCATATCTTCGGTAACAAGAACTTCCACATGAGTCTTACCGTTATATACGCCGAAAGTGAATCCAAGCATTTCTGGAGATATCATGCATGCGCGCTTCCATGTCTTCACCATAGGTGTATTCAATGGATTCTTGCCTTCAATCTTCTTGAGGAGGCGTTCGTCGATATTTAAGCCTTTTTTAATTGATCTTGTCATAAAATACGTAAACAAAAAGCTCCTAACGAGCTTGGGTTGATAATAGCAAATTTAAGGTAAATGTCAAATATGTGTGGGCACAAACAAGGGTCGCAATATTTTGCGACCCTTCAAACAAAAAAAACGATTTAGCGTGGGCTATTGCCGACGCATGGAGACGACCCGAAGGTAATCGAACGGATGACCGCCTTCGAAGATGTCAAGGCTACCCTGTCCGCCGACGGGCAGCTCGGAGCGGAAGACTCGCTTCGTTTCGTTCAATTCCGGGACCATGGTCACGAATTTCAACGAAACGACTCGGGAAGCCTTTCGATCCTCAAACAAACCACCAGTAATCAACGTCATGCTGGCCATTGTATTCCCCCTCAGAAAGGACGATGAAAGTACTCTGAAATTGTATACCATGAAAAAAGGAATGCAACAAAAAATCCCCAGTGGGGATTTTTTGAAATTGATTAATTATTTATTCTTTCCAGTCTTTCTTCGTGAGACGATGAAGACATTTGAGTATTTTTTAGGACCTCGAGTCTTGCGACCTCCGGTTACCTTACCCCACATTGTCTTTGGTCGCTTAGTACCTCGGCCTTGTCGTCCTTCACCTCCTCCGTATGGGTGGTCTACAGGGTTCATAGCTGTACCTCGAACTGTAGGACGAATACCTTTCCATCGGCTTCGTCCTGCCTTACCGTAGTTCTCAAGATGATGCTCTTCGTTTGAAACTGTACCTACGCATGCCCAGCATTCTTCGTTGATCTTTCGGACTTCAGTAGATGGCATTTTTATGTTGGTATAACCATCTGCATTTGCGACAACCTGAGCAAAAATTCCAGCAGATCGTCCGATCTTGGCGCCACCACGAGGTTTGATTTCAACGTTGTATACAAATGTTCCTACAGGAATATTGCGAAGTGGAAGTCTGTTTCCTGCTTTTAGCTCAGCTTTTTCAGATACTAGGAATGTTTCTCCTGGTCGTACTGACTTAGGAAGAACTACATATCGCTTTTCTCCGTCCTTGTATATTGCAAGACCAATGAAAGCAGAACGGTTTGGGTCGTATTCTACAGAAGTGATCTTCGCAGGAATATCTTTCTTGTCGTACAAGAAATCAACATCACGGAAAAGTCTCTTGTGTCCACCTCCTTTGTGGCGCATAGTGATTCGTCCAGCACTATTTCTACCTACTGATCGTCGGAAACCAGAAGTCAATGACTTGGTTGGATTCGAAGTAGTCAAAACGCCTCGGTATGAAACGTTGGTCATTTGTCTTCGGGATTTACTTGTAGGTTTGTATGATTTCATTGCTTTGTAAATTTAAACTTTCTAACTATATAAATTCGATCTTGTCTCCTTTCTTTAGGTAGACCATTGCCTTCCTACCACCTCCGCGAGCACCCTTCTTTCCTCGGCTCATTACTTGCTTTCTTGGTAGAGTGACCACATTGACCTTGGCTGGCTTTACTTTATAAAGAGTAAATATTGCCTTCTTGATCTCAGTCTTGTTCGCACCTGATGCAATATCAAAAGTGTATACATTCTGCTCGGAAGCGAATGAAGCTTTCTCGGTTACTCTTGGATTTTTGATAAGTTTATTTGTGTTCATAAAAATATAATTACGCTCGTGACTCAAGGAATTTTACTGCCTCACTTGGATTTTCGATCACAAGGTATTTGTGATTAAGAACATCTAGTGGATTCAAATTTTTCAAGAAGACAACCTCGTTTGAAGCTAGGTTTCGGAAGCTCTTTTCTGATTTCTCGTTTCGATCAAAAAGCGCAGTAAGCACTCGAGCTTTCTTGCCAACTATCTTCATGTTTCCAGCCTTTGCAAGCTTGCCCATAGCTTCTTCTGCCTTTTTGGTCTTGATATCTGTCATAGCAAGAGAATCAACAAACATGATTTCTCCATCCTTAAGCTTCTTTGAAAGCACAGAGAAAAGGGCCTGCGCGCGCATAGACTTTGAAATCTTACGCTTGTAGTTCTTTTCGGCGAGTGGACCATGAGTCACACCTCCACCTACCCAGATTGGAGATCGGGATGATCCATGACGTGCACGGCCGGTTCCCTTTTGTTTCCATGGCTTCTTACCTCCACCACGAACTTCTCCTCGGTCTTTGGTGTCTGCAGTTCCTGAACGCTTGTTAGAGCGCATGCCTTCTACTACTTGGTGCACCAAGTCAGCTCGCCATTTTGCAGCGAACACTTTCTCAGGGAGAGAAATTGTTCCAGCATCAGTTCCTTTTAAATTGTATATTTTTGCTTCCATATTATTATCTGTTGACGATTTCTACCAATGTTCCTTTTCGGCCAGCTACTGCTCCTTTGATGAGCATCAAGTTTGCCTCTTTGTCGACAAAAACTACTTTCAAATTCTTCTGGGTTATTCGATCACTACCCATACGTCCAGCCATTCTCATGCCTTTTGGTACGTGTGTGCGTAGACCTCCACCGATAGATCCAGGTTCACGCTCAGAATGTTTCTGACCGTGTGTTCGAGGACCTCCAGCGAATCCATGGCGCTTTACAACACCTTGGAAACCCTTACCTTTTGAAATACTTGAAACAACAATAGTGTCTCCTGGAGCGAAAATACTTACATCGATTACATCTCCTTCTTTTAGGTCGCTAGTATCTGATGGCTTCAATCGAAACTCTTTAAGAGTTTTGTAGAATGCGCCCTTCATGGCTCCTGCCCGGCCTTTGGTAACTCGCTCTTTCTTCTGAGTGCCGAAACCTACCTGCACAGAGTTGTATCCATCCTTAGACTTCTCAAATACTCGTGTGACTGTAGAAGGAGTCGCAGAAATGATGGTCACAGGAAATACTTCTCCATTTTCAGAAAAGTACTCAGTCATATTTTCTTTTGTTCCAAGAATGAATTTCATAACGTTAAATATTATTATTTAGAGCATCTTTACATCGATATCAACTCCAGAAGGAAGTGATAGATTTGTAAGTGCTTCGACTGTCTTTGCGTTTGGATTGATGATATCGATCAGTCTCTTGTGTACTCGTATTTCGAACTGTTCTCGTGTGTTCTTGTAGATGAACGCAGATCGATTTACGGTGTACTTTTTGATCTCTGTTGGTAATGGAACTGGTCCTACGATAACAGCATCGTATCTGACTGCAGTATCCATGATTTGTTTTACTGACGCATCCAATATCTTGCTCTCGTAAGCAAGGACTCTGATGCGTAGCACAACTCTACCGTCGGCTTTCTTCTCTTTCTTTGCCTTTGGTATTTTAGCTACTTTTGGCTCTTTGATTTTTGTATTTGCTGTTGTCATGAACTAAAAGTATTAATCGGTACTAAATATTATGCGATGATCTTTGTAACAACTCCTGCACCAACTGTCTTGCCTCCTTCTCGGATAGCGAAACGCTGTGACTCTTCAAGCGCGACTGGAGTAACCAATTTAACAGTGATTTTCACTGTGTCTCCTGGCATAACCATTTCTACGCCTTCTGCAAGAGTAACATCACCAGTAACGTCAGTAGTTCGGATGTAGAACTGAGGCTTGTAACCCTTGAAGAATGGAGTGTGGCGACCACCTTCCTCTTTCTTCAAAACGTAGATTTCACAAGTGAAATTATCGTGTGGAGTAACTGAACCCTTCTTCGCAAGAACCTGTCCGCGAGTGATATCTTCTTTCTTAAGACCTCGTAGGAGGATACCAGCGTTGTCGCCAGCCATACCTTCCTGAAGGTTCTTGTTGAACATTTCGATACCAGTAACTGTAGTTGTTTGGTTTGGCTTGATACCGACGATTTCGATTTCTTCACCAACCTTTACTACTCCTCTTTCGATTTTACCAGTAACAACTGTTCCACGGCCTTCGATAGAGAATATATCTTCAACAGGCATAAGGAAAGGCTTTGTAACATCTCGCTCAGGAACAGGAATATAAGTATCTAGAGCGTTTGTAAGTTCAAGGATTTTAGCAGCCCAAGGATCATTGATATCCTTAGCTTCCAAGCCCTTCAAAGCAGAACCACGGATAACTGGAGCTCCAGCGCCGTCGAAACCTTGCTTTGTCAAAAGCTCACGGATTTCCTCTTCAACTAGATCGATCATGTCTTTGTCATCAACCATGTCGCACTTGTTTAGGAAAACGATGATTTTTGGAACACCAACCTGCTTAGCCAAAAGAACGTGCTCACGTGTCTGTGGCATCGCACCGTCAGTAGCAGCAACCACGAGGATAGAGCCGTCCATTTGAGCGGCACCTGTGATCATGTTTTTAATGTAGTCAGCGTGACCAGGAGCGTCGATGTGTGCGTAGTGGCGTGCATCTGTCGCGTACTCGTTGTGAGAGATGTTAATGGTGATACCACGAGCCTTTTCTTCAGGAGCGTTGTCGATCTGACTAACGTCACGAAGTCGAACTGTCTTTCCTGCAAGGTTTAACACATGCAAGATAGCTGCAGTCAAAGTAGTCTTTCCATGGTCAACGTGACCGATAGTACCTACGTTTACGTGTGGTTTATCTCTTTTAAATTCTTCTGCCATATATTTTTATTTTTGCTGATATTCAAGACTTAACGTACGAGAACCAGTCGCTAAGGCTTAATTACAAGCGTTATATTAAACTAATAAATTTAATTACCAATACAAAAGACCCGAAAGGGCCCTTAGGAAACATATTAGCAGATTATAAACTATTGTCAAATCAGGAAAAGCCACCTATCTACCACACCCACTAAGCAAACCGTAAAGACAAAAAACCACCCACATGGGCGGCTTTTTTGTCTCATAGTTGTTATGTTTTATTCTTATTTTCTCGCTGCGATAATAGTGTCAGCAACGTTGTTAGGAACGATGTCGTAGCGGAAGAATTCCATAGTGAATGATGCACGTCCCTCGGTCATAGAGCGGAGGCCAGTCATGTATCCGAACATTTCAGATAGAGGTACGATTGCTTTCACAACCTTGTTCATACCTCGGTCTTCCATGCCTTCGATAAGTCCACGCTTTGATGAAAGGTTTCCTGTAACGTCTCCCATGAATTTATCAGGAGTAACGACTTCCACCTTCATCATAGGTTCAAGGATAACTGGGTTCGCTCTTTTACATGCATCCTGGATGGCCATAGATGCTGCGATTTTGAAGGCCATTTCGTTAGAGTCCACTTCGTGGTAACTACCGTCCCATAGCTCAACAGATACGTTAACCATTTTGAATCCTGCAAGAATACCTCGATCGAGACCTTCTTTGAATCCTTTTTCACAAGGAGCGATATATTCCTGAGGAATAACACCTCCTTTGATAGTGTTGATGAATTCGAATCCTGGAGCACGCTTGGTGTTCTTTGGTAGATCTGCGATCTCTTCCTTGGTAAGCATTTCCATAGGCTTGACCTTGATCTTCACGTGACCGTAGTTACCGCGACCTCCAGACTGCTTGATGTATTTACCTTCTGCGTCAGAAGATCCGTTAATAGTTTCTCGGTATGCAACCTGAGGCTTACCAACATTTGCTTCCACAGCAAATTCTCTTTTCATTCGGTCGACGATGATTTCAAGGTGAAGCTCTCCCATACCTGCGATAATAGTCTCGCCTGTTTCTTGATCGGTAGATACTTTGAATGTAGGATCTTCTTGTGCAAGACGGTTAAGAGCCATACCCATTTTTTCCTGGTCAGCTTTTGTCTTTGGTTCAATACGTAGAGAGATAACAGGCTCTGGGAAAACGATTCGATCAAGAATGATCGGAGCATTTTCGTCACAGATAGTGTCTGATGTGATGGTATCTTTCAAACCAACTGCGGCTGCGATTTCTCCAGCGAATACTTCTTTCACTTCTTCTCGATCGTTGGCATGCATTCGAAGGATACGTCCGATTCTTTCTTTGTTTCGAGTTCGAGGATTGTATACATAGCTTCCTGCTGTAAGTCTTCCAGAATATACACGGAAGAAAATAATCTGACCTACGAATGGGTCTGTCGCGATTTTGAATGCAAGAGCAGAGAAAGGCTCAGTGTCAGAAGCGTGTCGCACTATCGGCGCGTCTGTTACTTCGTCGATACCAGTGATAGGTGGAATATCTGTAGGAGCTGGGAGGTAGTCGACAACAGCGTCGAGTACGAGCTGTACACCTTTATTTTTCAATGCTGAACCAGCGAATACTGGGAAAATATCGTTATTAATAACAGCCTTTCGAAGAGTCTTTTTCAAAACTTCAACACTAGGAACAATACCTTCTAGGTATTCTGTCATCATAGCGTCATCAACTTCAACGATTTTCTCAACAAGTTCTGCGTGATACTTCTCGGCATCAGCTTTCATGTTCTCAGGGATTTCCTTTTCGATAACCTGGTTACCCATGTCACCTTCGAAGTAGTACGCCTTCATTTTCAGCAAGTCTACAACTCCCTCGAAATTTTCTTCAAGTCCGATCGGGATCTGTACGCGAACTGCCTTCTTAGACAATCGGTCTAGGATAGTTGCGTATGAGTGTTCGAATGATGCACCTGTTCGGTCTAGCTTGTTGATGAAACAGATTCGAGGAACTTTAGCTTCGTCGGCATATCTCCAGTTTGTCTCAGACTGAGGTTCTACTCCGGCAACACCGTCGAATACCACCACAGCTCCGTCGAGTACTCGAAGTGAACGCTTCACCTCAACAGTAAAGTCGATGTGTCCTGGGGTGTCGATGATGTTGAAGCGGTGCTTCAATGCCTTGTTCTTGAGATCGTATGTAGGAGTCCAGAAACATGTAACAGCAGCAGAAGTAATAGTGATACCGCGCTCTCTTTCCTGCTCCATCCAGTCTGTAGTGGTCTCTCCGTCGTGAACTTCTCCGATTTTATGGGATACTCCAGTATAAAAAAGCACGCGTTCTGTCGTGGTTGTCTTTCCCGCATCAATGTGCGCAATAATTCCGAAATTTCTAACTTTTTCTAATGGGTAATCTCTTTCCATAAATCTATTTTTTCTAAATTAAGTATTAAAAAAACGCCTAGAGCGTTTGAATCACTATATAACAGAAGTCCCCTTTTTGCAAACTAATGCTCTGACTTAAAAGAATTAATGGCTATTTGTTTCAACAAGTAAAGCGTGGTCTATTTCTCCCAATTTTACTAGCTCACTTTCATTACCACCTTGGCTACTTAACTCTCTTTTCTTGCTCTTTAAGTAGTCCAGTATGCTCACTTGCTCTACAAGATCAAGTGCTTTTATTCTTGCTTGTAGTTCTTCGGCAGATAGACTCAAAAAATCTTGATAATACTTCTCTACCAAATCGTATGGTGTGTGGTTAATAGATGCGTGTCCTAGTTCGGGTTCTTTATAAAATTTATCTCCAGGCATATATTTTGAATATTAAATAATACTAATACCCAAAGTATACTACCCATATAATCGCCGTCAACACAAACAAAAAACCCCTCGGATGAGGGGCTTTTTAAAGTTGAATTTGAGATTACTTGTAGTGAGCAGAGACGAACTACCAAGCGAAGTGAGCGAATGCCTTGTTTGCTTCTGCCATCTTGTGAGTATCGTCTTTCTTCTTGATCGCAACACCTTCATTCTTTGAAGCAGCGATGATCTCATCAGCAAGCTTTAGGTGCATAGGCTTACCCTTACCTGAGCGAGCAGCATCTCGGATCCAGCGCATAGCTAGAGCCAATCGGCGTTCTGGACGGACTTCACGAGGGACCTGGTAGTTGGCACCTCCGATACGCTTTGAGCGAACTTCAGTCATAGGACCGGCGTTCTTCATAGCAAGGTCAAAAACTTCTAGAGGGTTTGGATTGCCTGTCTTTTCTTTGATAGTATCAAAAGCAGCATACATCACCTTGCGTGCAGTCTCCTTCTTTCCGCTCCACATGATGTAGTTGATGAACTTCTCAAGCTTCTGTGAGTTGTACACGAAGTCTGGTTCAACGATATTTCGATTTTTTACTTTTCGTCGCATATATTATTTAAATTATTTACCTGCCTTTGGTCGCTTGTTACCGTATAGAGATCGTCCCTGTCGTCGCTTCTCAACTCCCTGAGTATCGAGCACACCTCGAACGATGTGGTATCGAACTCCGATCAAGTCCTTAACACGTCCTCCTCGGAGCATGACCACTGAGTGTTCCTGCAAGTTGTGTCCTTCTCCTGGGATATACGCTGTGACTTCCATTCCATTGGTAAGTCTAACGCGGGCGATCTTTCGAAGCGCGGAGTTAGGCTTTTTAGGAGTAGTGGTAGAAACCTTAGTGCATACGCCTCTCTTAAACGGAGCTGGGAAAAATACCGGTCTGTTCTTAAGAACGTTGAATCCTCGCGCCAAAGCCACCGTCTTTCCTTTTCGGCGGGTCTTTACTCGGCTTTTCTTAACTAATTGGTTGATTGTTGGCATATGTAGTAAAACAAAAGAGTCCGAAGACTCTTCCACTAATCTACTATAAGATTTAAAAAAATGCAAATCCTACACAGATAGGCCTGTCAGAGCTTGGTATAGATAGACTAGGATAGGATAAAGAGAGTTAGAAAAAAATATTACAAAAGCCAAAAGAAGTATCAGGGCGTATTGCTCGATAAATAGTAGTACTGGGTACAAGGATCTAGGCAAAAAGGAGAAAAGTATCTTCGAGCCATCGAGAGGAGGTATCGGCACGAGGTTAAAGATTCCTAAGCCCAAATTTACTACTACAATCAATGAAGTTATTGAATAGAAAGATGGAGAAAAATTGAGTGGTAATGTAAATCTTATAATTAAGCCGAAAATAATAGCAATAAAAAAATTGGCTATCACCCCAGCAGCCGCCACCCAAAAAGTTCCCCATTTTAAATCTCTTAAATTGTTGGGATTGTATGGCACTGGCTTCGCCCAACCGAAAAGAAATCCTGCATTAGAAAGTACCAAAAAAGCTGGAAGCAATATAGAACCAAATATATCTAAGTGGCGAATAGGGTTGAGTGTGAGTCTGCCTTCATTTCTGGCTGTGTCATCACCAAAATATTCGGCCATAAAGCCGTGCGATACCTCGTGGATCACGATAGACATGATAAGTATAGCTATATAGAAAATTGCATCTGTTACTGACATAAATAAGTGCTACTTGATAAACTAGCTCTTCTATGATAACATAACCCCATACGAAATCTAAAGCTGGTAAACAGCTTATTTCGTACGGGGCAAGAAAAACTACCTGTCCCGTTAGAAATAAGGCAGTTTACACAAGTATAAAGTTTATTATTTTAATTTTTTAATGGGATGACGAAAATATGTGCTGTAACTAAAAAGGGCTCAATTGTCGGAGGCGGATACTCCAACAGAACCCGTGCGACCAAATTCAACCCTACAGGTAAGGCTCGCAAGTACCCAAACCTTCAAAAGAAGAAGATTTTTATTGCTGAACTCGGAAAATCTGTAAACATCGAGATCACTACCCGCGGTATGCGCACAATCAAGAAGAACGGTGCCTACGCTACCCTCCTCAAAGCCGGACTTATCCAAGCAAAATAGTTCGACAAGCTCACTACAAGTAATACGCTAAAAAAGCCCCCATCTGGGGGCTTTTTTGTTATTTAATCAGTTCCTTCAAAATAAAACACCCAATTACCATTTTGGTCGATTCCTATTCTATATCCAACGTAGTTATCCCAATATAATTTTTGAGATTCTATTTCTTTTTCAGAATAAAGTTTTTTCATATTGTCCCAATCTTCGGTAGTCCATGTTTTAGGGGATTTTAAAAACACATCTGGCCAAACGTAATTTTGGACTCCTGCCTCAGGGAAGCTATCGTAGGGGAAATTAAGTAGTGTCGAAATAATTTCAAAACTAGACTTCCCTCCTTTTTGATCTTTTTGTCGCAAGAAAACCTCAAAATCATTTTTATCTCCTTGGTTTGGTTCAATTAAATATAAAAAGTTAGAGCTGGAAATAAGACTAGCTAACTTTTTATAATCCCTCATTTCCGTAGCTTTCAGTATCTCTTGTCTTTTAGCTTCAACTAAAACAGGGAGTTTTTTTGCTGAATTTAATGTTTGATCAAACTTTAAAGTCGAAAGAATTTTATCCTGAATTTTCCTTATCTCCATATCACCAGCTGACATACCAACAGAAATACCTACCCCTTTTAAATGCACTTTCTTTGAAAAGAAAGTGCCTCCAAAAACTGACTGACTCTCTACCCAACCCCACGAATCATCACTATTACTAGTATTTGCATCTATGCTTATAGACAGGACACTACCTGAATCCGTCACCAAGGGGGCATTTGATATCTGAATAAAATCTGGAGTATCACTTATTACCCAATTTGATGGATATTTTAATTCAAATCCATGCTGAGTATTCGTGTATGTTTTCCAGTTAGAGATAGCGTCCGCAGATGGGGCCGAACTTACCGCTTGGTCTGTATTTTCAGCCACAAGCTCATGGTTAGAAATTGGGGCAAATTTTTCAAAAAATATTATCCACGCCAACAATAAAACTAAAATAGTGAGGACAACAGCCAGAACAATATTAGAGGAACCCTTTTGTTGGTTTTGCATATGATAACTATATCATTTACCCCTACCCTCCTCAATGCCGTACTCATCCAAGCTAAGTAACAAAAAGACTAAAGAACAAAAAAAAGACCCACACAGAGCGGGTCTTTTTTTTGTATTTGAGATTAATACATACCTAATTTATCTTCAATTTGCCTTTGTTCTTCCAGAAGAGCAAGTTCTGCATCCGATACATGAGGCTCTCCTTGATTAGGAGCTGGAATTTTGCCTAGTTCTGCTCTTATCTCCCTTAGTCTATCTCTTAAAACCTGTTCTGTGTTATTTGCGCTATCGCTGGGTCTTTCTATTGGCATAGTATGTTTAAATTAATTAATAACAATATAATTTTACGCTGACCTGAGAAATAGTCA
>JAGOUX010000008.1 GCA_018061035.1 Minisyncoccota bacterium | reverse complement strand
GTCGACCTAGCAGATTTCAGTATTATGGCATTTAATTGGACAGGTTAAATATGAAAAATAATTTAAAATTCATAATCATAGCATCGATACTTGGCTTATTCTTATGTAGTCATAATGTTTTTGCTGACGAGCTTAGAGTGGCTACAAATAAGCAATCCATTTCTTTAGGTGAAGTTTTTGAAGCAACTATTCTCGTCGATACTGAAAATGAATCAATCAATGCTATCGAAGGCGAGATAGTGTTTGATGATAAAATTCTCAAGCTTGAATTGATAAATACAGCGCAGTCTTTTGTGAATTTTTGGGTGGAAGATCCTATTTTAGCAAAGGGTGGCAGTATTCGTTTTTCTGGAATTACTCCAGGGGGTATAAATGCACATAATATAGAATTATTTAAAATATCTTTTCGTGCTCAAATAATTGGTAAATCTCAGATAAGTATTAATAATATAAAATTATTTATTAATGATGGTGCGGCGACAATGTCTAAGGCAACTTCAGTGCCAGGAGCAATATCAATTACACCAAGGACTGCTCCAGATAGTGAGATTGAAATAGTGGACTTTACTCCACCCGAAAAATTTAAAGCTGAACGAGCAAAAAATATCGCAATTTATGATAATAAATGGTTCGCCGTATTTAATACAGCAGATAAAACTTCTGGTATCAAATCCTATGAGATTTGTGAGTTATGGAGATGTAATACAGGAGTGAGCCCATATCAATTGTCGAATCAATCACCATTTTATCTTATTGAAATTATAGCTTACGACAATAATGGCAATAAGACTTCTACCTGGATAATATCGAAATATCTGATAGGAGGTCTAATTCTTATGTTGATACTGTTCTTGGCATTTATTTTTTCTAAATATCGTAAATACATATAGATATTTTATTTCAGTTGCTATATAATATATCTATGAAATCTTTCATCGTGCGCGTCGGTAAAATATTTATCGCTGTTTTTTTATTTTTGTCATTCACTCAATCTCTTTATGCTGCAGAAATAAATTTTAGTCCGTCTTCTGGAACTTTTGAAGTAGGTGACACAATCAAAGTCCGTGTAGTGCTTTCTAGTCCATCTCAATCTGCAAATGCTATTTCGAGCAAGATTTCCTTTTCGAAAGACATGCTCACTCTTACTTCAATTTCCAAATCCAATTCTCTCGTTAGTCTGTGGGCTTTAGAGCCAACATATTCCAATAGTACTGGTTCGGCTGAAATGGAAGGAATAATTCTAAGTGGTTATACTGGCTCAAATGGAACTATAGTTACACTTACATTTAAGGCCAAAGCTTCAGGCACAGCAAATCTTAAGTTTTCGAGCTCTTCAGTGCTTGCAAATGATGGTCAAGGTACAAATATTCTGACCAATGTGGGTCAAGGTAATCTTACTATTAAGGAATCTGCCCCTAAGCCTGTAGCTACTACACCTACAATTACTACTACCGTAGCCAAGGAGAAAAATACATCCGGAATCGTTATAGAGGAACTTAAAAAGAAGGAAAGTGCAGACTCATCAACCAAATTTTTAATCACAAGTACAGACAAAAAACCTAAAACTACATATTCTGCTGAGATAGATGATGTAAAAGTTTCTTGGGATGATCAGGACGGAGGAATATTCCAAACTCCAAATCTTTCAAAAGGAGTTCATGAGCTAAAAATATCTGCAGTAAATACTTCAGGAGGAGCAATGTCTGCGACGGTATCGTTTACCATTACCACAATTTTGGTGCCGACTTTTACAGAATATTCTGAGAGCGTAAAGGAAAAGGAATACTTCGTCGCAAAGGGTATAGCGGATCCCGATAGTGATATTTACGTGACTGTCTCTGCTGCATTAAATAATGCCTCAGGTTTACTAGGAGAAATTGATACAGTCGTCAATGATACATATAAATTGAGGTCAGATGATAAGGGATTATTTACTTATGTATCTGACAAAGCAATGAGTGGGGTGTATGAAATAACAGCATACTCACAAACCAAGAGTGGAGTAAAGAGTATGAAATCAGCGCCAATTAAAATAACTGTTGTCCCTAAATCTCAGCCAGTATTGAATAGTCTTATGGATACTTTCTCGGTAATAATTCCGATTGTTGCTGTTATTATCCTTCTTTTGATCTTGTCTATTTGGGGTTGGTATAAAGTTCTTCACTATCGCGAACACAAGCGAGGCAAATTAGTAGAAGCTAGATCTATCGTCGCTAAGAGTTTTAGCATCTTATCAGATGATATCAATGAACAAGCGAAAATTCTAAAGAAAATTAAGGCCTTGCAACCACTATCTGCAGATGAAAAAGCATTTATAACTCAGTTCAAAAAAGATGTAGATGCAGCAGAGGAAGTAATACTCGCCGAAATCAAAAAATCTGAGAAATAATTGCACATATCTGTTATACTGTAGACTAATGAGTCGAAATTTTTGGATATTGTCTATAGTTCTCGTTTTGTCTGGAGGAGCATTTTTTTTGTTTCCGTCTTTTTTTAGTAGTGGTGTGACTTATGATGCAAACGGTCAAAAAGTAAATGTTAAGAATAGTGATCCCAAAAAGGTACCTACACTTGAGCCTTTAAATAAAGTACTTTATGACCAAAAAATGCAGGAATTAGCAAATAATCCTACGCCAATTGTGGTTGTACCCAAAAAGGATAAAAACGGCAATGATATACCTCCGCCACCACCAAAACCAAATATCTGGCCAGTATCTGCTGTGTATCCCAATGCTGGCGCATTATTGCCATTCAATAGAATTATTGCTTACTATGGTAATTTGTATTCAAAAAAAATGGGCGTACTCGGGGAATATGCTCCTGAGGTAATGATGGCAAAACTACAAGAGGAAGTTGAAAAATGGGAACTTGCCGACCCAGCGACTCCTGTAATTCCTGCTCTTCACTACATAGCTGTAGTGGCACAAGGTTCAGCGGGAAAGGATGGTATGTATAGATTCCGTATGCCTGACTCTGAGATAGAAAAGGTGTTGGCAATGGCAGAGAAGATCAATGCGATTGTTTTTCTTGATTTTCAAGTTGCTTTTTCTACTCTTGATAAAGAATTGCCACCATTTGAAAAATATCTAAAAATGCCAAATGTGCATCTAGGTATTGATCCTGAATTTTCAATGAAAACTGGAGTTCGCCCTGGTAAAGTAGTAGGAACATTTGATGCAGTAGATATTAATTTTGCAGCTAATTTTTTGGCTAGAATCGTAAAGGAAAACAATTTAACTCCTAAAATACTTGTAGTGCACAGATATACAGAAAAGATGGTTACTAATTATAAAAATATTACTCCACTGCCCGAAGTGCAGATTGTGATGGATATGGACGGCTGGGGTGGTGCGGCAAAAAAGTTAAATACATATAAACAATTTGTCGCTACACAGCCAGTACATTTTACTGGATTCAAATTATTCTATAAAAACGATATTTTTGATGCCGGCACCACACTGATGACTCCTTTGGATTTATTAAAATTGAATCCACGCCCAAGCTATATACAATATCAATAATGTCGTATTATACTTAATACAAGTAACATAAATATGAAATACTTATCTATATTAATAATATTGCTCTTAATTGTGGTGGCAGGGATACTATATTTTGATGGTAAGTCTGTTCCCACGACTACTACCACTGTGGTGGAAGAAACAATTACCACCAAGACACCGCAAGGTAGTAGTAACAGTCTAGATAAACCTATTGTCGGAGGATACAATACTCCTATTGTTGTGACAGAAGAAAATCCTAAGCCTTCTGTAAAATCTTTTACTATTACTGGACAAAATTATTCCTTCGCTCCCAATTTTATCAAAGTAAAAAAAGGGGACACAGTAAAAATCACTTTTCAAAATCTAAATGGTAGACACAATCTTATTGTGGAGCAATTAAATATTGCTACCAAAATTCTCAACGAAGGTGAGCAACAAACAATCACTTTTGTTGCCGATCAAGTCGGCACTTTTGAGTATTATTGCTCAGTAGGCAATCATCGTCTTTCTGGTATGCACGGGATAATCAAAGTTGAATAATATGAAAATCACAGATGATAATACATCCTGGAGGAATTTGAAATATAGCCAGAAGTTTGAGAATGCCTGGCGGGGGATATTTATATTCATTAAAACTACCAGACACATTTTTTTCTACGCTGTTTCTATAATCGTAGTACTATCACTAGGTTTATATTTCTCAATATCAATTTCTGAATGGATATCCATTGTGCTTGCTATCGCACTTGTAATCATATCTGAAATATTAAACACTGCTATCGAGATAGATATCGACCTAACTTCACCCGAATATCACCCATATGCTAGAGACACCAAAGATGTCGCCGCTGGGGCAGTTTTGGCTGCTGCTTTATTTGCTTTAATTATTGGATTATTGGTCTTTGTGCCGAAAATAGTGGCTGTGCTATAATAGGCATATGTCAAAATTTAATCGAGAAAATGTGTTAAGTTATTTCTTGGCGTTTGTAGTTATTTATTTCGGTGTAAGTGAAATATCCTCTCCAGAGAAATGGACAGCTTTTGTTCCCAAAATAATCGCTAGTGGCGATATGCTCACATATTTAATTGTTGGTCATGGAATACTACTTTTATTGTGTGGCTTGGCTTTGATTTTCAATTTTTACAGACGTTTTGCAGCTATGCTACTAGTGCTCATGCTTCTCGATGTTGTCTGGAGTGTATATACAACTTCACAGTTTGGATCTACATTTGTTCGAGATGTAGGGTTGCTAGGTATGGCCTTAGCTTTATCATTTAGAAATTAAGTAATATATGAATACAAATATAAAAATATTCGTTTCGGTAATCGCTTTATTAATTTTGGGAGTTATCGCAACTATATTACTGCGAGACACTTCTTCGAATCCTGCCGCCAATGGAGCTTATGATGGCTTAGCTCAATGTCTCAAAGATAAAGGCGCAGTATTTTATGGTGCATTTTGGTGTTCTCATTGTCAGGCTCAAAAGAAAATGTTTGGCTCTTCGGCCAAGCTTTTACCTTATGTAGAGTGTTCGACTGCAGACGGCGCAGCTCAGACTCAAATGTGTATAGACAAAAAGGTTTCAAGCTATCCAACTTGGGAATTCGCAGATGGTACAAGATTAAATGGAGAGATTTCTCTTTCAGAGCTTGCTCTCAAGTCGGGATGCGCTTTACCAAATTTAACACCCACAAATTAATACTATGAATACCGAGCATGTACAGTATTTGAATCTGTTATTGGGGGCTGGAGCTATAGTTTTACAGCTATTTACTGTAGTGGCTTTGTTCCTTCTATTCATAGGACCAAAAAAGAATGCTTTTCTGGGATTTATTGATAAGCATTATCTAACGCTGGCTTTTCTTATTTCTCTAACTTCCGCACTATTTTCTTTGGTGTACTCAGAAATAGTTGGATTTCTTCCGTGCTATTTGTGTTGGTACCAGAGAATATTTATGTTCCCAATGATCTTTATTTTTGGAGCAGCAATATGGAATAAGGATAGGCATGTTGTTAGGTATACACTGCCTCTTTTGTCAGTTGGATTTATCTTCGCAGTTTATCAGAATTTCTTTTATTACTTCGGTGAAGGTTCAACCCTTCCGTGCGACGCATCCGGAGTGTCATGCTATCAGCAACTGATTAATGTTTATGGAGGATATATATCTTTCCCAATGCTTTCGCTGACAGTTTTCGCTGCGCTTATTACCATCGTTCTGACTGCTCATTTTTACAAAAAAGAAGATTAATATGATTAAGAATAGTATAAACGGATTCAAGCAATTCATACTGAGAGGGAATGTTGTAGACTTAGCTGTTGGTGTCGTTGTCGGTGCCGCATTCACATCGCTCGTGAATGCTGTGGTCAAAGACCTCATTACCCCTTTTATCGCAGCAATAATGAAAGCCCCTGATTTCTCGAAGCTGACTTTCACTATTAATGGCTCAGCATTCATGTACGGTGATTTCTTAAACGCGGTTATTTCATTTTTGATTGTGGCGGCGGTGGTGTACTTCTTTGTTGTTTTGCCAATAAATGTCCTAATTGCCAAGTCGAAAAAGGGTGCCCCAGCTGATCCTACTAGCAAGAAATGTCCGGAGTGTCTTAGTGAGATACCACTTTTGGCGACTAGATGTGGCCATTGTACTAGTAAATTATCCTAATTGAGTTTACCTCTAGAAAATGGTAAAATGTCTTATATGAAACAAGATATGTCTTTTGTGTTGGTATTTTTATTGTTTATAGTGGGTATTTGGTTTTTTGTTTATCGAAGCGGAGGAGAGACAAGTCAGCTCAACGAAAATTCCATGTCTGCAAATGATGTAGTAAATACAAATGAAGAAGTAGTACCAAGTGAGATAGATATAAATACAAATAACCCAGGTCAAATTAATAACGTAACTGATTCAAAGAAAAAAATGAACGCGACATTGCACACAACAGAAGGAGATATTACAATCGAATTTTTTTCTACGGAGGCTCCAAAGACTGTAGCTAATTTCCTCAAACTCGCTGGGGAAGGATTCTATGATGGAGTAAAGTTTCATCGAGTAATTAAAGACTTCATGAATCAGACTGGTGATCCTCTTTCGAAAGATGATACTAAGTCTGCATATTGGGGTACAGGAGGACCAGGGTATAAGTTCGCAGATGAAATCTTGCCTCAGAGTGATTTGTATACAAAAATTGGATATAAAAAGGGAATTGTAGCTATGGCTAATAGCGGTCCTAATACCAATGGCTCACAGTTTTTTATTATGGCAGCCGATTATCCATTGCCTGCGCTGTATACAATTTTTGGTAAGGTTACATCCGGTCTAGATGTTGTCACAAAGATAAACAATACAGCTACAAACTCAAGTGACCGTCCTCTCACTCCAATCGCAATAACTAGCATAACTCTTAAATAAAGGGATGAATCCCGAACGAAATCGCGGACGCAAGGAATATAATATTATGATATACAAAAATAAAGTTATTAGTAACAATATAGGAATCGCCGCGTAAGCGTGCGCGTCCTATTTCGTACGGGATGAAAATATTCCTGCATTACCTCAAAAAGTACTGGAAACTGTGCGCTCTAACGCTTGTTCTTGCGGCCATCAACCAGACATTCTCTTTGCTTGATCCCTACATATTTCGTTTTGTTATAGATGGATATGCTACAAAAGCAGATCTGTATACCAAGACGGAGTTTTTCCACGGTATTACACTGCTACTTTTGGCTATTGTCGGCGTGGCTTTTGTTTCTCGGGTGGCTAAGAATTTTCAGGATTATTATCTGAATGGTGTATCTCAGCGCGTGGGTGCGGATTTGTATCGGGATGGAGTTTCTCACACGCTATCCTTACCATATAGCATATTCGAAGATGAGCGAAGCGGAGAGACGCTCGGTAAGCTTCAGAAGGTGCGCCAAGATACTGAGAAGCTGATAGCAGCAACAGTGAACATACTATTCGTATCATTGATCGGATTCATATTCGTCGCCGTATATGCGACCAATATCTACTGGGGCGTGTCGGTAGCGTTTTTCTCCACTATTCCTATCATCGGTGGCTTAAGTTTTTTACTTTCTAAAAAGATCAAAAATATTCAGAGCATTATTGTGGCAGAGACTACGGCTCTGGCAGGATCGACAACAGAATCCCTTCGTAATATCGAGCTAGTGAAAAGTTTGGGATTAGAGCGACAAGAGATCGGAAGGCTCAATACCACAACCGACAAGATACTCAAACTCGAGCTCAAGAAGCTCCGCTATCTTAGAAGTCTTTCGTTTGTCCAAGGTACGGTGATAAATTTTATCCGTACGAGCATACTGTTTTTCATGTTGTACCTTATTTTCGCTCGGATCATAACTTTCGGAGAATTTTTCTCACTCTTCATATATTCATTCTTCGTATTCGGACCATTGCAAGAGCTTGGCAATGTGATCGGTACATATCGAGAAGCTCAGGCATCTCTCGCAAACTTCGAGAAGCTTATGAGCACCCCAAAGGAGAAGATAGTGGCTTTTCCTAAGAGCGTCGCCAAGATAGACAATCTAGAATTCAATAATGTTTCTTTCGGTTATCAGGACGGCAAGGATTTGGCTTTGGAAAATATCTCATACAAGATATCTACAGGGCAGACTATTGCTTTTGTCGGTCCATCAGGCTCGGGCAAGACATCTATGGTAAAGCTTCTTGTGGGGCTGTATACTCCAACTAAAGGCGAAATCTGCTATAACGATATTCCATTTGGTGAGATCAGCAAGGAAGAAGTGCGTAAGCAGGTAGGCTTTGTAACCCAAGACACTCAGCTCTTTGCCGGAACTATTCGCGAGAATTTACTTTTCGTGGCTCCTAATGCTACCGATGAAGAGTGTCTCGATGCCCTCAACAAAGCTCAGTGTCAGAACTTGTTGGCACGAGGAGGCAAGGGCCTAGATACAGTAATCGGTGAAGGCGGAGTGAAGACTTCTGGTGGAGAGAAGCAGAGATTGTCTATAGCTCGAGCACTTCTTCGTAAGCCGAACCTACTCATCTTTGATGAAGCTACGTCTGCGCTTGATTCTATTACTGAGGAAGAGATAAACAAGACTATAAGAGATGTTTCTAAATCAAATAAGCATATTACAATTATGATTGCTCACCGACTTTCTACTATTATGCATGCTGATGCTATCTACGTGCTAGAGAAGGGTAAGATCAGCGAACAAGGCTCGCATCAGGCACTTCTCGATATGAAAGGTTTATACTTCGCTATGTGGAGACAGCAAATAGGTGAAAGAGTATAAGGGTGTGATATAATAATTTTATTACAAACAAATTAATTTAGTAGCATCGCGCCAAGTAGACTTAAGCGATGTGAATCACAAATTCATATGGGAAAGGGAAATAATGCATATCGTAAGGATGTGAAGAAGCCAAAGAAAGCTAAGAAGAAATAAATTTAAGTAGAAATAGTGAAGCGCGGTCCCGAGGGGCCGCGCTTTGGTTTGTGATCTTACCCGATCCCGCCCAGCATTTGCCAGACAGTGCACCAGAAATTACTCCATTTCTGGTGAAGGAAGCGAGCGATGTTCATTGTCTCACCCCCTGCTCTTTTCCACTCAATTCCATCATGCGAGCATTGCTTTCGTTGATGGGATCTCTTGGCAAGAGCGTAGCCAAGATGCGGATCGTCTTGTCGCTTGGCGGACTGATTAGATCCGTCACATCTCCGAATAACCCTAGGGTGTATTGGAGTACGAAGGCCCTTACGGGCCGTAGCCTCGACATTTGGACCTCCAAGAACTGGTTAGCCCATATTATACCTCTATTCTTTGTTTTGTCCACAGAGTAAAGTGTAAATCTTTTGTGTTATTATTTTTATATGAAAAAGAAAGTCACCGTAAATAACAAAATGCAGAAAAATTATGTGTATTACCGCACCGAGCCAGCAGGTAAAAATTTCAATTCACTATTTCGCCCTGATCTGACACCAAAACAAATGCTATCTTTGGGCATCTTTGGTGGTAAATATATGAATGATGCCAAAAAAGAATATCCCAAAGATTGGTTTACAAAGGCAAAGTTATCTACACAAAAGCGTGATCCGAAAATGAATTTTTTTGGAGTTAATGCAAGTCAGTCATTGGATGTCTGGAAGAAGAATGGGTGGATTTCTAAAGTTGATCCCAGGGGATGGTTTGAATGGTACTGTAGATATTACATGGGGCGCAGGCTGGAAATAGAGGACATGAGACAAATCAAAAGATGGAATGCTATCCGTAGGCATATCGGACAGATAAAGAATAATTGCAGAGCAGGTGATATTCATTGTAGGCCACGCCAAAGGCAAGCACTGCTTCATTGGGCATATGATTCTAGGATTTTATAATTTGTCTATTGTATAATCAATAATAAAGAAGATAAAATACATATAATCATTTGTTTACTAAAAAAGAAATAGCTTTAATACAAAAACTAAACACACCTGCTAAAGTGCAAGATTTTTTGAACGGTCTAATGTTTAATTTTGAGCCAAATGGTGCAACCTTAAAAAGCCCTATCTATACTATGAGGGCAAATAATGCACACTGTATGGAAGGCGCGCTCCTTGGGGCTTATATGCTCTCTAGGCATGGTTTTAAGCCGTATTTGATGCTTCTCAAGGCTCACAAAAGTGACTTTGATCATGTGATTGCACCTTTTAAAATTGAGGGTTATTGGGGGGCGCTTTCTAAGACCAATCACGCTGTATTGCGCTATCGGGAACCGATATATAAGACACTTCGGGAGCTTGCCTTGTCCTATTTTCATGAGTACTTTTTGAATGATGGGACAAAGACACTGCGCTCATATTCGGAGTTGCTAAATCTAGATACATTCCAAGATGATTGGGCGACTCTTGATGGAGATTTGTGGGGTATTGATGAAGAGCTAGATAATATTAAACATTTTGAAACTGTGCCAAAGTCATATATCAAAAAATTACGTAAAGCTGATAAGGTAGAAATAGAAGCAGGGAAGATAACTGAATACGAAAAATAATATTCGCGGTATAATATATATATGACTAAAAAAGCAGTACTGGCAGGGGGATGTTTTTGGGGGCTGGAAGAATTGCTTCGTAAACAGCTGGGGGTGATCACAACGACAACTGGATACACAGGTGGGAGTGTAGAGAATCCTACATATATGAATCACGAGGGCCATGCAGAGGCAGTAGAGATAGAATATGACGACACAGAGACATCTTACAAAAAGCTACTAGACTTCTTTTTTCAGATTCACAATCCGACAACTTTAAATCAGCAGGGTAATGATCGTGGTACTTCATATCGCTCTGCAATATTTTATGGCAATGAAGAAGAGAGACAAATAGGAGAAGATTTTATCAAGATCGTGAATGATTCCAGAAGGTGGAAGGACCCTGTTGTAACTACACTTGAACCATTAAATATGTTTTATCCTGCAGAAGAATATCATCAGGATTATCTTGAAAAGAATCCTGGAGGATATACTTGCCATGCGATATATTTTGACTCTTATTTGAAGTAGTATAATAGATATATGGTAGAAGAACAGAAAACAAAAAAATACTGGTTTGCTCGCAAGCGTTATGGCTGGGGCTGGGGTTTGCCTTTGGTGTGGCAGGGTTGGGTGGTATTCATAGTTTACTTCATAGCAATTATCGCAAACTTTGAGACATTGAATATTGATGTCAAATCTACGGATGACCTATTTTCAGGTTATATGCCCAGATTTATTTTATTGACCGTAGGCTTGATATTGATCTGTTATTGGAAAGGTGAAAAGCCCAAGTGGTCCTGGGGCAATTAGCTCTATTTTGTGTATAAATTACAACACACTTTTGGTTGGCATATCTATACAAAAGCAATTATAATGTGAGTATTAATAATTAATCCGACGTATAGTCGGGACCCGACCATACGCGTCGGTATAAAAAAATATGGATAATTTATTAATGGTAGGTAGAGTGCTAGTAGGTGCATATTTTATACTTAGTGGTATAAAGCATTTTACTGGTCTAGCCGGAATGACTGGTTATGCAAAGAGTAAGGGGATGATGATGCCTCGAGAATCTGTAATAATCACTGGACTTATGATGCTAGTAGGAGGACTAGGAGTACTTCTTTGGGTTCGCGTAGAGATGTCACTATGGCTTCTTATCGCATTCTTAGTGCTTTCTTCTTTCTTGATGCACCGATACTGGAGCGTATCTGAGCCTATGGCACGCATGGGTGAAGAGATCAACTTCAAGAAGAATTTGGCTCTAGCTGGAGCACTCTTGATGGTCCTAGCGATGATGTAGATATCAGAATAAAGTTGTTATTTGAGGGCAATCTGTCTGGCGAAGCTTCACCAGCGAACTGCTCGTCAATCAAGAAAACACTAGTAGGATTACCTACTAGTGTTTTCTAATTTCCTGCGCAAGACCCTCAAATAACAACTTTATTCCTCGGATTTTTTATTCTCACTTGTACCTTTGGCATTTACCTCGTATGAAGTATTTTGAGCTTCAAAGAAATTTACAAGTTCGAAAACATCAGTTGCCGTACTCATCCATTTTGCTGGGTTGGTAACATTGAAATGAGGCTCAAGTCCTAGCTCTTCTAGGCGTCTATCTGCTACATATTGTACGTATTGATTTACATAGTCGGCATTGAGACCCAAGATACCCTTAGGGAACATATCTTTGTTGTAGTTCACCTCGAGGCCTACACCTTCAATGATGATATTGCGGATTTCGTCTGCGAATTCTGCAGTAAGAAGCTCACCATTTTCTTCGAGCACAGTGTGAACAAGTTGGATTCCGAATTTCAAATGCAAAGACTCGTCTCGAATTACCCAGTTGATCATTGAGCCGAAGTTTCGAAGCTGATTTCTCTGTCGGAAAGAAAGAGCAACCATGAATCCTGAATAGAACCAGATACCTTCCATGACGATGTTGTAGGCAATAAGGTTTCTGATAAAATCCTTTTTGCCTTCAACTGTATTCATGTCTAGGGCAGTCTCAGACATTTGGCTTAGGAACCGATCTATAAATGCTTCTTTGGCCTGCATAGAAGGCAGTTCCAAGTGAGTGCTGTATACCTTAGCGCGATCTAGTGGAAATGTTTCAAGTACATATTCAAAAGCCACACAATGGTTCGCTTCTTCAAACATCTGTCGTGCTAGGTACAGATGGCATTCAGGGGATTTTAAATATGGATATACTCCAAGAGCAAGAGTTCGGTTGACTATAAGCTCTGCAGGGTTGAAGAATGACATCAAGAACTGAACAGCGAAGCGTTCATCCTCGGTCATTGTTTTCCAGTCTGAAAGATCTTCACCAAGAGCAATTTCGTGAGGGAACCAGCTGTTTCGAACAGCTTGATTGTATAAATCATATGCCCACTTGTATTTCATTGGGTGAAGATTTACATCAGTTGGAGACGGTTTTCCTAGAATCATAATATTTTTTAAGTTAACTAATAATTAATAAAATTTATTGACAGCTTTCACACAAAAGAGCATCTTGAGGATCTTCAGGCAAATGCACTTTCATTTGTGGTTGCTGGGGTGCTTGTGCCATTACTGTCTCCCTTGGGGAGACTTGAACATTGGATAGGGTAGGAGTAGATGCTGTAATTGGGGTTGCGGGTTTTGATACAATTTCTTCTGGTTTTGTTTCGACTGAAGTTGGTGCTTTATCTCGTAGTACGGCGAATCCTCTTTTACCGAGAGCTTCGGCTTTATTTACAGTCGTGGTGGATTGTTCTGCTGAGTGACGAGGCTTCATATGCAAATAGTAAGTAGTTTTTAGTCCTTTGTCCCATGCAGTGGTGTAGATGTTCATGATCTCATCGATGTCACGAACCTCAAGGTACATATTTCGAGAGATACCCATGTCTACCCATTTCTGAGCACGAGCTGCGACTTCGATATATGCGTAAGGGGAAACAGAGAAGGAAGTCTTGTATATCTTCTTTAGATTTTCTGGGATGTCTGCGATAGATTCAATATCTCCATGGTTTTCTAGTATTGATTCGCGAGTCTTTTCCCATAGGTTCTCCTTTTTGAGTGCTGCCATCATGTTTGGATTTACTTCTAGATATTTTCCAGAGATTTTATTACGAGAAAACATCTGAGTGAATCGTGGATCGATACCAGGGCTTGTACCAGCAACAAGGCCGATGTTTGCGTTCGGAGCGATAGCCAGGAGGGTAGCATTGCGGATACCTTTCTTCACCTTGGCACGAACTGCATCCCAATCAAGTGCTGGCAATATTCCTGCAGATTCTTTTTTGACTGTAAGCTCTCGCTCTCGGTCGGCCTCGAGTCTTTTGAGTGTATCTTGTGGAACTTCTCCCTTAGACCAGCCTGAGCCTTTGAAATTTTTGTACGCACCTCGCTCTTCAGCCAAATTCGCAGACTCATCAATAGACATATAAGAGATGAATTCAAAAACCTGGTCAGCGAAATCGTAAGCCTCTTTGTCTTCATAAGAATAACCAAGTTGTTCGATAGAATCAGCAAAACCCATGAGTCCAAGTCCGACTGCTCTGTTTTCGCTGTCTGCACGAATAGCTTCTGGGATAGGTAATTTGTTTATATCTACGAGGTTGTCGAGTTGACGGGTTGCTAGTCGAACTGATTCCTCGAGTCTGTGCCAATCCACTTGGCCATTGATTATGTGCTTTGCGAGGTTGATAGAAACTAAGTTACATACTGCAACATTATCGCGGTCAGTAGGTAGAGTAACCTCGGTGCAAAGGTTTGAGCAGTGAATAGTACCAGTATTATTATTGAGTGCACGCATGTTGATAGAATCCTTCCAAGTTAGCCATGGGTGAGAAGTGGTCTCAAGTGATACAAGGATATTTTTGTACTGTTGGCGGGCAGGCATAACGCTCCACATCTTCATTTTGCCTTGTTTCGCGAGTTCTACGTATTCGTTGTAGCGTTTTGAGAAATCTTTTCCCACAAGCTCATTTAGATCTTTAACTTCATTTGGGTCAAAGAGGTACCAGTCAGCGCCTTCAAGTACTCGCTTCATAAACTCATCTGAAATAAAGACAGCTGTGTTTGCAGTTCGAGTACGTCGGTAATCGTCTCCATTGTTTTGTTTGAGATCTAGGAAATCTTGGAAATTTAAATGCCAGTTTTCCATATAGAAGCACAATGCTCCCTTTTTCTTGCCTCCTCTTTGCACTGCACGAACCGCAGAATCGATGATGTGCATGAATGGTACTGGGCCAGAAGAAATAGTGTTGTTGGATTTGAGAACTGAACCCTCGGCTCGAAGTTTGGTAACAGAAAGACCAATACCACCTGTTGCTTTAGATAGCAAAAGAACGTCGGATACAGTCTTGCCGATGTGCTCCATGTCGTCGTGGATCTCCATCAAGAAACAGTTTGAAAGCTTTGGATTTGGTGTACCTGCGCCGATATTAGAAGATCCTGCCGAGAGATATTCGAGCTTAGACATTTTCTCATAAAATTTCTTTGCCCAAACGTTCGGCTCTTTTTCGGTGAGAGACATACCCATCGCCACACGCATCCAGAAATATTGCGGAGTTTCAAGCGGAGCCTGCTTCTCGTTCTTCATGAGATAGCGGTTCTGCATTGTTGAAAGTCCCGAATACTTATAGAGCTCGTCGTTCTCTACTTTTAGCGCGGAGCCAAGATCATCAAGGTCGAAAGTTGTCGCCATTCTTTTGTCGAGAAGTCCTCGTTCTACTGCATCAAGAACATATTCCTTGAAATGATCGTTGTGGATCTTTGCAAATTCTTCGGCAGTAAGGACATGAGATTCATCATTGTCGAAATCACCACATACTTTTTTGTAAATTACTTTGAGTAGAAGGCGAGTGGCAATTTTGTCGAATTCCATTCCATACTGAGCATTCTGAAGAGCGGCATTGATTGTAGCTGCGTCCATTTCTTCGGTTGTAATACCATCATAAAGAGTTAGTTGGGTCTCAGATGCGATCTGGATGACCTTGCTGATTGGATCCTGAATTCCATGGCAGGCTCGCTCGATGGATTTATTGATTCTATCAGCGTTAAATGGAACTTTGGTTCCGTCTCTCTTTGTGATGGTTATTGTCATAGGACATATATTATACTCTTCTTGGTCAAATACCCGCAAGCAATTTAGGGTAGATTTATAGCAAGAAAAACATTCCTAGAAAACGTCAATATGGCTACTTTATGGGCCTTAGTTGGTAAGGTATTTTTGACCAAGTAAATGTTAAAAATAGGATAGAAAAAAAATTGCAAAAATTGCTCAAAAAGTTTCCCTTTTTGGGCTTGATTTTGGATGAGTTATCCACATTGTGATCAAAAGATGTATAATAAATCGATTATGACTCAACCCAAAAGTAAAATAATGAAGAAAATCATGGTATTTGGGACCTTCGACGGATTGCATCCTGGTCATATCAACTTTTTTCGGCAGGCCAAACGTTTAGCGACAGGAAGTGTCCTTGTGGTGTCTATTGCTAGAGATTCAAATGTTAGAAAAATCAAAAAATATACCCCAATTCATCCTGAATCAGATCGTATGAAAATTGTGATAGAGTCTGGACTTGCAGATAGAGTAATACTAGGAGGAGTTAGAAATCATCTGACTCATATTCTAAAAGAGCGTCCAGATATTATTGCTTTAGGTTACGATCAAGTGGAGTATGTAAAAAATATTAAAACCGAACTTGCCAAAATGGGACTAAAGGTAAAGATAGTACGTCTTAAACCATACAAGGAGAAAGTTTATAAGAATAAATTTATCCAAAATCGAAAGTAAAATAGATTATTTCGCTGTTTGGATTTTTATGCCAGAGGAAATATATATTCCTACGGCCATAATTACGCCCAAAGTAAGATACAAGTAATTAAACTCTGGTACCAATAGAAATGTGATAAAAGCTACAATAGGTCCGATGATGTATGCAAGTGGTGCAGAGCTACGATAGACACTAATAAATTCGTCATTCTCGCTTTTTATATGTTTAAAGAAATATGAATCATTCATCACCTCTATTGTGGCAGCGCCGACGCGAGTTAGAAATAAAATACCCGCCCAGACAATAATAGAATGAATAGATATAAAAAATATAGAGATAGTAGATAGGGAAATAATCATAAATCCAGCCATGAGTAGATTGCGTTCGCCTACATGGTCACCATATCTGCCCAAATGAAATGGCACAATACTTAATGGAAGAAGCATAAATGCAAATATTAATCCTATTTCAGACCAAGCGAAACCCAAGTGAGCTCTGAGATATATAGGAGTGTAGACTATCATCCAAGAAAAGAAGAACTGAAGTAGAGTATTTAGTATGTATGCTCGAGTCAGATTGCTATTTTGGAAGAATTTCCGCATGTATACGAATACGGATTCTTGATCATATATAGGGTCGGGCAAGGTACGAAATTTAAATGCAGAAACAAATAAAAATACCAGCATTATGACAAATGATAGGAGATATAAATCCCGTAGTGAGTAGTCACTTAGGATGGTACCTCGGGCAAGCTGAGAGATAATCCAAGCTATATTGCATATAGCAATATAACCACCTCGTATTTTACCAGTGGCATTATTCTCTGAAAATATCTTTAGAAATTCATCCAAAGTGAATATTATCAGAGTATTCAATGCTAATCCCAGCACAAATAATATTATTGCTAAATAAGTATTATTAACAAAAGAAAATGCCAATAATCCTAAGGCATCGAGCAATGTGGCTACGAGTAGAAACTTATAGCCACCAATTTTCTTGAAAATAGCAGGTGCTAGAACAAGTGCGAGTATCGAAGTTATTGAAGCTAGGGTGTAAATAATTCCTACCCATTTCTCACTAACAAATGAGGCCATAAAACTCGAATTGATATACGAAATTATCGCAATCGGTAGTGAGAATAAGAATCCAACGAGATAGATTATTTTTCTGTTGTGTTTCATTTTAAACGCTTAAGATCACAGGGATAACAAGCGGACGTTTCGCTGTTTTTTGATACAAGAATTTCGATACTGTTTCACCGAGGCCAGATTTTATTTGATCTAGATCCGCATTTGGATTCTTGGCGGTAGCACTCTCTACGCCTGTTTTTATCATTATGCGTACCTGACGAAGAAGTTCTTGGTTTTCTTTTAGATATACGAAACCTCGTGAAATTAGGTCAGGAGATTTTTTGAGTTTACCTGTCTTTTGGTCGACAAGAGTGATAATAACAAACATTCCGTCTTCTGCTAACATTTTGCGATCTCGAATAACCACATCTTGAGTGTCTCCTACAGATACACCATCTACCATCATTATACCTGATGGAGCTTTTTCTTTTCGGACAGATATTTTTTCACCATCTGGAGATATTTCTATGATTGTACCGTTATCTGGAACAACGATATTTTCTTCAGACATACCTAGATCCATTGCAAGGTCTTTGTGAAGTTGAAGTCTGTAATGATTACCATGAATCGGGATAAAGAATTTAGGATGTGTTTTGCGGTGAAGCCATTTTACATCTTCTTTGTTGCCGTGTCCTGTAGCATGAACATAATCTTCTCCAGGGGTACGATAGCCAATGATTTTTACTCCTTGGCGTGCAAGTCCATCCTTCATTTTCTCAATAGCTCGTTCATTACCTGGAATGATCGATGCCGAGAGGACGATAGTATCGCCCTTTTGTAGGGAGAATTTAGTGTGAGTTTTGTTGGCAGCGCGATTTAGTGAAGCGAATTCTTCTCCTTGAGCTCCAGTCATCAAAATTACAATTTTATTCGGAGGATAATTGTTTATATCTTCGATTGGAATTATTGTGCCTTTCTTGGGCTGGAAGTATTCAGCTTCAATAGCTACTTCGATGTTGGTTTTCATCGAACGTCCATCTAGAACTATTTTTTTACCTAGGGCTTCTGCACTTTTTACTACTTGTGCCAAACGAGTGATGTGGGAAGCGAATGCAGCAATAATAATACGGCCATTTATTTTCTTGATTAGGTTTTCTAGACCTTGGTGAACTTTGATTTCAGGTAGAGAATAACCTTCGTTCTCTATGTTGGTAGAGTCGGTAAGAAGACATAATACCTTTGCTTTGTCGAAGATAGCGTATTCTTTTTCTTCAGCTTCGCTGACATAGCCATCTACTTGATCGAGTTTGTAGTCACCTGGTGTTACTACCCAGCCATGAGGTGTTTCGATTATTATACCCATAGAGTCGGGTATAGTATGAGTAACTCCAAAGAATCTAACTTTGATATTACCGCACATGACAGTGCTGTCTTTCTCGACTATGTTTTCTTTCATCGCAGATAGCTGAGGAAATTCAGCCTGACGTTTGCGCATCATAAGGATAGATAGATTTCGAGAATATACTGGGGGATTACCGATACGAGAAAGTACCAATGGTACTCCTCCTATGTGATCTAAGTGTCCGTGAGTTACGAAAAGAGCCCGGATTTTATCTTTGCGCTCTTCGAGGTAGGTTGTGTTCGGTATAACATAATCTACTCCTGGAGTTTCTTCGTTTGAGAAATGCATTCCGGCATCTATTACGATGATATCATCACCGATTTCGATGGCAGTCATGTTCTTTCCAATTTCTTCTACTCCACCCAATGGGATTATGCGTACTACGCCTGCTTCTGGTGGAAGTATTTTGGCAGCACCGGCGTTTTTGTATTGGCTCTTTTGCGGGTAGGGACGTGAGCTAGCACCACGACCGAAGCTTTTCTTGGTGTATTGATAAGTAGAACTTTTAGCTGGCTTTTTGTGGGTGCCATGCTTGTGTTCTCCAATTCTGTGGTGTGCAGTTTTGTGATGTTCAGTTCTTGTTTCTTTAGGTTGTTCTTTCTTGTCTTCGATACTGAGTGAAGAGAAGGAGAGTCGAGTTTTTTTGATCATTTTGTTTATTGGTTGTTGATTATTTAATTAGATTTGGTAAATATTTTCCATACATTGTCAGTCTTGGTATACCATTGGTAAGCATTCAAGAATCTGTCTGATGGGTTGCTAATATGACTTATATTGAGTCCCGATAGGTTATTTGATACGACATAAATAAAGTTTGGACTATACAAGAAAACTGCCGGCATGTCTTTGCTTATCTCAATTTGGAAATCGGTATATTTTTTAATTCGAGTTTGATCATCAATGGTAGTAAAAGCTTCTTCGAGTAGTTTGTCTACTTTGGCATTTGTATACATCGCGACATTCAATCCTGGATCTTTACGCTGAGAGGAATGCCAGAAAGCGTATAGATCTGATTCATGATTGATGATCTGGCCGAATAATAGTGCATCATACTTGCGGGGACGAATGACATTTTGATTGAGATTGCCGATTTCAAAAGTTTTTACATCCACTCTCATTCCTATTGCTTCCAGATCTGTTTTTATAAGTTCTGCAGATTTTGCCAATTCTGGAGCATTTCCGGTAGAGATTGAGAATTCTAGGGGAACGGTAGTCTTTTTCTTTTTACTATCAGTGGTCGTCTTTTCCAAGTAGCCTTCTTTATTTTTAACCCAGCCAGCCTTGGTGAGCATTTCAGTGGCTTTTTTGATTTTTTCTTCTCTTGGTGTTTCTATTTGTTTACTTAGTTTTTGATATGCAACCATGCTAGGAGGTATCGGATCGCTGATAGCTATGCCATAACCAGTAAGAATTTCTTTAACGATGCGATCTTTGTCGATTGCTTGATCGATTGCCTTGATTACTGTCTTGTCTAGAAAAACTTGGTTTTGATTTTGATTAAAAAATAGTCCAAAAATTCGAGGTAATACTGCTGATTCAACTCGAAAGTTTTCCTCCTTCAAATTTTCTGCTGATAGAGGAGTGATACCACTAATCTGATCTACTTTTTTGTCTTCGAGTGCTTTTATCAGCTCTTCTTCATTGGAATAAAAAAATGTTTTGATAGTCTTTATGTATGGCTCACCAAGGCTAAATTTTTCCCATTCCTTTAATTCATAACTATTAATTACCCCTGTAGCTTCTTTGTTGATTTTTTCAATTTTATAAGGACCACTACCTACTGGAGAAGTGTTGGCATTGTTGAGCTCTATCGGACCCCCATCCCATATATGCATAGGTAAAATACCTAGTGTGGTGTTTTCTAAGAAAACTGAATATGGCTGTTTGAGATTGAAAGCGATAGTGCGGTCATCAATTTTTTCTACAGATACTCCGTCCCAATTTGATCTATAGGGACTTTTAATAACTACATCTTTGACCTGAGTTATTGTAAAAATTATGTCATCCACAGTGATTGGTCTGCTGTCGTGAAAGAATTGATTCTCTTTCAAGGTGAAAGTATAAGTGAGATTGTTCTTTGAGATCTCATAACTTTCTGCAAGGTCTGGAATTATGGTTCCGTCTGCACTTTTTCTCATTAGGCCTGAATAAACCAACGATACCATATCTCGATCTGCATCAGAAAATGCCAAAACTGGATTTATAAAGCGGGGAGTACCGATGATACCTTCTGAAACTTCACCCCCCTTCATAGGCACGCTGACCATAAATGATCTGTTTAATTTACTCAATATCAATAAGGTGCTCAAAATTAACACAAACAAAAGAGATACAAAAATAGCCCATTCTCGTTTTGAAAAATATGCAAAGACTCTGTTTATTTCTGATTTTTTAGGCAATTTAAAATTACGCATTATTTAGTAGATACACGATATTATGTATTTTAGAATTTAGAGTAGTTTAAAGACAATTAAAAACAAAGGCAGCTTTTGCTTACCTTATAATTATAGCAATCAAGCAAGATAAAGCAAAAAGAATTGCACAAATTATAGACAAGAAAAAGAGAAACTTCTCAAAGCCTCTTCGGGTGTGATGGAATGATCCTCCTCCGCCAGCGCCTAGAGCACCTCCTGATTCTGAGGTTGCCTGCTGGAGCAATATGGATAGGATCAATACTACTGAAAGGATTATCTGCGCGTATGGCAGAAATTGGGCTACTAAATTCATACGGCTAGTATCGCATATTTAGGTCAAAAAGGCAACCTAGCCCGTGAACATTGCATTTTAAGCTTATTTGCCTAATAATATATATATGAATAATCAAATTTCAATATTAGGACTGTTTCAGAAGCTTTTCCATAACTTCAACGCCCGTGCTATGAAGGACGCAACTATCGCTTTCAAGGAGCACTTAGATGGCGGAGGCAAGATGCTGGTAGCCATGGGTGGAGCTATGTCTTCTGCCCAGATGGGAGTGACTTTGGCGGCTATGATCCGCGAAGGCAAGGTCCATGCAATATCTTGTACTGGAGCAAACCTCGAGGAATCAGTTTTTAGATTAGTAGCCCACACACACTACAAGGATTATCCAGACTATAGATACTTCACCAAAGAAGATGATGAGAAAATATTAGACCGAGGCGAGCGCCGAGTGACCGACACATCTATTCCTGAAGAAGAAGCTTTTCGAGTAGTTGAGCCTATGATATTGAAATTGTGGAAAGATGCGCAGGCGAAAGGCGAGCGATATTTCCCGCATCAATATTTCTACAAGCTTCTCCTCTCTGGCGAGCTAAAAGATAAATACGAAGGCAATCCAGAACATTGCTGGCTTTTGGCTGCAGCTGAAAAGAATCTGCCTATCGTTGTGCCTGGTTGGGAAGATTCTACTCTCGGAAACATTTTTGCTGGTTATTGCAAGGCGGGTGAGATACAGGCTTCAGTAATGAAGAGCGGAGTGGAATATATGATGGAGCTTTATGATCAGTATGAAGTGCTTTCAAAGGATGGTCCTGGCCTTGGATTCTTCCAAATTGGTGGAGGAATTTCTGGAGACTTCCCAATATGCGTTGTGCCTTCTATTAAGTATGACCTCAAGAAAGAAGTTCGCCCATGGGGATACTTCTGCCAGATTTCTGATTCTACTACTTCCTATGGTTCATATTCCGGAGCTACTCCAAATGAAAAAATCACCTGGGACAAGCTCACCAAGCATACTCCTATGTTCGTGATCGAATCTGATGCGACAATAGTTGCTCCACTTATGTTCGAAGCTATACTCGACCGCTATACGCTTACATCAAAATAAGGTAAAATTAGAGTACCTGCCCTGTACTAAATTTCACGGTGCAGTAAATATGATTACGGTTATTAACAACTTAAAATTTTAGTACTGGGATGGCTTTTATTGATTGGCTCAGACTTCTAATAGAAAATCACCATGCCATACAGTACCTGATAATATTTGTCGGTGCTGCTTTTGGTGGTGAAGTAGTCATGATTTCTCTCTCGTTTTTGGCCGCACAAGGATTGTTTCCATTTACACCCTTTGTGATTGTGAGTTTTTTGGGTACATATTCCTCGGATATATTGTGGTTTGTTTTAGGCCGTACCGATATCGCTGATAGATTTTTTAGTCACAGATATACAAATGGTACAGTTTCTATGATAACCGAGGCAGTTCGGCGTATCAGTCGAGGTAGTGATTTTATTGCACTTTTGCTGGCAAATTTTATGCTGGCGAGTCGTGTCATATTGATTATGTATGTCAGCAAGAAAAAGATTAATTTTATCAAGTTTCTGTGCTACGAAGCTATCGCTGTGTCTTTGTGGTTGGTAGCGGTAGTGGGCATAGGTTTTGTTTCTGGCCTAGGCTTTACATATCTAGCGACTACCTTTGAAAATATCTATATTACAATAGGCTTTGTATTGGTGGTGGCATTGATATTGATGTTTATCCAAATCTGGCTCGAGCGCAGAATAACCAAAAATAATTAGTTTGTAGCTAGGGTATTTATTGGTATAATGTAGATATGCAAATAAATATTCAATGTAAGAACATAGACAATGTCGAGAA
>JAGOUX010000012.1 GCA_018061035.1 Minisyncoccota bacterium | reverse complement strand
ACAATAGGCTTTGTATTGGTGGTGGCATTGATATTGATGTTTATCCAAATCTGGCTCGAGCGCAGAATAACCAAAAACAATTAGTTTGTAGCTAGGGTATTTATTGGTATAATGTAGATATGCAAATAAATATTCAATGTAAGAACATAGACAATGTCGAGAAGGTTCGCGAATATGTTGAGAAGAAGGGTACAAGTTTAGAAAAGCTGATCACAAATATTGAAGCAAATGGAGGGGAGGCGCGGGCTAATTTCGAAGTGAGTCGATCGACCAATCATCACAAGGGCGGAGAAGTTTTTCATGCTGACTGTCACATCAGAATCGATGGTAAGGAATTTTATACAAGTAGCGATGAACAAGACGCATTTACCGCCATCGATGCAGTAAAAGAAAGTCTTTTCCAGGAGATAAGTAAGAATAAAGACCGTAAACAGACTCTTTTCAAGCGTGGCGCCTCGAGTGTCAAGAAAATGATGAAAGGCTTATCCAAGAGAAATCCTTTTACTTCTAAATACTAGTTTTGTATTCCTGCTCCTTGCCTCCCTCAGGGATGAATTTTTCAATTACAAATTCGCCTTTTTCGAGTTTAGCTTTGGTGATGATTATCCTTTTTTTATTCTCGTCAAAGATGAAAACTCTTGGCCAGTGAGAATAGGCTCGATATTTACGGTAATTAATTTCGCCTGGTGCTGTGAGATCTAGTAGACCGTCTTCTTTTTTAATTTTGTGGCAGTTTGTTGCCAGTGTTTCATTTTGGGTAATTGGGGCAATTTTGCCTTCAGTGAAGTCAGGCAATATTTTCACTAAAAGTTCTCCACCGAGAGCGATCAATCTTTTTCTTAGTTCTGGGGCAGTTTCTGCGGGATTAATATTTGTTTCAAGTGAAGCTATCACATCTCCAGCATCCATTTTGTAGACCATTTTTTGGATAGATACTCCTGTGATTGTGTCCCCATTTAGTATTGCAGATTCGACAGGGGAAGCTCCACGATATTTTGGCAGTAAGGAGTAATGCACGTTGATGGAGCCTAATTTGGGTATATTTAAAATATCTTCAGGAATTATTTTTCCATAAGCAGCGACAATAAATAAATCCAAATCATCCGTGAAGGACAGTCCTTCACGAGATAGATTTTCTGGTTGGATGAAGGGGATATTATTTGCTTCTGCCCAAACTTTCGCAGGTGGAGGAGTAAGTAGCATCTTGCGACCCTGAGGTTTGTCAGGTGAAGTAACTATCAATGACGGTACATAGCCATTCATTTTAAGAATTTCCAGTGTTTCACTAGCGACATCGGGTGTTCCCCAAAATATAAAATTTAGATTTGTATTCACTTTATAACTTTCAACTTATTACTTTATAACTATTTCTGAGGCATTTCTTCTTTGACATCTTTGGCGTGGTCGATAAAGAGGATACCATTTAGATGGTCAGTTTCGTGTTGGAATATCTGAGCAAGTAATCCAGAGGCTCCGCGGGTGAACTTTTTGCCATTCTCATCGTAGGCTGTGACCGTAGCTTTGATTGAGCGATAAGTTTTGCCGTACAGCCATCTTACCGAAAGACACCCTTCAGGCACCCATTCTTTTTCTCGTGAGAGTTTGGATATCTTCGGATTTATGAAGACCATGTCCTTGCTTCGTTCACTTGTCGGTGCTGGTGCAGGAGAACTCTCTAATGGAGTACCATCTCTTTTATTTTTTATTCTCGCTTCTCTTCGCTCTGCGTAACCATCGTCGAATATTTTCCCTGAGACTACAAATATTCGGAGCGAGTATCCTATCTGAGGTGCAGCTATGGCTACACCATCATTTTGTTCAAGAAGAGATGCAGACATTTCACGTAAGATTTTTTTAATTTTTGGAGTTGTAATATCAGCAATTAGTACCTCTGGAGCTTTTTTCCGGAGTACTTTTTCTGGTGTCTGAACGATTGCTTTCGTTTTCATCGGTAAATTATTTAAGTTCTTTTAAGTACTCCAAAAGCTTGGAGAGCTTAACAGTTTCTTGTGATCGGCTTGACATATCTCTCACTATTACGGTGTTGTCGATTGCTTCCTTTACGCCAAAGATAAGTGCGTAAGGTATAGCTAGCTTTTCAGCTACTGCTAGCTGAGAACCGAGACTATCTTTGGACAATGATTGAGCTATCGGTACATGTGCTTTGCGTAAAATCTCTATGATGTTCAAACTCTTTAGCTTCGCTTCATTGCCGAGCTGGATGAAGTAGATCTTCGGCTTCTTTAGGATTCGTGGTGAGAGTTTTTTGTACCAAGAAGATTCGACAACTCGATCCACCCCAATAGAAAATCCTACTGCAGGCACATCTTTTTTGCCACCCATTTGTTTTGCCAAATAATCATATCGTCCTCCGGAAGCAACTTGCATTGGAACTACCGCTCCAGATTCTTCGTCTGTACTTTCGCTATATATTTCAAAAACAGTTCGAGTGTAATACGAGAGACCCCGAACAAGGTTCTTGTTGATATTGTAAGGTATGTTCATTTCTTCGAGATACTCGAGGACTTCTTTGAAGTGCTTTTTGCAAGAAGCGCAAAGGAAACTGATTGCATCAGGCGCGCCTACATTTATCTCTTTAGTCTTCTCTTCTTTTGAATCGAGTATGCGAAGAGGGTTGGTCTTTAGTCTTTCGCGATCGATAGGGGGGAGGGCACTAGCATTTTTCTTGTAATAATTTACAAGTTCACGTACATAGCCATTCCTGCATTCTTTGTCACCAATAGAGTTTATATCTACCGATAGATTCTTTGCACCAGCTTCTTCGAGTATGGTCATTCCTACTTTGATTACTAGCGCATCCATGATACTTTTGTCACTTCCAAGCGAATCGATATCAAACTGATAAAACTGTCGATATCGTCCTCGTTGTGGTTTGTCGTGGCGAAATATTGGTCCGTATTGATAAAACATTACCGGCTGAGGCATATTTTGCATGCCACGCTCGATATATGCGCGCATGAGGGGAGCAGTGTGTTCAGGGCGAAGGGCAAGATGGTCGCCACCTTTTGTTTTAAGAGAATACATTTCTTTGTCTACGATATCTGTACCTTCTCCAATAGTAGAAGTGAATATTTCTTCATGCTCCATGATAGGGGTTTCTATCGGCTTGAATCCATAATACACCGCTACTTCTTGAGCTTTCTCAAAAAATCCTTGAAAGTTGTAATATTCCTCATTGGCTATATCTCTCATTCCTTTTGGAGTAGAGAGATCGCGATTTTTATTCTTAACTTCTTTATTTTTCTTAATTGGTTTTATTTTATTCATATATTTTATTTATTTTTCCAATGGTTTTTTGTAATCTCCTGGCAACATATCTATCTGACTTAGTGGAAACAATCTCACGAGTGGTTTACCAATCATTAGATTTCTAGGTACAGGTCCCCAAGCTCTCGAATCTGAACTCCCAGATCTGTTATCTCCCATGACAAAGTATTCTGAATCCTTCATTACGTAGCGCTTTGGTAAATCATTACCTGCATTCTTTACATATGGCTGGTCTAGAATAATTCCATCTGGATGTTCATTGTTTGTGATCGTTACTACATTACCTTTAATATCAACCGTTTCATTTGGTAGGCCGATAACTCTTTTAATGAAAAATTTTGAAGTATCTCCAGGATAACGAAAAACAACAACGTCGAATCTCTCGGGGTCGCCGAGACGATAGGAGAGTTCATTGATTATAAGATAGTTCTTGTTTGCGAATGTGGGCACCATGGATGAGCCCGATACTATGAATGGTTGTGCCACTAAAATGCGTACAGGTATGACTACTGCAAGTGCAATAAGTGCAAAACGTAGAAGCTCCCACAAGGATTGAGCTCGTGACTTTGTTTCGATATTTGTTGATTCCATAGGACAATAATAGCATAGAATATCATTGACAATCAATATACATATATTGTGTAATGAATCCCGTTAGAGATTATATGGTTAATTGGATTTATAAATGTTAAATTATTAATATGGTTGATTTGATTATTAAAGTTAATATCAGGTACGGAAATTCAAAAATTTCCTATATCTAACGATATGAAATTAGTTGTTGGTTTAGGAAACCCCGGAGAAGAATACGAAAAGACACGCCACAATGCAGGGCGTATTTTGGTAGACCTAATAGAAACAAAACTAGAAGACCAGAAAATAAAATTTCTCACTCCGGATACTTTTATGAACAATTCCGGTAAAGATGTAGTTAAATTTGTTAAAAATAAAAAAGATTTGGATAATTTGATAGTGATCTATGATGATATTGATCTGCCTCTCGGTAAAATTAAAATTTCTTACAACCGCTCGAGCGGTGGACACAACGGAGTGGGCTCAATAATTAAATCTGTAAAGTCCGAAGCATTTGTCCGCATCAGGATAGGAATTACACCAGCAACAGCAAATGGTAAACTCAAAAAAGTTCACGGTGAAAAAGATGTACTTAAATTTTTGCTCGGTGAATTTAAGAAGCCAGAACTAGAAATAATCAAAAAGCTTTCTAAGAAAGTAGCCGATGCAGTAGAGTGCATTTTCACCGAAAGTCGAGACAAAGCTATGACTTTGTATAACTAGTGTATATTTTGGCCTCCGATGGTGCCTTTCTCGTCTTCGTGATCTTCGATGCTATTTGCTACTGCGAGCAGTCGCATCTCTCTAGGAGAGAGCTCTTCAATTTTTTTTGTGCGAGCATCAGCAAGAGCTTGCTCGTCAGTCCTTAAATCAAGACCAATCTGCTCAGGTTCCGTGTTTGGGTGAAAGTTTTCTTGTCGCATATATTGAAAATTAAGCTAATAATTAAATCTCTTTTACTGCCTCTATTATAATACTTTTCTCACCGTTTTTGTTGGAAACTTTTCCCGAGAAGGCAACGCATTTCTCAACGACAAGAATATCTACCATATCCTTGAATGTAGAAGGGAAGGCGACTACTTCGATAGAGTCGGTAAGATCGGCAATTTTAAGGAATGCCATACGTTCATTTTTCTTGGTGACAACCTGACGAACCGCCTCGATGATACCAGCCAATGTCACCGACACGCCGTTGCCTGTTTCAGCTTTTAATTTTTTGATATTGAGTGGTCGGCTCTCCAGCTTTTCGCGCAATCTATCGAGCGGATGTCCGGAGATATATAATCCTAGAAGTTCTTTTTCCCATAGCAGTCTGTCTGATTTTGAGGCTGGCTCGCCATCCTGCATTTTGAATTCTGGAGAAGCAGTTAGGCTTGCACCTCCAAATAGGGATATCTGATTTTCATTTTGTTTAGAACCCTCATGATTGTATTCAAGCATTGCTTCCATATTGGCGAGCAAGACTCCGCGATCACCCCATTCATCCATAGATCCCGATTTGATAAGAGCATCCATCGATTTTTTATTGAGGTTTTTGTGCTTGATGCGGTCGAGAAAATTTGTGACCGAGGTGAATTTACCATTTTTCTTACGCTCGGCGATGATCGCGTCTCCGATATCAGTACCGAGGTTCTTGATAGTATAGAAGCCGAAGCGAATCTTCTTGCTCGGATTGTTCTCACTTATGACAGTATCTTTTTCTTCAGGAAGGCAGGTGAATCCGCCGAAGCTTTCATTAATATCTGGAGGAAGTACGGGAATATTCATCTTCTTGCATTCATCGATGATGATGGCGACTTGTTCTACGTCGCCGGATTCTGCTGTGAGGATGGCACTCATATATTCTACTGGATAGTTGGCCTTCATATATGCAGTTTGATAGGCTACTTTTCCATACGATGCAGCATGAGCTTTACCGAATCCGTATGCTTGGAAAGGTTCGAATAATTTCCAGAGTTTTTCTGCGAATTGTGGTGTTTGACCATTGGCAATGATACCTTTGGTGAGTTTATCGTGTTGAGCAGCCATTTCTGCCGGAATTTTCTTACCAACTGCCTTACGGAATTTGTCGGCTTCTTCCCAGTTGTATCCCGCTAGCTCGATTGAAGAGAGGAGAAGGTCGTCTTGGTATACGATCAATCCGAAAGAGTCGCCGAGATATTTTTTCATGCGAGGATCGAGATATTTTACGAGATGAGGATTGTGTTTGCGTTTGATGTATTCCGGTATGGATTCCATCGGACCCGGACGATACAGAGCCACCATAGCGTTGATATCATGGATGGTAGTTGGCTTAAGCTCCTTGAGGTATCTGGTCATACCAGAACCATTCAATTGAAATAAACCTTCGGTTTGGCCTGTAGCCAGAAGTCGGAATGTCTTCTTGTCGTCTAGTGGAATAGCTTCTATGTCTATATCTATATTGTAGAACATCTTCACCAGGCGCACTGCATCGGCTAGGATGGCCAGGTTGCGAATACCGAGGAAGTCGAACTTGAGCAAGCCTGCTTCTTCGATACTGTACATATCGTATTGAGTTATTATCTTGCCTCCCTTAGGGTCGAGCTGTGTCGGTGTGTATTCAGAGAGAGGCTTAGGTGCGATGACAACACCAGCAGCATGCACCGAGATGTGGCGAACACAGCCTTCTAATTTT
>JAGOUX010000002.1 GCA_018061035.1 Minisyncoccota bacterium | reverse complement strand
CTCTTAACTCCCTTAGTCTATCTCTTAAAACCTGTTCTGTGTTATTTGCGCTATCGCTGGGTCTTTCTATTGGCATAGTATGTTTAAATTAATTAATAACAATATAATTTTACGCTGACCTGAGAAATAGTCAAACATTCAAAAAGCCTCCATATGGAGGCTTTTAATATTATTCTTGGAATTGAATTTTGACATACATACCGCCAGTGACTGCATCCCGCTTCCCAGTACTATACACAAGAGGTTTACCATTTTTGACATACAAATAGTCGTGATAGAAACCTCCTTCTGTCGGTCCTGTTGTAAGCTTCCAACCGTTCTCATCTAATGACTTTTTGACAGAATTTTCTAATTTGATTAAATCAGCGCGCTGTTCAGTGAGCCATTGGTTGACGTCAGGACCGGCAATATCGCTATCTCCATTGAAAGTTTTAACCATAGTAACAATTTTCCCTTTAGAAAAGGACTGGAGCAAACTTTGATCCATTTCTGCCAGACTCCAGTCATTTGCTTCTGAGTAACTCCAAGGGGCAAGATTAGAAAATTGGACCTTTATGGGCAATGTGAAGGCTTGAAGGAGGTTTTCTAATTTAGCTTTATCAATTTGCTGAGCAGAGAATTCATACCCTACTCCGCCGACTGTAAGCCAATACACAGGATCAGACCCAAAAAGATAAACCTTGAAAATATTATTGCCAAATTTTTGCTCTTTCACAAAAGTATAGCTTGAAATATTATTTTTCTCCCAAAAAGATGGATTGGTCACATAGGCAAGACCTCCAACCGGCAAAGAAATTTGAATTGCTGGACCCCCTTCTGCTTGATACTCCGTCGGTGTAAATCCCCTTGGTAATTCAATACTAAATCCCTGCTTACTGTAGTAAATATATGTACCGACATTATTTGTGAATTTAAAAGTTGAAAGAATTTGATGAGAGTCATCATTATCCATTTCGTCGGTAATTACAAATGGCACACCTTTATAGAAGAAAAATATCTCGGGTGTTCCTGGATACATAGAATCAGCAACCGCTAGACACTTCTCGGCAGAGATACCAAAAAAATCAAAAATTTTACACTGACTGTCTGGGAAGGCAACGCCTTGATACTTTTCCTCAATCTGTTTTAATGTTAGATTTCTATATTTTTCGAACGCTGTCACCGAAATTGCTGGCGGGTCACACTCAGAACATTTCGCTTCAAATAATATAAGTCCTGAATCAGACACGGACGGAACCCAGTCCAAGGGATATTTTAATTCGAATCCATGCTGAGTATTCGTGTATGTTTTCAAATCCGTTGTGGTGGTCGCAGTAGTGCTCCCTGCAGGAGTCGAAAACTCAGCTTCAACCACAGGCATTTCATTGATAGGCTTTGTGTCTTTTTTATTTAATACAATATAGCCGACTAGTGAAACCAGACCCACAAGCACTGTTGCTAGAACAATATTCTGTAGATTTTTCATTAGCAAAGTATAGCACCAGTCAAAATAATGAGAAAGTAAGGTTTGTTATTAAAGAATTCGGTAAAAAACCTCAAAGAAATAATTTACCATATAGACACCAGCACCAATAAATATAAGAGACAGAACGAAAGTAACGCCTTGTCTTGAAATATTAACGTGGCAGTATTTCCTTAACGTCTCTATTACGAATTGATTGTCGGCGATCTTCTCCCCTATTTTTTCTCTTAGTTTTTTATCCTCGAGAGTCAAATGACACTTGCCTTTATAAGCAACTTGGGTTGCAGCAACAAATAAAATTGCGGTAGCAAAATATAATGTTAATTGTGAAGGAAAAATAAGTGAAATTGTGGCAGGAATAAACAGAAGAAATATTGTGAGGTGAACTATTTTAAGTATCCTGATTCTTTTAAGTATTTCTTCTTTATTTTCCATACCTATTTATAGATTTCGAGTAATTTCTTGTTGTTAATAGTTTCATTATACCCTCGATCGAATACCTTTTTTGCGTTACCACCATCATCATTCCAGCGACTCATTGCCAATTTGCGTATTGGACTGAAGATGTGAAAATTTATGTCTTTTGGCTCCTCAAATGAATTTATTTCCTTAAAATACTCCATCTGACGTTCACGGAATTTCCTATTCTTCATAAACCGAATGAAAAGCTTAGAGAAAAAGTAACCACTTGGGTTGTCTTCTCCATGCCAATTATCGAATACAATAACTCGAGTTGCTCCTTCTGAGATAGCCTTTTTTGTGTGCAATTGAAACCTCGCAGCGGGAGGACAATCAGAATAGTACCTACCATTTATCGATACACCTCTGGTAGAAAATAAATTAGTCCAAAAAGGAACAGACACAGATGCTCTTGCTACTTCCAATATATCTATGTCCATTTTATTCGAGAAATACTTAATTTCACCAGTTAGTGAATCAGTAACAGGCATGTATGCTGTTATAGTAGAGTCTTTGATGCCTTTTACATTTAATGTGAACTTCTTCTTAAGCAAGAAATCAACAAGATAGTTTATATCCATTATCCTCCAAAACCTTTTAAAACTTAGGAAGTTTCCGTCTGATAAAGACTCACACCAAACATTTTTGATTATCTCTCTTTGACTAGAAAGATAACAAAGACTAGTAGGTCCACTACCAGAGCAGCCGATTATAATATCTGGTTTTGGTAGATTCATCTCACTTAGAGCATATATTACACCAGCGGTATAGACAGCTCTCGCCGAGCCACCAGGAAATATCCAAGCCGTTTTCATGGAGACAGTATAACAAAAGTTTACGCAGGCACAAAAGTCGGAGCTGCTCCCTTCTTAGCTAGTAGTTTTGCTGTATCAATCAAACAGATCTACCCAAGATTAAAACCCCCGAGTAAACCAAATATCACAAAACAAGCAAGCACTCCAAGAATAAAAGATGCTGTGTAAAAACTAATTTTCATCATCCTATCTTCTGGATCCTCTATACTTAGGAAAGATAAAATTATTATTCCAAATATAAATACTACAAATAAATAGAGTGTAATCGAGTGAATAAATAAATCTAATAGAAAAAACAACAAAAAAAACGGCAGGATAATTCCTCCTAAAAATCCAACAATAGTATAAGTTATTTTTGACATATTTTAATTCTACCACCAAGCCGGCACAAAAGTGGGAGCTGTTCCTTTTTGCCTATCTCCTCAAAGATGGACTCATCCAAGCTAAATAAATACTAAACAAAAAAGACCCACAATATGCGGGTCTTTTTTGTTAGTTCAATGGGTTCTCAATTTTCGTTGCTCCTGGAGAAGTTCTCTCAGCCATTTCTATTGCTCTAAGTAGTGTCTGTCGAGTATTTACAGCCATATAGCGAATCGCTGCCTCTACAACCTCAACACCGTTTTTTAACATAAGTTCATCTAAGTCACCTGCTAATTCGAACTGTTCTTTGCTTCTGTCTTTCGGTGTTTCAAACCCCATAAATTTAGAATTAAATTAAAACGAATAATACTAAGTATTGTACACCCAAGTACGTACCTAGCAAATTGAGTTATTAACAGCTAATTAAGCCGGTACGAAAGTAAGAGCTGTTCCCTTCTTGCCTGCACGGCCGGTTCGGCCAATGCGGTGCACATATGTATCGTAGGTCTGAGGTACGTCGTAGTTGATCACGTGGGTCACATCTGGAATATCGAGTCCTCGAGCTGCTACGTCGGTAGCTATCAAGATATTTATCTTATCCTGTTTGAATAGATCAAGAGTTCGGATACGCTCACGGCTACGCTTGTCACCATGAATACAGCCGACCTTAAAACCGAATTTAGAAAGGTCTTTGGTCAGAGTATCAACTGCGTGTTTCATTTCGCGGAAAATAAGCACCTTGTCAGAGCCATCCTGCTTGAGGATCTCGTGCAAGCGATCGATGCGCTCATCATTGGTCTTGTAGCGGACTACATCTTGATCAATGCTCTTTGCAGTCTCGCCAGAAACCACAGATATAAATACAGGGTCCTTGAGGTATTCAGCGGTCATCTTCTTTATTTCAGGAGAAAGTGTCGCAGAGAAAAATAGAGTCTGGCGATCAGCATTACACTTCCCTAGAATATAGGTCATGTCATCTCGGAATCCCATATCAAGCATTCTGTCTGCTTCGTCGAGGACAACAGACTGACAGGTAGCAAGATCGAGAACTTTCTTCTCGATAAGGTCTCGTAATCGTCCCGGGGTACCGATAACGAATGAAACTCCCATTTTGATTTCGCGAATCTGCTTCATGATTGGAAGACCTCCGACACATGACACAGAGAACATTCCAAATCCAAAAGCGAGCTTTCGGAATTCGTCATCAATCTGAATAGCGAGCTCGCGAGTTGGGGCCATAATGAGAACCATTTCTCTTTTGTTCTGGCCTTTGGTCTTGGAAATTTTTTCAATTAAAGGCAACAGGAACGCTGCTGTCTTTCCAGTACCGGTGTTAGCCATACCAAAAACGTCGCCACCTTTAAGTAGCACTGGTATAGACTGATCCTGAATAGGACGAGGAGCTGTGTATCCGGCTCGTTCAATATTTTTATGAAGCTGTTCATTAAAAGGAAAATCAGCAAATGTATGCTTCGCAACATATGGCTTCTCTTCTACATGTACCCCTTTCTTGATGAAGCGAGAATAATCTATCCTCTCTCCGCCAAAGCGCTTCTTGCTACCACCTCGTGAGCCTCCCCCACTTCTTTTAAAAGCAGGTCGAGAATTATTAAATCTTCCACTGCCAAAAGATGGCCGAGCGGGTCGTGCAGATCCTCCAAATGCTGGACGAGCTGCGGGTCGTGCACTAGTAAAACTAGATCCACTGGATCTTATTGGTGGCTTCGCGCCAAAGCGTGAAGCAGGGCGTGCTGGAGCCGTAGCCCCACGCACAAAACTGCGTTTGTTCATCATATACTTTTTATGTCATGGATACGATCACCTGACACAAAAGTCTTAGATCTTTCCACAAGCGTCAGTCTCGTTAAATAATAGGTGAGAATGATATTAAAAGAATAGCATTTATATGTATAAATGTCAATCCCATTAGAAGCCGCCCTCGCAAAGCGAGTGATACGGCCAACAAATATATTTGTTTATGCTCCTTGTTTGTTGTTATAATGAAAACATGTTATCTTACGACTTCCACAAAAATGCAGATGAAGAGTACCTATCTCTTATGAAGCATATTCTTGAAAACGGTGTAGAACGTACCGAGCGGACTAAAATCGGGACCAAGGGCGTTTTTGGACATCAAATGCGTTTTGACCTATCTCTTGGCTTTCCCCTCCTGACCACAAAAAAGGTCTTCATCCGGGGTATCATCCACGAACTCCTATGGTTCCTTACTGGAGATACAAATATTAAATATTTAGTCCGGAATGATGTAAAAATATGGAACGAATGGGCATTCCAAGTGTATCTCGAGAAAAATGGTCTTGATAAAGAACTAGTCCGCTATTCTAAGGAATGGGATGAAAAATTAGTATGGTTCGTAGACCAGATCAAGACCAGCGATGATTTCGCAAGTGCCTGGGGTGAGCTTGGACCTATATACGGCAAGCAATGGCGTAAATGGGAAACACCCAAGGGTCAGGTCATCGACCAAATCCAAAACGTTATCGATATGCTAAAAAATGATCCGTCATCGAGAAGAATCATGGTCAGTGGCTGGAATGTGGGAGAGATCTTTGATCTTATTCACGATCACAACCATGCTCCCCCTCCTTGTCATTCCCTCTTCCAATTCCACGTATTGGACGGAAAGCTATCGTGCCAGCTCTACCAGAGAAGCGGTGACTTTTTCCTCGGTGTTCCGTTCAATATTGCTTCCTATGCTCTACTTACGATGATGGTCGCACAAGTTTCCGGATATGAGCCAGGATATTTCATCTGGACCGGCGGAGATATCCACCTATATTCTAATCACATAGAGCAAGCCAAGGAACAACTAGCCCGCACACCAAAGAGCTCACCAACAATGAAGATAAATCCCGACGTAAAGAATATCTTTGATTTTAAATTTGAGGACTTCACACTTGAGGGCTATGACCCCCACCCTGCAATAAAGGCTTCTATTGCGGTATAATAAATAGGTATGAAGATATACATCAGTCATTCAACAAATTTTGACTTCAAGAAGGATCTTTATACCCCAATTAAAAAGGCGAGGTTAAAAGGAAATTTTATCCTGCCTCACGAGAGAAGCACCAAACAATACCCGGCGAAAAAACTTTTCTTCAGCAAAAAATGTGACTTGGTTGTCGCCGAGGTTTCCTACCCTTCTACAGGACAAGGCATTGAGCTTGCATGGGCAAATATTAATAACATTCCTATTATCTGCCTGCACAAAACGGATACAGCATATTCCAAGTCCTTGCGCTTAATTTCTAAAAAATTCATTCCGTACAAAAATACCCCAGATTTATTAGCTAAAATAGAAAAAATTATATGATCATATCACTCATCGCAGCTATCGGGCAGAACAACGAACTAGGCAAGGATAACGCACTCCTATGGTCCATGCCTGCAGATATGGCCCACTTCGTAAAAGTTACCACCGGACACCCGGTCATCATGGGTAGAAAGACATTCGAGAGTATTGGCAAGTCACTTCCGAAACGAAGGAATGTTATTATCACTCGTGACAAGAAATACACCGCTACCGACGCAGAAGTTGTTCATTCCCTCGAAAAAGCCTTGGGATTGTTTAAAAATTCAAAAGAAGAAATATTTATAATCGGCGGAGCAGAGATATATAATCAAGCAATGGATTTTGCGGACAAATTATATATAACCCACATCGACGACACGAGAAATGATGCAGATACTTTCTTCCCTGAAATTATCCCTATCGTATGGAACGAGGTGTCCCACGACGACCACGATTGCGACGAAAAGAATCCTCATGCATATACATTCTCTGTCTACAAGAAATTTATATAGATTGACAAAATAACCAATTATGCGAAACTTGAGGCATGATCCTATCCGATAAAAAAATCTTAGAAGAGATGAAAAAAGGCAGTATTGTAGTGAAGCCTTTTGATGTAGAAAATATGGGTGGTAATTCCTACGATGTTCACCTTAGTAAATACTTTGCTCAGTATGTAGATAAAACATTAGATGCAAAGAAGCACAACAAGATCAAACAATTTGAAATACCAAAGACAGGTTTTGTACTAAAGCCAGGACAACTTTATTTAGGTTCCACAGAGGAATATACCGAGAGTCACAAGCATGTGCCCTTCCTGGAAGGTAAGTCTTCAACGGGCCGCCTTGGTATCGATATCCACGCCACTGCTGGTAAGGGCGACGTAGGTTTTTGTGGATACTGGACTCTAGAAATATCATCATCAAAACCAGTACGCATATACCCTGGCATGCCTATCGGCCAACTTATTTACTATGTAGTAGATGGCAAAGTAGAAAGAGTTTATAGTAAAAAGAAAAGCCAAAAATACAGCAACCAGGACAAGCTCCCAAAAGAGTCCATGATGTGGAAGAATAAATTCTAATCCTTTTTTCCAAGGGCTTTCAATACCTTTAGATACATATCCTCGACTATCTTCTTCTGCTTGGCGCCAGTTGTCACATAGTGATCAAGTCCGGGCGCAGCATTAATCTCAATAATAAAATAGCTACATTTTTTAGGATCTTGAGTGATATCCCCTTTGGTGACCATGATATCAACTCCGGCAATACGCAGGCCCATATCGCGAGTCAGGTCTACAGCAATTTTCTTGAAACCTTTATGGATAGATTCTGTCACATCTGTGGCATCCCCTCCTGTCGAAAGATTAGCATTGTCCAGAAGATAGACTTTCTGGCTTTTTAGTAGCACGCTAGCCAAAGAAAGCTTCTCTTTCTTCAACTTCATTTTTATCCTTGGGTCATCAAAATTTATTCTAGTGTCCCGTCCTGTCTGCTCGAAAAGTTTTTGTTTGAGAGTGAGCAATTTTAAAATAGTGCTTTTGCCGTCCCCCGTCACTGAAAGCTGAATGCGTTCATATGCTGAAATTATCTCCCTATCAAGCACCACTACGCGATAATCTCGCCCTGGCATATATCTCTCTACTATTGCTACTCGATCATTTTTGAAAACTTGCCGAAGCGCAAATATCAGATCCTTTTTATTCCACACAAGACACACCCCAGAACCCTGACTACTACTGTTTGGTTTCACTATGACTGGATATCCGAGCTTCGCAGCATATTGAGGCGCACGAAGAATATTACGCTCATTTCTTATTGCCTTGGCCCACGAGTCAGAAAAAAATGTCTCACCTTCCGCCACAGGATAGCCCTTCTTTTCCAAAAAAAATTTCGCATAGTCCTTATCCTTGGCGATATCCGCAGAAGCAATATGATTAAGATCAAGGGAAAGATATCGAAGAGATCGCACTACTCCATTCTTGTATGTTATCTGTGCTGCTATCCCCCACTCAGGCTCAACAACAATCTTCGCGCCAAGTTTGGGTGCAAGCTTGATCAGCAGATTAGTGAGGTATGGATATGGTCTTTTATTTTTCATCATGAATTGTCTGAAAACAAAAAACGACATCTAGTGTCGTTTTTTGTTTATTAGTTTAAATTTATCCTTTGACTTCTATACCCATACTTCGAGCGGACCCTGCAACGATGTTGATAGCTCCTTCATCATCTTTTGCGTTTAAGTCAGCCTTTTTCTTGTTGGCGATCTCGAGAGCCTGAGCCCGGGTAATCTTGCCTACCTTAGTAGAAGCATTCTTTCCAGAACCCTTCTCTATTCCCGCAGCCTTGAGTATTAGTCCTGTTACAGGAGGGGTCTTGATTACGAAATCATAGGTTCGGTCTTCGTAAACACTGATAGAAACACCTACTTTATCCCCAGCCATATCCTTAGTAGCAGCGTTAAACTTGGTAACGAAATCACCAATGTTAATACCAGCCTGTCCAAGCGCGGGTCCTAAAGGGGGCGCAGGAGTTGCCTTTGCGGCCTGAATCTGTAATTTAATTTTCTTAGTTATCTTTTTTGCCATATATTTATTATCTTTATTTGTACATTACCTTAAATCTTCTTAACTTGCAAGAAATCAAGTTCGACTGGGGTTTCTCGTCCGAACATTGAAACTAGGACTTTTATCTTGCCTCGCTCAACATCCACAGAGTTCACCTTGCCTTCTAAATCTTTGAATGGGCCGTCTACGATCATTACTGTCTCGCCTATTGCCATATCGATATTGTGTTTAGCAGTAGAAGTATCCATTTTCTTAAACAAGAAGTCTACTTCATCCTTGCGAAGTGGAACTGGGTTCACCCCTGCCCCTACGAATCCTGTAACTCGTGGAGTATTGCGTACTACATACCAGGAATCATCAGTCACGATCATATCGACAAGCACATATCCTGGATAGATCTTCTCTTCTACTTCCACTCTCTTACCTGCCTTAATCTTGATCTTCTTTTCTACTGGCACGATAACATTAAATATCTTGTCATTCATTCCAAGTGAATCTATACGCTGTCGAAGATTACGGAGAACTACGTTCTCGTATCCTGCATAAGTATGAATCGCATACCAACTTCTGATTCCTTGTGTTTCTTGTTTAGACATAAATTATAGAGAAAGTAATTTTTCTAATCCTCGTGAAAAGATGAAGTCGAAAAGTCCAAGCATATATCCGATAATAACTGACAACAATATGACAATCAGAGTATACAAAGCTGTTTGGCTTCGGCTCGGCCATATCACGTGTTTAAGTTCTGTTTTTGTATCTTGAAAATATTCGGTGATTTTTGACATATGATTTTTTGTAAATCGAGCCATTGGCGCAAATTACAATGTTTATCCTCTTAAAAAAGCCCCGCGAAGGGCTCTTTTAATACTACTCTTTTTTGACCAAATAGTCAACCCCGGCCTATTTAATTTCGTAGGTAATTGTAACGTCAGAACTGATTGTATTCTCCCCTTTTGGCAATTCTATCTGTGCTGACTGGGTAACCATATTTCCACTAGCCATAGAATCCTTTGCATAATACATAGGGTAATAACCATTACCAGACTCGTTATAACTTGAAACTCGTCCCAACTTCACCCCTAGATCCTTGGCCAAGGCTTCGGCCTTAGTTCGGGCATCTTCTATCGCCTCTTTTCGCGCTTCGGCTTTCGCTCCATCTTCATCGTCGAGAGTAAAATTTGGTCCACTAATATTTGAGATACCGACTGTTCCAAGTTCTGTCATTATTTTTCCAGCATCATCGATTTTGCGAACTTTTACAGTAATGCTAAGTGATGATGTGTAGCCGACTACAACAGTATTTCCCAATGTAGGACAACCGTATTCGGGTGAACAAGGAACTATTTTTGTGTTGTATCTATATTCTGATTTTGGATATACAGTAGCAGATTCAGTTTTTATATCCTTATCGGCGATTCCATTATTTTTTAAAACATCAAGAGCTTTCTTCTCAATTAAAGCCACAGCTTCCTGAGCCTCTTTGGTAGTTTTCGCGTCCTTCTCTATTGTGAAATACACAGTAGCAATATCAGGAGCAGCTTGAACTTCTCCATGTCCAGTCAAAGTGATAGTGTGAGCATCATTTGATCCCATCATTCGATACTCAGACCATGCTGAGAGTATCTTTACGGCAAAGAAGAGACCGAGAATGATCATGAATGCCAAGATAGCTTTATATAAATTATTTTTTTGTTCTGTTGTTATTTCCATATTTTTTTTAAATTACTATTAATTAACCCATTATGAGGCTACACTAGGGATAATGCAACAGAGTGGAGAAATGTTACAAAGAATATTTATTAGATTAAATTTACTTCCGGCGACAACCTTAAACCGAACTTCGTGAATACAGAGATTATGATATCTTGAGCCAAATTTTTGACTTCCTCTCCAGTAGCGCCACCATGATTCACCAAGACCAGGGCTTGCTTATCGTGAACACCCACAGCTCCTATTTGTTTACCTTTCCATCCGCACTGCTCAATAAGCCAGCCGGCAGGGACTTTTATTATCCCTCCCTCTTCGAAATATGGCATAGCAGGATTCTCCTTTAAAAGTCTTTCAAGTTGATCCTTTGATACAAATACATTCTTAAAAAAACTTCCGGCATTACCAATAACCTTTGGATCAGGAAGTTTACTGCGACGAATGTCTGCGACAGCCTCGCTGATATCTTTTGAGCAAATGACCTCAATATTATTCTTTTCTAGGTGCTCCTTTAAGACCTTATATGTAACATTACGATTATCCTCTTTCGACAATTTCATCACAATAGCAGAAATAAAATATTTATCTTTTAGTTCATTTTTAAATACCGAATCTCTATAACCAAATTTGCACTCCTGATTTTCGAAAATTTTCTTTTCCCCCGTCTCGGTACTATATGCTTCAACTTGTTCAATAATGCTCTTGATCTCCATGCCGTATGCGCCGATATTTTGCATTGGTGCTCCGCCAACAGTTCCGGGAATAAGAGATAGATTTTCGATCCCCCAATAGCCACGATCGACAGCAAATGTTACGAGGTCGTGCCACACGACTCCTGACATCGATCTAATCAAAACACTTTTGTCGTCTTCATTGATGATTTCTACTCCCCCCAGCTTGTTTAAAACAACAAGGCCGTCAAAATCCTGACTTAGTAAAATATTACTTCCACCTCCTAAAAATAATTTCTTATTATCCTTAAATATCGGCATTCGAAAAAGTTCGGAGATATCTGATTCCTTGGCTATCTCAACAAAAAATTTTCCCTTGGCATGAATGCCGAAAGTGTTGAGCTTCGTAAGGTCATAATTCTCTAATATTTCCATCCTGTACGAAATAGGACGCGTACGCTTACGCTTTCTTGTCCTTTATATAATTAATAATTTGTTCTTTGTTTACCATAATTTATTTTTACTATGCGTCCGCGATTTCGTTCGGGATCCATACAAAAATACTATATCACGAGGAATACTATTGCGAGAATACTCACGACAGACATTATGCCGACAGCAAGCCATCCAAGAATTTTGCTCATCACGCTATTCGTATGCTTTCCCATGACATCTTCCTTTCCACTTATGCGAACTATGAGGAAAAGTATTATCGGCGAAATAATTCCATTTAGTACTGCAGAATATATCAGCATCTTAATCGGATCAAAGCCGACAAAGTTTAGTACAATACCAAGCACCATCGCCAGAGCTATCACTCCATAAAAAGAAGTTGCTTGCTTAAGTTTCATATTAAGGCCTTCCTTCCATCCAAAGGATTCTGAGACCGCATACGATGCAGATCCAGCCAAGACAGGGATTGAGAGCATTCCCGTTCCCAATATTCCAAGTGCAAACAAAATAAAAGCAGCGTTTCCGGCAAAAGGCCGAAGAGCAGATGCTGCCTCGGCGGCAGAATTTATTGTTACACCTCCACCATTAAATATAGTCGCTGCACAAGCAATGATAATAAAAAACATTACTATATTAGAAATAATCATACCCGACCATACATCTACCCGCATATTAGAGATATCTTGTGCCGTAGTCATGGTTCGTCTTTTCTCCTCAGTGTCTTCCCCTCTCAATATATCTTCTTCGACTTCCTGAGAACTTTGCCAAAAAAACAAATAAGGACTTATAGTAGTACCCAAAACTGCACAAACCAATAGCAGTTCCTCTTTAGAAAAATTAATCATTGGAATAATTGTATGCTTAAAAATTTCTCCCCAATTCATATCGATCGAGAGAGCCGAGAAAACATATGCAAAAAGTACAAGCGCTAGATATTTCAGATACTTTGAATAGTTTTTATAAGTAACGAATACTTGGAGCACTAAAGACAGAAAAGCAAACCCAGCAACTAAAAATGGAAAATATAATTGCGGAAAGAGTAGTTTGGCACCTTCGGCCATCGCGCCCAAATTTGCTCCGATATTAAAAATATTTGCTACCAGAAGTAGCAAGGTACAGGTATAAAGTACTTTTTTTGAATAGTGTCGTTTTATATTTTCTGCCAGCCCTACTCCTGTCACTAGACCTATGCGTGCACTCATTTCCTGAACTACTCCTAGAAGTGGTAGAGAAAAAAGAGCCATCCATGCGAGACCGAAACCTCTTTGGGCTCCCACTTGAGAATAGGTGGTAATACCAGAAGGATCATCGTCTGCTGCACCAGTAGTAAGCCCTGGGCCTAAAATTTTCCAGTATTCCTTGAACTTCATTATCTAAGTATAGACGGAGTACCGTCACTATGCAATTTGATCAGTCGAGAGGGCGAGCCGGATATTTCTCCCCCATCAATATACATATCGATTGAATCACCGAAATATTTTTTTGCCTCTACAATATTTTTTGCTGGAGGCATTCCTTCTAGATTTGCCGATGGCGCCACGAGCGGGCCGGTCGCCAAAAGAAATTTTCGAAAATTTTGATATGCCGGCATTCGAAATGCCAGAGAATTTGTACCGCAATGAAGATAATCTAGATCATTATTAGGACATTCAAGCACAACACTTACCGGGCCAGGCCAGTATTCTGCAAGCTTTTCCTTTTGCGCCAGACTCAACTCGACTCCAAATTTTTCGAGTTCAGACATGTCGCCAATGAGCACTATTGAGGGTTTCTGTGGAGGGCGTTTACGGACGGCATACAATCTCTCGAATGTTTCTTTATTTAGTGCCTGCCCAACTATTCCATACAAGGTATCTGTAGGCATAACTGCTACTCCTCCCCCCTGGAGAGTTTTAATTAGGTGTGCATCTGTCCATATCGCTTCGTTCATAGAGTATTTATATCAGATTGGTAACTTTTGTAAATCAAATACTTAGTGTATGATTAAATCATTATGATCAAGAATGTAATCAGATTTTTCGACAAATTAGAAGATCGAGTTCGTGGCAAATTGAGCCATTATCCTATTTTATATGCTTTTATAGGCGGATTTGGACTTGTGCTATTTTGGCGTGGAGTTTGGCACATAGCAGACGATTTTGGAATGGGTAGCTTTGTATCGCTTGTTGCAGGATCGGTAATCCTTCTCATGACTGGAGTATTCGTTGCCGAATTTATCGGAAATAGACTCATCATCTCAGGACTCATCGGCGAAAAGAAAATATCAGAAAAAGCAAAAGAAGAAATAGAGACGGAAGAAAATCAACTAAAAAATCTCCAGCATACTCTGGAGAGACTCGAGAAGAAACTCGAACACATGGATGAGGAGATAGAAGGAAAGAATTAATACTTTCTAATAACCGCCTTGACTACTGCAGTTATGTTCAGCGAATGCTCTGGATAGATGGGCTTATAATTCTTATTCGCGGGCTCAAGCCATACTTTCTCTCCTTTTTTTCTAAAATATTTCATTGTGAATTCTCCATCGACTTCTGCAATAACTATCTGCATGTCTTTTGCCTGATTTGCCCGCTCTACGAGGACCATGTCCCCTTTCTCAATGTGAGCGTCGATCATAGAATCGCCATCAACTTCCAGCATGTATGTAAAAGCTTTCTTTTGTATTAAAAAATCTTCTAAGTTTATCCGATCGGTCATTTCTTCCTCCACAGCAGCAGGCAGGCCCGCAGTTACAAATCCGAGCATTGGCACTTCGTTGAATGATTCGGTTGGTATCAATCTACCGAGATGATCCTTCGCAACGATTCCACCTTCGATGAGCTTGGCTACTATTCGGGCAATCGCATTCTTAGACTTAAAACCGAACATTTGCATCATCTCGGTATATGTCGGCATGCGCTTATTCCCCTTGTAGAATGATTCTATTTTTTCTTGATAAATATTCTGCATATATTAGTAAGCGAAAAGTGTTGGAAAAAATTTCCGAAAGAAATTCTGTCGTGCGTGGTATCGAACCTTTCGAAGCATTAGCTTATGGTCTCTCGCCTCTTTGAAGTATACCTCCCCTCGCATGATCTTCATATCTATTATCTTGTTGATCTTTTGGATTTCCCTCTCTAACATTTTTAAATATTGTGATTGTGACATGTGATTTTATTGATTAAATACTAATAACTTACTACTTAATTAGTATAAGTGAACGAGCGTTCACTGTCAACAATATCACCTGGGGATAACTCGGTTCCCTTTTTATTTTTTAGGCCTACAGGGAATTTCGGTCATTACATGACCAGTATACCTTTTCGATGGATTCGCGATAAATCGCTCGCCCATAACGAAAAGCTTTTCTCATCCCTGTCGCGTGCAAAGTAGTTTGCACGCTTAGGCACCCAAAAATCTCCGATTATTTGGGTCAGTATCCAAACACTATTATACGAATAATGGAAGATGCCGAATACATGGAGTCATTATACACGAAAATCGCTAGTATCAAGGACCACATTAATTCTTATGAAGTAAACTTAATTGATGGCAAATATTAAGGTTTTCCGTTATGTCTGTACTATCTGTAAATTGATCCACGGAACCTATATTTGTTTTTATTTTCTTTACTTCTGAGTCTTTAATTTCTCCTTTTATTGCCTTAGCGAATCCTTCCCCATGAATTACAAGGTATGGCCTACCATAGTATTTAGATACTTTTACTGGGAACGGCTGCGTTATTTTTAAGGAATTATGCGCTTTAATAATTATTTTGTATGCCTTAGAAAGCTCCCTCTCTCTTTGTTCCCAGGATTGAGATAATAAAACTTTTCTAAGTAATGGAGAAAGTTGCTTAGCCACTTTCAATTTACTAAACGCGGTGCCAAACCACTTACTGTAAGGATAGTATTTTTTCTCCATTAAAAAACATAATTTCATTATGTCTCGGACAATTCTACAGGCCACGACCTGCGAACCTAATTCATCCCCTGCATGTCCTGTGCGACCCACAAAAGCTTCTTCTTGAGAAATTCTAGTCCATTGAGAAGCTAATATATATAACCAAATATCTTTTGGATAATACTCGAACTTTTCCCTAGCTTTTTTTAACTTACCTAATCCGTCATGAAAAACTTCCCCACTGATTATTTCTAATAATCTTTGTTGTGGAAAACTTAACCAATTAGATGCTGTTATTTTTTTCTCGGGGTTAAACTTCAGGCGCATTTCAAAAAAGGATTTTATTGTATAAACACCAACCATATGATTCACTCTTCCTGAAGTTATTTTTACAGGGTGTTTTACACCGTTTAAAGCTGATTTGCTGTAGTTAGTTGAATACCCCATAAAATTGTAGGATAATTTTTCAGCTAAGAGTTTATCAATTTTATCTTTTAATTTTGAGTAATCCTTTTCTCCAAGAAATATAAATACTCGTGGCCCCCAATTATGATCTCTTGAGATTTCTGTGTCATAACCTAAAACCTCTGAACCCCAGCCAAATAGACCAGCCGAGTATTTGAGATCAGGGAAGCTTTTATCTAAAATAGGTCTTACTTCTTTTTCGTAATACAACTTACTCAATTTCATTCCTGGTATGAATTTTGTCATAGTCATATTTTAACACGAAATTATTTACAAAAGTTCGATTCCTTGTAGGGTGTCAAATTTTAACCCTTGTTAATCATATTTAAAATACTGGGGTGCCTACAGGGATTCGAACCCTGACTAAGAGCTCCACAAGCTCTAGTGCTAACCATTACACCATAGGCACCATGTGTAGAGGTACTTTAGCAAAAATTACTGAGAAATGCTATATGCTTAGCTTAATAGAGTGCGGATGATAGGTCCGAGGTCGTACAAGAAGACAGCGATAACGAAAACAATGAGAGAGATGAATGCTGAAACGAAACACCAGAAACAGCCTTCCTTGAGGATAACAAGCTGTACCAGAGTAAGATAAATGGAAAACAAGAATGCCCCAGTTGCAAGCACTACAAGCGAGATGCTGAGGAAGAAAGGCAATGGAGCAACGACAAACATAAGCGCGAGATATAGCAGTGCTACGAGCGCGTAATAGATCATACCGAAAACCTCGAGATTTATTCCAAAGAAGCTTGAGTATTCACTATGCACTACGGCATGACAATTAAAATTCATTGGGCAGACAAGTGGCTCTGCTTTTTGCTTCCCCGTATGAATGTGTTTAGAAATAAAAAAACCGCAAACGGTTAGAATAAAAATAATACCTCGAAGCACAACTTCATCTGTGATAATCATAAACTAATTCTAACAATTCCGGACTTCGAAAACAATATTACTCTCCGTCCTTTGCTTTCAAATCTAAACAAACAGAATTCATGCAATATCTCTTACCTGTCTCGGTAGGGCCATCATCAAATACATGGCCGAGATGCGAACCGCAATTCGCGCACACCACTTCGGTGCGACTCATGCCATGGGAATCATCAGTGATCTCTTTTACTGCTCCTGGGATAGCCTGATCGAAAGATGGCCATCCTGTTCCGGAATCAAATTTGGTGTCTGAGGGAAAAAGTTCTGCCCCACAGACTTTACACGCGTATGTTCCTTGCCTTTTTTCATGCAGATACTTACCTGTGCCAGGAGCCTCGGTTCCCTTCTGGCGCAACACTGCATATTCTTCAGGAGTTAATTTATTTTTCAATTCTTCTTCGTTTATATCCATCCCGTAGAAATTTTACTTAGTAATAATTAATCTTAAAACTTCCCGTTTTCGAATTTCCAACGGGATCCATATAATTATTATAACTCATTTGTACATTTAAAAGAGAAATCGCCACAAGATTTCTCTTTGTGGCGGTGTTGATTGCACCTATTGTGATACTGTGGCTGGTGCGGCTCGACTAAGCGTGGCCGATGGGAGTCTCGTCCGGATGGTCGAGACGGGTGTACGTCCCTTCCGGATTGGCTGGCTTGCTGCCGGCTTCAGGTGCTGCCGTTTTTGCAGCGCGGTCGCGTGCTTCCGCCAAACGCTTGTCGATGATGCTCGTTGGCGCGAGGTAAGCTGGTGTCAGGTTTCGTCCCATTTTTCTCCCCAAAAAAAGAACAGGTGACCGAGTGAAACTATCAAAGACTTTACCATTTTAAGCCAGAAAATCAACTCACAACCTACGTCTTTCGAACTCCCTACCCACAAAAAAATCTAGCTTGTGCTAGATTTTTCGTTGGTGCCCAGGGGGAGACTCGAACTCCCATGCCCTTGCGGGCGCTACCACCTCAAGGTAGTACGTCTACCAGTTTCGCCACCTGGGCAAAGTAAACTGCTTTACTTTGCCCCCAATCTGTCTTACAGAATCGCCGTTGCGAGTCTACGAGCAGGCGATCGGGGGCAAATCAAACTATTCTATTATAACAAAAGGCAGAATATTATTCTGCCTTTGCTTCCGCCTCCACCTCAGCTTCAGGCTGATTGGTGCTTGTTCGCATCTTGCGTCGAACATCCTTCACGGCTTTAGTACGAATGTAGTACAACTTTGATCGGCGGGCTCGAGATTTCTTTACGATCTCTACCTTGTCTACCATAGGAGAATATAATGGGAAGATACGCTCTACTCCAACACCAGAAGCGATACGTCGAACAGTAAAAGTAGCTCCTGCTTCTGTGCCATGCTTGCGTGCAAGCACTGTACCCTCAAAAGCCTGGGTTCGAGACTTACCCTTTTCGTCCAAAATCTTAGACCAAACACGGATAGTGTCGCCAGACTGGAAGTCCAACTTCTTTCTTTCCTCAATATCTACTGGGCTGAATTTAAATGTATTCACTTTCATTGCCAAAATACTTTAGCATAAAATATTTTTAAAGGCAAACAGAGCCAGAAAGACCAGCTAAATTATGAATTTTTTGATATCAGACGGTAATGGTGACTCTATTTTTACAGTTTTACCTTTTAGGTCTTTGAATTCAATTTTGAGCGCGTGGAGAGCCATTCGTTTTAATCCCTTAGGGCACACAGATCCAGCATTATAAAGTGCATCACAGGCCACAGGATGGTCCACAGACTTCATATGCACTCGAATCTGATGAGTACGCCCGGTCTTGGGATATATCTCGAGGTATGTAAATTTTGTTGGAGACTCGAATCTTTTGAGAACCTTGTACTGGGTGACAGCATCGCGCATCTCCCCTCGCGCACCACGACTCGCAGAATATTTACGAAAATCTGTCGGGCTTCGTCCGATCTTTTTGTTGATCACTCCCCGCTCATCCTTGAACCAACCAGAAACGATCGCTTGGTATGTTTTTTTCACCTCTCTATTTTGAAATTGTTCCTTTAGAAATTCATGCGCTTTTTGAGTTTTTGCCAAAAGCATTACCCCGGAAGTATCACGATCAAGTCGATGCACTACTCCTGGACGCTTGATCTCGATCTTCTTACCCTTATTTTCCACAAACATCGGCTCGCCGACATTCTTCATTCGTGGGTAGTTCTTGATGACCCAATCTGTAATAGTCTTCTCTTTGGTACGGCCATCTGGGTGCACTGAAATACCATAGGGTTTGTCTATGGCAAGAATATTGGAGTCTTCGTATAAAACTTTTATTTTGTTCATTGTGCCTTCGGCAGGAATCGAACCTACATCAAGGCCTTAGAAGAGCCCTGTTCTATCCATTGAACTACGAAGGCATGGATGGCTGGTGCGCGGTGTAGGACTCGAACCTACGACCTTCCCGGTGTAAACGGGTTGCTCTACCAACTGAGCTAACCGCGCATATATTAAAGTAACAAAAGAACTATATTTACAAAACAAGTCAACGACTTACCAAAACAGCTAAAGCGCATAAATATTTGACTAACCTATCTAAATTAACACGTTTAAAGCGATGGGTCAACGACTGGCGATGAATTAGAAATTATTTCAGCTGACCGGACCTTATTACGCTCAAAATAAGAGAGGGCTTTATCTATACGTTCTTTTCTAATATTTCCGATCTGATTAATCGAGGCCTCGTCTGTAAACTCAAATTCCTGATTGGTTTTAGTGAAAACATATAAACCAAATGCAAAAACAACTAGTGTAGCGATCAACCCCCCACCAAAAACCATTGCCCAATAAAAATCAGGGTTTATATTATTCCTAGATTTCTTGATTTGATTCTTTGATTTTAAAAGTTCTATTTTCATAATTTTGAAATCTATTTAACATAGGTTAGTAAACGCATAGTGAGCAATCCCTCCCAATCAGCATTCTTGGTATTCGTATTCACTCCACCCTGAGGCAAAGGTTTGGTGACATTTACTGAAGTAAACTCGATTTCATATGGTGAATTTTCAAGTAGTGTTAAAAATTTATATATTGACTCAAAACTTCCTTTTGATTTGACATCAAGCACCAAGATCCCTGATGTTCCAGCTTCTTCAACAGATATTATTTCAAACTGAGCACCAGCTACCACAGCCAACGACTCTATTGTATCCAAAAAAGGTACTGCATCTGTGCTCTTGGCAAAGTGTGATTCGAGGGCAACCTTACCAGCATCTACAGCCCGCAAAGATCTGTCGAGAGATTTAATTTCCTCTCTTCTAGCAAATTCTGAACCCCATTCTTTATTTACCACCTCAGCCTGAGAATTGTTATTAATTATTTGTCCATACAGAAAAATAAATGCAAAACAAGCACTGAGCAAAAATACAATCGAAAGTACAAATGGAATTTTTTGAAAATTGATTTTCATTTTATGATGGAATTAGACTGAGCGAAAATTGAATGTTCGACCCTTTGATAAAATTTGATATTGGCAAATTTACCGACTTCCATGTTGGGTCGCCTTCCAATGCCAAACGAAACAACAATAATCTATCTCTCGAAGGCGCAACTCCGCGTATGTTTACCGTCTTACCTTTGGTCGAATCATTGTCATAAGATATTTCATAAATTTTTATATCTGGCATTTTATTCACCAAAATTGAATTTATTATCTTTTCAGAAACATTAAAACGATTCTTTTCTGCCTTTTCTACGACTGTGAGTTTATTATCCAAGTCCTTGATCATTACCAGAGTTTTTTGATCTGGCAGTGGTACAGGCTCTATTTTCTGTGCTGCGAGTTTGCTCTCAGCTACATTTAGCTTCACCTTTGAAACAAAATACGAAGGCACCATCACCGCCACACCGATAAAGATCGAGGATCCGAGTGCCAATAAAAATAGCACAGTAAGCCGATAATAGAAATCTCGGCGCATTCTTTTCTTTTCTTCATTTGGAATTAAGTTGATCATATTAGTTATTTTCAAAATCCCCCAAGGCCAATCCGATAGCAGCTGCGAACGATAGTGCTTGTTTAAAATTTATTTCGGGCACAGATTTGCTAGTCTCCACTATATTCACCCAGACATTTGCCATATCGACCTTTGTTTTCATGCTCACAGAAAAATAATCAGACAAGCCTATAAGATTCGAATCTCCCCCACACAAAATAATCTTTTTGATTGGTTGATTATTCCTCCCCTCTTCATCTTTGTGAGTGTGCCAGTATAAGAAATGTTTTACGATTTCATCACGCAAAATAGATACACTATTTAAAAGTACAGCGAAAATTTCTTTGTTGGCTACATTGCGTTGCAATCCATATTCTTTTTTCATTTTTTCCGCTTCCTCAAAACTTACGTTGAAACTCTTTTCAATCACAGAAGTCAGCATGATTCCGCCCACATCGAGTGTGGATGTGAACATCACCACACCCCTCGATACAATAAATATTCCCGTACGTTTCTCTCCAAAATCAACTATCATATATGTGTCCAGATCTCCTTTTTCTATTACTGCCCGTGTGATAGCTTGAGCTTCCAATTCAAATGACTGAACTCGAATGCCTGCAGTCTGAAATACAGATAAATATCCTTCGATTATGTTTTTGGGAATAGCCGCCACCTGAAGGTTGAAACTCTTTGCATCTTCGCCGAGCAATTCGTAATCAAAAATAGCATCTGGCGCAGGTATCGGAATATGTTCTTCGAGTGAAAGCTCTATTCCCTCACGTACACTTTTCAAACCAGACTTTTCTAGTCTGAGATTAAATAAATATATTTGTTCTTCGGGCAAAGACACACGCACAGAACGTAGGCCCTCGGTCATACGCAAATTTTGAAGTAGGTCGCTAAGTTTTTTAGGATCAATAATTTTTCCTGATTCTATGATTCCAGGAGCTATGGGCCGCTCGCCATATTTGCCCAAGCGTATGCCTTCCTTGGTGACATTGAGCTCGACGAATTTTATCGATTCATCGGAAATATCCAAACCGAAAGATGGCATGGATAAAAAAGTTGGCGTTGGAAAAAATCTACGAAATGAATTCCTGAACATTGTAATAATATTATACCTTGTCGTTCGTTTTAGTGCTATTAGTTTTCGATCTTTTTCGTATTCTCTCTTTTGTTTTTTATATATTCGATAAATATCGGCACAAATGAAAGGAAAATAATTGCCACCACTATCGGCAATATATAATTATCAATATTTTTCACCTTACTACCCAAGAAATATCCTCCGAAAATCATTCCCCCTGTCCATACTAAGCCACCGATAATATTCCAGAAAAGAAAAATTTGATAATTCATCTTACCTACTCCAGCCATAATCGGCGCAAATGTCCTCACCACTGGCACAAAGCGTGCCAGCACGATAGTCTTGTTGCCATATTTTTGGTAGAAAAGACTTGTTTTATCAATATTTTTTTTATTCCAAAAAAAAGAATCTTCCCGAGAAAATATCTTTGGTCCTATTTTGTATCCAAACCAATATCCCACTGTATCACCCAAGATTGCGGCAAAAAAACATCCTATAAATAGAAGCCACAAATTGAAATGTCCGGCTGCCGCGAGAATTCCCGCAGTAAAAAGCAGTGAATCACCAGGCAAGAAGAACCCGAAGAAAAGACCACTCTCAGCGAATACAAAAAGAAATATTCCGATAATACCGATTGTTTGTATGATAGGTAATATCACCGAATTATTTAGCGAGTGTTCCAGGTGGTAGATCCACGCTTGGTTCTAGTAATGAGAATTTGCCATCATCGGTAGAGACTGCAAATATCATACCTTGGCTTTCGAAGCCTTTGATAGTACGTGGCTCAAGATTAGCAACAAACATGCATTTCTTGCCAACGAGTAGCATAGGATCAGGAAAATACATAGAGATACCAGACACAATCTGTCTCGGTGAAGATTCCCCCATATCAACTGCTAGTTTGAGTAGTTTATCTGTTTCGGGAATTTTTTCGGCAGACAAAATTTTGCCGACTCGTATCTCTATTTTTTTGAATTCGTCAAAGGTGACCATTGTTGGCTTTTTTGCTTCTACTATTGGGGTTGTTGTATTTTCTTCTGACATAATTATTTTTTATTTACTTTATCCAAATATCTCTGAAGTATAAGAGCTGCGGCTGACGCATCAATACGGCCACTTTTGATCTGCTTTACTTTGCTATGAGCCTGAGATGGACTTAAATCTTTTTTACTACTTCCTCCCTTTCGAGCCTCAACTGAAGTTAGAAATTCTTTCTGTTTATGTATCGGTAAGCCAAACGTCTCTCCGAGCTCAAGACTGAAAACGTCGATTCTCGCTGTGAGAGCGTTCAACTTGCCCGAAAAGTCCACAGACTCTCCTACGACAATATGACCAACCCCCTCCTCCTTTATTATATCCCCGATTCGTTTAAATGTATCGTTATTATTTAAAACGATCTCCTTGGGAAAAGCCAAGATATTGTTCTCATCAGAAATCGCCACGCCAATACGTTTGGTACCATAGTCTATGCCTAGAGTCTTCATATGCATGAAGACTAGCATAAAAAGTACTTTTTTGGTAATATCGAAAAGCGGAGACAAGGAGGCGTGGCTGAGTGGTTGAAGGCACCTGTCTTGAAAACAGGAGACTCTTTACGGGGTCCGTGAGTTCGAATCTCACCGCCTCCGCATAATAAGTAAGGATATTAATAAATGGTAAAATTAAAACCCGAAAATCAAATTGTTATTAACAATGAGATTATGGATACCATATGTAAATCATATGGTATTTTGCACTTTGATTTTGAAACAATAAATCAAGGAATAGAAAATTCGTCATTCCGAATATTCTTAGCTGATAAAAAATACGTACTTCGTGTATACGCGCAAGGAAAAAATGACAGCGATATTCTTCTTGAAATTAACTTCCAAGATTACTTGCGTCACCATAATATACCCATACCGATAATTCATCCAAACACAAAAGGAGAGAAATTAAACATTGTGGAAATTTCAGGTAAGCGCTGGCAAACAATTCTTATGGACTTGGTAGAAGGACAAAGCAGAACAACTAAACCTTCCAAAGAGCTGATAGTGAACCTAGCAACACTACAGGCTAAAATGCACTTACTTGGTATTGAATTCTCTAAAATCACAGATGGACCAAAAAAATCATGGGTTGCATTACGTGACACTCTGGCTTCAAAGATTGACCGCTCGGAAATTGGCGGACAGGAAGTGCAAAACCTAATTGAAAGAATTAAAAAATATAATTATTTTCTGAGTTCTGATCTTCCGCATGGTTACAACCACCTTGATATAGACTTAGATGGAAATGTTATTACCAATAATGACAAAATCGCCGGTATCATTGATTTTGACGACCTCAAATACTCCCCATTAATTGTGTGTCTTGGTTATAGCATTTGGAACATATTAGACGACGAAGGAATAGCTTCAGCTAAAATATATCTAAAAGCATATGTGGATATTCGACCGATTACACCCCTTGAATATCTCACCCTATCTAATGTGGTTTTATTTAGAAATTATGTAATTGCAATAATTCGACTCTTACATTGGAATTCAAATACTTCAATCGACAGAATAACAAGTCTAATCAATCTAGAAAAAGAGATACCTGTGCTTTTAAGCCCACAAAATTTAAAAAATGACGCTTAAATTTAGATATAAATTTGTTATTAGGATTGCATTACTGTTATAATTAATCCATGAACGAAGAAGAAAACTCAAATACAGAATTATCTTGGTCCGTACTTGAATATGAAACAAAGGAAAGAAGTAAGGATTGGTTTTGGGCTCTTGGTGTGATTGTCTTTGCAGTTTCTGCGGCGGCACTTATTTATGGAAATTATTTTTTTGCGATTTTGATAATCATAAGCGGTGCACTTCTGGGCTTTTATGCTACTCGCGAGCCCGACATGGTGAGATATGAGATTGTCGACAAAGGCATCGTGATCAATAGCCGACTCTTCCCTTTCAAAGAAGTGAAATCGTTTTTTGTACAAAAGGAACCGAAGCCAATTCTTTTTGTAAAAACTCGCCGAGTGTTTATGCCTGTAGTAAATATCCCAATCGAAGAAGATATGATGGAAAGAATTCACCAAATTTTTCTAGAGAGTGAAGTAATAGAAGAAGAGATGAAAGAGCATCCATCAGAGAAAATAATGGATGTGCTGGGTTTCTAAATGGACTTTTCGTAAAAAACTGATAGTCTAGAAACAACTGCCCTCATAGTTTAATGGATAGAATGCGAGCTTGCGGAGTTTGCGATCCAGGTTCGATTCCTGGTGAGGGCACCAGACCGAAAGAAGCCAACTGCTTGGCTTCGTAGAGGAAGCGAAAAGGTATACTGTTCCTGTAAGGAAAGATTCCTGGTGAGGGCACAATGTGTGGAAACAAAAAGGAGTACCGTCTGCGGTATTCTTTTTTGTTTTTTTGAGCCAAAACACCCATTTTTTAGATATGTAAATAATACAAATTTAACATTGACATTTTAATATAAAGTGATATAATTATTAGGAGTGTGGCTGGCATTCCGCCCGCCCGTCCCCTGTTCCCCACAATTCAAGGAGTCCGGAAATGAAGAAGTTTTTTGCACTGATGCTGGTCCTGTGCCTCACGGGCACGATGAACACCCTCACCGCGTCAACATTGACCAAGAAGGACTTCGTCGATGCCGCACAGAAGGCCGTCGCGGCCCAGCACACGCCGGAGGCCATCGAGACGATGACCTTCTTCGACTCGAAAGAGTCATGCGTCGCCGCGTACAAAAGCGGAAACTACCGCTCTTACAGGAACCATCCGAAGTACGACAAGCCACGGCACCCCAACGCCAAGGGCTCACCCACAGCGGGTTGTGCCTTCGAGTCGGTCCGTGAGTCCAAGATCACAAAGGCCGGCGAATACACCTGGGTCATCCACGAAATTGGAGACAATCTCGTATTTGACATCAACGGTGTCCCGTACTTGGACGCGTCGTGCTGGAACACGATTCGAGAGTGGGTGCCGCTGGAAAAACCAGCCGGCCCCAAAGGAGACGTGGGTCCCGCTGGACCGCAAGGCCCGGAAGGAATCCCTGGTCCTCCTGGACCTCCCGGCCGAGATGGTCGCGACGGCAAAGACGCCGTCCTCCCAGAAAAAAAGGGTAAAGGCTTTCCATGGAAATGGGTAGCCGGCAGCCTTGTGGTAGGAGCAGGTAGCACCTACTACTGGTACGCCAATTGCATTCGCGCTAAGCGCTGATGCAAGATCTATCGGAGAAGATGCGAGGTCAACCCCTCCCTCTTCTCCACTCTACAAAGTTATAAATAAAACGTTATGATTTTGTAGAGTGGATGATAAGAAATAAAAAACCATTAGAAAATTTTTTAATGGTTTTTTATTTGAATATTAAAATTATGTTTAATTGGAAAATTAGTAATTTCTTATCACTAAAACTTTACGAGTATTAAAAATCTGTACCTAAATTATTAAAGGGCCCTTCGCGATAGCGATAGGGCCCTTTGATGTGCCTCCTTTCTGAGGACTTGATGTGAAAGAACTGGAGTTACGGATGCGCGGCTTGCGTAACCGTAATAGTCTTAGAAATTCCACCCGGACCAGTCCACGTGATGGTAAAGGTCCGAATGATTGTGGTGTTATTAGTCGACACCGACCCCCTGACGGTCCCTGCGTTTATGCCGTTGATTGTAATCACCGGCGAACCGCCTGTAGTCAAAAGGTCAAGCTGTTGAGGGTTGTTGGTCGTTGCCGACCAGTTACCAGAACAACCGATGCCTGGTGTGACCGAGGCGCTAACTTCGCCCCCCTGCCAGCCGATCGTGGCATTTTCCACTGCCCAAGTGCAGCTTGCCACGCCTGCATCCTGGGTAATGGTCACCGTGTGGTTGCCATCCGAAGCCGTCACTGTGACGACCTGGCTGCGAATCGAGGTCGTCGGGTTTGATGGAGCAGTGACTCCAATAGAGCCAGCTCCCGATCCAGACGATCTATTCACTGTCACCCAGCTTGGGTAACCGCTTGAAGTCCACGTCGGTTGTGGACAGTCCGACCGATTCGGAATAACTGATGCCGAACCTTGGCCGCCCGATGCGGTGAAGTGAATCACCGGATCAACCGACCAAACACACGCCGGCGGCGGAACTGTGGTGACAACGACACTGCAGGTATTACTCATTCCTGCTGAGCTGACCGTCACCGAGTAAGTGCCAGCGCTCGCGTATGTTGTTGAGAACACAGAGCCACTTGCTGACGACGGCGAACCGTTGCCAAACCAAGTGTATGTACCATTCCCTCCCGTTGCGGTGAAAACTGCAGCATTACCTGCCTGGACGCTCCCCTGTGCTGAGCACGTAGGAGCAGTGATTACTGGCGGAACCACGCAATTACCGTTCCCATCCTTGATCATTCCCGAAGGAATGGTTTCCTGCACGCCCGAGATGTTCGGGCACACGTCGATTGCGGGTGGTGGCGATGTGGGTGGCGGAGCGGTGGGTGGAGCTGTCGGAGGAACAACAGGTGGCGCAAGACAAACAGCAGTTGCTGTGGCTTGAGCATTCGCGTCCTTTTGCGCGACAGCCAGGTTCTCCTTCTTCCACGCCTCGTGATTCTCTGGAGAGACCATTGCACAAACTTTAGCCGAACCGCTACCGGTACCGGTTGCAACACCATACGTACACACTGCCATTGCGGAAGCGCTGGCATTTGCCGAAACGCAAACTTCCACCAAAACAGCAGTAGTAGGCGCGAGTGGCGACGATGTGGTCTTACACTCATCGTCGCTGCACGGACGCTTGAACTTCTCCGGACAAGCTGCTGAGAAAACCGAGAACAACACGAGGACTGCAAAAAACTTGAATTTGTTCATGACCTCTCCTTCGAACCTCTATCCTAACGGATGAGGTCATTAAGCTTTCGACGAACTACATGAGGCGCACCTTGCACCTCATATTAAAATCTCATTAAGTATTGTATCAGATATTATACGCAATGTCAAGTTTGAGGATTTTCTGCTAACCCTTGACATTAATTTTCTTTATGATACAATAGGTATATTATTAAGGATTTATTAAATTAATAGAAATTTTATGAAACACACACAAAACGCCATTATCAATGTTTTCATGTCGCTAGTAATTGTCCTAGGGGCCTTTTTATTTCCCCTATCTCAAGCTAAGGCTGAAAATGGAGTTCCCTCAGTAAGCATATCTGCATCTCCTAGCACTGTTTGCGCAGGACAGCAGATTCATTTAATCTGGTCATCAACAGACGCTACAGTGGTTAACATAACCAATGTTGGATCTGTCCCTCCTACAGGTGAACGAGATGTAACTTTGAATCAAACAACAACTTTCACTATTACTGGAACAAATTCTTCAGGAGTAGTGGCCACTGCTTACGTAACAGGAACAGTTATGAGTGGTGGTTCTTGTACAGGCCCAACCCAGCTTCCAACAGTTACCATCTCTGCGAATCCAAGCAGTATTAGCTATGGAGGATCTAGTACTGTTATCTGGTCTTCAACCAACGCAACTTCTTGTGTGGGAAGCGCTGGTGCATTCGGATGGTCAGGAGGAAAGAATACTTCTGGCACATTCCCTACCGGCGTCCTTACCGGTACAACTCCTTACAATATCACCTGTACAAATAGTGCTGGCTCTGCCAACGCATCTGCTATCGTATATGTAAGCAACCAAACTTGTCAGGATACAACTGCAAGCAACTATGGAGGAAGTCTTCCATGTACTTACCCACCTCAGCTTTGTCAGGATCCTTCTGCTACCAACTATCACGGCACACTGCCATGTCAGTATTATCAACAGCAAGTATGTAATGATCCTACAGCTACCAACTACCGAGGTGCTCTTCCATGTCAGTACTATCAAGTACAGGTATGTAATGATCCATCAGCAACTAATTATCGTGGTGCATTGCCTTGTCAGTACTACCAAGTACTACTATGTAATGACCCCTCAGCTACCAACTACCGAGGTGCTCTTCCATGTCAGTACCCACAACTTCAAATCTGTAACGATGTCAGCGCTATCAACTACCGAGGCGTACTTCCTTGCAGATACAATACTGTCATAAACAATCAGCCCACAGTCACTATCTATGCTGACGACACTTCAGTAGCCTACAATGGCGCTACCTTCATAAGATGGAGCACAGCAAATGCTACTTCTTGTTACGGCACCGGCGGATCTGTAGGATGGGCTGGTACAAAAAGCATTGGTCCTGCATCTTTCTATACTGGTTCTCTAACATCAAGCCGAACATATAGTATCACTTGTACAAATGGTTATGGTTCTATCAGTAATTCTGCAACTGTAAATGTACGAGGTCAGTCTACAACAGTAAAAACCCTAGCAAGCTCTCTTGTGATCGTTTCTTCTTCTGTAGATCGCAATCAGCCTATCGTTCCTACTCTTGATAACACCAACCCACGACCAGGAGACGAGATCACCTACACAGTGAGCTATCAGAACGTAGGTACTACTTCTGTCACAAATCTTACTCTTCAGATATCTCTTCCATCAGAGGTTGATTATATGTTCTCTAATCCCAATAACCCTTTCCGAAATGGAAATAATCTAACCTTCAATCTCGGAACTCTACGAGCTGGAGCTCAAGGTTCTATAACTATCCGCGTCAAAGTACGAGAGAATATCAATCCTGGAACAGTTCTAAACTTCCCTGCAATTCTTTCATACACTGATGTGAATGGTCAGACTCAAACCGTGAGCGCAAATGTTTCAGCTCAGGTATGGAGAGATGGTAATGAAGTGGGATTCTTTGGAGCCAATGCTTTTGGATCAGGATTTTTCCTTCCTTCAAATATCTTCGGCTGGTTACTACTAATCGTGCTCGTGCTCATACTTATCGCCCTTGGACGATACTTGTACGACCAGACTCGACCACGATACGTAGAGCGATACTTAGCCGCACCAGTACCACCAACTTCATATGATTCTCATCCACTAGATGGACACGACAATCATACTGCGCATCATTAATTGGTAATAAAATAATGAAATCAAATACACCACAGGCAACTGTGGTGTATTTGATTTTGGGATAAATTTCAAACAGGTGCTTCTTATACAATATGTGCTAGAGTAAGTACATGTTAAAAGAAGAAAACTCATATCCAATGAGGATAAATAAATACCTCGCCTTGCAAAAGATCTCTACAAGAAGAGGCGCAGACGAGCTTATAACCAATAAAAAGGTTTTTATTAATGGCAAATTGGCCCTACTTGGAAGCAAGGTAAATGAAAAGGATAAAGTTGAAGTAAGGGGCGCTGAAGAAAAGAAGTATGTGTATTTTGCTTATAACAAACCAGCTGGCGTAGAAACCGATTCTCCACGCGAAGGTCTCTTCCCTCTCGGCCGGCTCGATAAGGCCTCTCACGGGCTTCTCATTGTCACCAACGACGGACGTATCACCGACTCGCTACTTAATCCAAAATATTTCCACGAAAAAGAATATGTAGTACGAACCAAAGAAAAACTTCGAAATAATTTTAAAACAAAGATGGAGGCAGGCGTAAATATCGAAGGCTATCTCACTAAAAAATGTAAAGTTAAAATATTGAACGACAACACTTTCAACATCGTCCTAACTGAGGGCAAGAAACACCAGATCCGTCGTATGTGTTCTGCTCTCTTTCAAGAGGTACAAGAATTAAAACGCACCAGAATCATGAATATTGAGCTCGGTAAAATGAAACCCAACTCTCTAAGACAAATAAAAGGCAAGGAGCTTTCTACTTTTCTAGATCAAGTACTTCATCAATCCTGATCTGCTTTACGAATTCGGGCACGTGAGATACGAGTATCATAGCGCCTTTATATTCATCGAGAGCTTTTGCTATTATCGGCAAGTGGCGGAAGTTTATATGGTTGGTCGGCTCATCGAGTATGAGTAGACCCGGCTTTTGAAGTACCAATCGCGCAAAAGCCACAAGCCCTTTCTGCCCTTCCGACAGACTTCCGATTTTGGTACGAATAAACTCTCCCGTGATCAGAAATCCTGCGGCAATAGATCGCATTTTCTCTTCGTCGAGTCTCTCTCCTCCCAAAAGCATTGCTTCAGCTAATGACTGGTAAACAGTGTCCTCGAAGTTAAGGGTAGAAAAATCCTGACGATAATACCCTATTCGAATTCCTTCTTTCACTTTTTCTCCTTCGGCATGACCAGAAGCAAGACGCTCGAGTAGTGTGGTTTTGCCGATGCCGTTTGGGCCTTGTAGCTGTAAGTGAGTATTTTTATTAAGTGATATGGCAGCCTTGTGCTTCACGATCTTTCCGTTTTTCATGGTGGTAAAGGACGAGATGTTTAAGATTTCTCCGATCATATCTGGCTGGGATGGTATAACGAATGGTCGAATGGCTTTGTCTTCTTTACGCACTTCCACTATCTCCTCTTCGAGTTCTTCTGCCTTTTCACGCATTCGCCTAGCAACCAATCGAAGACGGCCTCCTTTGTGAGCAAAAACGTTTGCTTGATCCTTCTTTGCTTGGATCTCTTTTTCAAGCTGGGCATTCTTCATATTCTCTTTCTCCACTCTGGCAGTGATATCTTTTACCACGTTGAAATAGTTACCGACATATTGCTCGATCTTCTTAGTGTATACATCAAGATACAAAACTCCTTCAGTAAAGGCATTTAGAAATTCTGCTTCGTGAGAAATCACCAAAACCGTCTTTTTATAATTGATTAGAAATTTAGTCAGGTGGGCTATTCCGGCTTTGTCGAGATTGTTGGTTGGCTCATCTAGCAAAAGTAAGTCGGGGTCTTGAATAATAGCAGAAGCAAGGAGCAATCTCGCTTGCTGACCACCAGAAAATGTATTTATTTTCTTGTCGTGGATCTTGGTGTGATTTTTAAGATTTACTACTTCGAGTACTTCATCTATCCGTGGATCTATATCGTATACTTTGTGTTTAAATGATTTTTCAAAAAATTCTCGGACTGTGAGGTCGAGTTGATCTCTCGGTATCACCTGAAGTGACGTTGCGATAGTGAGGCCTTTAACTATATTGATAGTACCGGATTCAGGAGTAAATGCACCTCGAATAAGACCAAAAATAGTGCTTTTGCCTGCTCCATTTTGGCCCATGACGGTAAGCTTTGCCCCTCGTCTAATAGAAAAAGACACCTCATCCAAGATAGGTTTGTTTACTCCCCATTCAAATGAGACATCATCAAAACGGACTATTGTTTCCTTATTGCTATTGTCTGCCATGTAGAGAGACTATAACATTTTAGCTTGAATTTGCAAGGTTTATTTGATTTTGACACCCCAAGTGCTTGACTTTTAGATTCATAAATGCTATACTTGATATACAGAACGGGTGCGGAATCGTCGACTTCTAAAAGTACAGCCCGTTTGTATTTAACAACTTAAACAATCAAAATCATGACTGGTACTATAAAAAGAATCACTGATAAAGGTTTCGGCTTCATAACTGGAGAGGGTCTAGCGAAGGATTTATTCTTTCACTCAAACAATCTAGTAGGAGTAACCTTTGATGAGCTTAAGGAAGGTGACGCAGTTTCTTTCGAAACTGAGGAATCTCCAAAAGGCTTGAACGCTACAAACGTACAACGCGCGTAAGCTATCAAATAAAAAACCACCCTCGCGGGTGGTTTTTTGTTTTAGCTCATCCTAAATAGATTTTCTATCCATACCAGCTTCTTGTAAAAGCTTTTGTGCCTTAGCAGCAAGCTCTCTGGCTCTCACTTCAACTTTTTGCTCACTATTTCTATTAACCAGGTCTTCGAAAGTTGTTTCGAGTCCATGTAATACTGCAGTTTTAATATCATTAGGCAAGTTTCCAGTAGATACATGAGACCAGTCCTCCCCCACGAGACCAGGAGGTAGTGGCTTAGACCAAGTACCACCCACAGCGTCCAGGTAAAGCTCTCGAGCGGCATCAAGTTCTTTAATTTGAATAATTAAAGGATTAAGCTCCCTAACAACTGCATTATATTCTCTTATTTTTTCGACTTGACTATCTGGCTGCTTCTTTTCTGTTTCTGCACGATTTTTTCCATCTTGTGGATTGGGAAAACTTGGGTTTCCTGTAGACATATTTTTATTAGTTAATTAATAACAACCTAATAGTACCCCCCCCTGATACCTTCCGTCAAGCAAGAACAATAAAAAGCATATATGCGCGATAGCGTAAATATGTAATTCAGATTTTATGTTTAATTAAATACGCTCTCCTTCCCTGTATAAGCTTTAGCCAATTTGAAAGTCTTAAGATTGTCTTTCAAGCCAATTACTTTAACATAGTCTAGGAACTCTGTAGGTAGAGGCGAAGGACCGACCCAGACACTTCTTTGGATCATTGTAAAACCAAAGTTTTTGAGTTGCCGACGAAACCAATCCCTCTCCTTCTTTTTCTCTTCAGCGACGTCATACATCAAAATTAGGTTCTTGGGTGAATCCTTTTCAAACGGAGAAGAAAAGGTAGTGTGGTAGATGTTCCTTTTCCTACTCTTCTGCTTTACGCGGCTTTTACTATTATCTTTAAAGGTTGGCAAGCCGAAACCATTTACTCGCATACCCTTATAGTAAGGCATGTGTAAATTATACACCCATTGCATGTATACGCGATAGCGTAAATGTGCAAGAGAGACACACGATTAACTTTTGCGCTTGCCGTGAAGGAGCATTTCTACTGCATGCTCCATAGAACCCGCCTCAGTCACTTCACCAGCGTTGACGAAGAATATGTCATCCGCATTTTCGATAGTATTCAATCGATGGGCAATGATAACTCGAGTTGTAGTATTTGGTAATTTTTTTAATATTTCTTCTAGAAGCTGTTCAGTCACAGTATCGATATTCGCAGTTGCTTCGTCTAGAATAAGTAGCTCCGGCTTGCGCAATACTGCGCGGACAAAAGCGATAAGCTGCCTTTGACCTAGAGAGATAGTATCTCCTCCTGTTGCGACAGGAGTGTCGAGCCCTTTATCAAACCAAGAAAGCAGACTGTCGAGATTTGATTCTTTAATTACTTTCTCTAATTCCGAAGTAGAGAGATCCTTATACTCTTCATTGCCATAAATGATATTGTCTTTGACTGTACCAGTGAATAGGAATGGTTCCTGTAAAATAAATCCTATCTTTTTGGTTCTTTCAGCTTCATCGTACGAACGAATATCTTTACCGTCCAACAGCACAGTACCCTTGGTCGGATCGAAGATGCGAGCCATGAGTGATGCTGTAGTAGTCTTGCCTCCACCTGTAGGACCGACGAGAGCGTATGTCTTGCCCTGCTTTAGAGTGAAGTTGATATTGTGAAGAATTTCTTTGCCATCCTCGTAACCAAAACTAACATTTTTAAAACATAGCACTGCATCTTTTGCTTCTCTATCCACTGAGCCATCTGGAATAGTTACTAGGTCATTCTTCATTTGCAAAATTGCATTAATACGATCCCAACTAGCCAATGCTGTCTGAAAATTTGCCCACAAGGCAGCAAGCTGGCGAAGCGGACTGTAAAAATTATTTACATATGAAAGGAAGCTAATAAGAAGACCGAGGGTGAAGTGTCCGTGTGTAATTAAATAAATACTATATGTAATTATAATAAGCTGAGCTATGGTCGATGCAAAGCTATAAATCGGCACAAAAAGATTGTTGGCAATTCCAGCACCTACTGCAGTTTTATAATTTTGCTTGTTGGACTCTTCGAATTTGTTGCGGAAATAGTCTCGGCGGTTGAATGCTACTATGACTTTAAAATTATTCAGACTCTCCTGAATTTCAGCAGAAAGGTCTCCAGTACTCTTTAGATTTTCGGAATTCTTCCTCTTTATCCATGGCGACATGATTTGGGTCAGAATAAGAATTATTCCTGCTGGAATAAGAGCAGCTCCACCAAGCTGCCAGTTGATGACAACAAGGAATATTCCCGCGCCAATCATTATGAACACGCTTCCTATGAACTGCATAAGAGATTGAGAGAAGAATTGATTGAGTTTATCTGTGTCGTTGTTGATACGAGAAATAAGATCTCCTGCCTTATTCTGATTGAAAAAAGCCACCGGTAGCTCCTGAAGCTTATTGAACACCGTGCCCCTTAGCCGGAACAGGACTCGCTGACTCACCGACCCCATCCATTTTGTCTGAAGATAGCTTGCCACTAGTCCTACGGCAAACATACCGAGCAGTATTCCTGAAAAAACGAAAACTCCATGATAGTCCTTGGTGAGGACATAGTGGTCCACAGTTCTTCCGATCAAGAACGGCCCAAATAGATTCACAAGCGAATTGATTATGATCGCAACAAAAGCCCAAGAGACATTTTTCTCTTCCCCATGAAGTAGAGGCCACAAACTTGCAACAGCACGCAAGGTACCCACCTTTTTCTTCTTCTCCCCTATTGTTTCAGTTGTATTAAGCTTGTAGTTCATAATGGCTGGTGCTTCTTTGTGAATTGTAAATCTGCACATACTCGGCTGATGATTCCATGAGCTCCGCGTGTGTACCCTTTGCTAAAACCTCTCCTTCCATGAGAAGAATAATCTCATCATAATCCTCGACCGAAGATATCTTCTGAGTAACAGAAACAAGGGTAATGTTCGGGTAATTCTTTGTGATATTAGCGAGAATTCTTTGCTCAGTACTTGTGTCTACGCGAGCAGTGAAATCATCCAAGAGCAATACCTTGGGATCAAGTGCTAGCGCACGAGCAAGCATGATACGCTGTTTCTGACCCCCTGAGAGACTAGAACCGCGCTCTGACACGATAGTATTAAGGCCCTCCGGCAATGATCCGAGGAAATCTTGGAGTTCTGCTGTATCGATCGCCCCTTGCAAAGATTTATCTGTAACCGTATCACTAAAGGCAATATTCTCGCGGATGCTTAGATTGAACATAATACTATCTTGAAATACAAATCCTATCTGGCGATGGAGATTTTCGCTGTCGTATTCTTCCACTGGCAGATGGTCGTACTCTACGACACCTGAATCAGGGACAGTAAGACCAGTGAGAAGATATAGGAGCTGAGACTTTCCTGCCGCTGTTGGCCCTATGATAGCCGTACGAGTGCCTGCTTTTACACTAAATGATACATGCTTGAGCGCAGCCTTCTCTCCATAATTTATAGATACATCTTTTACTTCTATCTCCCCTTTTATTTCCTTCTTTGTATTTCCTCCATCCAATATTTCCGGAGCAGTTAGAACATTTGAGATTCGAGCGTAGGAAGCTTGAGCCTGAGAAATTATGTTCATCATAAATCCGATAATGAATATCGGGAAGATCAATATAGCGACATAGCTATTGAACGCAGTGAAATCTCCGATAGACATGGATCCATTTATGACAAAATGTCCGCCGAGGGTAAGAATTATAAGTGTGCCCAGGTTCGCAACGAAAGTGATGATCGGAATCATGAGCGAAAAGTATCCAAGGATTTTTAGTCCTAGTGTACGGGCATTACTATTCGCTTGATCAAATTTCTGATGTTCTAGATTTTTAGAATTAATAACTCTGATCAAAAGCGCTCCGAGTATACTTTCATTGATGACCTTATTCAGCCAATCTATGATCTCTCGGCTCTTAACAAAAAGCACCCGCACTTTGCTAAGGATTGTAAAAAAAGTAAAAGCTATAATCGGAATAATAGCCATGACAGCCAATCCTAGTCTCCAATTAATAGTTACCAGCATGATACTAGCTCCGAATATGATCACCACGGATGAAATAAGTGAGGATACTGCTTGCGCTACAAACATCTTAACTGAGTCTACATCCGAGGTCAGATATGTGAGAAGCGTCGAAGGGTTGGACTTCTGAATAAACAAATGGCTACTTCTAGAGACCTTAGCAGCTAGGTCTGTACGTAGATTTAAGGCGACCTTTTCTGAGGCGTATGTTTGAATAATATTTTGTAAAAAAGTGAGAATAAGTATACCAAATGCTAGCACAATGAATTCTATAATTGCAGTTTTGTATATAAAGTTTCCACGAACAAAAGCATCGATACTATGAGAAATGACTTTAGGTAATATAAGAGTCAGGATGTTGCTAAGAAGTGCTAAAATTACTAGGAAAATAATCATTCCTTGGTATTGTTTTAAGAGCGTAAAAATACTCGGTTTATTCGATTGTACTTTTTTTTCTTCCATATTAAATTTAGAATCGAGAGTATGGACTATTTGTCTTGTGCCCAATCCTTAAGAGCCTCGTAGGACTCTTCCCCACAAATCCATTTATTGGTTTTAGTATTGTAGAAAAAAGGAACTCCTCCACAGAGATCTTTGTCTAATTCAAGTAATTTAGCTTCGTTGTCTTTGTTGTGCCAGACTTCCAGGGATTCCATTTTGATCCCCTCTTCTTTTTCCAGTCGCTCCACTAACTCATGCATATGCACGCAGTGAGGACATTCGGTACCATAAAAATGAAGTAGATGATTCATAGTGAAGGATTATTATTAATAAAAGCCATACGGAGGGCGACAGCCCGTAGTCTTGAGCAAAAATTCAGTAGAATTTTATGCGTGCTTTTATTAATTATAGTCCGAAATGCTTATTTTGTTAAGCGAGAAAGACGAGCTTTCTTGCGAGAAGCATTATTCTTTTTGATAACACCTTTTTTAGCGGCTTTATCAATAGCTGCAAAGGCACCAGAGAGCATCTTGAGAGCTTCGGCCTTGTCAGCCTTAACGGATTTCTCAATTTTCTTGATTATTTCTTTCATAGCGCGCTTTCGGGAATCATTAACAGCCTTCTTGCGAAGGGATCCTCGGATCGCTTTCTTAGCTGATTGTGTTATTGGCATAGAGATAATGTAGCAAAAATAGCCTTAAAATGCAAATTTCATCGCCTCAAAATTAAAAGGAGTACCTTAGAGCAATATTCCTTCATAAAACAGACTTTGTACAAAACGAAAAAGACACCCGGCCCGCGTAAGCGAACCGAGTGTCCAAGATTCCCAGGGTCTGAGGCTCAGCTTGCGGCTGATTCCTAAGGCGCCGAGTATGTGAGGGCAGAATTGCGAGAGAAGACCTGGTAAGCGGCATACCAATGAGCAGTGCAGTCGGTGGAGCAGGCGTTGACGCACCAGCCGTCGCCGAGCCAGTGCACGTAGACAGGGCGCAGGACGCCGTCCTGGTCGCGAACGTAGAAGATGTTCACGCGACCGTCGACGAGGAGTTCACCCGGCTGACCTTTGGACTGTGCCTCCATCTTGGCAAACATGTCCACGAGTGCCACATCGGTCTTGTCGCCGAGCTCGTCCAGAATCGGCTGGTCAACCGAAGCCTTGGTGAGCCGCGATATCGTCAGCGTCGTCTCACCGCCAGGAGCGTCGATGTTGCCGGTGCCCGCGAGGAACCACGCATTGAAGTTGTCGCCGAGGTAGGAGCAGATTCCTCCGTCCTTCTTCAGCTTGAACTTAGCGTTGGCGATGAACGGTTCGCTCGTGTCCGGCGCAGTCGTGGTGCGGACGAACTCGAGCAGGGACGGAATTACCGCCACTGCCTTCTTCCACTCTCTCACGAACTTCGCGAGGTCGGAGTAGAAGGTATCACTGTCCGCCGATCCGAGGCGGTTGGTGATATCGAGCACGAGCCCCAGCATCTTTGCTGGAACTCCGACGAGCGCCCGGGTCAGCGGGCCGAGCATGTCCTTTGACATGATCTATTTCTCCTTTCAGAGCGCTAGAGAGCATTTTAACCGTTATATTATACACTTTTTATGCAAAAAGTCAATAAGTGTGAATACTGCCTATTATTGTTATGATTAACCCATGATCGGTAGCATTCGGGGTAAAATAACCCTCCAAACAGAGAAATTCATCCTCGTCGAAATAGGTGGCGTAGGCTATAAAGTAGCCGTCTCCCCCGACACCATCTCTAAAATCCAGAAGAAGGATGGTGAGGTTTTCTTTTTCATTCACACTCATGTTCGCGAGGATAGTTTTGATCTATACGGTTTTCTCGCAGAACAAGAATTAGAGTTTTTCGAAATGCTTCTCAATGTATCTGGTATTGGTCCACGGTCCGCTCTAGCCATCCTTGGCATTGCTTCCATCGAAACACTTCGCAAGGCCATCGGCACTGGAGATGTATCATACCTCACTAAGATTTCTGGTATTGGCAAAAAGACAGCAGAGAAAATAGTAATCGAACTCCGAGACAAGATGGGCAAGGAAGATATGAGTACTTCCCTACAAGGCGAATTGGACGCTCTCGAAGCATTAAAGAGCTTGGGATATTCTCAGAACGAATCCCGCGATGCTCTTAAAAAAGTTTCACCTGATCTAGACACCAACAAAAAAATAAAAGAAGCGCTCAAAATACTTGGCGGAAAATTGTAAAGGACTGTCCTTTACAAACTAATTTTTTGGGGAAAAGTAATTCTTTATAGCTTGAGCTGTTAGCTTTGCCATATCAGCATAGGCTTGATGACGAGTTGTGTAATTACGGAATTTCTTCTCGTACATATATCCATACTCTACTAAAACGGACCGCACGCTTGAAGAAAGGCTTCCATTGGCGCCAATTGCAATAAGTTTTTGATCTGCAACTAACCCGCCGAGCTCTTCTTCGTAGGTGCTGGTCTGATACTTTTTTCGAAGCTGAGTATATATATCTGCAGCCAATTGCCCACTTTCAAACCAATTCTCTAGCTCGCCATCGGGCATATATATGGCAAAGCCTGTGTGCTTGCCTATAGTCCAGCTAGTCTTCCTGGGATAATCGTTAAAGTGAATGTGGATCACAGCATCCATCTTGTTCTCGTTGGCCCATTTATTAATTCCATAAAGCATAACAGCAGCATCTTCTCCGGCGTTGTTGTGAGGAACATTTTCCTTTTGGATGAATTCACCACTTTCAATTTTAGCGACCATATTTTTCTTGAGATCGGCTCTAAATGCATTTATTTCTTCTCTTTTGGTAGTTAAAAAATCGGAAAATTCTTTGGTGTAGCCTGAGATGTCGCGTGTAATATATACCTCAAAATGCTTATCCTTTTTAAGGATATTGTATATTCTGCTTGCCACCGCTAGATTCATTGCTGCCTCTTTTACATTGCCATACTGAGCACCCCAGACTTCATTGTCATGCCCAGGAACAAGCAGAATCTTGACCGGGGTTGCAGCATAAGAGTACAATGGCGCAAAGAATAGTCCTGAAGTTAAAAGAGTGAGTATTAATATGTTTCTAATGCGATCCATACTACAATTATACCACGCGTCCCGTTAGAAAATTTACGGGTTTATGCGTAAAGATAATAATTATTAATTTTAATTTTTTAATTGGATGCCTGAATTGCCTGAAGTTGAAAATTTGCGCCGAGGTTTAGAGAAATTTATCCTTGAGCAAAAAATAAAAAATGTAAAAGTCACCAAACCAAAGATAGTTTCTGGTAAAGGTACTTTGCGTGTCGCCTCTCCTAAAAAAGTTTCAGAGTTTATCAAAGGAATAACTGGTGAAAAATTTATAGCGGTAGAAAGACGAGCAAAGAATCTAATTTTTAGACTAAGCCACGAAAAGCTTATATTGGGTCACCTAAAAATGACTGGGCAGTTCGTCTATTTACCCAAGCAAAACCGGGCTCGGAATTTTTCGAGCGACAAGATGGTGACTGCGCGAGGAACGAGAAAAAATTCGAGCCCGGTGGAGACTGTCTTCGGAGGCCACCCAATAGAAATATCTGAAACCACTTTGCCAAACAAACACAGCCATATAATTTTTGAATTAGAGAAAGGCACACTGTATTACAATGACACTAGAATGTTTGGTTATGTGGTCTACTACCCTACCCTCGAATCATTCGAAGCTGAAAATCACTTTGGCAACCTAGGTGTTGAACCCTTAGATAAATCTTTCACGGTAAAATATTTTGAAGAAATGCTCAAAAACAAAAAGGGTAAAATAAAGGCCCTGCTCTTGGGGCAAGACATAGTGACCGGGGTTGGGAATATTTACGCGGATGAAAGTCTTTTTGAGGCAGGTATTCGCCCCGACCGCACAGGCATGAGTCTAAAGAAAGATGAAGTTGCTAGACTCCACAAAGCCATAGTTCGGATAATAAAGAGGGCTATAGCTGTAGGAGGCTCATCTGTGGCTACCTACAGGCTCATAGATGACTCGCGCGGTAATTACGCTCGTGAACACAAAGTGTACGGCAAAGAAGGTAAACCTTGTTCAAATTGCAAAACTCCCCTAAAGAAAATGCTTATCCAAAACCGCACTACAATTTTTTGTCCAAAGTGTCAGAAATAGTGATTTTATTCATCTCAAGGAATTTTTCTCTAGAAATTTGCATCTCAATAAATGGTTTGCCTTGCATATTTTTTGGTAGCGCAGCTGATATCTCAGCTTTAGATTTTTCACTCAGGCTTGTATTAACTTCAAATCCAAATCTTTCCATTAAATTTTGATGCTCTAAAACAACAGGAGAAACCATTTTTATCTTTTGTATGTGTACATCGTTTTTAACAATTTCAATCAAATTTGTATGAACTTCACGCAATACCTGCCTAGTAAATCCCTGTGTTATGTGTAATTCTAAGACTCCCTCAAACGGCCTATCACAGTAAACAACACAATTATTATCTAGACACTTTTTCTCTCCGCCAGCCTCGATCCTTAGTCTACGAAAGTCATCCTTTGCTGATCTTAGTGATTCTTTAAAGTTCATAAATCAATTATATACCAAGTATCCGAAACAAGACCACACCCAAAGCCACAGAAACATTAAGAGATTCCTTCTTCCCCTTCATGGGTATCTCGGAGATAATATCGCATTTATTCAAAATATTCTTTGGTATGCCTGAGACTTCAGTGCCAACAATAAAAGCATTTTTATTTTTTGTTTTTACTTTTTTATAATTTACAGATTTTTCATCTTGCTCTATCGCAATTATTTGATAGCCGTCTTTTTTTAGTTTAGTTAAAAGCGGTGAAATAGTCTTTTTGTACTCCCAGGCCACGAATTCCTCTGCACCAAGAGCAGATTTAGCTAGATCATTTCTTTTTCGCCCAAATCTATCAATTGGGCAAGGGCTGGTGCCAACTAGGTAAATCTTATCTATACCCGCGGCATCAGCCGTGCGAAACATAGCACCCACATTCTCCACGCTTCTGATGTCGTTTAGTATGACTATATTCTCTTTTGTGTTTTCCATTTTCTTCATCCCTATAAATCTACAAGAAACTTATAAACTTAACAAGAATGCCGAACAATTTTCATGCTCGGCAGATATGTTTTATAACCTCACTCTCTCTACTTGCGAGAGAAGTGGTTCTCAACAACACCACCCAATAATGCGATGGTGCCGAGAAAAAAGAGCTCTGTGGGGGCCTTGTGCGTAATTGCGATCGCACCGGCCCACACCAACAACAGGGCCAAGCCAACGAACTTCAACATTTTATCACCTCCTTTCAGAAAGGAATTTATCACCCGCCCCACTTGCAGCGGAGATCGTCGAGCGTCGCCGTGCCTCCTTTCGAGCTTGGTGAGGACTTCGGGAGAAGACCCCAACCACCACCGACAGGCGGACTCGACAGGCCGGAAGCGAGACCACGAGCATTTTTCCACTCCTTCTCCAGCTCATCCTCGATTTCCAGAATGCGCTCGAGTTGAGCCTCGGTGAGAGGCTCAGTGGGGTGGTAGACGACCACGAACTCGTGCGGGGCAGCCGAAGACGACTTCGACCACTTGAGTACGATCTCGCCCGGAAGCACCTGCTCCCAGATCATCTCGCCCTCGCCGTAGCGCTGAAGGCGACGCGAGTACGGATCCGACCAACCCGTGTTGGCACGGTCCTGGCCGTTAGGTCCGATGACCCACCCGTCACCCGCGTTGGTACGACCACCGCGACGACGCCAGATGCGGATGTCGGTCGGCAGCCCGAAGACCACCGCTTCCGTCTTTCGCCGTTGGTAGTTCGCTTCGGCGTCGGCTTTTGCCCTCGCCTCGGCAGCGTCCCGCTCCCGCTTTTCTAGTTCGGCCGCGAACTTCGCCACACCTTCATCGGAGTACGGTTGCCCGTAGTAGTCTCCAGTGAGACGGACGCTGTCCGTTCCGAACTCGACCGTGAGACTGAGTGCTTCGATCCGGGGCTTGAACACCTCGAACTTCGGCTGGAACGTTTCACGCGTGATGCGCTTGCGTTCCTGCTCGATCTTCTCGGCCTCGAGCTGGGTCACGCTCCGCTCGACGTTGGCGACGACCTGTTCAGTGTAGTACTGGTTCTGCCAGCTCCACTTGAACGAAACCTCACCCTGCTCCACAAGCTCGCGCCCGAGAGCCGTCAGACGAACATTTACCGCATCGAGACGAGCACCGAGTCCGGCTTCCTTGGCCGCCTTGCTCGCAGCTTCGGCTTCCGCCTTGGCTTGTGCTTCGCGGTCAACCTTGGCCTGCCGGAGACGCGCACGATCTTCGTCCTGCCTGCGAGTCTCTTCGGCTTGTTTCGTCAACTCAGCCTCGGAGGCTTCCGGCTTCGCCGAAATGTCGATGTAGTAGGCCGACCGGCAGTGATACACCCCTGCCTTACGGAAGGCCGCCTCGACTGCCTTGATGAACTTCTCTTCGAGCGGTTTGTTCCACTCGCCCTTGGAAAAGGTATAAACCTCCTCCACTTCAGCCTTCGCTTCCCACTTCTCGCCGTCGATGTCTTTCACGGACACCGAGACGATTCGGGAGATACTGGCTGATGAACGAGTGCCGCGCGACACACTGGCATGCACGACATAGAAACCTTCGTGAACCGTGATGAGTGCGTGATTGCCACAGGCGAGATGCCCGCCACGTGGCATGTAAACCGGGCGCCGCGCTTCGCCATTCTTGCCAGTGATGATGGTAGCCGAACCGCCGGAGGTCATTCCTCCACCCGACTCCCACATCGCTGCAAAACCGCGCTTGGTCGTGTCGATTCTGATCGTTCTCATTTTTCTCTCCCGTTTTCGTGCTCGTGGCTTGTGCCGTGAGCGTGAAATGTTGGCAGTTCAGGTCGCCAACTTCACCTTTAGTCTGAAACCAGACAAGCAAACAACAAATAGATTTACAATCTAGTTGTCTAGTTTCAGAATATTTTATTTTTAAAGAACCACACTTTCGTCCTTTTGGACTCATCAGGCAAGATACACATCTTGCGAGTGCACGGGTGATGCGATGATCACCCGACCTAGATCCTTTTGGGAGTCCAGGATTTGATGTTTCAGTCCACGAGATCACCGACCGCGAAGTCGGGGTCGTGGCTCACTGCCACGACATACTTTGCCAGCTTCGGGTCGAAGCAGGCAACGGCACCGTAAAGGTGCCCGACCTCGTGCGCGATGGCGCACGCGACCGGCAGGCTCGCCGGTCCGTTGAGCTTGACCAGCTTACCACCGGTCAGCTCGAGCGCCTTGACCGCCGCGACAGCGTCGCGGACAATCACGTCATTCTGCGCCGAAACGCCGAATGACATTTTGAGGGTGTTTCCACCCTCGAGAACAACATTGTACGTCGTCGTCATTATCACTCCTCAAAAATGTCGACTTTTACGCCGACGGGTTGTTTTTCACCCTCCGCTTGTCGGCAGGTGAAGATAAAAACGAAAAATTCTCACGTTTATCTTCACCTGCCGAGGACTCTGGTTATTTTCAAAGAACCAACCTTACTAATATAAGTATAGCATATTAGGGGTCTAAAGTCAAGCATAATTTATTATATATCTATATAAATAAGGATATTTTCACACAAATTTGACAGCATGCATACCACCGTGATAATATAAGGGTATTATTGTTATATAGAAAAAACAATTTATGAGTATAAAATTACTAGAGCAAATAGGCTTAAATGAGGAACAGGCAAAAGTATATTCTACGTTAGTGAATACGGGCACACTACATGCCAGAAAAATTGCCCTGGAAAGTAGGGTTAATCGTAGTTTGGTGTATAAAATATTAAAGCAACTTGTAGAATTGGGGCTTATAAATGAGCATTCCGTACCTGGATCTGTAAGCACCTTCTCAGCACTGCATCCATCCAAGCTCCATACATTGGTACAAAAAAAAGAAGAAGACTTAAAACTAGCAGACCAAGCTCTTCATGAAGCTATAAGTACTATGGGTGCACAATTTAATCTTATTTGTGGAAAACCAACAGTACGTTTTTATGAAGGACTGGAAGGAATTAAAATTTTGAATAAAGACATACTACACACACGAAAAGATATAAAGCTGATTCGCTCCCCTCTTGATAACAACACTGATGATTTGAAGTCCATAACCTCTAAAAATAGAGAGGTATTTCGTGAAGCTGGTATTAAAATAAAACTAATTGTTCCAATAAAAAACACACCAAGCTCAGTCACCAAAGAGGAGGACGAGAAGTACCTAATAGAAAGAAGAAGGGTGCCTAGGATTGAATTAAACAATCCAGCTCAGGTTATTATATACGGCGACAAGGTTGGTCTAACTTCTTTTAAAGATTGCTCTATTACTACAATCATAGAAGACGTAAACATAGCAAAAACCTTTGAAATGCTTTTTGACGCACTGTGGAATAAATATCCAGAAAATAATTAGCCTTGTGGTGCATCAACAAGACCTCGCTCAATGCACCGCCCAATAACTAATTTTATCATTTCTTTTTTTAATGCTTTATATTCCACCTTATGATCTCGTAGACTTTTCTTCTTTTCCAAGAAGTCAACCAGCTCTGTGGGTGTCAAAACTTGTTGATAAAATCTTGCCCAGCCAACATACTTATTATTCCTCAAACAACCCTCTATGTCTAAAGGCAAATCGCAGTCGGGTAATTTAATTTGGCCTTCTATCATATACCCTTCGCTCGTACCCTGTGGCCAATCTTCCACTGCTATTGTTTTTCTATATTTCAAACCTGTAACATTTTCAATATTTTCTATTAAATCTTGACTTGGTTGTCCATCAGTCAGAAATCTTACATCAACATCAATCAATTTTGTGTGCTCATCTAAAATAAACAATCCAGACACCAATGATCCGCCTAATACGATTCGGGTCTGTGGTAGTTTCTTCTGCCAATCTTCAATTAGAAGATCGACCCTTTCTTTTATTTGCTCAATAGACATTAGCGACAAGTTGGATTCTTTGCTTTGCTCCTCGCCTAAATTTACAATAAATTTTGCCAAATCTTGAATTGCTTCTCTTCCTGAAAGATTCTCTCCACGCTCAAGGTGATGGACAGAACCCCTAAAAACACCATCCTCCCCCACTCCATCAATAATATCAGTCTTGCCATGATAATCTGAATAAACTTCCGCAATAACAGGAATACCTAGTTTTGCAAAAAAAGCTTTCCATTCTGCCGGTGCTCCATTTTTTGTGGCACTTTCTCCGCACAATAGAACAGCACCATTTGCATACTTGCAGATTTCTTCATTTTCTGGAGATGTCACTCCGCCTATATCTATAAAATTTAATGGACTATGGGGTAAGGATAGATTTTTTACCCCTTCCGAGACCCTCGATACAAATTCTGGAGTAAATTTAGATTTATATTCTGCTTTTAATTTAGCAGCTAGGGCTGGGTCATTATTCATGGCCTCTTGAAACCACGCGCCTTCACCATCTGGACAACCAGTAATAAAAAGAGGATATGGAGCATCAGGTATGGTGCGAATAGTATCTTTTAATCCTTGTCGTAGACAGGATTTTCCTGAACGAGGTGGCCCAGCAAGAATAATCTTCTTTATTTTTAATAATTCTTTGCCTTCTGGGGTTTTAAGTAAATCAACCAAACGAATACCTGCAACTTTTGCAGATGATGCTTTTAAGAGATCAAGTCCGGCTCGTCCTGTAAGTGGTGGTGTTGGTGCTTGTTGGTCGAGGGTTTTCATAAAAATGATTATTTTTTACCTACAATTCTTTCAATCACTTCAAAAACTTGCTCTGGTGATAATCTAGACCTTGAACCATCTGGATTTCTTGGCGCACCTCCGATAGTCGAACCTCCGCCCCAACCCGGTTCAATTTTATTTAATTCATAAAGAATCGAACCTTCTTTTGACATTGGACCAACTGGAAAATTACTCACGAGTTCGGACTTTTTAGCAACAGTATAAGCAATACTACCGTCTGGCTGTCTTTGTATTGCCACTGCCCTAGTATGACCAGCTTTATAAACAAGATCAAAAACAAAATCCTCTGACTCAGCCATAATCCAACCTGAACCTTCCTTTATGACTTTAAAACTTTTTTCATTTTCTACTTTAGTGTATTCAAGCTTGCCGGACACTAGATCATCTAAGTTTTTTAAACATTGTTCTAATAAGACAGCAAGGTCAGCTTGAGCATAAGTCCTGCTTCTCCTTGCGTCGCCTTCTGGTTTCATAACTCCTTGAAAAAACTTTTCAGCTAGTTCTGGATCAAGGGCTAAATATGCGGGACCATGAGCATCAACACCTCCCACTGATTCCACCAACATTCTAACTTTTGGATCCTTTGCCATTTCAGGATGACGCAAAAGCCAAACAGACAGAACGGTATCACCATCAATATCGTTTATGTGAATACTGGCATCCTTTGGTTCATATCCTAAGAGGATAGCGTCCATCACTTGCTGGCAACTCGCGCGTGTAATCTGACGATTTACTCTATCGTGATGGTCAAACGAAAATCTGTTGCGCTCCAAATCAAACTCTGGTCCTTGGACATAACCATCAAGAGCAATGCTATTGTCTGGTAGATTGTCGAATAATTCTGTTTTACCTCTCTCTATAACAAGACTAGTAAATTTAACAGCAGGTCCTTTTACTAAATTGGGTACATCAGGTTCAAAATTCATATCCAATATTATACACTATTTTAAGAAATTTTTATTACGCATATTCTTGTGATAACTGATAGCAAACCTATGTGCTTCACTATTGGCCAATAATATTTCCCTCTTGTATTTCACTGCCAAAGTCTTGTCCCCCATTATGTCTTTGGCTTTGTGTTTGTCATCCTTTACCACTGATACTACTGGCACAGAAAGGTCCATTTTGGCTATCACAGCCTCAGCTGTATTGATCTGCGCAGTAGAGCCATCCACCACTATAAATGCTGGTGCGGGCCACTCAGGGTGCCCCAGGCGCCTCTCAAGGACCTCTTTCAATGCCCCTGTGTCATTGGCATCAGATTGAGTCCGTATCTTGAATTTCTTATATTCACTTTTTACTGCTTCCCCGTTTTCTACTACAGTCATAACGCCCACCATATTCTTGCCGCCCATGTGGGCTATATCATAAGCTTCGATACGGACAGCGTGCCTAGAAAATACTTTGTCTCCCTTGAGAAGGGCGACATCGTTGATATGCATCAGAGCAAAAATTTGCCTTTTGACTTCGCCCGCCCTTTCGAAAGCTTTGACCTTGGCATATGCATTCATTTCCTTTTTAAGATTTCGAAGCACATCTTTTTTCTTGCCATGCAAAAATAGTTTGAGATTTTTGATATTTCTAAGATACTCTTCAGTGTTTGCTGGAGTGAGGTGGATTTGTTTGTAAAACTCCACATTGGCTCTCTTGCTAGAAGCTTCATCTACAAAAGGAAATATTTTACGAATTATCTGCAAGGCTGTTTTCAGTTGTGCACCATTGGTATATGGTCCAAAAGACGGACCTTTATGATTAGGTAAATCTTTACCTCGCACAATCAATACTTTTGGCACCTCGTCTTTTGTAATTAATACATAATTGAAGCTTTTGTCGGACTTTTCTTTGGTGTTGGATTTTGGCTGATACCTTTTTATCAGCTCGGCTTCAAGGATGAGTGCTTCGAGGACGCTATCGGTCACCTCAAATTTGATCTGATCTGCTTTAAAGACCATATCCAAAATTATCGGACCCCTAGTCTCGATAAGATCTTTGCTGAAATAACTTTTCACCCTATCACGCAGAGATGTAGCCTTACCGATATATACAATCTCCTTCCCTTTTAAGAAAAAATATACTCCGGGTTTATTGGGAAGTTTAAATTTTTTAAGGTGAGCTATTTTCATACTTATTTACGCAAAACCTTTTTTAGATATTTCCCAGTATATGACTTACTATTACCTGCAACTTCTTCGGGTGTTCCCTTTGCTACAACATTACCTCCATTTACTCCTCCTTCAGGTCCTATGTCTATTATATAATCAGAACATTTAATGATATCGAGGTTGTGCTCAATGAGAACTACGGTATTGCCTTTAGATACAAGCTTATTAAGCACTTCGAGTAGTTTATGCACGTCATCATAGTGAAGTCCCACTGTCGGTTCATCGAGCAGGTATACGGTCTTCTCTGTGTGTGGACGATAGAGCTCGCTAGAGATTTTTACACGCTGAGCCTCACCACCTGAAAGTGTTGTGGCAGACTGACCAAGCTCGAGATATCCAAGACCAACATTCTGAAGTGTTTCTAAGCGATCAGAAATAGCTGGGATATCCTTAAAGAATTCCAGTCCTTCCTCTACTGTCATTTTAAGGACTTCGTAGATATTTTTCTTTTTGTATTTTACGGTCAGTGTCTCTTTGTCGAATCTCTTACCACCACAGACATCACAGGTCACATATACGGTCGGCAAAAAATGCATCTCTACTGCGATCTCACCATTGCCCTCACAAGCTTCACATCGTCCTCCCTTAACATTGAAAGAAAATCTGTTGGCCTTCCATCCTCGTAATCGTGCATCTTCTGTTGTCGCAAAGATATCGCGGATGTGAGTAAAGGTGCCAGTGTATGTAGCGATGTTTGAGCGGGGCGTTCGTCCAATCGGAGATTGATCAATCAGTATCACTCGAGAAATATATTCTGTCCCAGTAAAAGATGAACAATTGAATATCTGTGCCGTACGATATTTTCTTTCCAGTCTTCCCTGGAGATTCTTATACAGAATTTCATACATGAAAGAACTCTTACCACTACCAGAAACTCCAGTGATGGAAGTCATAACACCAAGCGGTACTTCAACGTTAAGGTTGTTAATGTTAAACACTTTTCCGCCAGCAATACGTAGTACGCCTTTTGATTCCCTTCTTTTCTCAGGAATTTCAATCTTTAATTCTTCACGCAAATATCCCAAGGTTCTTGAACCAGTTGTATTTTTTTTAGCAGTAAGAAATTCATCGAGATAACCCGCGGCGATAACTTTACCTCCATGCACTCCAGCCTTTGGTCCAATATCCACAATATAATCTGATGCATAAATAGTATCTTCGTCGTGTTCTACCACCAATATAGTATTACCCAAATCACGCAGGTTTAATAGGGTTTTTATGAGTCTATCATTATCTCGCTGGTGAAGACCAATAGTAGGCTCATCGAGCACATACAGTGCTCCCACAAGTCGAGAACCGAGCTGAGAAGCCAGGCGTATTCTTTGCGCTTCTCCTCCAGAGAGAGTGTTCGCCTTACGAGACAGCTGAAGATAATCTAATCCGACGTCGAGCATAAATTGAAGTCGCGCTTCGATTTCCTTTACTACAGGTACAGAAATATCTTTCTCTTGATCAGAAAGTTTTAAGTTCTTGAAGAACTCATGAGCATCTGCAATAGAAAGGTCTGCTAAGTCGAGAATATTTACTCGGCCCTTATGCGCACTTTTCTTCCCTGCTGGCATATTGGCTGTGAGGAAAACATTTAGAGCTTCAGGACGAAGTCGTGCACCCTTACAATCATCACACACATCTAATCCTCCGAAGTATTTAGTTCCAAGACCATTACAGGTTGGGCACGCACCGTATGGTGAGTTGAAAGAGAACAATCTCGGCTCAACTTCTGGGAATGAAAATCCATCATTCTTACACGCAAATTTTGCAGACATGATGAATTCTTCTTCTCCGATCTTGATTGTGACCAGTCCATCAGATTCAATTAATGCGCGCTCAAGTGCTTCAGCTAATCTCATTCGACTCGCATCCTTGTCATCTTTAAATTCGTGAAGAGCAAAATGGTCCACTAATATATCAATGTTGTGAGCTTTGTTCTTGGAGAGTGTAATAGATTCCCGAAGTTTCTTCATTGAGCCATCAAGTCGTATCTCGGCAAAACCTTTACCGAGTAAATCATATAGAAGCTGGTAGTACTCCCCCTTTCGTCCGCGGACTATCGGCGAAAGTATACTAATTTCAGTATCATTATATTCAACTCCCATAACTTTCTTTTTACCTTTTCCTGTTCCGTTAGAAGTAGAGCTTTTAAGTTCGTAAGTTCTTATGGAATCCAAAACAAAATTCAAAATCTCTTCATTGGAAAGCTTCTTGATCTCTTCTCCGCAGACAGGACAATGCGGGTGGCCAATACGTGCATACATAACACGGAGATAGTCGTAGATCTCTGTGATTGTTGCTACTGTAGAGCGCGGATTGTTTGACCGAGATTTCTGGTCGATAGAAATTGCAGGTGAAAGACCTGTGATCTCGTCCACATCAGGCTTAGGCATTTGGTTTAAAAATTGTCGTGCATAAGAAGACAGAGACTCCACATATCTGCGCTGACCTTCGGCGAAGATTGTATCAAATGCCAGTGATGACTTTCCAGATCCGGAGACACCAGTAATCACCACCATTTTATTGCGGGGCATCTCTACACTTATGTTTTTGAGGTTGTGGGTCCTAGCCCCCTTAACGACTATTTTATCTATATTTTTATCAGTTTTCATAGGTTTTAGGCTTAACGTCAGAATGACACCCGGCCACATTCTATGGGGGTGTATATCTATATTAGGCTATCAACATTATACCAGAAAATAACAGAAACTCAATTTATATTAATTAATAATGAAACCATCATGAAATTAACAACTTCTCCTGTTAATTTGAAATTCTGTCAATTGGATCCAATTTTAACCACATTTACATATTTTGCGAAAAAGTATAATATAAATTTTAATTGGTAACCGTTCTTCTAAGGAGCTGACATGAACCGAACCCGCTTGGTATTTCTCGCCGTTTTTGCTTTCGTGGTCTACACCACCGCGCCTGCCGCAATCAAAGAAAACAGTGGCTCGGTAAAGGTGCCGCCAAAATGGAAAGACGTCAGACCGGTCTACCCGGCTGCCGCTCTTGAAGCGAAGGCCGAAGGTCAGGTCTGGCTCGAAATCGTGGTTGATAAATATGGGCACGTAACCAAAGCCAAGGTCATCAAGTCTGTACCTCTCCTCGATCAAGCCGCACGTGAAGCTGTGCTGCAGTGGAAGTATCTTCCACTCCTTCTCAACAAAGTTGCCGTATCGTTCACCACGACAGTCAAGGTCAACTTCAAGCTTCCCGCAGGATAAAGAATTACCGCAAGGGCTAATCAACGGCCGGAGGACGACCAACGTTCCATCCGGTCGTTCCTCTTTTATTTTACTTCGAGCTTAGTCTTTAGCACCACAATCTCATCTCGGAGTATCGCCGCGGTCTCAAAGTCTAGCTCTTTTACTGCTTTATTCATTTCCTTTTCCTTAATCTTGATTATTTTATCGTAAACCAAAAGATTCCTTTCTTCATCAGATAGTGAAAGGTTTTTTATAGAGTCAGATTCGTTTTTCCCTTTATTGCTCTTGTCTTTCGCAAAAGCTTTTTTGAAAAGTTCCACATCAAGAGCGAGTTCCGCATTCACTGCCTTGCCGTGCTCGCTCTCAAGCTCTTCGGTAATGTCTTTGATCTGTTTGAGAATAGTCTTTGGAGTAATGCCGTGTTTTTTATTGTAAGCAAGCTGTGTCTCGCGTCGGCGAGCTGTCTCCCTAAGCGCATAATCCATAGCATCAGTCATGATATCCGCATATAGAATAACTTTTCCTTCGCTGTTTCGTGCAGCACGGCCAATGGTTTGGATGAGAGAGGTCTCAGAACGAAGGAAGCCTGCTTTATCAGCATCAAGGATTCCAATCAACGCCACCTCGGGAAGATCAAGTCCTTCACGGAGCAGGTTCACTCCCACAAGCACATCAAAGTCCCCCTTTCGGAACTTTGTAAGAATTTGAATTCTTTCTATGGTTTTAATATCGCTATGCAAATATTCAGCTTTTATTTTTTTCTCTTTTAAATAATTCGAAAGATCTTCCGCCATCTTCTTGGTCAATGTAGTAGCAAGCACACGAAAACCTCGTTTGATAGTATTTTCAGTCTCAGCAATGAAATCAATGATCTGGCCTTTGTAATTTCCTTTCTCACTCACGGGTCGGACTATTGTCTCTGGATCGATCAAACCGGTAGGACGGATAATCTGCTCTACTATCTGTTCACTTTCTTCGCGCTCTAGCTTAGATGGTGTTGCAGAAGTATATATCACCTGACCAATTCTCTCCTCAAATTCTGGATACTTTAGTGGTCTATTGTCCTTAGCAGAAGGTAAACGAAAGCCGTACTCCACAAGGGTATTTTTACGAGATGCGTCCCCAGCATACATACCGTGAAGTTGGGGTAGGGTTACATGGGATTCGTCGATTATAGTCAGAAAGTCGGGGGTGCCATCTGCCTTATGTGGGAAATATGACATGAGAGTTTCTGGCGGCTCCCCTTCACTCTTGCCTGAAAGATGGCGAGAATAGTTTTCGATACCATTACAATAACCAACTTCTTTAATCATAGCGAGGTCGTAACTAGTGCGACGTTTAATTCTCTCGGCTTCTAGAAGCTTGCCTTCTTTCTCAAATTTTTTAAGCTGGGCCCCGAGTTCTTTTTTGATATTAGTGAGAGCTACTTTCACCTTTGCATCCTCGGTGATGAAATGTTTTGCTGGGAAAATGAAGATGCTTTCTTCTTCCTTAATTATTTGCGATGATATCGGATCAACTTTAGTTATTTTATCTACTTTTCCACCTGCAAACTCCACTTGATACATAATCGTTTCAGATACTGGCATAAATTCTACTCGCGCACCAATTGATCTAAATTGTGCAGGATTGAGATCCGCATTGGTGCGTTCAAAATGAATCTCTATCAGCTTTTTCATTAAAGTCATGCGGTCCATCTTCATTCCCACATCCAATTTCATATTTACTTTCTGGTATTCCTCAGGAGAACCGAGACCGTAAATGCAAGACACAGAAGCGACAATGACGACATCAGAGCGAGTCAAAAGTGCCTGTGTAGAGGCATGCCTTAAGCGATCAATCTCTTTGTTGATCTGAGCATCCTTCTCTATGTATGTATCAGATGCAGGCATGTAGGCTTCCGGCTGGTAATAGTCGTAGTAAGAAACAAAATAATGTACCGCAGCATCTGGAAAAAACTCTCGGAACTCTTGAGCTAACTGGGCGGCTAAAGTCTTGTTGTGAGCAATAACCAAGGTCGGTTTATTGTGTTCTGCTATAACATTGGCCATAGTAAAGGTCTTTCCTGTTCCTGTTGCACCAAGTAGAGTTTGCTTGCGCATACCTTTATTTAAGCCCGTCAAAAGCTCAGAAATAGCCTTCGGCTGGTCTCCGGCCGGTTTGAAGTGCCCTTTTAAGTTAAAAACTTTATTTTGTGCCATGTATATTAAAGTTATACCACAGTTAATGGTATTATAAAAAGATGTTCTCTTGGAATTTCGTCCAAAAAAATTCAACAGTTTTAATTATTTTTGTTGTCCTTGTAACCATCATATATGGTGCGTCTCTCAGTGGAGATTTTGTCTACGATGACCGTGAAATATTAAACAACCGAGAGATGCTCTCGACACCGCAAGGATTAAGCCAGGCCGTACTCACTCCGTTTTGGACACCTGAATCTGGTTTATACCGACCAGTGACTGTGCTTAGCTATGCATTTAATTTTATGACACTTGGAAATTCCTCTTTTGGATTCCATTTCATAAATATTCTTTTATATATTTCTATCTGTTTATTTATATATCTTCTAATTAAAAAATTATTTGAAAATGAAGTCATCGCTTTTGCAGTAGCTTTGATATTCCTTGTATTACCTATTCACACAGAAGTAGTGGCCAACATAACGGGTAGAAGTGAGCTTTTGGCTCTTATGTTTTCTCTTTTGGCTTTACTAGAAATGGCCCAAATAAAGCCAAAGTTCTGGCTTCTTGGTATTTGGACCCTATTATCTATAGGCAGTAAAGAAACCGGACTCGCCACACTACCACTCGTATTGTTGGTAATGTTTATAAAAGAACGGTCTTTGACCATAAATGTACTCAAGAAATATTTCAGAGAGCTCGCATCTATGGTTATCGCCATAGAGTTCTACTTAGTCCTTAGATTTTTTTCACTTGGATCAGCAAACTTTTTGGGTGTTAAGACTACAATAATAGAAAACCCTCTTATGTTCACCGATATGTGGAGCAGAATTGCTACTGCTTTTAAAGTTCTATCTATGTACGTCTCTAAAATGATCTTTCCGATCAACTTGTGCTCGGATTATTCTTTCAACCAAATACCTATAATTCACAATCTATCTGACATAGGGGCCGTATTCGGATTGCTAATATTTCTATCCTCAATTTTCTTAGTTGTATTTTATCTCAATAAAAAACCTCTAATTTCTTTCGGGTTAAGTATCTTCATATTTTCATTCCTACCAGTATCAAATATTTTTTTTCCGACTGGGACTATAGCCGGAGAAAGACTTTTCTTTTATCCTTCATTTGGATTTTCGATAATATTTGGATACTTACTTTATAAAACTATAATTATATTTAAAAAAGAAAATGCTAGAAAAATTATTCTAACAGTCTTTTGGATAATAATCGTTATATATACAATACGAAGCACTCAAAGACAGAGTGTTTGGCTCACTGAAGAACGATTATTTACTTCGGCTAGTATTTGCGCTCCCAAAAGTGTTATCGCGAGATCAAACATGGGCGCAATATATTTACTAAGAGGTAATCTCGAAAAAGCAGAAGAAGAGTTGATATACGCCATGAATATAAGGCCTACATATTCAAAAGGTATAAATAATCTAGGTTTAGTATATTTCAAACAAGGTAATCTTGCCAAAGCCCGAGAATTATATCTAGAAGCACTGAGACAGGAATTCCCCTACCAAGGTGCCGCAGAAAATCTATCAGCATTGCATCTAGCACAAGATAATTATGAAATGGCCCGACACTGGCTCCTATATTTATATCCCAACAATACCGAAGATGTTGATGAATTTTTAATCAACTATAAATCTCAAAATATTAAATAATTAAGTCGCACTTTGTGGTCAGGAATAGTTTTTTTGTGGCTACAAATAATTTCTCGTCGCCACTCAAAATTTTCGCAGCCCACCCCTCGCGGTTTTGTTTACTCACAAAACATCGCTGTGGTCCGCACAGAAACGAAAAAATCTCCGCAGGGAGATTTTTTTCTTTCTGTGCGCCCAGTTGGAATCGAACCAACGACCTTATCCTTAAAAGGGATCTGCTCTACCAGCTGAGCTATGGGCGCATATAATCTAACGACTTACCAAAACAGCTATGGGCGCATATAATCTAACGACTTACCAAAACAGCTATGGGCGCATATAATCTAACGACTTACCAAAACAGCTATCAGCGCTTACAATCTAACGACTTACCAAAACAGCTATCGGCGCTTACTTGAAAATATATAGGAAATAAGGCCAAAAATCAAGGTTTTAGAACGCCTCAAGCAAAAACTGTTCAAAGGCGGCTTCGGCATCTACCCCATTTTGGCGAGCATCCGGCAGGATATATGAGAGCTTTACTATATAATTTTTCAGTTCTATTTCTTTAAACTTAATGAAGTTTTTCTTAAGCAACATATCCTTTAACTTCCAAAACAGTACACCAGAGAGTTCTTCCATGGCAACTCCGGCATCTACAGCTTGTCTGAAATATATCCAAAGATTAAGCTTATCTCGATTCGCAAATGCATTGGCAATCAGAAAGTTATCAAATTTTTCGAGTTTTGCTTTGGGTAACTCAAAAACATTGATCTCCGCTTTCACCTTTTTAAAAGCATCGACAATAGGCTTCGCGAGCTTGGTTTCCAAGAATACAAATATATTATCTGAATCTACGATAAGAGGTAATTTTTCTAAAATAAATTCTCGAGTCTCTTCGTACTCTAAAATACCTGAGAACAACACAGCAGACCTAGCTGAAAATAATGACGAGGAAGAATACAGACTCTCAACAGACATTTTGTCGAATGTATTTCTGGTGATAGGCACAACATCTATCCCCTTTTTAATACCGGCAACAAACTTCTCATACGCATGCTGTTTGGCTTTTATATCGTTGCCGTAGAAAAGATAAATCATAGACACTTAGAGTCGAACAGCTTTCTTATATTCTCGATAGGGATTGCCGTATTTATTAGCAAGCATTTGCTCTTCTTTTTTAAGGAAAACTATTTTAGTAACAATAAAAGATATCATAGTAAATAACACGACAAAAAAAGCATTGGCTATGATCCCAAAACCAAGCATTAAAATAAAAAGTCCCCAGTGGGTTGGGCTACGAGTAAAACAATATGGTCCCTTGCAGAATGTCTCTTTGCTAATATTCTTTGTATCTAGATTGCGTGAAGTATTTTGAGCCCAAACGATAAGTAGTGTCGCAAATGCCAAAAACACTGTTCCTATTATTCCAATGTTGGGGTTTATAAATATTTTTATCTGGTAAATAATATCCAGAATAACTCCCGCTAAAAAAAGCACCAAATATACGGTATATGAGCTAGCTAAGACCCTATGGACGTTCTTAGAAATAGCTGCGTCGATCTCTGAAGTGGTGATTTTGCTATAACTGTACATCTCTTTATTGTACTCCCAATTTTATGGCTTTGCAAAAGCTATTGTGATTGAAATTCTTTCCAAAAACCACATTTATTTCACTTCGCCAAAATTATTTCCTGAGCCAAAGTGAACGATTAGTGGTATCTCGGTCTTATATTTAAGAAAGGAACGCTCTAAAACTCCCTCCATCGCTTTTTGTATAATACTATTTGCCTTTTCTAAAACAGACTCTTCTATCTCATACACAAGTTCATCGTGGATTTGGAGCGCGAGATGGACCTTATTCGAAAGTCCAGCCTTTTTAATATCATCATCCGCATATCTGATAGCAAGCTTGATAATGTCTGCGGTAGCTGTTCCCTGTATCGGAGCATTGATAGCGGTACGCTCGGCCATATTTTTCAAGAATGGTATCCTCGAATTAATATTCGGAAAATATCTTCGTCTCCCAAAGAGTGTTTCGATATATGTATTCTTTTCGGCTGACCTTTTTACACTTTCTAAATAATCCCGCACTCCTGAGAATTGTTCAAAATAATCATTATAAAATTTTTGTGCTTCTTCGCGTGTACCACCGAGGTTTTTTCGGAGAGCTGAAACTCCCATTCCATAAATAATGCCGAAATTTATGACTTTGGCTTTTCGACGCATTTCCCTATCCACTTTGTCTATAGGTACACCAAAGACAATTGAGGCCACGCCGGCATGAATATCTTCCTTCTGGCGAAAGATCTCCGTCATTTTCTTGTCGCCGGACAATATTGCAGCGACACGAAGCTCTATTTGACTATAATCAAAAGCTGAAAGTTTGTAGCCTTTCGCTGCAATGAAGCCGTTTCTAATACGACGACCGGACTCAGTTTTTATTGGCAGATTTTGTAAATTAGGATCAATAGAAGAAAATCTGCCAGTAGTTGTGGCATTTTGTAAAAACCTAGAATGAAGTCGCCCGTCTTCGCCTACCATTTTAGGGATAACATCTATATATGTAGACACCAGTTTTTGAAGTTCACGATAAGACATAATTTCTTTGATAATCGGATTGCCTTCCTCGAGTTCTTCGAGAACAGAAACTTTGGTTGAGAAATTTCCACTTGCGTTCTTTTTGGCTATTTTACCCGGCATTTTAATACCCATAGTTCCAAATAAGACTTCCCCGAGTTGTTTAGGAGAATTGATATTGAATTCTGTCCCCGCATACGCATAAATCTTCTTAGTAAGACTCTCTAGTTCTTTGTGATACTCCTTGGAAAGATCTTCAAAATATTTCTGATCTATGAGAATACCGTGTTCCTCCATTTCTTTGACTATTATGATGATGGGCTTCTCAATTTCTTCGTATACTTTCTCGAGATTTCTTTCTTTAAGTTTTTTAAAAATAAGGTCATATGCTGTGTCGAAAGATGCTGTTTTGCCAAACATGAGAATGTCTTCGATCGTTGGATTACTAATATCAGAATTAACCAGCCATAATGCAATACTCGCTTCTTGTAATTTTACACTATCAGGAGCCGGAGTTTTTGTACCATCACCAAACATTGAGGAGGCACTTCCGGCCACTGTGATTTCTTTCTTTATCTCCTTCTCAGTCTTTCCTTCTCCATTACTAAAAAAACTTTTTAATCGAGCAAATAAAGATCGAAACTCGAATTGAATAAAAACTTTCTCAATTTTTTTCAAATCAGAATTCTCCCAAAAAGTTTTCTCGGGCAAAGAAAAATCCACTGGTGCGTCCCTTCTAATCGTCGCGAGAGTTTTGGAAAACATTGCCTCCTCTTCGTTTTCTTTTATAAGCTCAGCTAATCGTGGGGTAAGTCCGGCTGCCTTAAGCGCAGTGCTATCTTTTTTCAACTTTTTATATATTTCTTCAATAGTGCCAAATGTTGTGATGAGGTTCGTGGCTGTCTTCTCTCCTATGCCTTTGATACCGATAATGTTGTCGGATGGATCACCTCGCAAGCCTTTGTAGTCTGGGAGAAGAATTGGCTTAAACCCAAAACGTTCTACTACCTTATCTTCATCGTAGAGTATAGTATCGTTGATCCCCTTCTTAAGAGTGTAGATCTGCACTTTCTTGCCGTCGACAAGTTGCATGGTGTCCATATCACCTGAAGCAATGATTATATTTACATTTTTATCTTTCTTTAGTATAGAAACAATTGTTCCCAACACATCATCGGCCTCAAATCCGGGTGCGTCATAAATCGGTATATTGAATGCATTGAATATTTCCCTTGATTTTTTGAGCTGTACAATCAGAGCATCATCTGTTTTCGCTCGGCCCGCCTTATAAGCATCGTATGCTTCATGACGAAATGTTTTCTGAGGAAGATCGTAACAAGCCACAATATAGTCCGGCTTGAGGTCGGTAATGATCTTCATAATCATTGTCGAAAGTCCATACAGTGCACCTGTCGGCTCCCCAGAAGAGGAAAGAAATTCAGGCAACGCATGATACGCGCGATGGATTATCGCATGAGAGTCTAGGAGAACAAGCGTTTTGGTCTTCTGCGTGGGTTGTTTAGGCATTACTAGAATTATAGCATTTCAGAATATTATATTTTAAAGTTTCGATATCCTTCTTTAGTATGAGAGATTCGTATTTTGTGATATTTTTTAGGCATTACTGTTTTGACATTCTCTGGCCATTCAATAAAGATAATATTTTCTGGATTTTTAACCATCTCCCTCCATCCCAAATGGAGCAATTCCTTGGCATTTTTGAGTCGATAAGCATCTAAGTGGTATAGAAACTTAAACTGATGATGCTTGATGGGACTTGCCCCGTCAGATATCGCGAGAGCTCGCAGCGTGTTCCCAGCTCTGATGGGGTATCTTTTCATAATAACAAAAGTTGGAGAATTTACTTTTGATTTTATACCTAAGTGTTTGGCTGCTGCTTTAGTAAAGGCAGTTTTTCCAGTTCCCAAATCCCCAGAGAGACCGACAACTGTAGCAGATTTTAATTTATTCTTTGAGATTATAAGATTACCAACAAATGCTTCTGCGAATTTGGCACTTTCTTTGAGGCTCTTGGATATGATTGTTCTCTTGATTTCCATAGTGAGATACTATCATATTTTCACATTTCGAAGTAAATACGTTATACTTTGAGTAACATGGCCATATTTGATGAAGAAAAACAAAAGAAACAACTAGACGACCTACGAATTGAAGAGGAGGAACAACTAATCCAAACACTCGCTGAATCTAAATACAATCTACCCTATGTAAATCTGTATCGCCTCGGTGTAGACAACGAAGCCTTGCGTGCAATACCACTCAAAGAAGCAGTTGAGAGAAAAATCGCAGCATTTAAACTACTTGGTAAAAGTATTTTTATTGGAGTACGCACGCCTGACCCTACCTTACTAACTACCATCAAAGAAGAGATGGCACGTAAAAACTTGGTTGCTACATTTTACATGGTCTCGAATGCTAGCCTGCAAAAAGTTTGGGACAGATACAAAGAAATATCTATGGCTGAAAGTTCTCAAATCGGAGGCCTAGATATTTCTGGTGAAGTACTTCGTGATACTGCAAAAGATATTAATAAAATGCAGGACATCGAGAGACTTATCAAGGCTGCAATTGAAGAAAACAAAGTTCATAAAATCTCTCGTATTCTCGAAATTATTTTAGCGGGGGCTATTGCTATTAAGGCTTCTGATATTCACATCGAACCTGAAAAGGATCAAGGTCGCTTGCGCTTGCGTCTCGACGGAGTGCTTCAGGATGTGATATTTTTCAATCTTGATCTTTATCAGCTCCTCAATTCGCGAATCAAACTCCTTTCTGGAATGAAGCTTACCTCGAAAATAGCTCAAGATGGTCGCTTTAATATCATGGAGGGTGATGAAGAAATAAGTATTCGATCATCTCTTATCCCTGGAGCTTATGGTGAATCGATTGTTATGCGTATTCTTGATCCTAAGGCAATTCAAGTAAAAATCGAAGAGCTAGGAATTGAGCCTTATTTATTTAAAATAGTTGAAGAAGAGATCATAAAACCAAATGGAATGATTTTGGTTACTGGTCCGACAGGTAGTGGAAAAACTACAACTTTATACGCCTTTTTGCGTAAAATATATTCTACTGAGATAAATATAATTACTATTGAAGATCCAGTAGAATATCATCTCGGAGGCATAACTCAGACCCAGGTGAATACTGAAAAGGGATACACATTTCCAGAAGGTCTTCATTCTGCTCTTCGCCAAGACCCTGATGTAATCATGGTGGGTGAAATTCGTGACGGCGATACTGCGGAAATATCTGTGCAAGCAGCTCTTACTGGACACATGGTGTATTCTACTCTTCACACTAACAATGCAGCTGGGGTTATTCCCCGTCTTATAGACCTCGGAGTAAATCCTAAAATCTTAGTATCTGCACTAACTCTTTCTATCGCTCAGAGATTGGTTAGAAAACTATGTGCAGCCTGTAAAACTGAAGGCGTAGGAACTGAAAAAGAAATAGCTTTGATCAAAACTGCATTAGAAAGTATTGTTACAGATGGTAAAGATCCGAAAAAGTACAACATAGATAAGGATGCAGCAATTAAAATATGGAAACCTAAGGGTTGCGAGAAGTGCAACATGACCGGATACAAGGGACGTATCGGAATATTCGAAGCTATCCGCACCGATGAGACTATAGAAAAGGTAATGCTAGAAAATCCAAGCGAAAGAGAAATCAAGAAAGTTGCCCGCGCTCAAGGAATACTTTCTATGCGCCAGGACGGCATAATCAAAATCTTAAGTGGTGTTACTTCTATCGAAGAAGTGCAGAGCGTAGTAGACCTAAACGCTGAATAAAAATTAAAAAACCGGCAACGTTTTCTCCTTGTGGGATCGTGGCCGGTTTTTTGGTGAATTCAAATCAATGGGAATCACCGCCCAGTAAATGAAAGAACTACTCCGTCTTTGCCCTCTTGAACATAGAGCCGGCCATGTAGTCAGCGATGGCGAGCTCCAACATGATAAGGACAAATGGATCGTCAATCTTTGAAATTCCAGCGCCCGCAGACAGGGCGTTGCGCAGGAGGTCGCGTGCTTCACACGCGCGCCCTTGCGGGGTCATCTGCCTAATCTCTTGAGCACGGGGGTATGACACCATTTGATCTCCCAACATAAGGATACTAACTCTAGATTAATAAGTGAATTTTTTAAGTATTTATCTTATATTTGTAACTTTTTGTTAAATCTGTTAGATTTTAGAAATGATCAAAATCCACCCTATCGTACGGGATATTGTGCTCTCCGAAGTGGAGGCCACCTTTGCTCTCACGAATGGCTATATGAATATGAGTAGCTACGCAGAGCGAATACGTCCACAAGTAGAGAAACTTACAAAAAAGCAGGTCACTATCACTAGCCTCGTCGTTTCCCTCTCCCGCCTTGGTAAAGAATTTAAAAAAGAAAAACCGCTCATTCATGACGTGGTGATCAAGAACATCACCACCAAGCTTCCCCTCTCTGAAATTGCCTATGAGAATACTGAGAAATTCAACAGAGAGCTCGAGACGCTCCATAAGAATATAAAAATATCACAGGAGGATTTCTTCACTGTGACACTTGGCACCAAAGAGGTGGATATTATCTGCTCATCGAGTATTGAGCACAAAGTATTAAAGCATTTTAAAGTAAAGCCAAAAATAATAAACCGCGGCTTGGCTGCCGTAGGCGTATCATACGGATCCGAGGTCTTCGGTATGCCAAATGTGTTCTTTTCTCTCCTCTCCGTCACCGCTCGCGCACGAATCAACATAGAAGAATTGATCTCTACCCCTACCGAGCTCATCTTCATAGTAGCTGAAAAAGATTTTGCCAAAACCGTTAGTCTATTCTCAAATTTACACAGATCTGTGCACGGGAAATAGAGAATTTTCTATATAATCCTTGTTATTTTAGCTAAAATACTAATTTCTCCAAAAACCAAAATGAATGTGCCTCAAAATATGACTAGACATATGGATAAAGTGTGTTAATTTTAAAGGATTTTCTAGTGTGTATATTGACGCTTTTTAAATGACATTTCTAATACAAAATTTTAGAGATATTAACTTGCGAGTATTCCTCTGGCGAGAGTAGAATGAGACAGTTACATCGTTTTTCTATCTATCGGAAAAAATGTAGTAGCACGGAACCGTGGCAGAGAGGTCTATCGCGCCAATCTCCAAAATTGGAAGATCTTCATAGGGTCTCAGGAGTTCGAATCTCCTCGGTTCCGCAATCCACATTTAGCTATTGCCTCACCGGTGTCGGTGGCGTATACTTTGGGTACCCTATGAAGGTCTTGGTATTAACCAAGCTTTGGCCTTAAAACCAGAGAAATAGCGTGTTTTATTGGGGTTCTCTAATGGTTCACTCAATAAAGTACACTAACAGATGGCCGCCCAAAAGGCGGTTTTTCTGTTGAAAACTTATAATGTACAGTATTTTTAATATTTATAAATTAAGTAAAAAACCAGCAAACATTTTATTGTATTGCTGGTTTTTGAGAGTTGATCAGGATTCTCAACCTGTATTGCGTTAAAAGCTACTTCTTCAACAAAGACAGCTTCGCGACCGAGCGCCGTGCTCGCGAAAGATGCTTTCTCGCATTCTTGAGCGTCTTTCTCGCTTCTTCGACGGACGCTTCGGCATTCTTGAGGACTTTCTTTGCCAATTCCATCACAGATGGCTGGGTGGAGTCGATCGAGTCGTGCGGTAGGTATCCCATCTTAAACCCCTTAAAGAGCACATTTTCCACAAACGGAAAACGCCGGCTTCCCTTTTCATAGAAAGCCGACGTTTATGTTGTGTTTGTAAATTTATAAAAAATTTTACAACGCAAAGATCAGCCTTCTATGTGAAGACTGGTAATACGCGTTAATATTGAAATGTATTTTATTTGTTTTCATACTTTTCGTAATGCTTTCATAAAAAAAGCACTAATCTCTAAACAATCCTTTCAGGGCTGGGCCCCGAGAGTAACAAATTATTATAGGATGGCTCCAGTGGTCTATAAATAGAACCAGAACGTCCTACGCAAAATCGTATAACCGATGGCTGATTGCTTAGAGATTAATGCCTTCTTCTTTAATGAACTCTGCAAGAAATTATACTACTTTGTAAAAACAAGAAATGCTATACTGTGCATAGCCCTGTGTATACAGTGTGTATAAATCCCTTACTTTGGTAATATAGCATATTCTTAATGTAATGTCAAGCGAAAACGATAAAGAACTTAATAATGACAATGTGGATAAAAAGGCCAATTCTGGGGATACCTATTTAGATGCTACGCTCCGTCCATCGAGATGGGACGACTATATCGGCCAAAAACACATAAAAGACAACGTTAAAATCCTTTTACGGGCTGCTTTGGAGCGTGGCCAAATACCCGAACATATCCTCTTTTATGGTCCTCCTGGCCTGGGGAAAACTACCCTAGCCCACTTGATAGCCAAGGAAACCGGACGTCAAATGAAGATCACTTCTGGCCCAGCTATTGAAAAAGTCGGCGACCTAGCATCCATCCTAACCAACCTAGCTCCAGGAGATATCCTTTTCATAGACGAAATCCACAGACTAAACAAAATGGTGGAGGAAATCCTCTATCCTGCTATGGAGTCTGGCGTATTGGACATCATCATCGGCAAAGGTCCCTCTGCACGAACTATTCAACTCGACCTACCACCTTTTACACTTATCGCTGCAACCACTCGTGTAGCACTTGTATCATCTCCCCTTCGCTCGAGATTCTCGGGTGGAGTATTTCGATTAGAATTTTATTCCAATGAAGAAATTGCTGAAATCGTGCGCCGTAGTAGCAAGCTCCTCGAGACTGAGCTTGAAGAAGAAGCATTGCAAGAAATCTCAAAGCGTAGCCGCTTTACACCACGTACAGCAAACTACTTTTTGAAACGAGTGCGCGACTTTGCTCAGGTAAGTAAAAAGAATCTAGACCACAAGACAGCAAAAGAAGCGCTCAATATGCTCGCGATCGACGAGATCGGTTTGAATTCTTCCGACAGGAAGTTTTTAGAGGTTCTTATAGAAAAATTTAACGGCGGACCGGTGGGCTTGAAAACCATTGGAGCAGCTATGAGTGAAGAAGAAGCTACTATTGAAGAAGTTATTGAGCCATACCTAATCCAGCTCGGTCTACTCGAGCGCACTGCTCGTGGCCGTGTAGCTACAGCGAAAGCATATGAGCATTTGGGTTTTGATGTACCCACAAATCTCCAAGAAAAACTTTTGTAATATATGGCAGGACATAATAAATGGGCGCAAATCAAACACAAGAAGGCTATTACTGATGCGAAGAAGAGTAAGATCTTCTCGAAGAGAGTGCGCTATATCGCCACAGAAGCCCGTCTCTCTGGTGGAAAGGAATCTCCCGGTCTACGATCTGCGATAGAAAAGGCACGCAAAGTGAATATGCCTTCTGATAATATCGAACGGGCCATCAAAAAAGCTAGTGAAGGTGGTGCAGAGATGAGCGCTATCACCTACGAAGCATATGGCCCAGGAGGTGTAGGAATAATCATTGATACACTCACAGATAGCAGGAATAGAACGGCTCAAGAAATAAAGTTTATATTATCTGAAAATGGAACTTCACTTGGAGCTATCGGCTCGGCGGCTTGGGCTTTTAAAAAAGAAATAACACCGGAAGGATTAATCTGGACGGCAACTTCAAGTGTATCCCCGTCAGATGAAGAACTAGCGCTATTGGACAAACTCGTGGAAGAACTAGAAGAGAATGACGACGTACAAGATGTTTATACAAATGCGGAATAGTGCTAAAATTGGATATGCGAATTTTAGGAATTGACCCTGGTTTTGAACGGCTCGGTGTCGCGGTACTCGAAAAGAATCTAGGCGACAAGAAAGAGCGGGTGCTTTTCTCGGAATGCTTTAAAACTTCCGCAAAATTGGAATTCCACGAGCGCTTGGCATTGATCGGATCACGGGTAAGAGAAATAATTAAAGAATATAAACCAGAAGCACTATCTATCGAGACTCTTTTCGCCACCAACAATCAAAAAACTGTAATGCACGTAGCTGAAGCACGTGGTGTAGTTGTCTACGAAGCTGCTTGTGCTAGTTTAAAAATATTTGAAGCTACTCCTCCCCAAATTAAGGTGGCAACGACTGGACACGGAGCTTCAGACAAAGAACAAGTAATGAAAATGGTTAAAATGCTTGTAGATATAGACAAAAATAAACACTCAGATGACGAGCTAGATGCCATTGCGATCGCCCTTACAGCATTTGCACATATGAGAAATTAGTTAATCTTTCGGGTTATCCACATATATCAATATCTTCCTATTGCCAATGTAACTTCATTTTGGTACAAAAGAGTAAATTAAAAATAATTTTAGTTTAAAATAGGTCGCTTTAAAAAAATAATAAAAAATCATGGAAGAAGAAGAGACAACAGAAGATGAGTTTAAAATTGACGATGATGCAGCAGTAGATGCTGATCTCGATTTTGCCTTTGACGACAACGAAGACGATAATTTCGACAAGGACAAATAATATCAATAGTACCCGATAAAAAAATAACCCCGTTTGGGGTTATTTTTTTATTATCTTCACGAATCTCTTTTTACCTATCTTGAATCTAAAATCTGATTCTATCTTATATGTAGCATCAGTGACTTTTTCGTTAGTCTCGAGATTGGTAATCGCATTCTCTTCTACCAGCCTCCTAAATTCACTATTAGATGCCACTACTTTATTCTTTACTAGGGTTTCCATAAGAGTACCCAGGCTTTCTACTTCCTCCATATCTTCTGGTATCTCCCCTTTCTGGAATGTACTAGAAAAACTTTCTTCTGCTGATATTGCATCTTCAGGGCTGTGATAGAAGGACACTACTTCTCGGGCCAACTTTTTCTTGAATAGCATTGGGTTTTCTCCGCTCTCAATCTGCTTCTTCATCTCAGCGATTTCTGCCATCGGAATACGTGTTACTAGTTCGAAGTAATCAAAAATTACATCGTCTACAATAGACATAATTGCACCATACATATCACTTGGTTCAGCAGCTATGGGAATAAAATTCTTCAGGCTCTTACCCATTGGTCGTCCATCAGACCCAAGCAATAACTTCATTGCTATCGCGCACTGTGCCTCTAGTCCGAAAGATGGCATTATGTGCCTACCAGCAAGAAGGTTAAAAGTTTGGTCTGTGCCACCAAGCTCTACGTCGCACTTAAGTGCAACTGAGTCATATCCTTGCATGAGAGGATACATAAATTCATCCAGTCCAATTTCATTACCCGCTTTGTATCTCAGCATGAAAGACTGGCGATCAAGCATTTGTGCAAGTGAAAACTGTTTAGCAAGATTTACAACATCATTAAAATTTAAATTCTTAAGCCATTCTGAGTTGTGTCTTATTTCGGTTTGTTCTTCTATCACTGTCTTAAAAAATTGATCTTTATATTTTTCCTCATTTTGTTTAATTTCTTCTTCTGAGGTTTCTTTTCTCATGTCCACCTTATCAGAGTGGTCTCCTACTAGTGTGGTAAAGTCTCCAATTATTAAAGTAACTTTGTGCCCAAGTTCTTGGAAGTCTCGAAGCTTTCTATGAATTACAGAGTGACCCAAGTGTAAAAAAGACCCGGTAACATCCGTACCAAGCTTAAAATGAAGTTGTTGTCCACTCAATAGCTTTTTACGGAGTTCTTCTTTGGTAAATACTTCGTGTACTCCGCGGCTCAACACCTCATCTATTATTACGGGATCGGTGACGACTTTCATAAACCAAAGTATAGCATTTTCTGGTATAATTCCAATAATGTTAAATATATTTAAACGATTCAAAAAGAACAAGCACTTTTGGAAAAATGTATTGATTTTTGGCGTCAGTGCAGCCATTTTATTCATAGGACTCATAATAATCTGGTTATCTTCGCTACGAATACCTGATTTCAATTCTTTTAACGACCGCAAGGTAGAAAATTCCACTAAAATATACGATCGTACTGGTGAGATTCTCCTCTACGACATACACAACGACACAAAACGCACTGATATCACTTTTGAGCAGATGGGGCCAAATATTAAAAATGCTACCATCGCTATCGAGGACTCTGAATTTTACAACCATCATGGTGTTCGTGTGACTTCTACAGCTCGAGCTATTCTTTCAAATCTTTTTGGTTTTGGAATTGGTGGTGGTGGTTCGACTATTACTCAACAGCTTGTAAAAAACACCTTACTTACCCCAAAACGAAGCCCTATAAGAAAAATGAAGGAGTGGGTTCTAGCTGTAAAAATAGATGGCTCAATGCCTAAAGATAAAATCTTGGAATATTATCTCAATGAGAATCCGTACGGTGGAACTATCTACGGTATAGAGGAAGCAAGTAAAACTTATTTTAATAAACACGCCGTCAATCTCACAATAGCTGAAGCTGCGTATTTGGCTGCCATACCTCAATCCCCTACATATCTTTCTCCTTACGGTAAAAACAAAGACAAACTTGAAACACGTAAAAATTTAGTTCTTTCGCGTGAACTCGAGCTAAAATTTATAACTCAGGCTGAGTATGATGCGGCCAAAACAGAAGTGGTGGTTTTTCAACCACAAGCAACTACTGGTATTAAAGCTCCTCACTTTGTATTTTTCATCAAAGACTACCTCGAACAAAAATATGGAGCTGACATGATAGAAAAGGGTGGTCTAAAAGTCACAACAACTATAAATTATGATCTTCAATCAAAAGCTGAAGAATTTGCAAAGGTTGGTGCTCTTCAAAATGAAAAGGATTGGAATGGAAAAAATACTGGCGTAATTGCTATTGATCCAAAAACTGGCCAGATCCTAACGATGGTTGGCTCGAGGAATTATTTTGATAAAGAAATTGACGGCAACTTCAACATCACAACAGCAAACAGACAACCTGGATCCTCTTTTAAGCCCTTCATTTACGCTACAGCCTTCAGCAAGGGGTTTACACCCGACACAGTACTGTTTGACCTACCTACTGAATTTCAGACTACTTGTAACGCTTATGGACAAGCAACTGCTGGCCACAAACAAAGCGAGTGTTATATGCCAGACAACTATGATGGAAAATTTAGAGGGCCAATGAAATTGCGTGATGCTCTAGCTCAGTCGATAAACGTTCCCGCAGTAAAACTATTTTATTTAACTACACCAAAAGACTCACTCGCTGTAGCAGAAAAAATGGGTATAACCACACTTGGTGATATAGGCCAGTATGGACTTACTCTTGTTATCGGAGGTGGTGAAGTATCGCTTTTAGATATTACCTCTGCATATGGTGTGCTTGCTAATGATGGTATTCGCAATAATTACACCGGTGTTTTAAAAATCGAGGATACTAATGGCAATATATTAGAAGAATACATACCAAACTCACGAGAAGTACTACCTAAAAACAGTGCTCTAATGGTTTCAGATATTCTAAAGGATAATGTTGCTCGAACCCCAACCTTTGGTGCTAATTCAATTCTTAAGGTGGCTGGGCACGAAGTAGCTGTTAAAACCGGTACCACAAACAACAATAAGGACGCTTGGACAATAGGTTACACTCCTTCGATAGTTGTAGGTGTCTGGGCTGGTAATAATGACAATAAGCCAATGACCAAGGGAGGTTCTACTGTGGCAGGACCGATTTGGAATAAAGTTATTACCGAGGCACTTAAAACTTTGCCGAATGAAAAATTTGAGACGCCAGATCTAGATTATGATGAACTAACTGTAAAGCCAATTCTTAGAGGGTATTGGTCAGGAAATGATAATTTTTTTATTGATAAAATATCAGGAAAACTAGCTACAGTTTTTACCCCAAAAGAAACAAGGCAGGAGAAAGTTATTACTAATGTGCATTCAATCTTGTATTGGCTTGATCGAAGTGATATTACTGGCCCAGCTCCAACAAACCCTGCAAACAACTCACAGTTTAACCATTGGGAAATACCGGTACAGAATTGGTGGGCTAATAATAAACAAAACTATCCAATAATAACTATAAATGACAAGCCTGTTTTGTTAGACGACATCCACACAGAGTCTTCGAAGCCTGTGGTGGTAATACTTCAGCCAGATAACACCACCACCTATCCTGTCGACCAAAACATCCAAGTTAAGCTTTCAAGTATGGGAACAATGCCAATATCGAAGGCTGATATTTTTATAAACGATGTATACCTTGGTACGACTGATTCGGGATTGGTTTTCTCTTTCTCTCCGAGAGAATTAGATAATTTGGCCGCAATAAACACTCTGAAAATAATAGCTTACGACACTGCTTATAACATAGGAGAAGTTTCTTCTACTTTTAGAGTTAAATAACTTTAACGTATATCAGATGGTGTTTTTTCACCAAAGGATTTTTTTAGTTCGGTAAAAATTTGTTCTTTTTTGATTAGAATTTCATTTTTATAGATTGGTTTTATGTTGAGGTAAATTATATTATTCTTAATCTTGATATCTTCTTTTTTTAAGGAAATTTTTATTGTTTTATTTAATGCTGAAATAATAGACTCCTTTTTAGAATCATCAGAAGAAAGTATTATTCTAAATCGGGACAATAAATCTTTGATCTCAATCATTCGATTCTTAATTACCTATTCATTGGCATTATAAGATATGTAAATGAAGTATCAGAAACAGGTGATACTACTATAGGTCTAGTAGCCTCAGTGACTTTGATCACAACACTATCTGAATTAATTGATTGGAAGCAGTCTAAGAAGTATTTATAATTAAAACTAAGCTCTACATCTTCTCCTTTTATAGCTGCATCTAAGTAGGTTTTGTTTTCGCCAATATCGTTGTTTAACGATGACAGCTCAAATAGTTTTTCTTTTAGCTTAATAGCTAGACTAACCTGATTAAACTTGTCTGAGAAGATATTTGAGAGTTTTAGAGCACTCAATAAGTCTTGTTTCAACACCACAGCTTCGGTTTTTGGCTCTTTGGGAATAATCTGTCTATAATCTGGAAAAACTCCGTCTATTATCCTTGAAGTTAGATAGATGTTATCGGAAGAAAACGACATTTGGTTTTTACTAAACTTTACTTTCAATGAGCCGGCGAAGTCTCCAAATATTCTTAATATTTCTGAAATATTTTTAAAAGGGATAAGTATTCCGTTAATTTCCTCTATATTTTTAACCCGAATTTTTTTCTCAGCAAGCCTAAAGGAATCGGTTGAAACAAAAACAAGATTATCGTCGTTGGTATAAATATAAACACTTGAAATCTCGGGTTTAATATCAGAGACTGAAGAGCTGTAATATACAGACTTTATCCCCTCAACAATTTTCTTGGCCTCAATATCAAATTCAACACCTTCTACTTGAGGAATTGTTGGAAAATCCTCGTGTGGTTGCCCTTTGAGTTTTATTTTATTTTTATTTGTCTTTATTAACAGATTTCCATCAGTACTCTCAAGGATAACATTCTCGTTTGAGCTCATATTGGAAAATACTCCTGAAAGAACACTTCCTGAAACCGCGACTATTCCCTCTTTCTCAATCTTGGCTGGGATTTCTATTTCAATTCCAAGGCTTAAGTTTGTTGATCTAAGTTTTAAAGATTTACCAGAAGCAATTAAAAGTATTGAGTTTAAGATTGGAAGAGTTAGATTCTTACCAGTTATTCTTTCTGTTTGAGAAATACCATTTTTTATTTTTTCTATTCCGCATTCCAGTTTCATATGTTTATATCTTTATATATTTAATCTATTAATACTATTAGTAGTGTTAATATGTGGATAATTATTTCTATGCTTTGTTTATATAAGTATTCTCTGTTTTCTCGTCTAACTTTAATCTAATAACTTTTTACTACTTTTTACTTTTCTGTGTAAAAGTGGAAATTTGTAAATTTTTATCAACACCCAAACCTTTTTTACTAATACCTTTCCCCATACTTTTCCCCAACTATTTAAACATAACTCTTATCTGTTCCAACTCCTGCATCAGCTGGGGATCGTTTTTTAGGTCTGCTTTGATCTTGAGACAAGAGTGTATGACTGTAGTATGGTCCTTCCCTCCCAACTTCTGTCCTATCAATGGGTATGACACATTAAAATCCTCTCGAAGTAGATACATCACCACCTGCCTAGCTCGAACAATTTCTTTCTTTCGAGTTTTTTCATAAACAGAAGATTCTTCGAGTTTGTAATGTTCGCTAACTATTTTTACAACATCCTTAATAGCGATATTTTTCTTTGGCCTCATGTTGTTTTTAAGGAGGTTTTTTACTTCAGGAAGAGTTAATGCTCTGTTTTTGAGTCGATACTGCATGACTATTGAGTTTAGACTACCCTCTAATTCGCGTATATTGCCTTGTATAGCCCCAGCAATGTATTCAACGACGCTTTGGTCTAAGTCCAAGTTTTGGTCTCTTAATTTAACCTTTAAAATAGCTAAACGAGATTCGTATTCTGGTTCTGATATGTCTACTATCATACCTGCAGCAAAACGAGATTTTAATCTATCAGCAAGTTCTGGAATATAGTTTGGGTGTTTGTCGGATGAAAAGATTATTTGCTTATTGGCCTCATGAAAAGTATTAAAAGTATGGAATAATTCTTCTTGAATTTTTTCCATCTTACCAATAAATTGAATATCATCAATGATTAAAAGATCATATTTACGATACTTTTCTTTGAATGAATTAGCTTTGTTGTTTTGAAGAGAGTTGATAAAATCAGTCGCAAACTTCTCCAAAGTCATATAATGAACCTTTTTATTTGGATATCTAGTCTTTATAGTGTTTCCTATTGCTTGGATAAGGTGGGTTTTACCTAAACCTGTTCCACCATATATAAAAAATGGGTTATATTTTGTACCAGGATTATCTATAATTGCTTGTCCTGCCGCATAAGCAAGCTCATTGAAGCCTCCAACGATAAACGAATCAAACTGATAGCGAGGATTTAGATTGTCTTCTGGGCTAATATAAAGATCCTTAAGCGGAAGCTCTTTATTTGCAAAAACCTCTTCTGTTCTTTCTGGTTCATCCTTTTCAACTTCGGTTTTAGTGATGATGTATTCTACCGCACGCATGTTTTCAAAAGCATCTGCGATGGTTTTGGTGATTAACTTATGGTATTTGTTTTTAAGCCAGTCTCGAACGAATTCATTTGGTACTCCGATAAAGATTATTCCAGCTTCTTCTTTAAGAATCGAGGTATTTTTGAACCAGGTACTGAAATTTGCCTTAGATAGGCCTGTCTCAATATCCGCGAGACAATTTTTCCACAGCTGTTTTGTATTCATCCCGTTAGAAGTTAATTAATATTAATTGTACCGACTAATTTTCCCGCTGTAAGACTTCTAACGGGATTCATTGCTCCATATTATACTATTAATAGATTGCTCGGAACTTGTTAAACCTTATTAAGTATGTTGATAAAGTGTGGATAAAAGATCTAGGGCTGTTTGAGTACGCCCTACCCTATATATAAACCGAGATTGATTTATTAGTAGTTTTATTATAGACTCTACTATATGTCATTCACATACCAACCAAAGAAACGAAAACGAGCCCGGTCTCACGGGTTTTTGGTACGCTCTCGAACAAAGACAGGCAAGAAAGTTATTGCCCGAAGACGCCAAAAAGGACGAGCAAAACTCACTGTTTAGTTAAACAATGCTTCCTAAAAAAAGTAGAGTTAGTAAAGATGAAATAGCCCTAATATTCAAAAATGGGCGTTTTATTAATTCACCCAACCTAACTTTTAAATACATAATCCAAAAGGGCCAATCTACTCCCAAAATAGCTTTTATTGTTCCCAAAACCACCAGTAAAAAGGCAGTTTCAAGGAATTTGCTTCGTAGGAGGGGGTATGTTGTCCTTAAGAACTATTTCGATCAAATCCCCCACCCAATGACAGGTGTTTTTATATTTAATAAAAACTCACTACAAGTATTTGGGCAGAGAAAAAGTAAAAATAATGATATAAATCAATATTTACATAATGAAATTAAAAACATTCTCAATAAGATTAATTAATCTTTATCAAAGATATATATCTAACTTATTTAAACCAAGCTGTGTGTTTTACCCTACTTGTTCCGAGTATACCAAACAAGCCATAGCTAAATATGGGGTTTTCAAAGGGGTTTTGTTGGGAAGCCGTCGTATTTTAAGGTGCCACCCGTGGCAAAAGGTTCATATAGATCCGCTCAAGTAAAAATTAAAACATTTCTAGCAATTTTACTTAATTTCATATAGAATTATGGAATGCTACATACCATTTGGACCACTGTTTTATATCAACCGTTTGTAAACCTTTTAGCCTTTTTAGTAAACGTTATTCCAGGCGGAGATGTTGGTTTGGCCATTATAATATTGACTATTATAGTAAAAACCCTACTTTACCCCCTATCTCAAAAGGGTATTGAGAGCCAAGCCAAGATGAATAAGCTTGCCCCACATCTAAATGAGATAAAGAAAAGTGGTGCAAGTAAAGAAGAGCAAGCTAGGCTGACATTCGAATTATACAAACTACACAAAACCAATCCTTTTTCTGGATGCTTGTTGGTTTTAATCCAAATACCTATTATTTTCGCATTATATTATGTTTTTTCTCGTGGAATTCATTTCGATGGTGGCATACTATACTCCTTTATCCCTACACCAGAGAATCTAAACATGTCTTTCTTGGGTTCTATCGATATTGCTGGTAAAAGCTTAATTTTAGCTATTTTGGCTGGTGTCTCTCAATATTTCCAAGCTCATTACATGTCTAAGCCACCAGAAACCCCAAGTGGTGAAACCCCAAACTTCCAAGACAGCTTCGCTAAGAGCATGCAAATGCAAATGAAGTACTTCTTCCCTTTCATAGTTGCTCTTATTTCCTATAACATTTCCGGAGCAATCGCCTTGTATTGGATTACAAGCAATGCTTTTGCTGTTGGTCAGCAAATATATGCAAAGAAGAAAGAAGATAATTTTGTAAAAGTTGTAGTAAAATAACAATATGGATAGAGAGCAAATCCAAAACTTAATAAAGGAAGTCCTTGAAAAAGTAACCATCGAGGTTAAAGAAGTTTCGATTCTAGATAGTGAGCCAGCAAATACTTGGTTTAGAGTTGAAGTTGCTGAGCCCCACTTTTTCACCAATCGTGAAGGCGAAGCACTCTCAGCTCTCAATCACATAGTAAAGAAAATGATTGAGAACAAAACACCAAGGTCAGAGGAACCTAGAGATGGAATTCAGTTTTTGATCGACATCAATGATTTTCAAAAGAAAAAGGTAGATAGTGTTCGAGCATTGGCTCATATGATGGCGGAGAGAGCTAGATATTTTAAATCTTCAGTGGAAGTAGAACCAATGCCCCCTTTCGAACGACGGATTGTACACGAATTTCTAGCAAATGAAATAGATATAAAAACCGAGTCCACTGGTTTCGGTCCTAGTAGAAGAGTAATTATAAAATATATAGGAACTATTTAATTTACTTCAAAGACAGCTCCCATAAAAAGGAGTTGTTTTTGTTTATAAACAAAAGGTAGTCTTCGTTTTGATCTAGACTTAAATTAATAGCATCAGTCGCATCAGAAAGGCTAGATATTAAAACAGTATTTATAGTAGATATATCTATTCTCCAAATCTGGTCTCTAAATGATGTCTCCCCCATATACCATGAATCAGGATATGTGGCCTGTGGTATAGATACTGGTGTCGCGCAATAAACCATATCACTATTTTTACCCCAAACACATTTATCCGGTATAGTTCTCAATCCCAGTGATTTGGTCTCCCCTGTCTCAATACTATAAAGATTCAAAGAAAGATTAGCGTCGGCAAAAATAATTAGCTTACCATTTGGACTTGTGAGTGTGGTTAAACCATTTATTCCACCCAATACCCTGTTTAAGCTCTTTGTGCCTATATCTAGCTTGTACATATATCCTTGCACCAAACCAGAAGGCTTGGTTGTAAGGCTGATCATTTTACTATTTGGGTATTGTGACAACCATTCTGTAAATGGAGAATTTAGTATTTGTGTTTTTTTGCTAACTAGATCGTAATTAATACCTATTCCTGCCTCACCTACATTAAACAAATAGAATAGTTTTGAACTATCTTGTGATAAACTCATGCTTGTAATATTCTCAGGTAGAAAAGTGCCCTTAACTTCATTGTTTTGCACCGGCTCCTGACCTAATATTTCTTTTGGTAAATTGCCGACAAATGTTTCTATGGTTTTATCGTCTGATTTTAAGTATCGCATTAATACTGTTTGGCCTGAATTACCAAAAAATGCTTCGTAAATTTTAGGTATGACAGTATTTGAGAATCTGCGTTCCTCTACATTTTTTAGGAAACTCTGAAATATATTTCCGTCTTCTTTAGCTACATATCGAACCATAGGCACAAATTCTGTCTTCGGCGGAGTGACTTTTTTTGAAGTTTTAACTGGTGCTACTTCAGTAGTGTTTGTTTCTAGTGTTGGAGTCTCTAGTAGTATTTCTTTTTGAAATATAGAGTACCCTGCTATTGGCATACTAGATATTTGTTTCAAATTAGATTCAGGGATGATCGGTGTCTCGTCTTCAATTACTGGCTCATTTGGCTGGTTGTTGTCACCACTATTTGTCTGGCTAGATGGTCTAGTGTTGAAAGGATTGATTCTCGACAAGAAGCCCAAATTCTCTTCAGGTGTAGTACTAGTATCTATCGTCGTACGAGTCATAAATAAATAAGCGAAAAACACAGCCAGGGCGGTAAATAGGATTATAACTATGAGTATAAAATTTCTTCGTGACATATTTATATTATCGCCCATCTACAGACCAATGCCAAGGCTCCCCGTTTAGATTTCTAAGACCATACTTACTCGCGTTGGCAGTTAACCAAATATAGCATTTATTATCGGTAGTTCTAATGGTCTGACCATCACAACGTAAATCGAAGGCCTTGCCATTGTTGTGGTTAGATTCTCCTGGGAGAGCGGTTAATGGTTTACAAAATGCTTCCTTTGAAGTAAAGTTACCATTACAATTAGCTATTCTTAGTCTTTTTTGTTCTTCATACGATCTATATCCTCCACCAGTAATATTTAGTTTCGCTGCTCTGGAATCTGATAAAAGAAGATTTATATTTTGAACAATATTTGCACAAGCAAACATATTGATTGTAGTTTTGACGATGCCCTCAGCGCAAGATGTAGTTTTTCCTGGGGGTGTGCCCACATCGTTTACAATTGGAGTTTCTAAGTCTACTTCTACTTTTATGTTACCAAGTGTATCTAAATCTGTCTGTAATAAGTCTGGATTTATTGTATTAAGTAACGCATATGCACCAAGTGCTACCAGTAATCCTAAAACAGCTTCAGAAATTCTTTGCTTGGCTGATTCTTTACTAAACACGAGGTCACTAGTCATGTATTCTACTCCCCCAATAACAATCATAACCACAGCCATAACAGACGCAAGACCTATTATGAGCTTCATCATCATGTTTAAGTATGCGCCTAAAGCATTTTTTTGAGAAGGATCAAATTTTCCATCAGTGCCATCGAGTGTTAGGGGCGCCAGTGGGTAATAAAAATTATCTTTACAAGATTTTCCATTTTCCCAACCCCATCCATCTTTAAGATTTGTTGCTGCATCAGTGCAATTTGAAAAAATGCTAACCTCAGTAATTTTACAAGATTTTCCATTTTCCCAACCCCATCCATCTTTAAGATTTGTTGCTGCCGTAGTGCAATCTGGATATGAGGATGGAGTCACAACTATTACTGCTCCCCCAGGCGGTACAAGTCCGTCACGTGGCCCGTTTGGTGGACCAGGAACTTTTTCTCCTTCATCTTGCCACTCTCCACTTTTCTCTGTACATTCATTTGGCGTCATATTTGGATATGTACCAATAGCGTTTTCTCTGTACCAACATGTTCCTTTGTTGTATGTTTGAAAATCCTCATCAGGCCCATTTGGTTTAGGGGGTAAAGGGGTGCCGTCATCCTGCCAATCACCTTTCTTGTTGGTACATTCATTTGGCGTCATGTATGGACTTTTACCTTCTACTTTTCCTTTTAACCAGCACGTTCCATAAACGGCATTAACTTGCATTACGGGAGTTAGTATTCCAACAAGAGTAATAATAATTAGTATATAAATTGAAATTTTTTTCATTAGAATTGAATGTTTATTTCTTTAGTTGAATTTGCAAAAACTTTGTCTAAATTTTCGATAATAAGTTTTATTGTAGATCTGCCACTTTGGTTGGTCTGTGCTCTAAGAGGAAGAATATTAGAAATAACCCCTTCGCTATTTATTGCCACATCATTAATATACCAATTAAAAACAAGCCTAGGCATTGAAATATCCTTCGGTGATATGAAAAATGGTGATGCTACAAGAATTTCTTCTCCAGTAATTAAATGATTTTCTGCCAACTCTTTTTCCCAATGTATTCCGAATTTTGAATCCTTATTATAAAAGGATATTTTGGGGAGATAGCTTCTTATTTGAACACTAGCCTCTAGTGTTTGTTTCATGTCTAGGGTGTTTGCAGTTACTGAAATCATGTTTACATCATCTAAATAATCATTTACATAAAGCATGTAATTTTTCCCATAACCGGAACTTTCTTGCTCATTATTGTAATCCTTTTGCCAAGAATAAATTAAGTTATTTGAATCAGAATTTATAGACCCCGTTTTTATTTCTGACATAGCTACAACTTTTATCTCACTCCCTGCTGAAGGCAAAGCTTTCCCCTTATAAAATGGAGGCACAAAAGAATCATTCGCCTGCCAGAGAATTGTAAAGTTATTAGATTTTAGTACCAATTTTTTATCGACATTTCCAGTATTTGTAGATATTGTAGCCACTACTGTGGTCTCTGTGCCTGACGCTCCGGTAGTCGCCGAAAAACTTTTTTCACCAATTTTAGAAATAACCAATTTTCCATTTAATTTCCAACTAATCAGTGCTGTATCGAGATCGGTCGCATAGCTATTTAAAGTAATTAGTACATTTTGATTCGGCGCTGGATTTTCTGGCGATATATTAAATAATATATCTGTATTTTCTATAGCGTAGGATTTTTGTGGTGCCAATACATACACTGCACATATTAGGCATAGAATTACAATAAATGACCTTAAACTCATAACCCAATTATACCAACAAAGTATATATTAACAAGGAAAAAATAGATTATCCTGAGCTTTCTTCACTAGCTTCTAGCTCTAGCTTGGCCTTTTTGTTGGAAAGTATTTGAGATGGGTCAGAGGTTATGATTTGATCCTCAGTATAAGAAGAAATAACCTTTATCGCGACATGCTTTAATCCTGCAAAGAATATGCCCTCCCCCACTCCTGATTCCAAAAGTAGATATTTCTCTTCGTCTGTTAGATTGAAGGTCTTTTGAAGCACATCTATGGTTGTCGGAGATTGTTTTAATAGTATTTGGATCGAAGAGTTGGTAACAATAGGCACGCCGTATGGAGATTTCATAAAGTCTGCAGCATCTTGAGTGATGGTAGCTAGTCCTAGGTAGTATTTTCTTCCTCTTTTGGCTATAGAGTATAAGAAAGATGCAGTATCTTCTGATTTCATCATCCACCAAGCTTCATCTACTACCAATAGTCTTTTCTTTAGGTTTTTGCGAATAGCATTCCAGATATAATGCATGATGATATACATCGCCACAGGCTTGAGCTCGTCTTCCATGTCTCGCACAGAGAAAACTATGAATTTTTTATCGATATCGACATTACTAGGCCTATTTAAAAATGTAGACCAAGAGCCACGAGTATATTTCGCTAGTCGATTTACCACTGAATCACTTCCCTCCATACCTGATAGAACCATTTCAAAATCAGAAAGTAGTGGTGGTTCGATATTTGAAAAATCAGACTCAGGAGTGATGTCTTTTACGGCATAGGTTTCAGAGATAGCTCGGTCCACCATCGAATCCTCTTCGGGGGTAAGTCCACCTAGCATAAGTCTAAATAAACCCACCAAATTTATAATATTAGAACGAAGCACATCTTCTGCAGTTTCATCCTCTCTCGGTATTGGTAAGTCGAAGGGATTGATGTGGTGATCAGAAGAGAGAGATATATTAAAGTATCTTCCGCCCACTGCTTCTGATAGGAATTCATATTCCTTTTCAGGGTCGATAACTATCACATCTATATCAAACATAAGAGATCTAAGTATTTCCAACTTAGTAGCGTAACTTTTTCCTGATCCAGATTTTGCAAAGGTCACCGAATTGTAGTTCTCGAGTGAAAATCTGTCGAAGATAACAAGACTAGAATTGTGCCTATTTACTCCATAGAGTATTCCCCTGTCTGAAGTAAGGTCAAAAGAAATAAAAGGAAAAATACTAGATAATGGTTCGGAATTTAGCTTTTGGTGAATGTTCAATATGTCAGTATTAATAGGAATCACGCTCTTAAAACCATCTTCTTGTTGGAATAATGCTGGTTTTATATAGATTAATTTTGACTCGAGCATGCTTTTGATCTCAGATTCTATTTTGAAAAGCTCCATCTCATTGTCTGCATAGACAGTAATATAGATACCTACATCAAACATTTTTTCTTGGGCTTGAATCAGACTATCACGTAGACTTTCGAGGTCTTGGTACGCTGTATCGAGCATTGGGTCGCGCACCATACCCTTAGATTCTCTTATGCTGATCTGACTTTGTACTTCGGCTACTTTTTTCTGGAATTGACGTAGTACCAATGATGTATCGATTGGGTGGATGAATATTGAGATATCAAAGATTTTATCGAGGTTGATGATTGGAGAAAACCAATTGTCGGTTAGAAATCTCGGGTATGAGATAATAAAAAAAGTACGTGCTATCTTATCTCCGAGGTTAATGGATTTGGATTCTATCTTTAATGCCGAAGGAGCGATGATGTCTTGTAGTTCGAGTGTTGCCGATTCGTATATTTGGCCTGGCAATACAGCCAAGACAGATGCTCGAGCATCTTCTCCATTGTTTTCTCTTCCTAATAATTTATCAAAAATTCCCATATTATTGTTCTACTTTTATTTTGCCCTCGGTGTCACCTGGATTAAATACTTTATAAAAGACTTCCACAATCTCTTCGGTGTTGAGCTGAGCAGATTGTATTCCGCAACGCACCAAACCTTGTTGAATAACCCCTACTCTCTCTTCGAGTTGAGACCTTTTCTCTTCGAAATCAATTTGTTCAGCAGTCTTTTGTTCAGCACTACTTTTTCTATTCCATATCTTATCAATAAAACTACCACTTTGGGCGAGGCTATTATTGGAATACGGTATGACCACATAAAAGCTCTTGGTCATAATACTGACTGTGTCGGTGAATTTCCTTATAAAATCTATGTATTCTCGGGTTTGTAATTTTAGAAGTGGTTCGTTTTGAACCTTCAGTCTGTCTTCTAGGAGCATAAGATATGGTCGAATATCCAAGCGTCTAGACTGAGCTGAGATTTGAATATGAAAATCCAAAGTGTTAAGAAAATTTTGGAACTGCATTATTGTAGCTTTTTGTTCATCTGAAGATTTGAGTGAGAGGTTTACTGAATTGGCTAGGACTATAGCTCTCATATCACCGTCTTTCAATACAATAATCCCATCACGGACTTCCTTGATTGGTACAAACTCTTGAGTTGCCTTAGCATTCAATGCCATATTATCTATTATACATTAATTTGGCTTACATTCTCGATTATTTTATCGTGTCTCTGTCTTTTCTGAGATCAAGTACATCCAAACTCCACGCCAAATCTCTTAGTTTGCTACTATTCAATCTCTGTCCGTTGTTTTGTATTTCTGCTACAACCCGATCCTTTATTTTATTGTCCTTACCATCACTCTTGCGTCTTTCCCAAATATACAATTTACTCTGAAACATATATTTTACAAAAGACTCGATCATAAATATAAAAGGCTTGTTGTTTGGTTTGTAGTATGTGAGTGATAAAGACAATCCTCCTACTATTAGTATTGGAATTGCTCCATATACCAACCCAAGAGCCTTGTATAATACAAAACAAAGCCCAGCCCCACCTGCGAGATAAACGAATTCTCGAAATGTAAAAGGGCCGAATATTTTGTCCTCTATGTCTAGAAATTGTGGTACTTTGAATTGCATATTATTCTCCTGGTGTTAATCGATAAGGATCCCCTTTTGTGTATGTTTTTGGTGTATTTTCGACATCCTTAGATTTATTATTTGTTATTTTGGAGATATTACCTAGGGTGTGTTCGGTCTTTACTATGCCAGCCTGAAATGAGCCACTGAGTTTTTGTTCCATAATTGACGGCAGTGGTGTCATTCTGCTAATTAAAGATTCTGAACTAGGTTTTGGTGTAGTTATCTCAGGAGTTTCAAGCTTGATCCCAGCTTTATTTAGAATAAACTCTTCGCTTTTCTTGATTTCATTTTTTGGTAATTGGTATATATTTATTGGTGGATTAGTTGATGTTTCTGGGTTAAGGTTCATCATATTACCTCTAATCTTTTTCAGAATTTGGTCGTTGATTGAATTTATCAAATCTTTTCTTTTTATGTCATCAATATCGAATGCTTCTTTGATTTTAGATTCAAATTTATCAGGTGAAATTATTCCAAGCATTGTGTCGGTGGTAATTGTTTCTAGGGCTCCCATTTGGTCGACATTTAGTCCTGCTTTTAGTGAGATATCGTAAAGAGTTTCGTGATAATTCGAGGCACTTATTGCATCTTGGATGTCTACAGGGAGTTTCGAGAATCTTTCATCAAGTTCTTCTCTGCGAGCTTCATCTAGTGTGCTCACTGGCTGAGTATTCTCTGTGAACGCTTTCTCTAGTTGAGGTTTAATAGAAATTAATATTTTCTGTTTGATTTCTTCAAGTATACTCATTACTGTAGTTGTTCCCAGATTTAACTCTTTTGCAATGTTTGTCTCATATTCTTTTTGATCTATTATTGCAAGTAATACTAGTGTAGTCTCTGTGCTGAGAGTCTGGATTTGCTGGCTATTTAAACTATATTTCAGCCCCAAGTTGCTTAAAACCTCAAGCCACTCCATGCGAGAGAAAACTTCTTGAGCTTCTTTTGGGAGTTTTGAATAATATAATGCAATATTTTTTTGTGTTTCTTCTTTATTCATTTGAATTTTCTATTTAATAACCTCCTGCTATTTTATTAGTGGTGTCCACCCCCGCCGTGTCCATGATCATCCCCTTTCTTCTCAGCGGCTACATGTGAAAGATCTACACTGACATTCATGTTCTTTAGAGCCTCTGATATCGTATTACTAAAATCCTTAATTACTGATCCTTGAGCAGTTCCACTATTTATGTTCTTAAGTCCTCCTCTCAATCCTAGCGCCACTGCAGCAGTCATACCCATAGCTACCTTAGCCCAGCCTTTACTCTGCTCTCTAATAACCATATTTGCTATATTCCTAATATCGTAACTTCCTGTGACCGCTGATTGAGCCATGATACCACCCAATCCTTGCTTCTGCCTTGCTTCTACTACTTTTGCATCAACCTTTTTTGCGAATGTGTTATCTGTCCTTAGTTTTTTTGTAACTTCTTTTTGTTGATCATCGTCAAGCTGGTTCCAAGTTTTATTACCAAACCCTAGACTTCTCATTGCATCCGCTCTAGCCATATTTGTTTTTACCGTTTTTCTTTGTTCTCCATTTAGATCGTTCCATTTTTTACCGTGCGCCACAACACCCGCGGCGGTATCCAAATCGTGTCTTGCATGGCTTGCGTGTTCGGCCTTCTCTTCACTCGTAGCAAGTCTCTTGCCAACTTTTTTTTGCCACTTACTCCAACCAGAATTTTCCTGCAAGCTAGCCATTGTGCTTCCAAACATCCCCAATTTTTCACCATCTGCTTTTCGTTGCGCATACGTGTCACCAGTCGAAGCTCCCTTCATGAATGTTCCTATAGTACCTCGGCCTAATCCTGCTAATCCCAAAGCTGTGCCTCCTATTGCTAATCCACCTGCTAGTTTTGCCGCACCCATTACTGCTTCACCCAATTGACCACTGCCCTTCTTTGCGAATTTCGTCGCTTGATTTAGAAGTACTAAAATCATTACCGCTGGTATAATTATAAGCAACATTGATTGGAAGACAGATCCATGATCTCCTACAAATCCCTCGTATATTTTTGATTGAATCAGTAAGAAAATAAAATACATAAAGAACATAAATATCGGAGCCATAAATGCTGCGTCTATCAATCTCTTTAACCAAGCACTCCAACCCAAATATGTTACACCACTCAACGCTGGAAGAGTCGATGACATAAATGCAAAAGGAGAGAATATAATAAGTATCCAAAGTTCAATCATACGAGCTAGGAAATAAAACCCGGTCACAAAAAATGAGTATGCCGCGAATAGCATTATAATTCCTGCCATTATAAGTATGCCTATAATCATACTTACTGGTACTGCGTCTGAACTTTGGCCCAATCCAGGGATATAGTTTATTTTAGCTTTATCAAAGAATTCTTGTGACAAAAGAGTTGTAGGGTCGAATGCTTTAACCATTGCTCCAGATATATCTCGCTCGCTTTTAGCGGTGGTGTTAGTCTCGTAGGGTGTTTTTGTTCCATTTGTCGTGGTTTCTACAGTTAATTTATTGTAAAAAACTAATGCAAGCACGTTGGCAGAATCTATCACAACCTTTGTGAAAAACATTGAGAAATTTATGAGCAAAGCCATCACTACCACTTGAGCAATGATTTTTTTAACCCCGTGCCCCAAACCGAGAATCATTTCAATCGCAACATATATCAAAATAAGTATAAAGAATATATTCGAAAGATCTCGAACCACAACCCAAGCGTTGGATACGAAATCGGCAGCATTCAATAATTTACTACTTAAAGATATGGCAATAAGGGAATTAAAAAATAAGGCAGCCACCCAAAGCAATAATGAAGGAACTGTGTAAAATACTACATACACGAGATATTCCACACAGCCATAGAATGTCCAATAAAGTACTCCACAAGCATCGAGATTGCTTTCAATTACAGTAGCTTTTGTTAATCCATTGGCATTATGCGCGGAAGTAGGATCTGGGTTCCAAGTATTTGGTGGTTGGCAACCTTTTAATGTACGTAAAAAGATATGAACATTTCCATAATTGTCGGTTACAGTACAAGATCCCAGTGGGTCTGCTTGTGTTTGCGCCTTAACTACAGCTCTTGGTAGAAGTGCTCCTATAATTAAGGTCAATATTAGGATGTATGATAAAAACTTTCTCATGTATTATTATAAACTACGGTAACGTTGCAAATGGCGGAAAGCTTGTGGTGGTGTTGTCCTGTGGATACTGTATGTAAACTACATTCGTTCTCTCGTGAAGCGGTGCTGTGTTTCCTGTCCTTGCTATTCCAGCACTTATCATAAAAGCGACATATTCTCCTGGTTTCGGTGTGTAATTATTCATAGGACCCCAAGTGGTAGAATAGAACCATCTTCTTCCAATCTGTGATGGTTGTGGAAATGTAGCTTGTTTCTCCATTTGACCAGGTCTCAATCTTTCTCCTCCTGTACCATACCATTTACCATCTATATAGAAGAAAACCCAAATAGTTGCTTCCTGCTCTGTTGTTTCAAATGGAACTACTGGCCACTGGCCACGTTTGTCGTGATCAATCATGAGGTCCCCTGTCGAGCTGAATGACATTGTTTTTATACTTGAAGTTATAGGCCAGCTTCCCACGTCAGTAGGACTTCCTCCAACTATTGTAACATTACTTAAATCATTTTTAATACTTGGAGGGAGTGCAGCAGGTGCAACTGGGGGGTTTGTGTTTGGATCGTATCCAATAAATGTTATATTTTCAGGCCAAGTGTACATAAATATATCAGTACGCTCTGAGATATTTCTATTACCACCAGATCTAGCTACACCGGATACCATGAAACCGTATTTTTCTCCAGGCACAGGTACAAAGTCTCCCATTGTTTGTGCTCCACCAATACCTCCACACAAAATGTCGTTTATATCTTTTCCTGTTTGCCCAGGTCTAAGCCAACTAAAGGTTTGGGTATGCCAAGCTCCATTTCTCCAGATAAATATCCAAGGATTTCCAACTGCTACGGCTCCCTCGTTCGATTCTTCTGGCCAAACTGTGGCTTTGTCATAAGATACGTTTATAAGATTATTGTCAGCGGAAACCCCTGTCACTCTGCCTGTCTGTTGCCAAGTAGCTACTTCTGGGCTTTCTTCAAACACTGCTGTGGATATATCTACACTAGACGGTGCACCTGCATCGTTGCCGTGGCTACCAGGTTTTGCTGTACAACTACCTCCTTCTTCTACTTCGTCAAAAGATGTATCGTCATAAGGAATAACTTCCGCACTACTAGAATCCACATCCTCCCCTGTCAGCGCATTTAAACCTTTTTGCATAAAGTGATTTATCAAGGCGTCAAATACTGCAGACAAACTGTTGCCCAAGGCTGCACCAAGCTCAGTTTGATGAAGTTTTGAGTTCATGGTCTCCATTATGCTTGAGGCTACGACTGACCCTGGGGTTGTTGAAACTAAGTTGTTGCAGGTGTTTGTCTTTGACCATTCTTCTTTAATTTTTTCGAGATCAATATTCCATTGTTTCTGCATTTCTTTCCACTCTGCCAAAGGCATTTTTATATTTGCGTCAGCTGGATTTGGAGCTGGTCGACTTTTGATAAAATCCTTGTACTCAGTGGACTCAGTCCATACAGGCTGTTGGAATTCATTTTTTAAATTATTATATTTTGTGTTCTTGTCTGTGCACACCTTTGGAGACAAAAATCCCATTCCTTGTTGAAGTGTAGCGTTTACTTTTGCAGCAGCATTTTGTGATGTGCCTGAAACTTTACGTGCCAGTTCTTCATTTATCAATAAACTGGAACCAACACTATTATTTTGAGGGTATTGTGTATTAATTAAAAATCCATTCCAACCTCCGTAGGCAAAATTGGTGCGGTATTGATCTAGTAAATACTGGTCGGTGGTGACCTTACTAAGTGTATACTGGGCATTATCTGAGAATTGACGTTTGTAGGCGTTGATAGCATTTAATGCTGCTGATTTTCCAAAAGGAAAACGGAGTTTATCATAGCCAATAATATCCACGAATGATTTAACTTGGGATTTAGCTATATCTTTAAAAAATGAATCTGAGTTGGTTATATACAAAGGATTGCCATGAAATCCGGAATTGATCCACTTGATGGTATTTGTGGTAATTTTGTCCAATAATTTTCTAGCTATGCCCATCAAGACTTGCTTGCAAACTTCTGTCGCCCATTGGTTGGTGGTTTTTTCTGCAGCAGTTTCCGTATTTCCCTTCACCTCTTTTAAAGAAGAATTTGCTGAAGAATCGTTCACTGGCACACTAGTACTGATAGCGCTACTAACTGTCTCAGTAACCTTTTTCTTTATTTTTGATTTAATTTTATTAGCTACAGCACTAACAATAACTTCACATACTTTAGGTAAAGCATGAGCTTTTTTAGGAGCAGCAAAAAGAACGAACATTGGTAGAATCATGCTAATTAGTATTATCCCCGCAGTGTTCTTTTGAATATGTTTATTTCTAAAATTCATAATTTGTTAGTTAATTTTTACCGCGTCACTTAATCTATATAATACAGTATCAAGCATATCGATATTCTCTGCGTATTTAGTAATTGCGCCCATAGCTACCACTGGATCATCTTCTAATTTTTGTAATGCATATAGATTTTCGTTTACTCTTTCAAATCCATTTAAAAGATCTAAATGTAATACTGACAAACTCGATGGAGTGATTATTTTTTGCATTTCTCTAATAACAACATCTAGTTTTGAAGTTACGGTGCTTAATTTTGTTAGTACTGCAGGATTTATTTCTCCATTTTCATTCATTGATTCTTCTAAGATTTGAAACACTTCTTCGTTGCGTGGAAATTTATCAGAAATAAGAATACCCATGCTTTTGTTGTATTTTTTCATAGCCTCAATACTGTTATCATTATTTACTTTGATTTCAGAAATCAAATACATTTTTTGAGGAGGAATGTTTTCAATTTGACCTCCTAGAGATTCACTAAGTTTTTCTGCTGCCAATTCATCAATCGATACCCCGCTCTGGTTTAACGCAGTAATTGTAGATAGTAATTCACGAGAAAGCTGATCAGTTTTTGTTAGAGGAGCGTCTTCAGCTATTTGTGTATTATTTTGTGCTTGAGATTCGTATTTCAGCTTTGCAATTTCTACACCGTCTGATATTCCGTCTTTGTTGGTGTCTTGATTGTATGGATCAGTCCCCCACAAACTTTCTTCCCAGTCTGCTATGCTATCCCCATCCGTATCGAGAGTTACGAGATTACCAATTTCGACATCGGCGTATTTAATAGTTATTGGGTTCTCTGAAGATTTTCTAAAAGGAATTCCATTTTTGGACATATAAACCAAAATCAGAAAAAGCACCGCTAGGATGATCAATAGAATCCTTTTGTGTTTTAACCAAAATAATTTATTTATGGTTTTATTATAACATTTTTTTATATGTCAATGCTATATTTTATGAATGAATTGTGAACAATTCGCGCTTACTGATATAATTAATTATATGAAGTTATTATATGTTTTAGTTTCCATAACAATTTTTTCATTTGGGGTAAATATATTTACTGTAAGTGCAGAAAAAGCCTCGATAAATTGTACTATTAATTCTATTTTGCGTGTTGGTTCTAGGGGTAGTGAAGTATCTTGCCTTCAATCTTACTTAGATATAGTAGTAGATGGAGCTTTTGGCTCTGCGACACAAACTGCGGTTCGGTCCTTTCAAACCTCTCATAATCTCGCAGTTGATGGGATTTTAGGCCCAAAATCAAAGAGTTATTTGGTAAAGACCCAGAATAATTATTCTCTAGGATGTACATCATACTCAGGATACAGCGTAATTACTGGTTTTAAATGCGATTCTAGTTTGAAATCAAGCACTAACGCACCAATCTCGGCTATTAAGTTGGCCTCTAAGGTTGAATCAAATCTAGTCGGCCTTGATAAATTTATCGACATAGTCAGCAATACAGCTAGGAGAAATGGCTTGAGTGAGGATGAAGTAAAAGTAATTGTTGACGCACTAATAAATGATGTGACTACTACTAGTTTTGATTATAATTCTGAGTTCAAAAAGCTGATAATAAACGAGGGGGCTGTAGCTTTGGGTGTCTCAAACCCTAAAATAAGTATATTCCATAAGGCAATCAGCAAAACATTATCATTTTTGGGTATTAAACCCAATATAGCTATTGCAGATAGCACTATTCCTTTTGGAGGAAAGTTGGTTTTCTCATATTTTTGTGCTTATAGTGCTAGTTGGATGTTAACAATAACTCCATTGCCTCCCTCATATGCAGCTGTCCTCTCATATATTCCTGGAACACAAGGATTTGCTAAATTTAATTTACCTTTTACCGAGAATATACTTGGAAAATATACGCCACCAGGAACTTGTGTAATTCCAGCTGGTCCTTACCCACTTACTATTCCTACTGAAGGCACAATAACCCCTGTTGTAGGATCTTCTCTAATTTAATTTCACTTTAGGATTGCTATCCAATCCAAAAGAGTGAGATTTTCTGCTCTTTTGTTCTTGATTGTCGAATTATTTATCTTTATATCATCCACTACCCCTTTTAGGTTGCCTGAAAGTAGCTTCCTCTTGTGAGCGAAGCCCATTTTTACTACTTCCCAAAACTTCTCTTCGTTTATATTCCCATTTTGGAAGGTTTTTCTTGATATATCCTTGATAAGTATCACTGCCGAGTCTACTTTTGGAGCTGGCGAGAAGTATCTGCTAGGCACCTTTATGACGATTGTTGGAGATCCGTAGGCTTTTACCGAGGTCGAAAGGACACTCTCCTTCCCGTCTCGGGCCACTATGCGTTTTGCTACCTCGTGTTGAACCATAAGTACCATCCTGCTGGGTTGGCGAGATGCGGTAAGAAATTTCTTTAAGATCGCTCCGGTGATGTTGTACGGGATATTGGCAATGATCTTGTAAACTTGATTTTGTGTTAGATATTTTTCAATATCAAAATTTAAAATATCACCCTGCACTAGGATTAATTTACCAATCGATATTTCTTCTGCAAACTTTTCTTTGAGTAGATGAATTAGGTCATAATCCTTTTCCACTGCAATAATTTTACCCGGTGATTCTAGAAGTCTCTTAGTCAGAGCACCTTTGCCTGGGCCTATCTCCAAGACTAATTCGCTTTCCTGAATATCTCCGGACTCCACAATTTTTCGAAGCGCTGGTTCTGATTTCAAGAAGTTTTGCCCGAGTGATTTTTTTGCTTTGTGTTTTGTGTTTTCTTCCATGTTATATGTAAATCGTTTTTATTCTTGGGTCACCACCTTCTTTTTCTACAAGGTCCGCAGGGATATCTGAAACAAATTCTGATGGAGCATTGATTTGGCGTGAGCCGAATATAGTACGATAATTTGCGAATGATAGAAATAATTTTTCCTTTGCACGAGTCAGAGCAACATAAAAAAGTCGTCGCTCTTCTTCGCTATCTGAGCCACCTTTTGTGTCATTGTCTCTTTGGTGCGGAAATAATCCATCCTCGAGTCCGGAAATAAACACGTATTTGAACTCTAGTCCTTTCGATGCATGCACTGTCATGAGTTTGATTGCATTTACCTTTTCCTTTTTATCCTGATTGATCATGATACTATCTTGGTCGCTGGCCAGAGAGGCATCTTCGAGAAGCTTTTCGATTCCTTGGCCATTGTCCAGATTGTCATATTTCAAGGCCAAGGTCGCCAATTCCTTAATGTTTTCAAGCCTTTCTAGGTCTTCATCATTTCCATTTTTCAATTCTTCTTCGATTCCAGATTTGCGTACAGCGAATTTGATTACCTCTGAGGTTTTAGTCGTTCCGATCTTTTCCCTGATCTCTTCTAAGATAGAATAAAAATTATTAATTTTGATTCTTGTTTTTATTGGCAAGCTCTCGATGTCTTTGGAGAATATTTTTACCAAAGTCGCTTTGCCTATACCTCGAGCTGGAAAGTTTATAATTCTTTTTATATCTGATAAATTTTCAGGATTGAGCGCTGCTCGCAAATACGCGAGAGTATCTTTGATTTCCTTGCGTTCAAAGAATTTTACTCCGAGTACTTGATATGGAATATTGTACCGTAGCATGGCTTCTTCGAGGGCTCGAGATTGAAAATTGGCTCGATATAGTACTGCAATATCTGACCAAGAGAAATCAGCCGGAGCTTTGTCTGTTATTTCTAAAATTTTTGTTGCTACAAATTCAGCTTCATCATTTTCATCGAGTGCTTCATACAATCCGATCTTCTCCCCTTCTTTGTTCTCTGTAAAAAGATTTTTATCAGGACGGAATTTATTTTTTTTAATTATTTCATTTGCTGCTTCTAGTATATTTTTGGTTGAACGATAATTTTCTTCGAGTAGAACTATCTTTGCATTTGGGTAATCTTTTTCAAAATTTAGAATATTTTTTAAATTTGCCCCACGCCAAGAATATATATTTTGATCAGCATCTCCGACCACGCAGATGTTTTTATTATTTTCTGCCAGCAATTTTGACATCATGTACTGCACTTCATTTGTGTCTTGATACTCATCTATATGAATATAAACCCAACGCTCTTGATACATTTTGCGTATTATTTCATTGTCCTTGAGTAGTTTTGTAGCTTTGAGTAATAAATCATCAAAATCGAGAGCATTTTCGTCTTGTTTTCTTTTCTCATATAGTGCCCAGACACGAGAAATGATTTGATTCATGTGGCTTCCATTGAATGCATCATTGGCTGATTCTTGATAATCGGACAAATTCACGAATTTGCCTTTTTCTCGACTAATCGCCCCTTTTATTTTCTTTGGCTCATATTGTTTTGGGTCGATATCCAAGCTTTTCATGATGTCCTTGATCATACTACTCGCATCGCCATCATCTAATATAGAAAAATACTTGGTCAAACCAAGCAATCGTGCATTTTCCTTTATTATATATACTCCTAATGAGTGAAAAGTGCTTACAAAAGGTATGCTGTTTTGCTCTCCAACACCAGCCATATTCTTAGCTATTTCTGCCAGCACTCTCTCTCGCATTTCTTTTGCGGCTTTGTTGGTAAAGGTAACAGCCAAAATTTGATCTGGACTGACTCCTTCTTTGATCAAATTCACTATTCTGTGGGTAATTGTCTTGGTTTTGCCTGCTCCTGCGCCGGCTACAATCAAAAGCGGACCATCCTTGTGAATGGCCGCTTCTTTTTGTTCATTATTAAGTCCGTTTAAGTGTTGCACTAATTAAATATAACACAAAACTAACGTAATCTAACACTATCTCCTTGTCCTGATGCAACTGCAAGCATCGTTGCTCGAGCTATATAGTGCTCAACACTCTCGCCAGTGAGCCACAAGAAGCCTCTCGAAGGTTTCAATCCTGTTATTTCTCTTAGTCTTTTTACGTGGCGTACTATACCTTGCCATTTTGGATCGTTTTGGAATTTGGTGTCATTTAGTATGTCCCCGATTCTTTCACTTTTCATTTCTTTCCATTCACCAATATTATTTGATGTGAATATGTGGCTCATGTTGGTCTGGTTTATATTGTAAGCTTCCACCACTTGTTTGCCGGGTAATCCAAATGGATTATCCCAGAATCCAGTATGGCCTTTTAGTAATGCTTGCTCGCCCGGAGAAATGTCAGAAAATCTTTCTGCCCCTCCTCCAAAGAATCCTCCACCAATTCTATTGTTATAAGGCTGATATGTAGCATTTGCATTTTGTTGCTCTGCCCAGTTTTTCATAGCCTGAGTCGGTTCATTGTATGGCTTGTATGTAGCTTGATTGGTAACTTCTGGAATTGGCTGGCGCATGCTTCTAGTTTCACCATAATGGCTCTCGACTACATTTCTTGCTGTAACTGCATCATTTTCAGTGTGTATTCCAAGTAGTCTGATAGCTTCCTTTCTATCGATGCCAGGCCTAGATTCCATCATAAGCTTAATATTTACTTCATTCATATCAGATACTCCTTCGTTGCCACTTGTGTATCCCAAGTATTCAAGTGCTTCATCTCGTGATATGCCGTTTTCATTCATTGCGCGTGCAATTTCTACTTCATTTATCTCCCCTTTTGGAACTTCAATTTTTCCAATATCTACAGAATTATTTTTGAGCAACTCTTGTATTTCTTCTTGGGTCATTGATTTTGATTGCATGCCCCCAAGCACCTTTTCAGAATTAGTGATTTTATCACCAGCCAAAGCCCCAATCTTTCTTGCAGACTTTGTTCCAGTATCTACGATTTTCTCGTATTTATTATTTGGATTATCACCAAATTCATCGCCTTCATGATATTTACCAAGAACTTTGCCATCTGCTAATTTTTCTGTGACTACTCGACTACCGTTCTCAACTTTGAGTTCATAAGCTACTTTGTCTGCCTCAGTAACCCGGATCTCCTGTCCTCCATTATTTACGTCCACATATCCGGTCTCCATTGCAATAATGTGAGCCTCACGTCCTGCAAATTTATGAAGAGCAGCCTTGTCGGTAATATTTCCTTTGTAGCCTAGGTCTTGAGCGAGCTTCGGATCATTTTCAATTTGTCTGATAAAGGCATGCTCTACCCCCTCACCTTTGTGTACCACTGCATCCACATTTACTTCGTGTGCTTCTGGAATATTTACACCTCCTGACAATTTAGGAGTATTCTTTAAAATTTCGTCGAGTTGTTCTTTTGTAAATGGCTTAACATTGTCGATGTTTGGAATTTTAGCACTACTATTTGGCTGACCAGCCACAGAAGAAGCTGTGTCGGGGTGACCTTCGATATATGTTCCGTTTGGTAATTTTGCTCCACTACCTACTCTTGACTGTAAAGTCTGTTCAGTCGGCGAAACTGCGGATGCTACCCCTTCCTTATGAGTGGAAAAATCTTGGGAATTAATATTACTCAAATCTTGATGTTGCACGGTAGCCCCAGAAGAATAAATATCGTGCAAAGTGTTTGCGATTTTAGTGCCCGATAAATACAGGGTCTCCACTGTCATTCCCGCCACAGCTATCTTGCCGGCATTTTGCAAATATCGAATTCCCATTGCTAGGCTATCCATAGTGCCTACATTGGTAAATGCTCGATCGTAGTCTTGCAATACACTTTCCCATTTTGTAAATATCTTCTTTTCTCTGTTGAGCTTTTCTTCTTCCGAAAGATTTTTTGAATCTAGATCCTTGAGTTGTCTCTCCATCCATTCTAGGTTTAGAATAGTTGCTCGGGAGATTGCACTTTGAACCATACCATTAGCGTCTGTTGGATTTTTCAATTTCTCCATCATTTTCTTCGGCATTTTGTCCAAGAAATATGTTCTTGTGAGTTGCTCACTGCTAACACTGCCGTCAAAAGAATTCTTTTTTGCTTCGTTGTATAAATCCCAAGCTTCTTCTTCGGCGACATTCTTCTCTAATCTTGTCTTATCAAGATGTTTTGAGCCACTAAATACTGTTTCTTTGGTGATATCCATCAATCCTGTGAAGCCCATCGCTCCCATCATTGCATATCTCATTGGGGACGCCACGGTCTTTCCCGCAAAATCAGCAACAACTCTTCCATATCGCACGAGCGCCCCTGCTGGTAAGGATAAGTTTTTTATATCTGATGAATATTTTCCTTCTTGTATATCCAAAGCTTTCTCTCTAGACTTGTCTGCAGATTTTTGGAATTTAGTACTTGCTGCTCTAATAAATCTAGTAAACACACCTTGTTTATCTTGATCTGTGCTAGCAAATTTTCCTACAAGATTAGCAAAAAATTGGTTTTTCTCCATATCCAGTTTAAAACCAAAGGTTCTAAGACCCCACAAAACTTCTTTCTTTTCTTGTTCTGGAAGCTGTTTAATTTCTTTTACAGCTTCTTTGTCTGTAATTGCTCTATTTTCAAGAGATGAAATTGTACGAGCCAAATTACCTTTTGCTTTCTCATAGTCAGGTCTAAGTTCAATTGCTTTTCCATATGCGGCAATCGCTCCGTCTAGGTCTCCTATTTTTTCTAGACTACATCCTAAATTATTATATGCACCACTTTCGCTCGGATTAATTCTAATCACCTCCTTGTATTCTGAAATTGCTTTAGCTTCCTCTCCTATTTTTTGAAATTCGTAAGCTAGATCATAATGAGCATCAGCATCATCTGGGTTTTCGCGTATCTTTTCTTGTAGTTTTTCTAACATTGTATCAACCTCGTCGGCAGTATGTACTGCTTGTTCTGGCCCCATCATTGGTGGAGTGGGATCAGATGCATGGTTAGATGTATCAGCACCTACCTTTGGTGCAGTAGCTGCAGCCAATGCTGCAGTCGCTCGTTCTAATGCCTGCATCGCATCTGCATTGCTCTTGTCTATAGCTGCTACCTCTGCTTTCATGCCTGCCAGGCTACCGTTCTTCGGCGATCCTTTTTTATCCTGCCCTACTTTTCTTTGTGATTCTCTTCCCATAAATTTTTTATTACTTATAATATAATTACGCTACTTACATAAATTTACTGATCTCTGCATCGTATTTTTGATTTATTTTCTCAATTTTCTTTATTTGATCCCTGAAACCTTTTTCGGAAACCCGTGCTTCTTTGCCTTTAACATTCTTATAATCCTCTGCCTGAGATTTTAGAAATTCCAGAATGGACTTATTAAACAAATCAATCCAAGACTGTGCAACAATTTTTTCTAGACCCTTTGTGGAATTAACAGCATTCTCTAATGTGGCCTTGAGTTCAATTATTTCAGGCAGATTTTCTATTTCTTGCTTTCGCTTGCTCTCAATTTCTGCTCTGGCACTTTCGATGGTCGGAATACGTGTTGCTGGACCCATCTTTTCATCTATAGCTCGCATGCGTGCATTTATCTGTTTTGCGGCTATCGCGTATTGAGGTAAATCGCTATAGCTAGCGATTTTTGAAAATAGTGCAGAGTTCGTGTCCAAGATATCTTGAATCAATACTTTGCTCTTCACTTTATTATTTTTCTTGATTATATCTTCCATCTTTTTTAAAACTGAAGCGTATTCAATCATTAAGTCGGTAAACTTTTCTGACCGAGATCGCTTTTTTTCTACTGGGCTTGCTTCAAGCTCGGCTATTTTTTTAAGCAGTATTTCCTTCCTTTTATTATTATCTTCTATTGTCTTTTTAGCTTGAGCTATTACTTTTTCTAGTTCGGCTATTGCTGCCATTTTTACTTCTGCTTCAGTTTTGGTCGCATCAGGAGCAGTTTCTACTTTTTGAGCCTCTATTATTGGTGCAGCAGGAGTTTCTTCAGCTTGGCTGTCATTTCCCCAGCCACTAAATTCTCGAATTTCTTCTTTTAGAGTTTTTGGAGTTTCCTCAAATTGCGCATAATTTATTTTATGAGGTTCACGCGGAGTTTTAATTTTAGTAGTAGGTTCAGTTTTGACTGCTTCAGGAATGTTTAAATCAGCAGAGTCTTCTGTTTCTTCCATGTACATAGGCAATCTATCTATAGGAGCAGTAGTGTCCACCTGAGATGGTGTATATTTTGGGTGAGACGAGGCGATCACAGCTTCATTGGGAGGGCTAAGTTCAAAATCTAGTGATGCAAGGTCTAGATCTTCTTGAGGGTCCACTGATTCTGCCTCTGCACTTTTTGCTCGTGGTCTAGCAAATGCAGGAAGTGGATCTCCTGTTTCTTCTAAATCATTTCCAGCCGCACCTGTTTCATTTAGTGTAACTTTCGCGTCAGCTTTTTTGCCTCGAATGTTTTTGAGCTCATTTGCGGCTTGTGCTAACTTTGTCTTAAAATCTTCTCCCATATATTAATGAATTAATTAATAATTATATAAATTTCCTCTGATATTCTTCTGCAGCATTGCGTAGTTCTCTGTGAGCCATGCCAAAATCAGGCACTTTCCTTCCGAAGCTAATTGTATCACCATTTGGTGCATACAAGTCATATCTAGCTCTCGGGTCCTGTGGATTAATCGTGTCTTGCCCACTTTTAAGTAATTCCTTGATATTATTTAAACGCAAATACAATCCATTGCTCGAAAAAGCAACCACATTCATTCGAGCAGGGCTGATTTCTGGTACATCTATTATTTCCAGCTTGGTGCCATCTACTCCTAGTATGGTATCGATTTCTTCTTTTGAGACATCGTCACGCATTTTTTCAAAGAGAACATAAAAGTTTACAGGGTGCATATTATCCAATATGTAGTATTTAGAGGGGTATTTCCTGCGATCTTCGGCGAATAACTCTTTTTTTGCATTTAAATCATTTTTTTGTTGAATTTCACGATTCTCTGTTTCGGTTCTAGCTTGCTCCCTTCGACTGATCAATGCTTCTTCCCTGCGCTGGTGGCTACGAGCCATATTCAAATTCTCTTCCAATTCTAGGATTCTTTCGTCAGGAGTAAAGCCAAATAAGGCTGCAAAGCCTTTCTTTTTCTTCTTTAGTGACTCTATCTCCTGCTCGATTTCCTCAGGAGATCGGCGGTCGAAGGTTTCTTTGGCCAAGGCCACAATCTCTTCTGGTTTTCTGTCACTTTCAGTTCCAATATGAGTTTTGCCTTCATCTGTCTTGGGAATTTCATCCTCTGTGAGTTCTGGGACATCATCATCTCCCATAGTTGGCACCTCTTCGGGTATTGCTAGAGCCTCTTTTAGCTCAGAAAGATTAAAAATTAAAGCCTCTTCGATTGTTGTTGCTTCCCTCACTCTTATTCTTGCTGAGTCTGCCTTCTCTTTGAGCTCCTGGGGTGATAGAGATATAGTCTCCTTGCTCTTGGGTTTAAGACTAGCTGAATTTGGCCTACCCTCAAGAGGACTTTTTAGATTCATTGTTACATTATATAGTTTTTCAACATTAAAAGAAATATTTTTCTGTGTCGATTTTTTAAAAAAGGAAAAAATAATTGTTAAGGGCCAATTTCCCATATTAAGGCTATATTAAATCGTTATCCCCAGATTGATTGACGTCAGTCGCTCGTATGCTACCCTTTAAGTATCCTACTGGATAGACGACTGGCCCAAGCTGACAGAAGCCCCGAAATGATGGTAACCTTCGCGAGAATCTTTGTTTTCATAATACATGACGGTCGTCCTGTATTCTAGCCTTTATTTATAAGGCCAGAAAAGCATTCTCACGATAATTTTGTTTGAGTTATAAAACCTCTATATAAAATATCCCGTACTATTCTGCCTTCTACCCTTATACTTTGGGGTGTTTTTGCGCCTTACCATGCAAATGCGAGCTTCCTTTCTTCGATGCTAGGCAATTCTGCCTCAGCCGATAGCAGTAGCATCAAATCTGTCCTTCTGCCTACTAATTCTCAAACCATGTCTCTTTTGCAGGCCAATGTGGCCTCTTCTTCTGTCGTTTCAGACAAGAAGGATGCTGGTAAGGATGAAGAGATCAACCCAAATGCAAGTGTAAGTATCCTCGCTGATAATGCTTTGCTTCCTGCTACCAGCCCGATGGGTGTTTCTGACGGCAGTGAGATCAAAGATGCTACTTCTACTCAAATGAGCTTGTATGTAGTTAGAAACGGAGATTCATTGTCTCAGATAGCAGATATGTTTGATGTTTCAGTAAATACTATTCTTTGGGCCAATGATATGAAGAAAGGCGCTAAGCTTGTCACTGGTGACACGCTTATTATTTTGCCTGTTTCGGGTGTAAAACACATCGTTGCCAAGGGTCAGACCATGGCTAGTATAGCCAAGCAGTACAAAGCAGATATAACAGACATAGCTCTATTTAACGATATAGCAGAGAATGCAAAGTTGGTGGTGGGAGACGAGCTCATTATTCCTGATGGCCAAAGAGCTGAGGAATCTGACAAACCTATTAAAAACCTCGCTGCAAGTACTGCAAAGGATAAGAAATACTATGAAACTCACCCTACTACAAATTATGCTGGATATTTTATCAACCCAGTGCCTGGGTATCGCAAAAGTCAGGGTATACATGATAAGAATGCTGTGGACTTAGCTATTCCAACTGGTACACCGATCCTAGCCTCTGCTTCTGGACGAGTAACTCTTGCTCGAAATGGTTATAACGGAGGTTTTGGTAATGTCGTAATCATTCAACACCCAAACGGTACTGAGACTTTGTATGCTCATCAATCCAAGATAGCTACAACTACTGGAGCTCAGGTGTATCAGGGTCAAGTTATCGGATATGTCGGTTCTACTGGACGCTCAACAGGTCCACACTTACACTTCGAAGTTCATGGTGCTCGAAATCCAGGATCTGATAATTCTTGGAAATACTAATTTATTTCTATATCTACGTATAAGACCTCGGGAAACTTCTCAGTCATTTGTTTCTCTATTTTATCTATGTGTGCACCGACCAACCTAGGAACCCGGTCAGTCATTTTGAACATAAGCTTGGTGAACTCTTTAAAATCGTCTTTGATGGTATTGAATTCCTCTTTCAAATCCCCTGCTTCGTAGATTTCTTCATACAAAGGAGAACCATTCCACTCTACTGTGGCATATATTCGATATTTATTTATATCCACGGCGACAGATTTGAACTCTATGATATTTTCTATACAAGGATCTTGTAATAAGAATTCAATTACGGCATCACTAGTCTCCTCATTTAAAGATTTTCCGATTATGTATTGATGGTTTTTTACAATTAGGAGCATAGCCAAGAAGCCGAGAATAAGACCAACAATTATTCCACCTACTCCATCATATGTAGTGTTGCCAGTCAGATGTGTGAGAAATTGAGCAAAGAGTGCCACCAATACACCGAGTACAGCAGCGCTGTCTTCGTACACTATAGCCAAGACGATAGGGTCTGCATCTACAAATATTTTCTTTGAAAGTTTACGGCCGGCTCGTAATTCTTTGAAAGCAATAAAAAGAGTGACACCCTCAACTACAAGGGCAATCACTAAAACTAGAATAATATAGTAATTAAAATTAGCTATATCATGCTCGCTTGGATGTGTGAGTGAGATAACAGAATTATAAACAGTTACACCAGCACCTATGAACAATATTCCACAAGCCGATATGAGTGACCAAAAGAATCTTTCGATGCCATAACCATAACCTCTTAATTTATCTGCGGGTTTTTTTGATCGCTTTAGCCCTACTAATAAAAGGGATTGGTTTAGAGTGTCAGCAAAGCTGTGCACGCTTTCTGCAAACATACTCGTCGAACCCGAAAAAAATGCCACAATAGATTTTAAAATAGTTACAAAAATATTTCCTATTAAGGCTGCGAGGACTGACTTGTTGCCGTGAGTTTTTTGTGACATGGGCTATTATAGCATTATAAATACAACTAAAGTTGAATTTAAACTCCTGCCACTGTTATCGCACCATAGAGTACTAGCATGCCGAGTATCGTAGCTATCGTGGTCCAGATTGTAGGGTGACCATGATGACTCTCGGGTAGAAGATCTGAAGCTCCAATATACAAGAAGAATCCCGTGAAGATAGCCAATATTATTCCTAGTGCTGATTCAGGTAGAGTAAAGAATAAAGTAGAAATGACTCCGAGTACGGGAGCGACTGCGTCCAAGAGTAGCCACTTGAATGCCTGACGCTTTGAGCCTGCATTTTTCAAGATCATATTTACAGTATTGATACCATCAGAAAAATCATGCACTAATACTGCCGCTGCGACTACCACACCTACTGATTGAGATACTTGAAATGCTAGACCAATCGCTGCACCATCTAAAAAGCTGTGCATCGATAGACTTCCTGCTCCCAAAATACCTCTCCTGCTCACCTGTTTATTCTTCTCATCAGCATGCTCGTCTCGGCCGTGAGAATGGAAGAAAATAAATCTGTCCAAAATGGTGTACCCAATAAAACCAAGTGCAACTATTGTGGTGATGTATGAGACATCATAAGTACCTTGTGCTAGCTCTATTGCCTCAGGCAAGAGATCAAAAAAAGCGACACCAATAACTGCGCCTGCTGAGAACCCTAATATTAAATGAAGTTTGTCTTTAAATTTTAAGGCGAACACTCCCCCTAGGAATGTAGAAATGAGTGCCGCAATACTTACCCAAATGATTATCATAATGTATCTATTATTATATCTTATTTTTTATAAATTTTCATATAAACGTAATTCGGGCGGATAATTGAGGACATGTCTCCTCAATTATCCGCCCGTGATTGCTAGAACAGGCCGTTCTTTTTTGCCCACAGCAGAAGGGCGACGACCAGCCCGGAGAAAACCACGACCACGACCACGTTGGCCCGTACGTTCTCGGCCCGCTCGTTCTTGGTCGCTTCGGCATCCAGCTCGTCGAAGGGCGGGTTTTTGACTCCGCTTGCGTCTTCGAGCTGTTCGATCGATGTGCCATCCCGAACTTCGGGGACTTTTGGCACCGGGCCGTTGAAGAGACTAGACATCCCTATGCTCCTTTTGCAGCTTGGTTGGAAGAACTGGC
>JAGOUX010000016.1 GCA_018061035.1 Minisyncoccota bacterium | reverse complement strand
GTCCGATCATTTTTTGTCGTTCTCCAGATGCTTTATCTGCTTCTTTCTCTGCTCATTTCTGCAGAAAAAAGGTAAACTATGTATTATTGAATTAAGACAGCAATAGATCTAAAAAATACTATCTTATGAAAATCTTCATTTCTATCTACCAATTCGGTCTGCGTGAGCTGATTATCATTTATTTCACCACATACTTTTAATATTTTTAATGGAATACATAAACTAAATTCATTAGCGATCAGACTCGGAAATTTCGAGTTCAAATGGTAACTCTGCTCATCTTCTTCTTTACAACAACGCCTACCTCAAGTTAGTGAATGATAGCAGTCACGATATTGAGTATATACATATATATTGGCCTAAAAAAATGTTTACTTCAACTATTCTATTAAAATCTTTGTCTTTGAAGGTAGAAGCAATCAGTTACTTTTTTATTCTCTTCTGTTTTCTGTATAGAAATAATCTATTGACTCAACGGCAGTAAAATATATCTGCTAGCTATAAAAGTTTGATTCACTAAGTAATTTTTAAACTAATAGAAATATGTGTATAAATTTAGCTAATCAATAAAACTCCCTTTTTTGATTTCTACAGGACTGACTTATTTGCTAGAATTTTTACCATTCAGTTGTCTTAGTTATCTATGAGATAAGAGATGCTTTGGTATTAATTCGCTCATTTCTAATTATACTATTTAATGTTTCATCAATCAGTTACTTCAAAAAGATCAACCAGCTGTTTCAACGTTGCATTGCTTGCTAAACATCGTCGATTGTCCGTTGCTTGTTTATGGAGCATTCAAAACTTTAACCTAGTCTTGTCTGGCTGCCCGAGTTGGGTTCTTTTGTCTGTCAGGCTCGTGAAATATGGTGCTTTGGACAGATTGGCCATAATTTAGCTTTTCTTTCAGTTTTTTTGCCAAGGCTGTCACTTCTGATAGCTCTGGGTTGCCGACACTTGCCCTGGGATGAGACTTTACATTCAGGGCCCCTCTTGTCTCTCTATCTTCATCGCAGATTGTGTTGTTGGATAGTATCTTTTTGATTCTGTATTTGGAGCTGGACCTTCTCGAATGCACGTATTTCTGAGGAGAAGTGGCAAGTTTATAGTCTTGAAGCGAGTACTACAGTAAAGCTTCATAACGAGCTTGACGTTCTTAGTTTCTGCTTGGATAAATCTTCTCAAAAGATCCTAAATTTTTCTTTTCATACTCATCCCTCGCTTTCTGATGCTCTCTGACAATTCTTTCTCGCTATTCAGGGGTATGTTTGGTCATTTTGCCAGTATAGACTCTTCTGTCAAGTACTTCTTTGGCTGTTTTAAGGGCTTGATCTCTGGCTTCTGGGGTGACGTTCATAAGAACCAAGCTATCTCTGATGAGATTGCTCTTGATGAGATGGTCCAAGGGGGTTTCTGTTGAAAAGCTGGGCGTATAGTTTATTTCAAGCAGGTATACTTTGTTCCTGTCGTCTATCATAAAATCAAATCCTAAGATTTCGAAGCACATGTTGTTGGCGAGGTTGTGCTGTTGGGCCATGCGATATTCGTGCTGCAAATGCGGTTGTCCTGATATCAACGTTTTTACTATTGTTTCTTTAATGGAACTCCAGTATTAGTGGGCAGGCAGTCCGATGCCTTTCAAAGTCTGGAAAAACTCAGCAAGAGATTTTTTATGGCCGTAGCTTAAATTATCGAGGGATTCGTTAAACACATATTTGGGGTTTTATTTGTTGATGGCGTAGTTGGTTAAGTGCATGCACATGTTATCTAAGTTTTATTCATGCGCATGCTCGTATTTTTCAGTAGCAAAACGGACCAAACCCTAGTTGTAGATATAGGCTCGAAGAGGATCGCAACCTGCTACTAAAGCGTAAATTCTCATGTCAAATTTAAGTCCCTTGTATAGTAGGGGGCGATCGATATAGGTCTGCACCACACACTGCCCGTAGGCTTAGATTTCTCTGATATATCTACAAAGATACATTCAAGGTTCTGCGACAAGAAAATTCCTCTTCCTTGGCAGCTTGCTTCTGGCTTGATAATGTAAGTTTTGGCTCTTCCTCTTCTCTTTGATTCGTTATAATAGGTTTTGAGCAAGGAAGAGTCAGAGGGAAGCATGAAAGTTTTCGGGAAATAATCATATATTTCAGGAAAGCCTTCCTGCATGCGTGACAAATTCTTTGCCAGGTTGTTTTTCCTGGACAGTGTGTTCATTCCTGGAAAATGATTGATTTTTTGGTGCGACTGCAATTTGTTCAGAACGTCAACGGTCACTGCTGAATCTGTCCATTTGACATCCCAATTCTTAATATCTTTTTCGTAGACGATATTGTAGTCTAGGTCCCAGCAAACCTGTTAAACTACTTCATATTGTGTATCGATTAGGTTAGCGGAGATGGGTCTCGTTCTTCTTTTTTGTTTCTTTTTGATGGTCGGTAATTCGTTGTAGTAGTCCTCACCATCGGAGGGATCTCCTTCCTCAACATAATGCTTCATCTTTATATTTTTATTAGCAAGTAAAATATTTTTATTATTATGCCATCGACCAGCCAGGAAACAGATGACTGGTCTTCTTATTTAGCAACAAATTGGCATATATATGTTTGATTATGAATGATATTGTTGTGCTGCATATTTGGTTATCAAAGGGCAGGTGTATACGTTATAAT
>JAGOUX010000007.1 GCA_018061035.1 Minisyncoccota bacterium | reverse complement strand
GAAGGAGAGCCTGATTAGTATGGCAAAAAATCTTCACAAGCATCTCGATGCTGGGCATTATCTCAAGTCTGACTTTGTCCTCACCCCAAAGGGAAGTATATACTTGTTAAATCTTGAACTCAGTCCTGATCTCAAACCAGATTCACATCTCTCTCAAGTAGTAGAATCTGTGGGCGCAAAGATGCATCATATAATTGAGCATATACTACAAAGGGCATTTTAGAGAACTTAAGCTGCTTTTAATAGACTTATATATGCTATAATATTATCAGAGTTGTTTATATCTGTAGCGGATGGTCGCACTCACATACGCACATATGTTGGAGTTTCGCCATCATCCGCTTCACATGTAAATAACAAAAATCACCACCTCAATAGGGTGGTGATTTTATTTTTACTTAAATAATTTTTTATATTATATAATGCTCGCAATTTTAAATTAATTTACTTCTTTTCAAAAAAATTTATTAAATCAAAAAATAAAATATGTAATTAAAAATTTTTAAATTCATTTTACAAAAATAAATTTAGAAGTTATCCACAGTTTTTATAAAAAAGTATTGTAATGTGCGCGCATATGCGAGATAATTAATATGTGTCCGTGATAATAATTTAAAATATTTTTTTAATTCAACTTTCAAAAATATTTTCAGGTCGTATTATCGCAAACTAAATTAATAGTTTAAAATAAAAATATTATGGCAGCAAAAAAGAAAGCAAAGAAGGCAGTAAAGAAGACTACAAAGAAAGTAGCTTCAAAAAAGAAGCGAGCTTAGTCCTACTTAGAAAAAACCTCGAGCCAAAAGCTCGGGGTTTTTTCTTTGTCTAAAGCATTTAAAAAGAGGCCGTTTTATGCTAGTATATACCCATGAGTCCCGTTAGAAATCGCGGGCGCAGTTTAAGCAAAAATACGTAATAATGACAACATATATCAAATTTAACAGCATAATTAAGCACAGTCTCGGTTTGTTGACCGCGACCTGCTTCTAACAGGATGAGTATATTCAGTTCAATGTTTGGAGATGAGAGCTCCAAGTTTCTTAAAGATACTAAAGATACAGTCATAAAAATCAATGCTTTAGAGGCGGAAATGGCCAAGCTGACAGACGCTGGTATCCCAGAGAAAACTAATGAATTTAAAGCAAGATTAAAGGCTGGAGAAAGTCTCGATCAGATATTGCCTGAGGCTTTTGCCTTGGTGCGAGAGGCGATGAAGCGTGCAGACAACAAGCGCCTTTTTGACGTGCAGTTGATCGGAGGATTAGCGCTTCATAAGGGAAAAATCGCCGAGATGAAGACAGGTGAAGGAAAAACATTTGTTACTGTTTTGCCTGCGTATTTAAATGCACTTACTGGTGAAGGAGTGCACATCATTACTGTAAATGATTATCTATCACGTATCGGTGCAGTACTCATGGGTCAGGTGTACAACTTGCTTGGACTTTCAGTCGGTGTGATCAATTCTCAAAATGTATCGTATCTTTATGATGCTTCGCATAAGGAGGAAGATGGTGAGCGTGATCAAGTCGGTGAATTTAAAATAGTATATGATTTTTTGAAACCTGTGTCTCGACGACAAGCATATGAAGCCGATGTTACATACGGTACAAACCATGAATATGGATTTGATTATTTGCGTGACAACCTCGCGAACTCTCTCGATGGACTAGTACAGCGTGGGCACAATTTTGCAGTAGTGGACGAGGTGGACTCAATATTGATTGATGAGGCTCGAACACCACTTATTATATCTTCTGCTTCCGGAGATTCTGAAGATTTCTATACCAAGTTTTTCCAAATTGCAAAACAGCTCAAGCGAGATACTGACTATACAGTGGACGAAAAGCTTAAGGCTATCAGTATGACCGATGAAGGTATCACCAAAGCTGAACAACTTCTCGGTATCGACAATATATATACTGAAAAGGGTATCAAATATGTGCACCACCTAGAAACTGCGGTAAAAGCGCAGGCAATTTTCGAGCGTGACAAGGATTATGTGGTCAAAGAAGGCGAGGTGATAATCGTCGATCCATTTACTGGTCGCCTCCAGCCAGGCCGTCGATGGAGCGAGGGTATACATCAGGCCATCGAAGCCAAAGAAGGAGTAAAGATTGAAAAGGAGACTCGATCTTCGGGCTCGATTACATTCCAAAACTATTTCAGATTTTACAAAAAGCTCTCTGGTATGACTGGTACTGCACAGACATCTGCAGAAGAGTTCCTAAAGGTATACGGACTCGATGTTATTGTTATCCCGACCAATCGCCCTGTGGTGCGTATCGATCACAATGATTTGATCTTTCAGACTGAGAAGGGCAAGTTTCAAGCTATCGCAAAAAAGGTCAAAGAGCTAAATCAAGCAGGAACTCCAGTTCTAATCGGTACCATCTCTATCGAGAAAAACGAGCTTCTGTCTGTGTACCTAAAACAAGAAGGCGTTCAGCATACAATATTGAATGCAAAAAATCATGAGAAAGAAGGAGAGATCATTGCTCAGGCTGGACGCCGAGGCGCAGTGACTATCGCTACCAACATGGCTGGCCGTGGAATCGATATCAAGCTCGGAGGAAATCCTAGTACAGAAGAGGAATACGAAATGGTGAAAGCTGCTGGCGGATTGTTTGTGCTCGGAACCGAAAGACATGAAGCGCGTCGAATCGACAATCAGCTTCGCGGAAGATCTGGCCGACAGGGTGATCCAGGTGCAACTCAATTCTATGTATCGCTTGAGGACGACCTTATGCGTGTGTTCGGAGCGGAGAGGATCAAGACCATGATGGGAAGATTCGGCATTGCAGAAGATCAGCCTATCGAGAATAGATTTATCGGTCGTTCTCTAGAAGGCGCCCAGTCAAAAATCGAAGGATTCCATTTCGACAATCGTAAACATACCCTAGAATACGATGATGTCATGAACCATCAACGTAAGATTATTTATGAGAGAAGACAAAAGATGCTTCGTGCAGACAAAGATGGAATCGAAGCTCTACTTGCAACAATTGCTATTGAACACGAAGGCTTCGATAAAGTAGTCGAAGAAAAGAAAACCAAGATGGGAGAGCCGGGATTCTACGAAACAGTCCGCCGAATAGCACTCTACACCACTGATACATTATGGATGGAACATCTCGAGGCTATGGATTATCTCCGTAGTTCTGTGAACCTCCGCGCATACGGACAGAGAGAGCCTATTGTGGAATACAAGAAAGAAGGACTTGCGATGTTTAAAGAAATGGAGGAAGTATTCAAAGATCAGGTGCATTCATTGGTGGGTTCGATAAATACCGAAAGTACTATCTCAGTGCAGGCTGAACAAATGGCACCAGCGCAGACCCTTGTCACTAATCATGAGGAATCTCAGCCGACTACTGCAACAGAAAAGGGGGAAGTGGGACGCAACGATCCTTGCCCATGCGGAAGCGGAAAGAAATATAAGAAGTGCCACGGGGTGTAGATTGTCTATAGGTAATAAGAAATAAAATGGCAGAGATACAAAAAGGATTTTATTATCATTATAAACATAATCCAAATGGCGAGCTTAGCAACTATGCTTATGAGGTTATGGGTATGGGTATTCATTCTGAGACCACAGAGCCTTTTGTTGTATATCGTTCATTATACGAGAGTGCTGACGGTAAAGGTGGAGCACAGAATCTTTGGCTTCGTCCACATTCAATGTTTATTGAGAATGTGGTAAAAGACGGCAAGGAAATGAAGCGTTTTACTAAAATTACTGACCTAAAGGTTATTTCAGAGTTGGAAACAATAAAGCACAAAATGTATGATTAAGGCGATAATATTTGACGTAGATGGGGTGTTGGTCCATTCGTTTGAGGCGAATCATAAATTTTTTGGTGATCTTTTTCGCAAATTTGGCTACACTTTTATGTCCAAGGAAGATTACGAAAATTACTTTCATTTAACGACAAAAGATATTGTTCGCCACACTACTAAGTCTACTGATGAGGACGAAATTCATAAAATTTGGACATCTACCAAGAAAGGTGGAATGCCTTATCCCGATGAACTTTTGGAATTTCCTAATAGTATGTCTGAAACCATCGAAAAACTAAGTAAAAAATATACACTAGGTATTGCTACGAGTAGAACACTTAATCCATTAGAAGATTTTCCTGAGTTAAAATTAATTTCTAAATATTTTAGAGCTGTGGTTTTGTATGAGGATACCGAAAATCACAAGCCCCATCCTGAGCCATTATTGCTAGCGGCGCAAAAATTAAACTTAAATCCTTCAGAGTGTGTCTATGTGGGTGATTCAGCGACTGATATAGTTGCTGCCCGGGCTTCGGGAATGAAGGCAATAAATTATAATAAAAGAATACGCGAAGAAGCCGATTTGAATATTGCCGAATTTAGTAAATTGGAGGAGGCAGTTGAATCATTATGAAATCTATTTTAAAAAATTTAAGACTTAAACGGCGGGTGATCACGCTTTTGGCAGGACTGCATTTCTATGGCAATCCGGGTAAGAAGCTACGGATAGTGGGTGTGACAGGTACGAATGGCAAGACCACAACTGCTACATTATTGTATAGAATTGCGAAAGGCTTGGGCTACAAAGCGGGGCTTATCGGCACAGTAGAAAATATCATTGATGGGGAAGTCAGGCCAGCAACGCACACCACCCCAGATCCTGTATCACTTCATAAACTCTTAAATGAAATGGTGGCGAGAGGCTGTGAGTATGTATTTATGGAAGTGTCTTCACATGCGATGGACCAGAGCCGAGTTGCCGGAGTTGTATTTGCCGGAGGAATCTTTACGAATCTTACCCATGATCATCTCGACTACCACAAGACCTTTGAGAATTATTTTGCTGCTAAGAAGAAATTTTTCCAGATGTTGCCCGAGCGAGCTTTCGCACTTACAAATGCCGATAACGAATATGGAATAAAGATGCTCTCGGGTATAAAAGCCAATCAGTTCTCGTATGGATTCAACGGAGATTTTGACGCTGTCCATTTTCATGGAGAGATAATCAACAAAGACATTCACGGGCTTAAGCTTTCTTTCAACAAGATCCCTATACAGTCTAAACTTCTGGGTAAATTTAACGCATATAATTTGCTCGCAGTATGGAGTGCTTGCTCGCTTCTCGGATTCGAGATGGATAAGGTGAATAAATTAATTGAGAGCATTGAACCTCCTCGAGGGAGATTTGATCATTTTATGTCGCCGAATGGGGTGCTGGTGGTGGTGGACTATGCTCATACCCCAGATGCGCTTGAGAATATTCTCCAGCCGGTTCGGGAAATCAAGGATTCCGCAGGTAAATTAATCACAGTCTTTGGCTGTGGTGGCGACAGAGATCCGATCAAGCGGGCCGTGATGGGTAAATTGGGGGCAATGCTTTCGGATGTGGTGATATTCACTTCTGACAATCCTCGTAGCGAAGACCCAAATAAAATCATTGATCAGATGAAAACCAGTTTATCTCAAGAAGACTATAAAAAATTGAAAACGATTCCGAATCGCCACGACGCAATCAAGGAGGCAGTAAATATTGCTCAAAAAGGGGATATAATATTATGCGCGGGTAAGGGCCACGAGGATTATCAAGAGATCAAGGGTGTGAAGTATCATTTTGATGATATGGAAGAATTTAAGAAATTATATGTCTAAGAACTATAAAGAATATTTTAAGAATAAAAGAGTGACAGTGGTAGGCCTCGGACTTCTGGGAAAGCGCCTGGGGGATATCGCGTTTCTATCTGAATGCGGAGCAAAAGTTCTTGTAACAGATACGAAATCTGCAAAAGATCTTGCGCCTTCTGTTAATAAGCTAAAGAAGTATAAAAACATTACCTATGTTCTTGGTGAGCATAGAATGGAGGACTTTGAGAATTGCGATATGGTGCTGAAGGGTCAGGGGGTCGCTCTGGATTCACCCTATATTGCTCATGCTCGCAAGAATGGCATACCTATAGAGATGGACGAATCACTTTTTGCCAAGCTTGCACCTGAAGTAAAAATTATTGGGATCACTGGAACTCGGGGAAAGAGTACCACTACTGTATTGATTTACGAGATACTAAAGGCAGCGGGATTAAGAGTGCATTTGGGAGGCAATATCAAAGGCACGGCAGCATTACCACTTCTTAAGGAAGTGAAAGCTGGAGATACTGTGGTCTTTGAGCTTTCTTCGTGGCAGTTGCAGGGATTTGGTGATGCGAAAATATCTCCGAGTATTTCTGTGTTCACCAACTTCATGCCAGACCATATGAATTATTACAAAGATGATCTCAAGCAATATTTCACTGACAAGGCATATATTTATAAATATCAAAAGGCAGAAGATGCACTCATTCTCGGACCGAGTATGAAGTTAAAAGTTGAAAGTATAAAGTCGAAAGTAATAAAGGCACATACAAAAATAATACCAAAGAATTGGAAGATAGGGTTAAAGGGTGCGCATAACATGGAAAATATTGCATGTGCTCTTGAGGCAGCGAAAGTTATGGGCGTCAAGGAAGCAGTTATCAAGAAAGCAGTAGAGAATTTCAAAGCTGTCTCTGGCCGAATGGAATTGGTAAAGACTGTTAAGGGAGTAGAAATATATAATGATACTAATGCTTGCACCCCTGAGGCTACAAGTGTTGCACTCCAGACCCTAGGTAAAAATATTATTTTGATAGTTGGAGGTACAGATAAAAATTTAGTATTAAAAAATTTAGAGAATGATATCAAAAAATACACCAAGGCAGTAGTTTTGCTCCCTGGCAACGGGACAGACAGACTTAAAGTTGTAGGGTATAAGGCCAAAGATCTAATAGATGCAGTAAGCAATGCGTATTCTCTCGCAAAGAAGGGCGACACTATCCTCTTTTCTCCAGCGTTCACATCTTTTGGAATGTTCCAGAACGAATACGATCGAGGAGAGAAGTTTATGAAGATAATTAAGGCATTGAAATAAATGGAAAAGGAGATTATTAAAACTGAATATAAGAGTATTACAATTGTCGCCGACATAATACCTGCTCGATCTCAGCCACAGGTGCTTTTATTGCACGGTGCCGGTGCTTCTAATAGATTAATTTATGAGGCAATACGTAAAGAGCTTGCTCAGAACAATATTTCTTCTTGCGCGCTGGACTTTTTAGGCTATGGAGATACTGGAGGCAATCTAAATGATTCCAGTTTAAAATCTAGAACAGAACAAGCTCAGGCAGTAATTGAAAAGGCAAATGTAGTAAAGCCCTTAGTGGTCGTTGCTGGGAGTATGGCTGCTTACAATGCTATAAAACTGACAGAAATTTATCCAGTTTCCTTGCTGGTGCTTTCAGCTCCTGGCTTATACCGACCAGATGTCTACGAGGTGAACTTCGGTAACAACTTTTCAGCATTAATACGTGAGCCCAAAAGTTGGGATAAGACAGATGCCTGGGAGATTCTAAATAAATATAAAGGTAATTTGATAGTGCTCAAAGGGGGTAAAGATGAAGTGATACCCGTAGAAATTCCTCAAAAAATATACGATAGTGCTATCAATGTAAACTATAGAGAAGTTATTACTTTTCCAGATGCTCCCCATAGAATAATGAATGATTACTTACCTCAGCATCTTGAAGATTTAAAACGAGTGGTAGATAAGATTATTGAATTAATGAAGTAATATGAAATACATCCTAGTAAAAGTATTTTGGTTCTTCGGAAGGCCTTCCCAGAAACTATATTGGTTTATCTTTAGGCCTACCTTGAGAGGTGTAAAGTGTATTGTTGAAAATAATGGTAAATTTTTATTGGTCAAATTAAATTACGCCCATCATAAATGGATAATCCCAGGTGGAGGTACAAAAAGAAATGAATCATCTTTACAGGCGGCTATCCGAGAAACAAAAGAAGAAGTAGGTCTTGATGTAAAGGATTTAGTATGCATCGGTTCATATACAAGCTACAAAAATTATAAAAAGAATATTGTAGAGATTTTCCTAACTAATTCAGATATACTAGATATTAAGATTGACCCGATAGAAATTGAAACAGCCGGCTGGTTTGAAAGATCAAAATTTCCTGAAAATATCGGATCATCTATGTCAGAAATTTTAAAAATATATGACGAATATAAATCTAAAACAATTTAAAAAGGTTTACTTTGTCGGTATTGGCGGCATTGGTATTTCGGCTATTGCGCGGATGATGCATTTGGAGGGTAAGGAGGTCATAGGTTCTGATATGGCAGAGAATGAAATGACTCGCGAGCTTGCGGCACTTGGCATACCTGTCACCATCGGGCAGGGTTTTGACCTTATACCCAAAGATGCTGACTTGATAGTCTACACTATCGCTATACCGCATTATGATCCGAAGCTGTTCGAGCAGATCAAGAATTCCGGCGTCTCCATGAAGAGCTATCCAGAAATGCTCGGTATTGTGACTGCAAACAAATACACTATCGCTGTAGCAGGTACCCACGGCAAGACCACCACCACAGCCATGATCGCCAAGATTTTGGTAGATGCAGGATTGGACCCTTCGGTAATCGTAGGCTCTTTGCTCAAGGGTTACAAATCCAATCTGATCGTAGGTAAGAGCGAGTACTTCGTGGTAGAGGCCTGTGAGTATGAGAGATCATTTTTGAATGTTCACCCAAAGCTAGTAGTGATCATCAATATCGAGGCAGACCATCTAGACTACTACAAGGACCTAGCAGACATAAAGGGAGCCTTTCAGGAGTTTGAGAATCAGAGTGAGAATGTCATCAATGACTATTCCAAGTATTTGGACAAGGTGCCAAAGCTAATGGTACCTGGCGAGCACAACCGCCAAGATGCAGCAGCAGCCCTAGCTGTGGCAGATTTCCTAAAGATAGATCTAGGGGTAGCCCAAAAATCACTCGAAACCTTTGCCGGTACCTGGCGCAGACTAGAGAAGAAGGGGGAGACAGCCGAAGGAGTCACAATATACGACGACTATGCCCACCATCCTACAGAGATCCGAGCCAGCCTCCAAGCACTGCGCGAATTGTATCCCCGAGGGCAGAAAAATATCGTAGTCTTATTCCAACCGCATCTATACAGCCGGACCCGAGCCCTATTCAAAGAGTTCTCTCAAGCTTTCACTGGTGCCGATCGAGTATACCTACTGCCGATCTACTTTGCTCGAGAAACTCAGGATGATACTATCTCAAGCGAGATACTTGCTGAAGCTATTGACCTTAATGGGGTAACAGCCTACGCTTTTCCAGATTTTGAGTCTGCCGCCGAGGTGATCAAGGCTCTAAACCTTGGCAAAAATGACGTTTTTGTGACGATGGGAGCAGGGGAGGCTTACAAAGTAGCCGACCAAGTATTTGATTTCGAATAAAAATCTTTCTTAGCATAGTTTTTGACGATTTCTTCTCCCCAGGCTATTTATAGCACTATTTTTAGCCTAATTTGTCAAGCACTATATTCCAAAATACCCTTATAAAATAAGGGTATTTTGCATTTGACACCCTCAAAAATTATGGTATAACTATTGACATTTTAATCTAAATATGCTAGTATATAGATATTCCTTTATACATAAGGTTGTAACTTGTTACATACCTTGTATATAAGGATTTTTTAGTTTTTAGACGGTTTAACTAAAAAGTCTGTTTTGATAGTCCGCTAGTATATAGAACGCTTCGGCCAACTATTACTAGCAAGACCACAACCGCCAATTATGAAAAATCAAAAAATAATTCGTTTTGTGCAGTCATTGGTTCTATTACCAATCGTTACGGTATCAATGCCAGTGGGATCAGTTAAATCTGTCCCTGAGGTATCTGTTACAGTAAAGGCTCCACAAGCGACGCTGGCTCAAAAATTGAATATGGGTACTACGGGTCTTCTGTCCTTGAATCAGGATAAGGACTCCGAAGCAGAAAAATCTGCCTCGATCCTAAAGATCAAAGCAGAAGCAATCGATAGTTACTTTAGAGAGCGCAATATGCCTCTCGAAGGAACTGGAGAAACAATGGTAGCTGAGGCTGAGAAGAACGGATTGGATTGGCGCCTTATTGCGGCCATCTCGGTCCGAGAGTCTACTGGTGGAAAGTTTGAGTGTAAGAAAGCAGACTTCAATGCATTTGGATGGGGATCATGTAAGATCAACTTCAAATCAAATGAACATGCGATCGAAACAGTCGCTCGAAACCTAGGAGGTAATAATCCTAAGACCGCTCATCACTACGACAACAAGACTACTATTGAGATTTTGCGAGCTTACAACCCTCCGTCTATCGTGCCAAGATATGCCGAACAGGTTATCTCGATCATGAATGACATAGGTCCATCAGTCATCGAAGCTTCGACAACTCTCGCATCTATTTAATAATATTATAAACAAAACAAAAACCTCCCAATTGGGAGGTTTTTGTTTATTAAGACTATGCTTGTTCTAGGTGTACCAAGGTCATCTTGTGATCCTTTGGTTCAAATAGAGTGATCTGGAAGTTGTAGTTCTTACCAAGTTCCAATTTCTCACGGAGCTTTGCTTCTGAGCCAAAGGTTGAGTTGTGGACGAGTCCTGCAACACCTTCCTTGATAGCTACAAGCGCGCCGTGCTTGTTGTACTTGATCACTACTCCTTTGATGATATCGCCCTTCTTGAGCTTACCTTCAAATTCGTTCCAAGGATTCTCCTTAAGAGCCTTGATAGATAGGGAAATCTTGCCTTCTTTGATCTCGATAACCTTTGCTCGGACCTTATCGCCAACTTTGAACATTGTGCGAGGATCTTCTACTAGGCCCCAATCGATCTCAGAGATGTGGACCAATCCTTCTAGTCCGTCCTCAAGCTTGAGGAATACTCCGAAGTCTACGAGTCCTGCAACAGTACAGTCTAGGTCGTCTCCGACAGTGTACTTACTTAGAATCTCTTTCTTCTCCTCAGGATTGTTGTCCTTCTCAGAGAAGATAAGCTTGCCTTCCTTAGGCAGAGTAGAGATGATCATAACTGAAATCTTCTCACCTACTAATTTCTTAAGTTCCTTTAATATCTTGTCTTTGTCAGAATCTAATACTCGAGGATAGTGGTCAGCCTTCAACTGTGAAGCTGGTAGGAATCCCTGAATACCCTGCCATTCCAAGATAAGTCCACCCTTGTTGGCATCCTTGATCTCGAGGTTGAGGATAGTCTTGGCCTTGATAGCTTTCTCAGCTTCGCTCCATGTAAGAGCCTGCTTTGCTTCCTTGAGGGATAGCTCTACATAGCCTTCATCGTTCTCAGCTTCGACAACCTTTGCTTTGATAGTGTCGCCAAGGCTGATCTTTTTGATGATGTCCTTTGCATTTATAAATTCTCGTCCGTAAATGATACCAGTACCGTATGGAGAAAGGTCTACATATACAGAAGATTTCTCAACCAAAATAACTGGACCTTCAACAAGAGAGTCCACTTCTGGCTTCTGTCCGCTTCTGTCTACTATAGACTTAAGCACTGCGTTTTCTTCTTTGACTATTTCGATAACTTCTTCTTTTGCCATAATAATTTATCCCTAAAACAGAAAGATCCGCTCAATAAAGCGGATATAAGGCTTAGGTTCTCCGACCTTGTGTCGAGAGGGTTACCCCAAATCCATGCTTTTAATATGTTTTAAGTTGTATGGTTATACTACTATAAAATAGCCAAAAGGCAAGCCTATATTGACAATAGGCCCATTGGGAGGCAGTATTTAGTCGGGGAGGTTCAAATGGCTAGCAGTGGGTCGTCAGAGCTGAGAATGCTCGTTCAAGTAGCAATTTCGCTCACTTGTGCCTTCGGATGTGGATGCACCCTAGAAGACGGCGAGTATTTGGCTGCCTTCATCTACGGCGTGTTCATCTTTTTGCCACTCGGCGGGCTTTTCGAAGAGAATTGAAATAATTCGAGCCTTAGCGGTGAGAAAGGAGTAATCGTGTCGAATAATAAATCACCCAGCGACTTGCTTGCGCTCCTCGGCTTCCTAGCAATTTTGCTAGCAGGGATCGTGTTTGGTTTGCCGGCTGGGGCTTTCTAGCACCCGCGCTCGACGGAATCGAGTAACTTAATATGGAGGCGCCTATGGCGCAGAACCGGCAACACCTTTTTAGGATCGTGCCGGTTTTCGTAATTTATGTTCATATAAAAAACAAGACCCCGAGCGACGTGGCTCGGGGCCTGTCATTTCTCGGGGTTTAGTAGGTGTTCCACCAGGACGGATAACGCCTGGTGGCCTCGTAACTCTCGTGCCGCTCCTCGTTGATCTGAGTGCGGGTGGATTTCGGGTTGGCCCCTTTCGCGGCCTTGCCGACATTTCCTCCGCGGCGACGGATTGCCTTCTGGAGGGCCTTGCGACGCCGGCGCTTGTTCTTCGGATGTAATGCCATGGAAGAGCTCCTTTTAGGTTAAATTAACACATTTTTACTATAAAACAAGTGACTTTTTATAATCATATTTGGTATACTATGCTTAATGATAATCACATATTACGGCAAGCAGTTTTTCAAGATTGGCCAAGGAGAAATGGTTCTGGCTTTTAACCCTGTCAGTAAGGCTTCTAAAACGGGCATCACAGCCAAGTTCGGAGCAGACATATCTCTCATTACTACCAATCATCCTGATTACAATGGTCTCGACCAGCTTTCACATGGAGACCGAGTTCCTTTCTCAGTGACAGGGCCAGGGGATTATGAAGTTAAAGAAATTTTTATTAAGGGTTCAATTTCAAACGCCACTATTTCTGACAAGAAATACATCAATACTATATATTCATTTGCTGTGGATGGAATCGATCTTTTATTTCTAGGAGCTCTTTCTGATGCTCAGCTGTCAAAGGAAACAATGGAGTCTATAAATAGTCCCGACATACTTTTTATTCCTGTAGGAGGCAATGGGCTTCTCGATGCCAAGAGTGCAGCAAAACTCGCCTCATCCTTCGAGCCAAAGATGGTCATACCGATGGATTACGACGCTACATCCCTTAAGCTTTTCTTGAAAGAAATGGGAGAAGAAAAAGCAGAAGTGGTAGACAAGCTTACCCTCAAGCGCAAAGATTTGGAAGGCAAGGAGGGGGAAGTGGTGGTGTTAAAACAAGTGTAAGTTGAAAGTAAAAAGTTATAAAGTATGAAAAAAATAATTCACAATTTGCGTCAACAGCCGGAAGAAGTTCGAAGGCATGTGCTACATGTTTTTGTCGCTATCGTCGGATTAATATTTTTGCTTTTTTGGGTCTACTCACTTGGATATAGGATAAATGACACAAAAGAAAAAGCATCGAAAGAAGTATCCCCACTGAATGTTTTAAAAGCTAATATAGAAATTCCACAACAATGGTAAAGAAATCAAAAGAAGAAAATATCGAACCCATCAAGCAAAACGACTCAATAGTCGGAGTAGATGTCGTGAAAGAAATGAAGGATTCATATCTGGCATATGCGATGTCAGTTATCACTTCTCGTGCTCTTCCAGATGTTCGCGATGGACTCAAGCCAGTACACCGAAGAATTATGTATGCTATGCATGAAATGGGACTCACGGCATCTGCAAGATTTCGTAAATCTGCGGCAGTAGTTGGAGATGTGCTCGGTAAATATCACCCACATGGTGATACAGCAGTATACGACTCTATGGTAGGTATGGCTCAGGAATTTTCGTATCGTTATCCATTGATATTGGGTCAGGGAAACTTTGGCTCTATCGATGGAGACAATGCTGCAGCTATGCGTTATACCGAGGCCAAAATGTCCAAGATCTCTTCGGAGCTTTTGCGTGATCTCGAAAAAGAAACTGTCGACTTTCGTCCCAACTACGACCAGACTCGCAAGGAGCCTGTTGTATTTCCTTCATCTGTGCCAGCACTACTTCTAAATGGTACTCTGGGTATCGCTGTGGGTATGGCGACAAACATTCCTTCGCACAACTTGGGTGAAGTTCTCGATGCGACCATGCATTTGATCGACAATGAAGAGGCGACGACAGAAGATCTTATGCAATTTATCAAAGGCCCTGACTTTCCAACAGGAGGAATAGCTTATGGTAATAAGGACATGCTACACGCTTACTCTACAGGCCGTGGTGGTGTGGTTTGTCGCGGTGAAGCAGAGATAGTAGAGCAGAAGGATGGAAATTTTTCAATAATTATCACTTCTATTCCATTTCGGGTTAATAAATCCAATCTAATCGTTTCGATTGCAGAGCTTGTGCAGGAAAAGAAGCTAGAAGGTATCAAGGGTCTTCGCGATGAATCTACAAAAGATATTCGAGTTGTGATTGATCTCAAATCAAGCGCGCATCCTGAGAAAGTTCTAAACTATATTTACAAAAATACTCAACTCGAAAGCAATTTCAATTTCAACATGGTTGCACTTGTAGATGGCGTACCTCAGACACTATCACTAAAATCTATCTTAAATGAATTTGTCGGACACCGAAAGGATGTGGTCAAGCGCCGAACCATGTACGATCTTCGTCGTGCAGAAGAACGAGAGCATATTTTACTCGGTCTCAAGAAGGCTTTGGACAAGATAGACCGTGTCATCACTATTATTCGTGGATCAAAGAATTCCGCTATTGCAAAAGTGAACTTGATGAAGGAGTTTAAGTTTTCTGATCTTCAGGCTACAGCGATCCTTGAGATGAAACTTTCCAAGCTTGCTGGACTTGAGCGTAAGGCTGTAGAGGACGAGCTTGCCGAGAAGCAGAAGTTCATCGCAGAAATGAAGGAATTGCTTGCAAGCCCAAAGAAAATTTTAAAGACTATTGCAAACGAACTCGCAGAAATTCGAGCCAAGTATTCTGACGAGCGAAGAACAAGAATAGTTAAGGGTGGAGTGAAAGAGATCTCCGACGAAGACCTTGTTCCTGAAAAAGAGACAATGCTTGTACTCACAGCTGGTGGTTATGTGAAGTGTACCGACCCTGCAGAATATCGCGCGCAGAAGCGCGGAGGCGTGGGTGTGGTAGATCTCGAGACCAAGGAAGAAGATTTCGTGACGATGTTGGTCTCTGGCTCTACTCACGATGATCTTCTGTTCTTCACTAACATGGGTAAGGTGTACCAGATGAAAATGTATGATATTCCTGAGGGACGCCGAGCGACAAAAGGAAAATCCATCATGAACTTCCTCTCTCTTTCTGGTGAAGAAAAAGTGAATTCAATTCTTCCAATCAAAAAAGTAAACAAAGGTGCAAGCTGTTCACTCATGCTTATGACCAAGCATGGCACAGCCAAGAAGATGTCTATCGAGAGCTTCAAAGATGTGCGCCGAAGCGGTATTATTGCAATTCGTCTCGACAAAGACGATCAGCTTATCTCTGCATTGCTTACAGACAAGGGAGATGAAGTCATCGTCGCTACAGGTAGTGGGCAATCAATTCGATTCAAGGAATCCGATGTTCGTGAAATGGGCCGCACGGCGGGCGGAGTTTGTGGTATCAAGCTCGGAAAGAACGATGAAGTCATCGGAGTTGATGTGGTCAAGAAAGATCAGAAGGATGGCGCATTCCTCAGCATGAGCGCGAATGGCTTCGGAAAGAAAACATCTCTTAAGGAATACAAAGTTCAGAAGCGCGGAGGCTCTGGAGTGAAGACTGCAAAGGTTACTCCAAAGACCGGTCCGCTTATCGTCGCAAAGGTTATCACCGGCGAGGAAGAAGAACTCATCGCAATGTCCAAGAAGGGCCAGGTGATCCGCACAGCACTTAAGGATATTCCAAATCTTGGTCGTCAGACCCAAGGAGTAACCATTATGCGCCTAAGAGCAGGCGACGGTATTGCATCTCTTGCTTGTATATAAATTATGTTCACTGATCCATTAAAAAACCTCAAAGCCTTCGCAATACGGGAACACGATATTGTGGCTGACTTGGGGGCGGGAACAGGATTTTATGCTATTCCTGCGGCTCGTATTGCGCATGCTGGCAAGGTGTATGCAGTGGAACTTCATAAAGACTATCTCACTACTATTAAAAATTATGTAAAAGAAGCCAAACTACATAATATCGAAACGATTTGGGGCAATGCCGAAAAATTGGGTGGGACAAAGATTGCGGATAATATCGTAGATAAAGTAATTGTCTCAAATGTATTTTCTCAGCTTGAGGATAAACACAAATTCATTGCCGAAATGGGAAGAATATTAAAAAAAGGCGGACATGCGCTTGTGATTGATTGGACACCAGATGGACATCTATTTAATGGACACAAAACTATCTCCAAAATTGAAATGAAAAATCTTCTAGAGGCATCTAGTTTTGTTTGGGAGAGAGATATTGACGCTAACGCTCATCATTATGGTATGATATTAAGAAAGATATAGCCAACCATGAAGGACAATTTTCAAATCATAATAGTTATCATATTCATTGTCGGCGCTGTGTTTGGTGTTTTAGTATTTTCTGGAACAATAAAGCTAGGTAACGATGGTGCGGATCAAGGTCAGGGTACTGTGGTCCTGTGGGGTACAGAGAAAGTAGAAGTAATGAGTCCAGTACTCGAAGCATTTAATGCTGCACATCCTACTTTTGTTGTGAAGTATGTTCAAAAATTTGAAGATACATTTGATAAAGAACTTCTAGAGGCCTTAGCTTCACAAACAGGTCCAGATTTGTTCTTTCTTCCTGATAATTTAGCATTTCATTATAAAAATAAGCTTTTCACTATTCCTTTTAGTAGTTATCCTCTTGTTTCATTTCAAAATAATTTTGCAGGTGGGGGCAGTGTATTTCTAACCAGTAAGGGTATTTTAGCCTTTCCTATAACTATCGATCCATTGGTTATGTATTTCAACAAAAGCATGCTCGATGCCAACGGTATTGTATATCCACCAAAGACATGGGATGAATTAGTGACTATGGTGCCAACTCTGACCAAAAAAGATGACGCAAACAAGATAAATAAAAGTGCAGTCGCGCTCGGACAATTTTCTAATATTACTCATGCCAAAGATATTCTAGCTGCATTATTTATGCAGGGCGGAAATCCGATGGTCTCAGAAAAAGAGGGTAGGCTCACTTCCACTCTAACTGATTCTTCTAAATACAGCGTCAATTCTATTTTAGAATTTTATACTAATTTTGCTGATCCACTTCACCCATTGTATTCATGGAATAGATCATTTCCAAATTCTGTAGATAGTTTTTCTGCTGAGAATACCGCAATTTACTTCGGATATGCGAGCGAAATACAATCTATAGTAAATAGGAATCCCAATTTAAGTTTTGGCATAGCGCCATTGCCTCAGATAGAAGGATCCAATACCAAATTGACAGGAGGTCAGGTGACAGGTATCGCCATTTCTGCTTTTTCTAAGAATTTTAATACAGCATTTATCGCTGCAGGACTTATGTCTAGTGGTGAATTTGCCAAGTCTTTTTCTTCAGGATTAGGAATTGCTCCTGCTAGAAGAGATCTTCTGACTGCTATACCGGCTGACCCTTATTCACCAATATTTTATAGTTCTGCGCTTTATACGAGAAGCTGGTTAGACCCAGATCCCGTAGAGACAAATAAAATCTTCAAATCAATGATCGAATCTGTGCTTTCAAATAATTTATCAATAGCAGATGCACTTCGAGATGCGCACAGCAAGTTGTCTTTATCACTTTTGAAATAATATGAAAAATATATTTAAAATTTTCCTACCAATTTTTATAATGATGATGCTTCTATCTCCAGTCTTTGTACAAGCCGAAGGACTAGTCACATGTGGCCGTGGAGCTGACCAAAGCGTAGAAAATACATGTGGTTTTAAGGATATCATGATAATGATAAATAATATTATTACATTCATTCTAACAAAGCTTGCACTACCTGTGTGCGCATTAATGTTTGCTTACGCTGGATTTATATTAGTCACTGCTGGAGGTGAGAGTAGCGAAGCTAAATCGAAGGCTAAAGGAATTTTTACCAATGCAGCTGTCGGACTTATGTTAGTAGCTGGCGCATGGCTAATTATCAAAACAATACTGACTACTCTTGGCTATGATGGGGGTTGGATTGGATTTTAAATTGGTGTATCATTAATCATATGAAATTTTTCAAACATAATTTGCTGGCTAGTATCGTAGCATTTTACATAGTTTTTATGCCTGTAATTTCTTTTGCTCAGGTGCACATTGAACCATGCGAGACATCGGGACGGATTTGTAATCCTATAAAGCAGCAGAATTTCACTGATCTTCTTGCGAAAGTTTTGGAGGGGGCACTCAAGATCGGACTCCCTATTATTGCTTTGGCGGTAATATACTCTGGTTTTTTGTTTGTCTCTGCTCGAGGTAATCCAGAAGAGCTTAGTAAAGCCAAAAGCGCATTGATGTATACCTTGATTGGAGCAGCTATACTCATGGGAGCAGCAGCAATTGCACAATTAATAACAGACACAGTGCAAGCATTATAAATAACGCCTCGTCTAATCGACTTACGTGGCATTTTGCAAAATCATATGAAAAAATATTTACCGTTCATAGTACTCGTTTTTATATTATCAATCTTTGTTTTTCCAAGTGTAAACACAGCTTACGCAGCTTATTCTGTGAAGACTTGCAACCCTACAACTGTAGATTATACAGATATTATTTGTAAACTTGGTGATTTCCTTAAAGCACTAGTCCCACTTATGGTGATGCTGGGGGTAGTATATTTTGTATGGGGAGTAGTTCAGTATATGATCGGTGGAGGAGAAGAAGCAAAGAAAGAGGGCAGAGATAGAATAATATATGGTCTGATCGGTTTTGTAGTGATTGCAGGAATGTGGGGCCTTGTTTCTATTGTTGTAAATACTTTTGGATTCACTGACGCCCAGCTCGCTGTAATGGCCACTCCAGGCTTGCCAGTTGCTGGCACTCAGGTTCAGCCTACTGCGGGCGATGCATGCGAAATGGGAACGAAACTTCAAGGGGTGCTGAGCTATATCACATGCCTAATTGGAGCATCTGTTATCCCATTCATATTTGCCCTCGCAACAGGTATGTTCATATGGGGAGTTGTTAATTACTTCATATTAGGAGGGGGGGAGGAGGAGAAACGTTCCCAAGGCAAGCAATTTATGATTTGGGGCATCATAGCTCTTGTGGTCATGCTGTCTGTTTGGGGTATTGTAGGGATTGTGGGAGAAACCTTCAATTTGAATACCGGGTTCCTACCACGGGTGAAGCCTTAATTGCTATGCAATTATTAATGGTATGATATAATATCGACATTGGTTCTTTGGTAAATTATTATTATAAGGTCGCATTATTATAAGGTAACAGTTTTAGAAATTATTATGAAAAATAAATTAGCAGTATTGTCTGGTTTGGGTCTTACTCTTGCTCCATTTGTAGCATTTGCTCAGACAACAGGAGGAAATCCTACAGTATGTTCTGGTGGTGCAATCACTACTATCCAGACATTGATCTGTAAGTTCAATGAGATTTTGGGAGCATTGCTTCCATTTATAATTGCGCTTGGTGTACTTTACTTCGTATGGGGAGTCGTGTCTTACATGATTGCCGGAGATGAAGAAGCAAAGACAGCAGGACGCGATAAGATAATCTACGGAATCATTGGATTGGTAGTTATCGTAGGTATGTGGGGACTAGTAAGAATCGTTACAAATTCTTTCGGTCTTAACAACATCACTCCTATCACTCTTCCAACAGTTCCTTATTAATCCTTCTATGCATTTCATAGTAGACTTATTTTCCACCAAGGTTGCTTATGCTAGTCTTGATACATTCCTTGCGAATGTGAATGAGACCATAATCAACCCGCTAATCGAGCTTTTGTTCGCTTTAGCGCTGGTGTACTTTCTCTGGGGAGTTTTTGAATTCATGGCCAATCAAAGCAATGAAGAGAAAAAAACCCTAGGCAAGAGCCATATGATGTGGGGAGTAATAGGTCTGGTGATCATGCTAGGAGTTTGGGGAATTCTGGGTTTCATAACTGAAACAATCGGAGTATCGGATCAGGTAAAGATTCAGCAAGATGGTGATAATAGCGCAGGCTTTGAAATTGATTTAAAAGAATTTCATTCGAAATAAAGTGGATGCGAAAATGGGCGGAACCGAAAGGTTCCGCCCATTTGCGTTGGCTAGACGCGATATCTCAGCCGATATGTGCCATAGGCACCTCCTTTGAAATAGACTAACTTCTTTATTTGCCCCAGATCCGGAGCAGTACACTCTTCTCTCTATCAACAGCCGACCAGAATTTCCAGGGATTCTCTGGTGTGCCGGCGTGAATGTTGCCACCCGTAAGATTCAGGCGTCCTTTGCCCGAATAGTACACTGCGTCCTTCTCTGGCCAGCCGGGCGGCAGAACCCAGATGGGTTCTCCGTCGGTGTAGACGTCGGTAATCGACGTCGCCACCAGGGTTGCTGGTGTGTATCGGTCATCGAACTGCCCAAGGCTGCGCGCTTCATGCATGGCTTGCGATCTTTCGATCGCAGCCTTGCGCTTCTCGGCAATAACCTCACGTTCGTGGCTTGCCGCACTGCACCACCTCGTGAGGACGATGACGAGCACCACAAGGAAGAGCAGAATGGGCGCCATCATGTTCGCCGATTTGATGCCATTCTCCGAGTCTTCCTTTTCGCCATGACCATGATCGTCGCCATGATCATCATGCCCTCCACCGTGGGCGTCATGAGCATCATGCTTGCCATCATGCGCCTCCTTCGCACCGTGATGGTCTTTCTTGCTTTGGCCATCTTTCTTCTCGTGATCTGACATCACTTTTCCTTCCATTTCTCCAAGAAGGCCATTACTATGGCCATCATGTTTGCGTCGAGACCAAGGGATTTCACATCCACGTTCTTCTTGATCCCATGGACAGACATCTGGACTTCCTCAATCGCCTGCTCTCGGGTATAGCCGGGACCGCCAGGCGGAAGTTGCATTAATTCCATAACCCTTTCGCCGACGTGCTTGAGCTCGACTTTCTGAGCGTCACGATCAGACTCTTCCTTTTGCTTCTGTTGAAGGGCTACCAGCATTGCCTCGTCTGGAAGAATTGAGGCTACGACGACCTTGTCGATCGTTATGCCCCAGTTCAGCTCAGCCGCATGTCCACGAAGATAGCTTGTCGCGGCTACTCCGAGGTCGACTTGCATGTCGAGCGCATCACGTAGCGACTTGCCGAAAACTTGTCTTCTAATGATTTCGTCCCAGACATCATCAAGACCCTTCCTGATCTCCTCGGGCTTGATGTTGAAGTTTGAGTTTAGGTTGGTCACACGGCTCATGATCGAGCCATTGATCGTAACCGCCACGTTATTTTCGGTCATCACGATGATTGGCTTAAGTTTCGTGACTTTCTGTCTGCAGTCCACTTGAATGATGGACCACGGCCAAGCGGCCCACCTCCAACCTTCCTTGACCTCGTCTTCTGTGCGAACGCCGAGTAAAAGCTTGAGCCCTTTCCAACCCACTGCAATCTTGTGCCAACCTGACCACCACCATGCGAACACAGTAGTAGCAAGGAGTAGGATCCATGACAATACATCCATGACTCTTCTCTTTTCTGCGCCCGCGGCGCGGGCTAGTTGTGACTTCTAGAACAGAATTCGTTAGTCTATTTCAATTTCGAAGATCAATTCCTTACTAGGAATTGTATCACAATAAATCAAAAAAGTCAACCCCTTGGGGCTGACTTTTTTGTTGCTGTATATTGCTATTTCTAAGATTAAGCGTGCTTAAGAGGAGTCTTGTGGTACTTGTCTGTCGCACCCAATATTCTTCGAGCAAGGATAATGATCACAAGGATGATTATCGCAAGTAGAATCCACTGTACAAGGCCTGATGGAGCAAAAGAATTTCCTCCCATAATCGCACTTGCGCCAAGAGCATTGTATTTGTCTGTATAACTAACTTCCTTGTTATCAGCAGAGGTGTTTGAAGTATCTGTAGTAGAAGTATTTGAACTAGTATTTTTTACAGTAGTTGTCTTGTATATTGTTCTGGTTGGTCCTGGTACGTATATTATTGTTGGCTCAGGATTTGTATAGTACGCAGTTTGTCCAGGCTGATATAGGGGAGGGTTATTGTAATAAGTCTGTGCTCCCGGCTGATAATTTGCTGGGGGATACTGGTACAAATACGCAGTATTTGAGGCATTAGGACTATTGTATGGTCTTGAAACACCTTCATCGAAGGCACTGACAGAAGATATACCAATAGTGAAAATACCCAATATTGCGAAGCTCAAAAGTATTAATTTGTTATTTATATTACTCATACTAAGAAGTATAGCATATACTGAGATAAAAGTCAAGTACCCTGATAAAGCCTGAAAAGCTTGTTATTTGGGCACTTTTTACATATAATCTATTTTGTTAGGTGAAATTGCCCGAGTGGCGGAATTGGTATACGCGCACGACTTAAAATCGTGTCTCGCAAGGGATGTGGGTTCGACCCCCACCTCGGGCACCGGGAATTTGAATAATAGTAAAAGTACCACAGTTGTTTTTGTAAATTAAATAATATGCGTCCATAGCTGTTTTGGTAGGTCGTTAGATAATGTGCTAAAGTAAGTTTGTTTTGTAAATTAAATAATATGCGTCCATAGCTGTTTTGGTAGGTCGTTAGATAATGTGCTAAAGTAAGTTTGTTTTGTAAATTAAATAATATGCGTCCATAGCTCAGCTGGTAGAGCAGATCCCTCTTAAGGATAAGGTCGAAGGTTCGATCCCTTCTGGACGCACAAATAAATATTTCGAATATTTATTAATATATTGGGCAAGTGGCGGAATTGGTATACGCGTTAGTCTTAGGAACTAATGTCGCAAGACTTGAGGGTTCGAGTCCCTCCTTGCCCACAAGAGTAAGCAAATTTATTTGCTTACGTGAGGGAATCGAAAGGATTTTTGTTATGCACCAAGTGCATCAAAAATCACCTGGCTATGTAATAGCCGAGTCCCTCCTTGCCCACAAGAGTAAGCAAATTTATTTGCTTACGTGAGGGAATCGAAAGGATTTTTGTTATGCACCAAGTGCATCAAAAATCACCTGGCTATGTAATAGCCGAGTCCCTCCTTGCCCACAAGAGTAAATAAATTTACATATATTGCTTTTAACATTTATTTTATATGGTATAATTTTATTATGCTGAATGAAATATTGGTCTTGATGTTGATCATCCTGGACATATTATTTATTTTCTTTGCTTCCAGACGCAGTATGGAGTGGCTTCTCGGAAGCATACTAGTCAATCTTCTTTTGGTGGGCGTATTTGGGGCTAAACTTATTTCTGTATTTGGTTTTGTCACCAACATTGGTAATATATTTTACGCTAGTGCTTTTCTGGCAACACATTTTCTGGTTGAAAAACATGGTAAAAAAATAGGACTTCAAACTATTTGGGATGGAGTAGTCTTCATATTATTTTTTAATATTATGTCTCAGATTGCCGCAAAATTATCAGGACTCAATGATAGTAGTGTGGTCAATAATGCCATATCGACCTTATTCTCTTTCTCTGTTCGTATTGTTATTGCCAGTATTTTGGGGTATATCTTTGCTCAATTTATAAATATCAACCTTTACGAATGGTTGAAAACACATACCAATGGCAAACATCTTTGGCTGAGAAGTACTGGGGCAAATATCGTGAGTCAGCTCGCCGACAGTATGCTGTTTTTCTCTATTGCTTTTTTTGATCTTTCTGGACCATTGTTACTAGAATTAATCCTTACAGGGTGGTTGCTCAAAATTTTCACTGGTATTGTGGGCTTACCATTATTGTATTACGGAAATTATCTCGATAAACGTAAAAGATAAATTATATGAATCAATACATTTCTAGAACCTTACGAAATTTACTTCGATCCTTATATATTACTGCTGGGGTCTTCCTCTTTGTTTTTTCTATTTTCCATGTTTTTGGGGCTTTGTATGTATCTTCCATAAGTAAAGAATCTATAAACGCATTTAATTCTGGAATCAAATCCGATTTACAATATCTAAAAGAGAAAGGGGATGATATATCTAAAGACGAAAAGTTGGCCGAACTTATTTTATCCAAGAACGCCACAGCTTTGGTGGATTATCTTCAGGAAAAAAGAAATAAATATTCCATCGGTCTTATGGGTGCCACTGATGCCAAAGGAGTGATTTTGAGTCGCACTAGGACAGCCAGCAAAGTAGGGGATAATGTATTTCTAACAAGTCCTGCAGGAAGAGTGCTAGCTCAAGAAAATCACGTAGAAAGTGTCGAAGAGACTAGTGCTTTTGATCCTCATCAATTATTTCTAACTACCGGAAGGCATGTGATTCGAGATGGCAAAATGATCGGTAGTTTATTTGCAAATTATCTTACTGATGATGAATACGCTAAAGCATTTAAATCCAAATACTTGCCAGCTGGAGTGGAAGTTATTTTTTACAATAAAAATGCAGGGATATATGGAGAAAGTTTTAATGATCCCGAGATACACAGACTCACTAATTCGTATTTCAATTCGGGTTCTGAATGGATCAAGGATGGAATGTCGAGCAAAACTATCGAACTCGAAGATGGAAGATTTTTCTTTGTCGAAAATGTCATATTTCCTGGATTGGAAAAAAGTCCAGGAGGTGCTTTGATATTTGTACCGAGAAGAGACATTTCTCGCACTGCAAGTGTGATTATTACCATGCTAACACTTTTAGTATTTTTACTTCTTTCATATTTCGGACATAGAAATTCATATGGAGAAGAAAAAGGCTGGAAATATATTATGTTTGTTTGTGTCGTAGGATTACCAGCTATATTATTGGCATTTTTTATTCTTAGACTTCAGAATATAGGATATCTTAGGCTGGAGCATATTCCATATACTTTGTATAACTCAACATTAAGATTCCAACCAGAGTTTGGAATATACGATGTAGGGTCAGAGCAGTCGTTTTCAATCGTTGTAGACACAGGCGATGAAGCTATAAATGCTGTCGAAGCAAAAGTTCTTTTTGATCCCAATAAAGTATTTATTCGATCTTTAGATACTAACAAATCAAGCTGTGCATATTTTATAGAAAATAAAATAAATGAGACCAAGGGTGAAGCAATTGTCTCGTGTGTGGTGCTCAAAAAAGGAGGAGAAACTGGATCGATAAATGTCGCTGATATAATCCTTGTCCCTAAAACACCTGGAGGTTTTAGTTTGGAATTCGATAAAGAAGACACTAAAGTTTTAGCTAGTGATGGACTCGGTACCAATGTTCTTCGAATGTCACAGTCGGGTAGTTATAGTGCCGAAGATTTCGGTTCATCATTTGTAGATAAAAATTTCAATCAATCTTCTATTTCAAATCAAATTGTGGTATTTTCTCCAACTCATCCCAACCAAGGACGCTGGTATAATTCCAACAATGCATATTTTGTCTGGTTGGGTGATAGGGATTCTGCTTATGCTTATAGTTTTGATAGTAACCCGACGACAATTCCTACGGGAAATAAAGTCACTTTAGGTAATTCGATAACCTTGCCGATATCGGGCGATGGTATACTTTATTTTCATATTAAATCCGCAGTAGGAGACTTTGTAACTCATTACAAAATCCAATCAGATCGAACTCCACCAATGATTAAATCGATGTTGCTGAGCTCAAATAATATTGTGGTAGGAGATGTGGTTCGTTTTCTATTTGAAGCTGAAGATATAGCAAGCGGAGTCGAAGGCAATTATTATGTAGATCTTGGTAGTCATTTATTTCTACCTATAGGATCACAACTCTTTGTGCCATTTCTAGAATCTGGTGACCAAAATATAACCTTGCGTGTGTACGATAAGGCAGGAAATTATAGTGAAAAGACTCAAACAGTTAAGGTCAAGTCACCTAGATTGGAATGGTTTAGATTTTGGAATTGAGGCCTGGGGCGGAATTGAACCGCCGTATATTCCTTTTGCAGAGGAATGCCTTACCACTTGGCTACCAGGCCGAATACGAACCCAACAAATTAATCCTAGCTTTCTCTTAGCAATTCGTCAATTTTTTGACGGTTCTTTTCACCCTTATCGATTAGGATGTCGATAAAAGGGATTACTTTCGTCTCCATGTTTTTCTTGAGAAATTCTCTGAGTTCTGGACGTTTTCTCTTTGCAAACTCTAATGCATCGTGCTCTTTGGAGTCAGGAAGCACAGTTATAAAGATAGTTCCTTTTTTCAAATCAGGGGAGACTGTTGCGCTGGTAACAGTAATAAGTGAAGTTTTATTATTTTCTCGTCCTAAAAATGAAGCAGATAGCTCCTTAATCAAATTTGATACTTTTTCTGTTCGTTCAGTCATTATTTTTGTACGATATTAAATGATTCTAGTACATCACCTGCCACTATCTCAATTTTAGATTCGATCATCATTCCACATTCAGTTCCTTCGTCGACCTGACTAGTCTTAACCTTACCTTTTTCCAGGTTTACAATTCTACCCCGTCCTATTTCGAATTCTCGGCGTACTATTTTTACAACACTGTCTAAGGCTATACAGCCTTCGATGACCTTACCACCCACTATTTGTCTTTCTTTGGTGCGACTAAAGGCTTTGATTATTTTAAGCTTTCCGGTCACCTCTACAGTCTCAACCTTTGGTCTTCGAGATTCCATTTCAGTTTCTAGCCATTCTGTCATTTTATAAATGATATCGAAGAATGCAATTTTGATACCACGCTTTTCAGCCAATTCTACTGCACTTGAATCTGCTTTTACATTGAAACCAATTACGATTATATTTTCACCAGTGGCTACAGATTTTATGTCGCTCTCGGAAATAGGGCCAGCATTCTTTGCTACCACTTTAAACATAGCACTGTCGCTCTTTATTTTTGCAATTTCTTTTTCGAGAGCTTCTACCATACCCCAAACATCAGCCTTGAGTACAATAGGAATTATTTTCTTATCAGTTGCAGTCTCTTTTATATTTGCAGTAGAACCCTTGTTATTTTCAAGTTGCTTTGCGTATTTTTCCGCATCAGATTTCTTTTCAAAGGATTTAAACTCGCTACCCACCTTTGGCATTTTGCTAAAGCCACCTAGGCGAATAGGAGATGAGAAGGTTGCTTCTTCTATGGGTTTGCCTAAGAAATTTTCGATCATACGGGTAGAACAAATACTATCTTCTACCACCACAGTCATACCTTTTTTGATAGAGCCGTCTTTGATGATGAGTGTAGCTCCGATACCTCTTTTTGAATCCAAATTAGCTTCGAGAACTATTCCAGATGCGTTTTTGGAAAGATCGCCAGTATAACTTTCAAGTTCAGACAATATGAGAATAAGCGACAGAAGATCATCAATACCAGTTCCAACTTTCGCAGAAATAAGCGCAAAAGGGATCTTGCCTCCATAATTTTCAAGATATATTTCATTCTCGGCAAGTTCGATTTTAGTCTTCTCGATATTAGCACCCGGTTTATCAATTTTATTAATTGCCACAATGTACGGAATTTTACTTTCTTGTATTGTCTTGTACGCCTCTAGAGTTTGAGGTTTCACTCCGTCTTCAGCTGATACTACTAGAATCGCTATATCCGCTATCCCAGCCCCTCGTGCACGCATTTTTGAGAATGCTTCATGTCCAGGTGTATCAATAAAAGTTATTCTCTGATCCGCACCATGTTCATCTTTGTGGATTACTTCATATGCAGAAATACGCTGAGTTATACCGCCAGCTTCCTTTTCGGTTATGTTTGATTTTCGGATATAGTCGAGCAGGGTAGATTTACCGTGGTCGATATGACCCATCACTACCACTACTGGCGGCCGAGTTGTGATATTCTGTTGTGTTGTATTTTCTTTCACTGTGAATTTTAAAATTAAGATTAATTAACTTCCGCTCTCGACAATACTTCCTTTTCCTCAATAGTAAGTTCATATTCTGATTTTCCATTTTTTACTGGTTTTGCAAATACACTCATTCTCTCACGGGAATATAAGCTAGAAACTACTACTCCATCACCATCTTCGTTTAATAAGCCGATAGCGAAACTCTGGTTGCTACCTTGATCTGGAAAAGGATTAAAACGAATCGTTTCTAGTCCGCGGATACTTTTCTTTAGTTTAGTATTCACTAGAGCAAACTCTTTTTCAAAATTTTGTCGAGATCTGTCCAGTTTTAGTAATTCATTTTGTAGTGCCAAGATTGTGTCCTCCAAATCTTTAGCTTTTTTACCCAAGAAAAATCTTTTAAGTCGTTTTTCGGTATTCCATAGCCAAAATGCTCCAATCATTAGAAATAGAAGGGTTACAGCAAAAAACACAATTTCGAGCTTTGTATTCATACGTTTTCAATATATACTATTTTCGTGCCTAAATCAAACCGGATATCAGCCAAAAAGCCAAATAAAATCTACTTCGATTACGCATCGGGGGTGCTTCCTAATGCAAGTTCAATTCATGGTGGGGGAGTAAAAGCAAAAATACAGCTTGAAAACGCGCGGAAAAGCGTTGCGGATATTTTGGGTTGTCGAGTAAAAGAAATCATATTTACTAGTGGAGGCACCGAGAGTAACAACCTAGCTATCCAAGGAGTTGTGAATGCGGCATGGGAACAAATTTTTCTCAAGTCCTCAGATCTCCATGCACCTATCTCGGCCAGACCATTCAAAAAACTTATTCCCGCACCGCATATTATTACGACAAATATTGAGCACTCATCTGTACTAGAGACTTTCCATTTATTAGAAAAAAGAAATTTGGCTGAAGTTTCGATTATTCCAGTCGAAAAAAACGGTATTGTTGATCCAAAGAAAATCAGAAAGGCTATCAAGAAGAATACAGTGTTGATCTCTGTTATGTATGCCAACAATGAGATTGGAACAATTCAGCCAATACGAGAGATTGCAAAAGAAATTCGACACTTCAAAAAATTAAATTTTGTAAAGGACAGTCCTTTACAAACAGATTTGGTATTTCATACAGATGCTGTGCAAGCAGTAAATTATCTAGATCTCAATGTGGAGCGTTTGGGGGTAGATTTGCTGACATTGTCGGGCGCCAAGATTGAAAGTGCTGGCAGGGCGGGAATATTGTACAAAAGAAGTACTGTTGCACTTCTTCCAATCATGGGTGGTGGTGATCAAGAATATGGTTTGCGTCCAGGTACTGAAAATCTTCCAGCAATTACATCATTTGGGCAAGCCTTGTCTGTCGTAGGAAAAAATAAAATCAATGAAAATAAAAGATTAATAGTTTTGAGAGATTATTTTTTAAAAAAATTATCAGGGCTTGATTCAACCATAATTTTGAATGGAGATATTAAGGAGCGTTTACCCAATAATATCAATATCACGATTCCAAATATTCCAAGTGATCTTCTGGTCATAGAGCTCTCTGCTCACAACATAATGGCTTCTGCCAAGAGTGCCTGCAAGGCCGGCGATGGCAAGGCCTCATATGTAATTCAAGCTATCAATCCTAATATTAAAGACACGGATGGATCAGTTCGCTTTTCACTTGGTCCTAGTACTGCAAAAACTGAAATCGACCTAACAATCAAAGCATTAAGGACGATTTTGACAAAGCTCAAAAAGTGGTATAGTTAGGCTATGGATCCTGTTAGAATTAAGGAATCTTTAGATTTCCGTTGTTCTAATAGGATACATGTATTATTATTTAACTTCTAACGGGATGGATATCAAAGATCTCAATAAATCACAACTCATATTACTTGCGATACTTTTGTCGTTCATTACCTCTATCGCGACAGGTATTACTACTGTGACCCTGATGCAACAAGCGCCAGTATCTTTTACGGCACCAATCAATAGAGTGATTCGTCAGACAGTTGAAAAAATAGAACAAGTCGAAGGTAAAACTGTCACCCAGACAATAGTAGTCAAAGAGGAAGACTTGGTTGTGGATGCAATTGCCAAAAATCAGTCTGCCGCATTTACTGTCACAAGAGAAATCACAGATGAAGAGGGTAAAACAATCGAGACAAATATTGGTCGCGGATTTGTGATATCCGATGACGGTACGCTAGTGGTAGATGGTTCTACCGCTTCTGACAAAGGAATATATTATGTAAAGAATGGTAGTGGAAAATTTAAAGCAGAATTTATCGGTGGAGATTGGACATCAGTGACATTCCTCAAGATCGGTGCTCCGGTAGACGACACTAGCAAGAATGGATTTCAAGTACCAACATTTGGAGATATAAATAAGATGAAGACAGGACAAAAGGTATTGGTATTTGGTGGAAACATTGCATCATTTATGTTTGATGGCAACAAAGATATCAAACCAGTAGTGACCAAATCAAACACCGGAAGCATGGTGCTAAATCTGGATGGAGAAGTATTAGGTGTTGCCCTCTCATCTGATAATTCATTTATTCCAATAAATACAATTATTGAAACTCGTAAGAACATCGACGCTCCGAAGAAGCCATAACAATTTTATAAATAATCCTAAATTTACGAATTGATAATTCGTATTTTTTGAGATATTATTAGCCTAATGCCACCATTAAACAAATTTACAACTAAAGCCAAAGACGCTATTAAGAAAGCCCACGAGCTAGCAATAGAGCGTGGAGTAAATCACGTTTCTACGCTGCATCTATTGGGTGCCTTGTTGCTACAAGAAGAAAGTATGGTTAATTCAATTTTAGATAAATTGGAGGTAGACACCATGCTTCTTACTGATTCTGTGCTTGAGCTGATAGAACCACCTGAGACTCACAGTACACTTTCACCCTCATATCAAATATATCTCAATCCTGACCTAGCACAGGTTATCGAGCAGTCTGCAAAATTGGCAGAATCAATGAAAGATGATTTCGTCTCAACCGAGCATCTTTTTATAGCCATACTTGATGTCGCAGGAGAGTCTCGTGAGACACTTGCACGTTTCCGTATACACAAGGAGCAAGTGCTAAAAGTTGTGGAAGAGCTTCGAAGTCAAAATATTACTGATGTGTCAGAACCAAAAAAATTCAAATTACTTCTCAAATATACCCGCAATCTCACAAAGCTCGCCAAAGAAGACAAACTCGATCCGGTGATAGGACGTGATGCTGAGATTATGCGCATCATGCAAATACTTTCTCGTCGCACAAAAAATAATCCAATATTGATTGGAGAAGCGGGCACGGGTAAAACTGCTGTAGTCGAAGGATTAGCTCAGCGAATCATGAAAGGCAATGTTCCTGAATCGTTAAAAGAAAAAGAACTCGTATCTCTGGATTTGGGTTCTTTGATTGCTGGTACAAAATACCGTGGAGAATTCGAAGAAAGATTGAAAGGCATAATGAAAGAGATCGAACGTGCTGATGGTAAAATAATTCTTTTTATCGATGAGATTCATACTATTGTAGGTGCTGGAGGAGCAGAGGGAACTCTTGATGCCTCAAATATGCTCAAACCAGCATTGGCTCGTGGAGAATTGAGAGCTATTGGTGCGACTACTCTTCGAGAATATCAGAAACATATCGAAAAAGATCCTGCTCTCGCTCGCCGTTTTCAACCAGTATATGTAGATGAGCCGGGAGTAGAAGATGCAATTGCAATATTGCGCGGTTTAAAAGAAAAGTACGAACTATTTCACGGTGTACGAATCACCGATGACGCTATCGTGTCTGCGGTAAATCTTTCTGCGAGATATATCACCAATAGATTTCTTCCAGATAAGGCTGTGGATCTGATCGATGAAGCATCTAGCTCGCTTAAGATAATGCTTGAGAACAAGCCAAAAATGCTAGAGGAAGCGCATGCAAAAATAATGCGACTCGAAATTGAAAAAGAAGCACTCAAAAAAGAAGTCAGTGCTGGAGATAGTGACAAGATGAAATTGAAAGAGATAAAAAATAGACTAAAGGATATCGATAAAGAAATCGGCAATCTTTCTGAGCAGACCAAGGAACTAGAGCTGAAGTGGCAGAATGAGAAAGCTACTGTTACAGAAATTCGTGCGATTAAAAAAGACCTAGAGACATTGCGTCTTGAAGCAGAAAATGCAGAGATGCGCGCAGACCTTACCAAAGCAGCTGAGATTCGTTATGGAAAAATTCCTACTCTCAAGAAGGAGCTTGAAATAAAACTTTTGAGATTAAAGAAGCTTCAGAAATCACGCAGGATACTCAAAGAAGAAATTACTGCCGAAGATATTGCAGAGGTGGTTGCTCGTTGGACAGGTATACCGCTTACAAAGATGCTCGAAGAAGAGCGGGAAAAACTCGAAAAGATGGAGGCAGAACTCAAGAAGAGAGTTATCGGCCAAGATGAAGCTATAAATAGAGTCGCTGATGTTATTCGTAGATCTCGTGCCGGAATTTCAGACCCGAACCGTCCTATCGGATCGTTCATTTTTCTAGGTCCTACCGGCGTAGGAAAGACAGAGCTCACCAAAGCACTAGGACAATTTATGTTCAATGATGAACGCGCGGTTATACGAGTAGATATGTCTGAATACATGGAACGTCACTCGATATCCAAGCTTGTTGGCTCACCACCAGGATATGTCGGATATGATGAAGCAGGCCAGCTCACTGAGGCAGTTCGTCACCGACCATATGCAGTCATACTCTTTGACGAGATTGAGAAGGCTCATCCGGAAGTATTCAATATGCTACTTCAGGTAATCGACGAAGGAAGACTGACAGATGGAAAGGGTAGAATTGTAAATTTCAAGAATACAATAATAATTCTAACCTCAAACATCGGCTCACAATTCATCGAGCGAATGGAAGCAATTGGTTTCTCGAATAATTCTGCTAAGCAGGATTATAGTCAGATGAAGGATAAGGTTATGGAATCCCTAAAGGATCACTTCCGGCCAGAGTTTATCAACCGACTCGATGAGATCGTTGTTTTTGATATTCTTTCGGAGGAAGCAATACGAGAAATAGTGAATATTCGCGTAAAGGTAGTAAAAGATCGCTTGTACGCGAAAGGTATTCTCTTTACCATCACTGATGAGGCATTAAACTATCTTGGACGAGAAGGATATAATCCGCATTATGGTGCGCGACCTCTCAATAGACTAATCCAGAACAAGATTCTTAATCCAGTAGCATCCTATATAATCTCAAATGGAGTAAAGAAAGGGGACACTGTTGCTGTTTCTCAGAAAGGCAATGAACTTGTAATCCAAAATCAAAAAGGAAAGATAAAGAGCGGAGTGCGAGTGAGATCAAAATCTTCCGTATAAATTTAGTTGGGCAGGAATTTCTCGGGTACCGCCGTTTGCTTGCTCTCGGCGAGAGATATAAAAAAATCCTTAAACATAAAAGTTAAGGATTTTTTTATTGTGCGCCGGGTAGGATTCGAACCTACGAAGCCCGAAGGCGGGAGATTTACAGTCTCCTGTGATAGACCACTCCACCACCGACGCGTGCATATAAAATAACATGAAAGTAAAGATTTTGCATCTTTTTAAAACATTGACTTAGGAAACAAAGAGAGTAAGATTACTCTCGAGTTAGTCCTTTTGATGTGTTGCATGCCGTCCCACACCGACGGAAACAAGCCAACACCCATCATCGCTAACTTGAACAAAGCTAATTGTGATCAATCTGCTGACACAATGATCTTTGACAACTGAATAGGAAAGGAAATAGATCCAGCCATGAAAGTGCAAGACGGCCCGGGGAAAGCGATTTTTATCGCCTACCCCGGGCCTTTTATTTTATATATTATTTAGTAATATTGACAATTTTTAAATACAATGTAGCATTTCTGTCAGACGCACATTCAATACTCATCCGTGTGTGTCCAACAAAGGGGAGACCAGCATGACGACAGGAACGCAGCAGCATTCAGCATTCAAGGGAATCAACGCAGTTGCCTCAGCGGTCGCAATGAACTCGATTCTCGCCAACTCCGGCGGGCGCGCGAAGATCCACGCCCACGGCGACTCGGGCGACGAGACCGACGCGGCCAATCCCGAGCCGGTTGACCCCGCCAACGACGGCCAGCCGGCCAACCTCGAACCGTCAGCAGGCGACGCCACCTCCCAGACCGACGGCGAGGTTCAGCAGGCCGACAAGGACGCGGATGAAGTCGAAGGCGTCTCCTGACGTCAAGACAACGAAATGGCCACATCGAGCCCCGGAATCACAGCATTTGCTGTGATTCCGGGGCTTTTAAGTTTCTGCATCATTGCTTTAAATTTTAGGCTGTGTTATTATAAATCAAAGCCAATTAGTGTTTCTCGGGCTTTTTTTATTTCGTTAATCAATTTAATTTATATTTATGGAAATCAGAAATATCGCAATCATCGCTCACGTTGACCACGGCAAAACCACACTCACAGATGCTCTCATGAAGCAAAATGGGGGAATCATAGAAGAAGGTCTTTCAATGGACTCCAACGATCTCGAAAAAGAGCGCGGTATTACTATCTATTCCAAAAATACTTCTATTTATTATAAGGATACCAAGATCAACATCGTTGATACTCCTGGCCACGCCGACTTCGGATCTGAGGTAGAGCGAGTGCTCCGAGCTATCGATTCAGTGCTACTACTTGTAGACGCTGTCGAAGGCCCTATGCCACAGACCCGATTCGTTTTGAAGAAGTCTCTAGAATTAGGACTCAAGCCTATTGTTGTCATCAACAAGATCGACAAGCCTGCTGCCGATGCACACAGAGTTCATGAGGAGGTGCTTGAGCTTTTCTTTGAACTTGGAGCAAACGAAGAGCAGGCGAATTTTGAAACTATATATGCAATCGGCCGAAACGGTCAGGCTTTCAAAAACCTAGGAGATGAGTCAAAAGACCTCTCCCCACTACTCGATCTTATTTTGGCGACAGTTCCAAGAGCAGATGTGAATGCAGAGGGTAAAATGTCTGCTCAAGTATTCAACCTTGGCTATGACAATTTCCTCGGACGTATGGCAGTGGCCCGTATTTATTCTGGAGCAGTTAAATCTGGTAGTACAATTTTTGTTAAAGGCGAGAATGGTACTCGAAGTGGTAAGATCACCAAGCTATTCTCCTTCGAAGGTATTGCTCGCAAAGATGTACCTGTCGCAACATCCGGCGATATCGTTATGATCGCGGGTATTCCTGACATTTATATCGGAGAGACTCTCTGTGAAGACGAGTCTACCGAGCCTATGCCTCACATCGCAATCGATGAACCTACTCTTTCTCTAAACTTTTTGGTGAACGATTCTCCATTTGCCGGCAAGGAAGGTAAGTTTGTTACCTCACGCCAGATCAAAGAGCGTCTCGAAAAAGAACTCGAAATCAACGTCGGACTCAAGGTGGATTTTTCTCCAGACCAAGGTACAAATAAATCCGGCCCAAGCTTCTTCAAAGTCTACGGACGCGGTGAATTACACGTTGCGATTCTTTTAGAAAATATGCGCCGTGAGGGATTTGAAATGCAGGTATCACAGCCAGAGGTTATCTTGAAAGAAGAGAATGGTCATAGGACCGAGCCTTATGAAGAGCTAGTCATCGATGTACCTATGGAGTCTTCTGGAGCAGTTATAGAGAAGATAGGTAAGCGTAAGGGTATTATGAAGGATATGACTGAGAAGGAGGGTATTACTCGCATTGTGTTCGACATTCCCACCCGCGGACTTTTGGGTTACAGAGGTGAGTTTATCATCGATACCAAGGGCGAAGGGCTCATGTCTTCACGAGTAATAGGTTTCAAAGACTATGCTGGAGAGATCAAGAAGAGGGAATATGGATCAATGGTTTCAATGATTTCTGGTAAGGCCGTGGCCTTCTCCCTTGCAAATTTGCAAGAACGTGGTATACTATATATTGAGCACGGTACCGAAGTATACGAAGGTATGGTAGTAGGAAACGTGCTAAAGGGTGAAGACATGTCTGTAAATCCTACTAAAGGTAAACAACTTACAAACATGCGCGCTTCCGGTACGGACGAAGCTATCACTCTGAATCCGGTGTTTACTTTGAGCATAGAAAGAGGCCTCGAAGTGATGAACGGAGACGAATATTTAGAAGTTACGCCGAAAAGTGTGAGACTTCGAAAAAAATATTTGACCGAAAACGACCGTATCAAGGCTACTCGAGTCGACAAAAAGTAAATATTTTACTTTTTGTTTGACATTAAATTAATCGTATGTATAATTAATATTGAACAGAAAAATATTTCTGAAATTTTAAAAAATCATGTCAACAATAACTTTCAAACCAAAACAAATAACAAAAAGAATTACATCAGGATTGGGCGATAGAGCTCGAGATGTGATTATGAACCGTTTTGGTCTAAATGTTGATGGTGAGATGAAAACATTAGAAGAAATCGGAAAGAAATACGGTATTACTCGTGAGCGTGTCAGACAAGTAGAAGACGCGGCTCTCAATCTAATCAAGAAATCTTCTGCTTACAAATCAGAACAAGCTTTTTTTGAAGAACTCAAACAGCTCATGCACTCTCTTGGAGCTATTGTTGCAGAGCATGAATTACTTCCACATATTTCTAAGGATAAATCTACTCAGAATCACGTTCATTTTTTGTTGGTCTTAGGTGATTCATTTAAGAAGCATCGCGAAGATGATCATTTTCATGCTAGATGGAGTGTAGACGATGCTATGACTCTAAAGGTTCATGATTCATTGAAGAAGCTTTACGGAACTTTGAATGACGAGGACCTCGTACCTGAGACAGAGATGATCAAGAAATTTTTTGATCAGATGAAGGATGTAGCTGACAAATACAAAAACGATGAAATGGCAAAGCGATGGCTTTCTATGTCAAAAGCAATTGCCAAGAATCCATTGGGTGAATGGGGTAAAGCTTCTTCTCCAAATATAAGAACTCGCGGAGTAAAGGATTACGCCTTTTTGGTAATGCGAAGACATGGATCTCCGATGCATTTCAAAGAGGTTGCCGATGCTATCTCGAAGACTTTTGGACGCAAAACTCACTATGCTACTTGTCACAATGAGCTCATCAAAGACTCAAGATTTGTATTAGTTGGCCGAGGTATTTATGCTCTCTCAGAGTGGGGATACAAGGCTGGCATAGCTCGTGATGTAATCAAGGAAATTCTCAAGAAGGAAGGACCCCTCTCAAAAGAAGATATAGTAGACCGTGTAATGAAAGAAAGATATTTCAAGAAAAACACAGTTTTGGTCAACTTGGTCAACTCAAAATTTTTCAAGAAGAATAAAAACGGACTCTATACTTCGGTTTCATAATTCTACTTGCTGTCTTTTTAGACCTATTTATATTAAAATGTATCCATGATAATGGAGACGATTATATTTTTCCTCTACAAAGTATTCTTTGCTATTTTGCCTTTTGTCGGAACTATTTTTCTCGGATGGGCGGCTTTCAAGGTATGGATGCATTATATCCAGCAAGACTTCATCTCGGGCATAGAATATGTATTACTTGAAATAGTCCCGCCTCGTGAAGTTCTTCGTAATCCAAAAGCCATGGAGCTATTTTTTTCTAATGCACTATACCACTGGAGCCTGAAGGGCGGCCGAGAGGAATATTGGCAAGGAGCAGTCAGACTTTGGTTTTCACTGGAAATTGCTTCTATCGAAGGTCAGGTGCATTTTTTTGTACGCACACCGTCTCGTATCAGAACCTTAATCGAGACTCAAATGTATGCTCAATATCCACAAGCTCAGGTAAAAGTCGTCGAAGACTATACTCTTGGGGTGGATGAGATATCGGCACACAGTCAGTGGATGGGATGGGGTTGCGAATTTGGCTTAGAAAAACATTTCGCATATCCTATTAAAACATATGTTGATTTTGGACTAGATAAGGATCCAAAAGAAGAGTACAAAGTGGACCCACTTTCTCCACTCATAGAATTTTTTGGTTCACTACAAAAAGGTGAGCAGGGTTGGGTGCAGATAGTCGTACGTCCAGCAAAAGATGAATATCATACTGCAGGTACTTGGTTTGGACATCATGATTGGGTAGAAGAATCAATTCAGGAAATGTATCGTTTGCTCAAGCCATATACCGCTATTAAAGGCAAGGGTCAAGAATTGGGCACTGACGCACGAGTTGAAATGCGTACTCCGGACCATTATAAGAGAGCGGCAGAAAGAATGACGGCCAAAGTTTCGAAACTAGGCTTTGATACAGGAATACGAATTTTGTATATTGCCAAAAAGGAATCTTATAGTATGAATAATCGTAGAAATATTCGTATGATCTTTCGCCAGTTCAATGCACCAGATGTTAACGGCCTTAAGCGTATAAATAGTACTCAGGCTGACGCTCTTGGTAGTCAGTATTTTAGTCTGTCTCAAAAAAATGTCATGTTGTTGGCTCAACGAATGCTACACGAATACCGTGAACGTGCTTTTTGGAATTTACCACTTCGTCATCATCTACTATCAGAACATGCGTTTCATAAAATAATGCCAATACCAGTACTCCAGACTATATTCATGATGATAGTAAAAGCATTTTATTTGCCATTTTTTCACCATCAGACTTTCGTATTAAATACCGAAGAGATAGCATCCTTGTGGCATTTTCCTGGTCAAATTTTGCAAGTACCTACACTCGAACGTATCGAATCCAAAGAAGCTTCACCACCTACCAATTTGCCTATTTAATATTAAAATATGGAAAATTACGGTGAATTAAATCAAAACGAGAATTTTCTCAAACCCAAACGTCATTACCCAAAGATGCTTTATTTTTGTGGAAGCATATTGGCGATAATGCTTGTAGGATATTATGTAGTTTCTGCACCCAATAATTTTCCATCAGGAAAAATATTTGAGGTTTCTTCGGGTGATACTTTGCGAAGTGTGTCTTTGCATCTCAAATCCCAGGGTATAATTCGGTCTCGTTTACTTTTTGAATCTTTTGTAATTTTATATGGTGGCGACAGGCATATTATTCGTGCGGACTATTTGTTTGAGCAAAAGCTTAATGTGTACGAAGTTGCCAGACGTATTTCTAGCGGCGATAGGCACATATCGAAGATTTCTGTCACTATTCCAGAAGGTTTCAATAATAATGAAATTGCTCTCACAGCAACATCAAAATTGCCTTCATTTGATCCTAAAGTATTCCTAGAGAAGGCCAAGGTAAAACAGGGATATCTTTTTCCAGACACATATTTCTTTTTCTCAACTGATGGCGAAAATGAAGTATTCCAAAATATGAGTCAAACTTTCGAAAAGAAGATAGCACCACTTCGGGCTCAAATCAGTGCTTCAGGTAAATCTGAAAAAGATATTATCAATATGGCAGCTTTGTTGGAAAAGGAAGCACGTGGAGATGGAGATAGAAATATTATTTCTGGTATTTTATGGCAAAGAATAAAAATTGGAATGCCACTTCAGGCAGATGCTGCTAGAGAAACCTACGAACACAAAGGACTACCTGCTCTACCTATCGGTAATCCTGGACTTGAGGCTATTGATGCTGCGATGCATCCGAAATCTTCTTCATATTTATATTATCTTCACGACAAGCTCGGGGTGGCGCACTATGCTCGGACGCTATCTGAGCATAATCAGAATATTAATAAGTATCTACGTTAGAGTAATTTTGAGCATGATAT
>JAGOUX010000015.1 GCA_018061035.1 Minisyncoccota bacterium | reverse complement strand
GTTCCTATGTAGGTGACCATGCGCACTGTCGTCGTACTAATGGCTACCCTGAAAGGGTGCCTAATAAAATGTGAGACAAGATGCACGGTCATTGACCTAAGCAACTGAAGGTCAATACAAAAATTGTTTCGAGACGACTTCACACTCACACTAGGAGTAGAAGCCTACCTTACCCTTTTGAAAGAACAGAGCCTGTCTCGATCGCAGAAATTTATAAAAGAAATTTGATTCACAAAATTATTTTATTTTTCTCTCACAAATTTCTGCGATCTCCTCGGATGACAAACTGGTCTGGTACTATTTTATGTCCTATACAAAGATGTGTAAAGGACATTATGTGGATAACTAGACATCACTATGTCCGATAGTAATATATGGCTATAAATAAAGCCACTTTCCTACCTCACATTATGTTTCTTTCTAATTTCTTTTATTTTTTCTTCTTCAACTTCGTCCTTTTTCATCTTCCCTTTTTCTGCAAGAGCGATTAATTCTTTTTCGGATAGAGAAATTAATTCGAGAGATTTTTTCTCCAAGTATTCCTCTGTGTTTAATTCTGGATCTTCCAACACTTCTTCCATCAAAGCGTTTAGGATCATTCCAACCTTTGGTCCAGGAGCAATCTTGGTTAACTCCATTATCTTGGCCCCGTCAATCTTAAGCATTTTCACGGAAATAGGCGCTCTGACAGCCTCCTCTATCATTGCCTTGTATTTACGTAGTCTATATGGGTCCTCGACAGGTCTGCCTGTCCCTATACGGTCACACATGCGTAGATTCATCAGGTTCCAGATATTCTCTGCTCCCACGTTTGCAACCATTCTCCTTACCCCAGCAAGGCTAATTTGCTCAGGATCAGCAAAAAACATGTGCCAACGTACCAATTTAGTAACTTTCTCTATTGTTGCACGTGAAAACTTCATTCTTTCTAGTATTTTGCGTGTTTCACGTGAACCAACCACTTCATGGCCGTAAAACGTAGGTTGGTTTGTCTCACGTGAAAAGTCTTTGGTTTTTGGCTTACCTATATCGTGAAATAGGGCCGAAAGTCTCATTTCTAGGTCGTAACCTTTATCTGCTGAATGTTGAAGGGTACGCAAAAGATGTTCCCAGACATCATACATATGGGCCTGTGGTTGTTTTACTCCCATTCCAGACTCTAGTTCGGGAACAATATATGTAAGTAATCCGGCCTCTCGAAGCATTTCTATGCCAAGTTTTGGATTGTCCGATAAGATTATCTTTGTAAATTCATCCCGTATTCGTTCAATTGATACATCCTTAATTAGTGAATTATGGCTCTGTATAGCCAATAAAGTCTCAGGATTACACGTGAAACCTAGTTCCACAGCTAGTCTAATAGCTCTCATCATTCGGAGGGCGTCTTCATTGAATCTATCCTCAGGCTTCCCCACTGTCCTTATGGTTTTAGCTTTAATGTCTGTAATACCGCCATAAAGGTCAATAATGTCTTTAATTGCTCCGTTAGATAGATTTATTGCAATAGCGTTTATAGTGAAGTCGCGTCTTTTCAGATCGTCTTCCAATTTGTTACTGAACTTGACCTCATCAGGATGACGCCTATCGGAATAACTCGACTCGGTTCGGTATGGGGTCACCTCAATACTTTTTAATGTTGGATCAGTAGTATTTTCGTCTATTACTGCCACTGTACCAAAAGTGTTTTCGTATACGGTTTTTGGGAATATTGACTGAATCTTGTCTGGCGTGGCGTTGGTGGTTATGTCCCAATCCTTCGGTTTCCTACCAAGGAGAATATCGCGAACACATCCTCCAACTAGATAAGCCTCAAAACCAGCCTTTTCCAGCATTTCTACTGCTTTTATGACTTCAATTGGCAATGCTTGGTTCTCATTTTTCATGTTGTGATTCTACAATAGTTTGAGCTTTTATCCTAGAGGTTAGCATTTTAGGCCATTTATTGTACTTTCACGTGTAACATTATGACTTGTTTTCACAAACGGAACATAGTAATATAGTTATATAACATGACAGCTAGGTTAATAGATAAAAATCAAGCAATAGAGCTACGAAAACAGGGTATGACTTACTCAGAAATAGCAAAAATCGTACCAGTTTCCAAGGGCTTACTATCGTATTGGCTCAGAGATTTGGCATTTACTGTCGAGGAAAAAGAGAGGATAGCTACACACATGGTTGGAAGTAGGGGGGCAGGAATATTAAAATCATCGGCTACAAATAGGCAAAAAAGACTCAACAGGGAAATTACAGCTTTTGAAGATGCAAAGAGGATTTTTGCGGATAACATTAAAGATCAGCGTTTTTTGATTGGAATTGCATTGTATTGGGCGGAGGGTGCCAAAAAACATAGTGTCTTCCAATTTGTTAACTCCGATCCGGACATGGTCATCTTTATGCACAATTGGATACAAAAATATTTGAAAATAGAAAAAGCAAGAATAAAATGTAGACTTTTTATTCACAAAGTTCCTGGTTATGAAAATATTGAATTATTTTGGGCAGGGAAATTAGGCTTGGAACCAAGTCTTTTCATGAAAACTATATACAAACCAACCAAGCATACTATCAAGAAAAATCCTGATTATAAGGGCTGTATGAGGTTAAGTGTTGCAAATGTCTATATCTTTAGACTTATGAGGGCTTGGCAAAAGCTATTAATACAGTATTATGGTGATACGCGCTCGTGGCTCAATGGATAGAGCACTTGGCTTCGGACCAAGGGGTTGTAGGTTCGAGTCCTACCGAGCGCACTTCGACTCGTCGCAGGCTCCTCGCTCAGTGCAAGCACAATATCCGATAATGCCGGATTTGATGCGAAACATTCC
>JAGOUX010000011.1 GCA_018061035.1 Minisyncoccota bacterium | reverse complement strand
CCGGAGAAAACCACGACCACGACCACGTTGCCCCGTACGTTCTCGGCCCGCTCGTTCTTGGTCGCTTCGGCATCCAGCTCGTCGAAGGGCGGGTTTTTGGCTCCGCTTGCGTCTTCGAGCTGTTCGATCGATGTGCCATCCCGAACTTCGGGGACTTTTGGCACCGGGCCGTTGAAGAGACTAGACATCCCTATGCTCCTTTTGCAGCTTGGTTGGAAGAACTGGCTGCTATCTAAAATGCTACACTTTTGTAGGTATTAGTCAAATCATAAATAGTAGAATATTTAAAACTTTTATGCTAAGATAATTCAGTTGCTAAGTGATTACGGGCTGTAGTATATCGGTTGTACAAGTGCTTTGGGAGCATTTAGGCTGGGTTCGACTCCCAGCAGCCCGACCAGTAAGGAGTGAAGTTTGAAAATGCGGGATTAGTTTATCGGTAAAATAACAGTTTTCCAAACTGTGGTGAAGGGTTCGACTCCCTTATCCCGCACCGAATAGCATCTAAAGGATTATATCTTTGACCACTTTTACCTTGGCTTTTTTGTTTTTTAGATCTAGAAATACAACCAGAAGATCAACTTGCCATTCTTTGTCGTCTGAGACATTTGCAGACAGCAGATAAGTTTGAATTGTGCGAGATAGCCGTTTCAATTTCCAGGGATGCATGTTGTCCTCGGGATGATATTGATCCAAACTCCCCTTGTCTAAGTCTGCAAGTGTTTCACGGGAAACACTTTTAACCTCAATAAAGAATAATTTGCTGTCCTTTTGAGCTATTATGTCTATCTCTCCCCACTTCTTGGTGTAGTTGCGCTCAATAATTGTATACCCAGCTCTAATTAGATATTTAGTAGCTATGTTTTCCCCAATTTCCCCTGTCTTTTGAGTTTTTGATGTGAAAACCTTGGGCATATTTTGTTTCACCCCGTTAGAAGCCTTATAATTATTGATTATTTTGGCGTTACATGAGAAACTTGTACACAGAAGCTTCTAATCAGGTTTCACGTGAAACTATTTAATAATTTACCTGTCTTTTACTTAAATAACCTTATTTTACAACGTATCTTGGATAAAATCGGTCATATTAGACAATTTTCAGGGACGTCCTTTATAAACATAACTAACATAGTTATCCACAGTTCTCAACAAAATGTTGTTAATTACTTGGCCTTTAGAATTTCCCTTAATGGACACTCTTTTTGTGCGGCGTAGGAGAATCGGCTACTACATAGCCAGGTGTTTTTCCATATTTTTCTAAAAATATAAGGAAAAACCTTTCTCTTCTCCTCGTAGGCAAAGTAGTTTGCCTACTTAGCCTTACTTTTGTGCGGCGTAGGAGAATCGAACTCCTGTCTCATCCTTGGCAAGGACGTGTTCTACCACTAAACCAACACCGCAAATCAAAAACGTTGTTATATTATTGCATTTTATTTTACTTATTGCAATTGGGAAAGTGGCTTATAAAATAAGCATTATTTGCGAATGAATTTAAAATAGTGTAAAATACCAAGGTTATTATTTATTAAATAATAGGCACCCGTAGTGAAATGGATATCACAACAGTCTTCGGAACTGTCGTTGGGGGTTCGAATCCCTCCGGGTGCACAGCGACCGAGAAAGCAAACTTCTTTGCTTTCGTGAGGGATTCGAAAGATTTTTCCTTATTTATAGTAATAAATGGGAAAATACCTGGCTATGTAATAGCCGAATCCATCAGATAAAACTTATGGATACCAACTTCACACCCAAGGTCCCAAAAGAGGTTTCATATGTAACAAATACCATTGAAGCTGGTGGTTTTGAAGCGTACCTAGTAGGAGGATGTGTCAGGGATCTCATAATGGACAGAGAGCCAAATGACTGGGATGTAACCACCAATGCAAAACCAGACGAGATTATTGCTCTGTTTGGTAAAACTATCTACGAGAATGATTTTGGAACCGTTGGAGTGTGTGTTTCACGCGAAACAGGTATAAGTGAAGAGGTTTCACATGTAACACAAGATGAGGGTGTTCTACGTGAAACATCTGAGTATATGATAATCGAAGTCACTCCATACCGAACCGAAGCAAAATACAGTGATTTTAGACACCCTGATGAAATAAAATTTAGCGACAAGCTCGTAGATGACCTAAAGAGACGTGATTTTACCATAAATGCGTTAGCACTCAGCTTGTCCGATAAAAGTTCTCTAACGGACATGTACGACGGTATAAAGGACATAAAGGACAGGGTAGTAAGAGCAGTGGGGGAGCCGAATGATAGATTTGAGGAGGATGCGCTTCGAATGCTTCGTGCTGTGCGATTTTCTTGTCAGTTAAATTTTGCTCTTGCTGAAGAAACTCTGGCAAGTGTTGTCAAAAATGCTGATCTTGTAGCCAAGATATCCCAGGAACGAATTCGCGATGAATTTGTAAAAATAATTATGTCGGAAAATTCTGCGAGTGGGGTGGTGATGTTGCAGAAATTTGGTTTGCTCAAACATTTTATTCCTGAGCTCGAAGAGGGAATAGGTTGTGAACAGTTGGGTGAACATATTTATGATGTGTGGGATCATTTGCTTCATGCTCTTCAGCATGCAGGAGATAAAAATTGGCCACTCGAAATCAGACTCGCTGCACTTTTCCATGACATCGGCAAACCTCGCACTCGAAGATACGATGCAACGAAGGCTGGTGGGAAGGGGAAGTATACATTCTATGGACACGAAGTAGTTGGCGCGCGAATGGCGAAGAAAATAATGGAGCGAATGAAATTCTCGAAGAAGGAGATAGAGCTTGTAGAGAAACTTGTACGCAATCATATGTTCTTTTCTGATACGGAGCAGATCACACTCTCTGCGGTGCGAAGAATAATTGCGAAAGTTGGAGTAGATAATATTTGGCTGCTTATGAATATTCGTGAATCTGATCGAGTAGGTATGAAGAAAAAAGAGGCACCGTACAGACTGCGAAAATATTTTGCGATGATCGAAGAAGCGCTTCGTGATCCGATATCTGTCGGCGCGCTCAAAATTGATGGGGAATATATGATCAAAGAATTAAGCATCAAACCAGGTCCGCGCATGGGCTGGATGCTCCATGCATTACTAGAAGAAGTCCTTGATGCGCCTGAGAAAAATACGGTGGAGCATTTATCTGAGCTAGTGAAATCCCTTGATATGCTTGGCGACGCCGAGCTCCGCACATTGGGTGAGCGCGGTAAAGAAAAAAAAGAGGAACTAGAAGAAGGGGAAGTGGAGAAGCTCCATGCGAAACACGGTGTCCGTAAGTAAAAAAAATAAATTATGACATTACCAAATCATATAATGTTGGGGTTAATAATTGGGAAGGTTACAGGGAACTACACTCTAGCTACTTCTGTATCAGTGTTGGTTGATTGCGATCATTTAATTTCTCTTCACAAGCATGGTGCACTAAGGAGTTGGAAAAAATTCTGGGAGGCAGAAACAAATCCAGAAGATCCTTGGGGTGACCAGAGGGGAATATTGCATACGCTGTTCTCAGTTTTTTTTGGTACTTCTCTAGTTGCATTTTTGTTCGGTCCGATGATAGGCGGGACTTGGTTTTTGTCCCACTTCGGACACATATTTCTAGATTATATTTCAGACTCTGATACTTGGGTGTTTAAACCTTTTTCGAATTTCAAAACTCGAGGCTTTGTACCGTATTATTCAAAATATGAAGTTTTATTTTTCTTAGGTTTGGTCGTAATATTTTTTCTAATTTAGACTTTACTTCACCAGAGAAGAAATTCTTTTTCGTCGGACAATTATAACCAATATCAAAGCTAGATCTGAGAACACAATCGCTGCAGGGTAGAACCAGTTGGTGAGCTCGAAAGATTCGAGTGCGCTAATTGCTAGAACATAATAGAATATTCCGATCACAAATGATCCGAGGTTTTCTTCGTGAGGCAAGACATATGCTTTTCGAATTGTAGGTACTATCCCGATCATATCTGATAGTGATATTAGGAAGACAGCATACAAGGGAGTGTGGGTGATCTGCCACAGGATGATTCCGACAAATGCTCCGATCAATGCAAGCCAGTCGTATTTATCATATTCAATCCTGTTCTGATAGAAACCGATGATGGAAGTGATGATGCATCCGACGACATTTATTCCGAGAACCGAGGCAACAGCATAGCCATCGGTAGTGAGCGCCGCGAAAAATCCAATGGTACTTAAAATACCCCAGACAAGCCAAGTAAAGGCGTGGGGTTTTGTTGTGCCTTTATATACTCCAAAGAAATAGACTAAATAAGCGCTTACCTGTATCAAGATACTAGCAGCGCTTAGAATAGCTTTATAATCCATATCTTAATAATATCACAGCTAGTAAACCTCCTGCTGGTAGCAAGTCTCGCAGTAGACTATTTCTGGGCGGTCGGGGGAGTATGAAGTTTCGAATTCGTTCTCGCATCCTGGCTTCATGCAGGATCTATTCCAGAGAGCACGCGGGTTCCTCTTTTTCATTCGATCACGGTGTCGACACTCAAAATCTTTGTGGGGAATGGGTAGGCCCATACGTTTGTAGAAATTTAATTCTGCTTGAGTGATGCGGAAGTTCTTTTTACAATCTTTGCAGACTAAAATTTCCTTTAAAATTTCTTCGGTCACCTCAACTATAGTTTGTGGCATGTTTTCTTCCGTTATCGTTTCCTTGCCATAGGTGCCTGAGGCATTATTCCCCCATTTAAAACCTTTTTCTTTCGCGTTCTCCTGTGTAAGAGGGTAGTAATCTTGGCTGAGAGTCTCATTGAAATCAAAAGGGGCTATAGATGGAGGAAAGAATTGTCCAAAAGTTCCTTCAGCCTTCATTTGTTCATCTATTTGCTCTTTTATCTTGTAGAATTCTTCTTTCGTGTACTCCTTATTCAGTATCATATATTGACACTTCCGAATAGCATTACAGCCTATGGCTGTAGATAGGTTGTGGCAGTTTTCAGAGTAGTCTATTTCATTACAATAAAATATATAAGCGCAATTTTTGGCCTTGCTGCACTGCAATGCCCCCATGATGTTGTAGCAGAGCTCGTTTTTGTAGTAGAAATTATTGCAATCCATGCTATCAATTGATTCCTCTGTGTCGGCCACATAAGAACAATTCTTTGCTCCTGTAGTGTCAAAGACTCGCACCCCATCATAACAATTGTGCATGTAATCTCCGGTTACGTTATTGCATTTAGTTTGAGAAGAGAATTTCACAATGCTTTTAACTTTTAGTTCTTCAAACTCGTTTTTAGCTTTTTCTATATTTTCGTAACTAGATAGTATTTCATTCTTCTTCTCCTCGTATTCTTCTTTACTGTATTTTACATTGAGAATAGAATTGGTCATATTTCTGCCATTAGTGCAGAAAATACAGTTACTAGAATTGCGCATATTGTAACAGAACATAAGGTCAGTAGAGCTCTGGCATTCCACACAATACATACATTTAAAGCACTCGCGAGTATCTATGCACTCATAGCACAGTTCGGATTCGTGAATGAAAGCATTATCTACGCAACCTTTGCACTTCTGAATCAAACGACTATACATGCAGTTCTCGTTGTACTCAGCGGCGAAAATTAAATAAGAGTCTTTGTTGTCCGAAGATCCATTGGCGTATTCAGTTCGTACTGCATTGAGATTCATAAGAGACAACCTAGGTACTCTTTTTTGTAGCTCCGCGTATTGTTCTAAGAATGTTTTATTTGGGTCGTAACTTTGGGCAAAATCTTTTGGATCCCATTTATCGCTCCACCAGCATTCATTGCAGTACACAGTATAAGGGCTCTCTTTGGAATACAAAGAAACCATATCCTTCTGGCACATATCACAATTCCTCTTATAGAAAGTTCTTTCGTTGCGAAAAGCTAGGCGCTTCATCGCACGGCAATCCGGGCAGTCGACAGGGGGTGCAGTCTTTACTTGTTCGTAAAAAATCAGATCCTCTTTTCTAATTTCAAAATCTTTACCGCAGGTTTTACAATTTTTATTCATAGATTTAATATACTTCTAGTTGGTAACATTTGTCACAATATACTATTTCTAGACTATCGGGGGAATATGAAGTCTCAAATTTTTTTTGGCAGTTTTCCTTCATACATTTCCGAGGCCAAAGCTGGCGAGGGTTTTTGTTTTTTAATCTTGTATAATGTCTACAGTTAGGACAGATTCTAGGAATTGGTAATTCAAATCTCTTGTAAAATTGTAGCTCTTCAGCGGTAATTTTGAAAGCCTCAGTACAGACTGCTTCACAGGACGCTTTGCCGTGCGTATTTTTTTCATGATGCAGACACGTAATTACTTTGTTTAATATTTCTTCATTCACATCATCAATAGACTCCGGTAAGTTTTCTGCTTTTATATCAATATCATAATTTCTCTGTTCTTTTTCATGCCAAGAGTATCCGAGGTCACTTGCTTCCGCTTTGTTTAATGGAAAGTTTTCCAGCGCGGCAGTTTCATTGTAAGAAAACGGGGAAAATTCATTTGGAAAGAAGTCGCCAAATGTAAAATCTTGCCCTCTGCTATCCCTGTACGGCATTTGTTTCATATGAGCAATTATTTTAGGTACTAGCCCCTCATACTCTTCCTTTGTGTATTGTTTATTTAGAATACAATATTTTTTCTTTTTTAAACCGATACAACCAAAAAGATGGTCAGAATTTTCACAAGTGTCAGAGTAGTAAATATCAAAGCCATGCCAGACACCGTAGCAAGAGTGGCAATTGTTCAAACTAATTCCACTTACTATCTCATGCGAGAATTCGCAATTATCTACTACTACATAACCATCAATACAATTTTTCGATTTATTACCATAAGTTATAAAGTTCGAATCTTCCAATAGGTCAGATTCATAAGAGTTGTCTGTATTTTTTGAGTTAAATATATAGTCGCCAGTAACATCAACGTTTTGCAATCCATGAATGTATTTTACAGGAAATTTTTGCCAGAATTCTTTAGCCTTTTCTTTCACAGCAATAACATTTTTACATTCTTTAAGATTTAATTTTTCTTTTTCAATTAGATAATCCTCCTTGGAATATTGAACATTCCAAATGCAGTACTGCTGATTGCGTAAGTTTGCAGAGCCAATGCAATCATGGCAGTTTACACAGTTTTTGCAGAAATATAAATCTTGAGAGTTGGAGCAATCTTCTGATGAAAAGACACGGTAAGACTTCTTGCAAGTGGTAGAGTCATAGCAAAATTCGCACTCACTGGAGTTAAGGGTATCTACGGTATTTTTACATGCGAAAATGCTATGTGAGTATAGTGAGTCTTCGTTGTGGTCGCTGACAAAGATTAAGTAGCAGTTTTTATTAAACGCAGAACCATTTGTATAGTCACTATTGTAATTCTTAAAAACGAAAGCGTACAAGCGTGGGACTTTTAATTGTAGTTCTCTCCATTGTGCCAAGAATGGTTTAGAAAAATCTATATCTAAGCCGTACGACATCGGATCCCAGCCATCACCGTGGAAACAATCATTGCAATACACCCTGAAAGGTTTTTCAGGCGAGTATATAGTAATAATATTTTTTTTGCACAGATCGCAAGATCTCTTATGGAGACTTCTTTCGTTTCTCCAGTTCATCCTGTTTTGGTTACGACAATCAGAGCAAAAGCTTGGAGTCTCAGAATTAGCTCGCTCGTAGAAACTTATAGCATTTTTTGGTACTTCAAAATCCTCACCACAACTTTTACAAGTTTTTTGCATATTATTTTGTAAATTAATTATACTACTAATAATTTTTTAAAAGTTTTGTTTTTAAGTGAGTTCGTATCGTGAACAACTCGGACAGTAACTATTTTCGACTGTCGGGCGATGATTAACGATATATACCGTAAACCTCTCGAAGAAACTGGTCTACACTCTCTTCAGCTAGTTCAATAGAGGGGTACCCGCAGAACCCACCCAGGAGCCTCTTTATCAAGTTTTCATCGAACTCCTTGATATAGACAGTGTGGTGGTCACAGATACCGTCAATTTTTAACCGGTATTCATGACCTTCCTGGATATCCTCTGGGTGAAGATGGGGATAGAAAGTGAAGTCGCCCCTTCTAAATGGGCATCGAAAGAGGTACTCCTCAACCTGAACCCATGTCTTTCCACCATCTGAACTACGACTTGATCCATTAGGTCTACGGTGCCAGTAAAATTTCATCCTATGCTCCCATGCGCAATTAAGTGCAAAAAGGGTTAACGAAGGACTTTCTTAACTCTGGATAAAGTATAGCATGATGAAACCTTAATGTCAAGCATTAAATACAAAAATATGCTTATAAATAGGGTTTAAATAGAAAGTGTGGAATAAGATTGACACAAAAATAGATAAGGAATATAATAATTCTATGGAAAACGAGATAGTAGGCGACAAGGCAAATATGTATGAAATTTTAACCCACTCTGGGTTATCTGAAAATGAGGCAAAAGTGTATTTGGTATTGCTAGAGTTGGGTAAAGGCACGGTGACCCAGATCACAAGAAAAGCTGGGCTAAATAGAACTACGGGTTACGATATCTTAGATAATTTAGTTACCAAGGGCTTGGCCAGTATTTCAGGCAAAGAGCCAAAGCAGGAGTATGTTGCCGAGTCTCCAGACAAGGTGGTATTTCTATTAGAGCAAGAGATAAATCAAAAAGCAGAGCAGCTTAAGAAAATGAAAAGTATAATGCCTGAAATAAAGTCTTTGCACAATGTGGCAGGTAGACCAAAAGTAAGATTCTACGAAGGTGCCCAAGGACTCAAAGATGTGTATGAAGATACTCTAACATCGCACGAAGAGATTCGCGCCTATGCTACCTATGATGATATGCAAGGAGCTCTCCCTGGATACTTTCCAGAATATTTCTTCCGGAGAGCAAAGAAAAATATTCCAATCCGTGCGATCTTCCCATTTACACAAAAAGGACTAGATCTCAGCCGTGACGATGATGCACAAAAAAGAAAGACAGCGATGGTGCCTGCAGACAAGTATTACTTTTCGCCAGAAATAAATATTTATGACAATAAAGTGATGATAGCTTCTTGGAAAGAAAAGCTCGGTATCATCATTGAAAGCGCGGAAATATCTGACGCCATGAAAAAGATGTTTGAGCTGTCTTGGACTGAGGCAAGGAGATTGGATACAGAAATAAGAAATACTAAACCTAGCATTTAATCCGCAAAATAGCCGTGTTTATCGTGGCGGAAGAATATGCCGTGAATAGTCTTCATTGATTTTAAGAATAATTTTGTACTTGCAGAAGACAGGTTGAATATCACTGCGAGAGTAAATAGAGTCAATGAAAGGCTGATACTGTAGAAGGAGAGAGGCATGGCGATAAGAGCGAAGACCACAGGCACAAGTGTGCGGATAGTACTACCTCGGATCTCACGGTGGGTGATCTCTGGGTTCTTGATATGGTCAGAGAAGAGCACATATCGGCGCATCCAGTACAGGGTCATGCCGATTAATAGTATATGCACACCGAAGATAATGACTGAAAGCTCGTTGTGAGGAAATTGGCCGAGGATATTTGCGGAGAATGGCACAAGAGAAACAAGCATAAAAAATACAGCATTGATGTTGGTAAGGCGGGAGTCTATATTTTTAGCATATATAGATACGAAAAAGTGATGCGCGCGCCAATAAGTGAAGAGAAGAGCAAATGAAAGTGTGTAACTTAGAAATACCGGCAATAAGGTTTGGACATGAAGCCACAGGTCGATGTTTGATATTGGTCCCCAAATAGCTGGAACCTTTATTTCGAAAACGAGAATGGTCATAACGATGGCGAATATTCCATCGGATAGCTGGTCTAATCTTGTGTGTGACATCCCATTAGAAAATTTAAATAATAAACTTTTTACTTAATTTCCGTTAGTCGATTTTCTAACGGGACAAGTATGCCTAAAATATACCATATATGTTTGTAATAAAAAAAGGCCAGCCGACGAATGTCGCGGCTAGCCTTTTGTCGGTCTCGTTACTAACGAGATTGGATTGCGATCCGGACGCCGTTTTGACGGCCAGCGCTGTACACTTTGGTCAACAACGACTCAAACTGTTCAAGGTGTTCGTCGTTTTCTGAGATGAGTTGCTGCAAGGTCTCGATGAAGGGGCTGGAGTCTGTGACGATACTTTCAGCCTCTTCGTCAGCACCAAAGTTTCTCAGCGCATCCGAGAGCTCGCTTACTTGCTTGCAAGTAGTAATCATGGCACGTCGTTCGGCGAACACGTCTGTCGGTCTGTCGTTCTTTGTGTTAAACACGAAGCCGATATGAAGTTTGTTGCTCATGGGTATTCTCCTGTGAAAGAACAATTTGGGCCTCATTGCCCATCAGAAAATTCAAGTGTGTTAAATACTCTGATGGAAACAGGAAGGTAAAACCTTCCTGTTTTTTACTGTTCGATTAGTAGCCGTAGTAGATCCTCGTAGCAGGATGCCACATCTGGCTCTTTTTACTCCACCTCCAGCTACCTTTCGGAAGAGGAAAGGTTACTTCCAAGTTGCTGTCCACAGTGCAACAGTACTCTGGAATGTCGCCGATGGTGATTTTACCGTCGTCAAAGTCCCACGTGCCAAACGGTAGGGCATAGAACCGGTAGTTATAGGTACCGCCTCCGTCCGTTGCACCATGAGCGTACCGAGTGAATAATACCCACTGGGTACCCTGAGGAACCGATGAAGGAATGCCGTCGACTTCGTGAAGAGGAGTCTCTCCGTCAATCTTGGCGCAAGTGCACAGATTGCTCCAGCACAAGTACAACGGCTTAAAGTCATGTGGCAAGAGGCTCTTCTCCTTCAGGACCAGCCGCCCCGGATGAGAAAATGATCGGATGTACCCAATCGCCGCGTCTCGATGTTCCGGACAGTGGTACACGTAATCCGCAGAACCCTTACCCCATGGGGCTTCAATCACGGCCGAGGCCGATTTCAGGCAGAAATGGCACACAATTTTCATAAAACCTCCTTGTCGATGAACGTTCTCGGGTATATTAGAACACGTTTACAGACTTAATGTCAATTAAAATGACAGTTGGTAAATAGGTGAATTATTTGCTAAATAACAAAATAGGCTTTATAAATAAAGCCTAAATT
>JAGOUX010000010.1:1381-11815 GCA_018061035.1 Minisyncoccota bacterium | reverse complement strand
CGGGACGATTCCAGCAGGAACCGTAAGAAATGAAAACATAAAGATTATTTTGTATGGTGAGCAAGGTAGTGTGCGCCCTGTCCGGGTGTCTATCGAGTATCGCGTCGAGGGCTCCAACGCTATTTTTATAAAGGATAAATTGTATCAAGTTAATATAAATTCTACTCCGGTAAATCTTTCGGTGAATGCACCTCTTAGTATTAGTCCAAATCAAGATTTATCTATGGATGTAACCGCCACACTCAATTCTCCTAAGGCGCTTAATGGTGTATTGCTCAAGATCGATTACCCTCTAGGCTTCCAGTTCACATCAGCAACTCCAGCTCCGAGCTATGGCGACAATGTATGGAATTTTGGCGATTTTGCTCCTGGTGTGCCTCGCAAGATTACTTTGGTTGGTAGGATGCTCGATGTTGTAAATGGAGAAGAGAAAACATTTCGTGTCTGGACCGGAACTCAATCCAAGAATGACAAATCGATGATAGATGTCGTATTCAATTCTCTCGGTCAAACGATAGCTATCGAGAGATCTTCTATCGAAGCCAAGCTTTTTGTGAACGGAGTGTACCAGAGAGAATATGCGGTTAATTCTGGAACACCGATGAGTGCTCAAATACAATGGGTGAACAATCTTGATACCAATATCAACGATCTCGAGATTCGGGCCAAGATTTCAGGCAATGCAGTGGACAGAAAGTCAGTTTTGGTTCAGCAAGGATTCTATGAATCATCAAGCGACACAATAATCTGGGACAAAAATTATCAAAACAAATTCAAAGAAGTCAGTCCTGGTGATTCAGGAGCTGTATCCTTTGCTATTAAACCTTTGGGATTATTTGCTGCTTCAACAGGATTGCTCGCATCGCCAACTATAAATATAGAAGTTTCTATTCGTGGTAGACAATCAGTCGGAGGTTTTGAGTCCAAAGATATAAACAATAGTGAGTCAAAGGTTATAAAAGTTATTTCTGATCTCGGCTTGGCTACAAAGGCTTTGTATTATTCTGGTGCATTTGCAAACACTGGACCAATACCACCAAAAGTAGAGAAGGAGACTACTTATACTGTAGTATGGTCATTGTCTAATACTTCTAATAATATTTCTAAAGGTGTGGTGCGAGCGACATTGCCTCCATGGGTACGTTTCATTGGTCCTATTTCTCCAGCTGGAGAGGATCTGGCATACAATGCCACAAGTAAAGAAATCACTTGGAATGTGGGTAGTATACCAAAGGGTACAGGTATCACCTCTAAAGATAAACAAGTTTCGTTCAAGATCGGATTCACTCCATCGCTTTCTCAGTTGGGAGATACTCCAATCATAGTAAATGAGACTGCTTTGACGGGTCACGATGATTTTGCTAATGTTGATGTACGAGTAAACAAATCTTCACTGTACACTCGACTGTCGAACGATCCGACATTTCCAGCAGGGGGTGAAAGGGTAGTGGAATAAATAATTGTTATGGCTAAAATAAAAAATGAAAAAGTAAATGATGAGGCCTCTAACGGTATGGAAAAGATAGTTTCGCTCTGTAAGCGAAGAGGATTTGTGTTTCAAGGCTCAGAAATCTATGGGGGAATGGCCGGACTGTACGACTTCGGTCCGTATGGCGTAGAGCTTTTAAACAATCTAAAAACTGAATGGTGGAAAGCGCACACTCAGCTTCGAGATGATTATGTGGGCATAGACTCTGCAATGTTTAAAGACCCGCGTGTATGGGAGGCATCAGGCCATGTGGGCGGATTCTCTGACCCTCTTGCTGAATGCAAGAAATGCAATACCCGTATTCGTGTAGACAAGGAGCTCAAAAATATCGGAGTTAATGCAGATGAAAAGATGCCTGAGGCTGAGCTTCAAGCTCTTTTCGAAGAGAATAAAAATAAAATTTCATGTCCCAAATGCGGTTCACATGATTTTTCTGCAGCGAGATCTTTCAACCTACTTGTAAAATCTAATTTGGGAGATTTTACTGGCGAGGGTAAAAATCTAGTTTATCTTCCAGGGGAGGCGTGTCAGGGTATTTACCTCAATTTCAAAAATGTTGTCGACTCTACTCGCATGCAAATACCATTTGGTATAGCACAAATTGGAAAGGCATTTCGAAACGAAATTTCTCCACGCAATTTCCTTTTCCGTACTCGCGAGCTCGAGCAGGCAGATACTCAGTATTTTGTACGTCCAAATGAGAACAAAGATGCTTATGAAAAGATCAAAAATGATCGTTTCAATTGGTATACAAGCTTAGGCATCAAGCCGGAGAATCTAAGATTCGTTCAGCATGAAAATCTGGTCTTTTATGCAAAGGATGCGTGGGATATCGAGTATAATTTCCCAACAGGTTTTGATGAGATGGAAGGTATTCATGATCGTTCTGATTATGATCTCAATCAGCATATGAAATTCTCCGGCACTGATCTTCGTTATACCGATCCTATGAGTGGTGAGAAATATATTCCTTGGATCCTGGAGACATCGGTTGGTATGGGCAGAATGTTTCTTGCGTTCTTGTCAGATGCATACAGTGAAGAGGTGAAAGAAGAGGATACGAGAGTGTTTTTGAAACTTTCTCCGAAGCTTGCTCCGGTAAAAGCAGCGATTTTTCCACTTCTTCGAAACAAGCCCGACTTGGTAAATAAGGCGAGAGAAGTATACGATACACTCAAGAAAGAATTCAAATGTGAATTTGACGACAATGGTAACATCGGTAAACGTTATCGCCGGCAGGATGAGATCGGTACTCCTTGGTGTATTGTTGTAGACTTCGATACTTTGGAAAATAATACAGTCACCGTGCGTGACCGTGATACAGGAACTCAGGAGAGAATAGAAGTTTCTGATTTATTTAAATATATTAAAGACAGAATTTAATATGGTTATAGATATCGAATTTACACTAAACAGATTTGGGTTCGGTAAAATTTCTGAAAATAAGTTCCAGTTTTTATGTTTTAGGTTTTCAAAATGGGACATAAAGAATAAATACTCAGTTTCATTTGAAATTAACTGGAGATTAAAAGAAAATTAAAATAATATGAAATTCTATAAGAAAACTCTTAAAAACGGACTCAGGGTAATTACTGTTCCAATGAAGGATAATCCCACAGCTACTGTGCTCGTATTGGTAGAAACAGGCAGTAAATATGAGGATAAAAGGGTAAATGGTATCTCGCACTTTTTGGAGCATATGTGTTTTAAGGGCACAGAAAAAAGACCAAAAGCTATTGATATATCAAAGGAATTGGATGCTCTAGGTAGCCAATACAATGCCTTTACTGCGCAAGAATACACAGGCTACTATGCCAAGAGTGATGCCAAGCATTTCACCAAGATCTTCGATGTTGTTTCAGATATATACCTCAATTCCACATTTCCTGAAGTTGAAATGGAAAAAGAAAAGGGTGTGATTATCGAAGAAATAAATATGTATGAAGATATGCCAAATAGGCACGTGCAAGATTTATTGATGAAGCTTCTTTATGGCGATCAGCCGGCAGGGTGGAACATAGCAGGAGAGAAGAAAAATATCACCGAGATGAAGCGCGATGATTTTGTGACCTACAAACAGGCGCACTATTTGCCAGAGGCGACAGTTCTCGTAGTGGCAGGGTCAGTGACCGAAAAGCAAGTATTGAAAGAAGTAAATAAAATCTTTAGTCCTGTAAAGAGTGGTAAAAAGCTCGGCAAAGTAAAAGTAAAAGAAATTCAAAATAAGCCAGAAGTTTTAGTAAAATTCAAAGACACTGATCAGACACACTTTGTCTTGGCTGTGCGTAGTCATGATTTCTTTTCTAAAAAAGGTCCAGCTCTATCTGTATTGGGTGGGATTTTGGGTGGAGGTATGAGTTCTAGACTTTTTCAAAAGCTTCGCGAAGAAATGGGGGTGGGGTATTATGTACGAGCCTACAATGATTCATACACCGATCATGGATTTTTCCAGATTTCAGCTGGAGTCGATAACAAAAGAATCGATGAAGTTCTAAATGCCATAATTTTAGAATGTAATAAATTAAAAAATGAGCTTGTCGATGAAGAAGAATTAGAAAAAGTAAAAGAATGCTTGATAGGTAATACCAAATTAGGCTTAGAATCTTCTGACGATATAGCCAATTTTTACGGTGGACAAGAGCTTCTTAAAAAGGAAATAAAAAATATCGAGGATAAGGCTCGAGATATTAGAAAAGTCACTGCCAAGGATATACAAAAGATTGCTCGAGAAATTTTTGTAAATGAAAAGCTCAATTTGGCCTTAATCGGACCATTTAAGGACAGTAAGAAATTCGTCAAAATACTCAAATTCTAAAGGTTTCTAATTTTGTTTTGGGTGTGATACTATGAAGTTATGTTTAGTAGTAAAGACATTACCACGATTTCTATTTCTACCGGGACCATGTTGCGGGCATGTATGCTCGCTTTGTTCTTGTTTTTGTTTTGGATACTTCGAGATATTTTTCTAATTTTGCTAACAGCTATAGTCATCGCATCTTTTGTCGAATCTGCTGTACCATATTTCAAAAAAGCCCATATCGGAAGAGTTTTGGGAATAGTATTATTGTATGTTGGGTCCATATCTATAATGGCAGCCTTGTTTTATTTATTTGCACCATTGCTTATTACTGAAATATACAATTTCGCTTCGATAGTTTCTGCTTATATACCAAATGTCGCTTTTCTCGACTATTTCAAGAATGATGCTTTTTCTGGAGCCAAAGATGTGGTGAATTCTCTTGCGGGAGGATTTTCTATTGCCTCACTCATGGCAGTTTCCAAGGCTTTCATTCAGAATTTGTCGGGTGGATTTTTCAATACACTCTCTTTTGCTTTCGGAAGCATTATGAATGTTGTTCTCATTGTCCTCTTGTCTTTCTATCTTTCTATTCAAGAGAAGGGAATCGAGAATTTCATTCGCCTTATCATCCCGATCACATACGAAGATTATGCTGTTGATCTATGGGATCGCACAAGTAAAAAAATCGCGCTTTGGTTCAAGGGTCAGGTGGTGCTAGGTCTCGTGGTGGCAGTACTCATATATCTCGTACTTTCTCTCATAGGTATACAGTATGCGCTTCTTTTGGCGATGATAGCAGGAATCATGGAACTTGTGCCTTACGGTATTCTCATCGCCCTTATTCCAGCGATGTCTTTCTCTTATATATCTGGTGGCATATCCAGCGCCCTTACTGTTGCTGGCGCATATCTCATCGTGCATCAATTCGAGGTATTCCTATTTGCACCTTTGATTATCAAGCAAATTGTCGGTTTGTCACCGATAGTTATCATCCTCGCTGCAATGATTGGATTCGAGCTTGGTGGATTTTGGGGTATAGTATTGTCTATCCCTGTCGCGGTTTTCTTTATGGAAATACTAAATGATCTCGAGAAGGATAAAATAATAGCTAGAACAAAAAATGACCCAAGATAAAAAAACATTCTATTTGACCACTACATTGCCGTATGTGAACGCCGATCTACATATGGGCCACGCGCTCGAATTTGTACGCGCTGATATTATTGCTCGTAATAAAAAACTACAAGGATATGATGTTTACTTTAACACCGGCACAGACGAGCATGGGATGAAGATATATGAGAAGGCAGAAGAGGCAGGGAAGACCGCGCAAGAATTCGTGGATGATAGCTTTGTTCGTTTTCAGGAATCCGTAAAGATATTTGGCATGGATCCGAATCTTCACTATATTCGCACAACTGATGCCAAGCATGAAAAGGCTGCTACTGAGTTTTGGAAGCGTGTTAATGCCAACGGATTCATCTATAAGAAAAATTATCAAGCCAAGTACTGTGTGGGTTGCGAAGAAACCAAAAGCGATAGCGAGCTCGAGAATGGACAGTGCCCAATACACCCCGGCCGTGCGCTCGAAATAATTGAAGAAGAGAATTACTTTTTTAAATACAGTGTTTTCGGCGAGAAACTTTTGAAATTCTATAAGGAGAATCCAAATTTTGTCGTGCCGGATTTTCGTTTTAACGAGATGAAAGCATTTGTCGAGCGAGGACTGCAAGACTTTTCGATTTCTCGATTGAAGTCAAAGATGCCCTGGGGCCTATCAGTGCCAGGAGATGATGCACACGTAATGTATGTATGGTTCGATGCACTTACAAACTATATTTCTACTCTAGGATGGCCCGAAGAAGGAGAAACATTCGAGAAATACTGGGTGAATGGTACGCCAACTCAATACTGCGGTAAGGATAATACTAGATTCCAATCTGCTATGTGGCAAGCGATGCTAATGGCGGCTGATATCCCGAATTCCCACCAAATCGTAGTCAATGGTTTCATTACCGCAGACGGGGGAGTAAAGATGTCTAAGACTCTCGGCAATGTAGTCGATCCAGTAGAAGTGGTAAAGGAATATGGTACAGATGCATTACGATACTTTTTAGCCAAAGAGATCTCGAATTTTGAAGATAGTCCTTTTACTATGGAGAGATTTAAGGATGCGTACAATTCTGGTCTAGCAAATGGATTAGGAAATCTTGCATCTCGAATTCTAACTTTGTCTGAAAAGTATTTAGATAAATGTCCTGAAATAGAAGAAGTGACTGACATGACTGAATATTTTAAATTCTTTGATAACTTCGAGATTAAACAGGCCGTAGATTATATCTGGAATGAAATAGGAGAACTCGATAAGTCCATACAGGAGACAGAACCATTTAAGGTTGTAAAAGTAGATCCCGAGAAAGGTAAAAAACTTATTTCTGATATGGTAGTCAGATTATACAAAATAGCTCGAATGCTCGACCCGATTATGCCAGAAACTAACATGACACTAAAGCGATTAATTAAAGAAAATAAAAAGCCTGAAGCCCCATTATTTTTGCGTAAAGACTAGTATGATTATAATTCTTGTAATTATTTTACTTGCCCTTATATTCCGAGCCCCACTTCTTCGGGGGCTGACTACGCTCGAGAGATTTGAACTTCATCACAAGATATTCATGTTTGTCATTATGGTGTTTGCCACAATATTATTCGTTCGTTTTGCTGTGGTACTCTATAACCCTAATCCTTTTATTTATGGTTTCGAACTTCACCATTTTGATTATGGGATGATCATGATGATAATACTCACTGTGCTCCTTTTGTTCGACAGAAGTCGTGCTCACTATCCACTTTATATAATTTTGAGTTCTATTTCTCTCGGTCTTATTATCGACGAATTGTGGTTCGTGCGAGCTCAGAGTGTAGTTACAGGCACAGCGTCTGTGCAATTTTATGAAGACACATCTAAATCGGTAATAGTACTGTTTACCTTTATTGTCCTCTTGGCGATATTTAGCAATCACAAGAAAAGAAAACACCATGTCATCAAATAACCCTAAATACATAGATATCCATAGTCATGTGAATTTCACTGCTTTCGATGCTGACCGAGATATGGTGATAATGAGAGCGCTAGAGAATGACACTTGGGTGATAAATGTTGGCACGCAGATAGATACATCCCGTAAGGCAGTAGAAGTGGCCCACGAATATCCCGAAGGTGTGTACGCAATCATCGGACTACACCCGATCCATACTGGAGCATCATTTCATGACGTAAAAGAACTCGGAGATGAGGGTAAGGAATTCACTTCTCGTGGAGAGAAGTTCGACAAAGACGCATACCGAGAGTTGCTCAAAGATCCGAAAGTAGTGGCGATAGGGGAATGCGGGCTCGATTACTATAGATGCGATGTGGAATATGTAGAGAATCAGAAAAAAGCCTTCATTGAGCAGATAGAATTGGCAAATGAATTCGATAAGCCCTTAATGCTTCACATTCGCAACAATAAAGAAAATCCTGAAATGAATGCCTATATGGATGCATTAGAAATTTTGAAGAAATATGCCAAGGTAAGGGGCGATGTGCATTTTTTTGCTGGTGGCATAGCAGAGGCCAAGGCATTTAATGATTTTGGTTTCACTTTGTCTTTCACCGGGGTAATTACATTTACTTCAGATTACGATGAAGTGATAAAGGCTACGCCTTTAGACATGATCATGACCGAGACTGATGCCCCGTACGTGACTCCAGCTCCACATAGAGGCAAGCGTAATGAACCAGTGTATGTGCAGGAGGTGGTTAAAAAAATAGCCAAAATCAAAGAAATGCCCGAAGATGTCGTGGCGAAGATGCTACTTGCCAATGCTCGCCGGGTTTTCGGCATTTAGCCTTATTTAGCCAGAAAACTTTACTTTTTCTAATCTTTTTGTTAGTATGAAACTCACATGCAAGACAGCGAAAATAACATGACAAATAACGAAGAAATGGACCTTTCCGAGTCCCCAACACAGATATACGAAGTCGGGTACCTTTTAGTGCCTACAACTCCAGAAGAGCAGGTTCCAGCCTTATATAGTGGCCTAAAGGACTTGGTTGCTTCATTGAAAGGAGAGGCTATTGCCGATGAGATGCCAAAAATGATACCTCTAGCTTATCCTATGACTAAGGTTGTATACAATGTTCGAAGTAAATTCAGCACTGCATACTTCGGTTGGATTAAATTTTCTATGCCAAAGAATCAAGTTCTCGAACTCAAAAAGAAACTTGATCTTGATGTTAACGTAATTCGATTCTTAATACTTAAGACAGTCAAAGAAAACACTATTGCTGCCAAGAGATTCGTAGGCCGAGATTCTGTACACAAGCGAGCTCCGAGCGCAAAGAAGGAAGGTGAAGAAGAGTCTGCTCCAATGAACAAAGAAGAAGTAGATAAAGAGATTGATGCTATGATTGCTGCATAATATTATTAATCAGGGACTAGTGACTAGTTGCTAGAACCTAAAAACTGATTCAAAAAATATGTATTTAAATAAAGCAATTGTTATTGGAAACCTTACTCGCGACCCAGAACTTCGCTCACTTCCTACTGGGATCAAGGTGTGCACGTTTTCACTTGCTACCAATCGTGTCTGGAAAGATAAGAATGGTGCCAAGCAAGAATCTGCTGATTATCACAATATCGTGGTTTTCGGAAGACAAGCAGAGACAGTCGCTCAGTACATGAAGAAGGGCAACTCAATCTTAGTCGAAGGCCGAATGCAGACTCGAAGTTGGGATGACAAGACAAGTGGCGAGAAGAAGTATCGCACTGAGATCGTCGCAGACAGAACCCAGTTCGGACCACGAGGCGGAGCGCCAACCGGAGGAGATATGGGTACCAAGGCTCCAACACAGGCTCCAGCGGGGGGAGAAGAGCTAGACTCAATCGAGTATCCCGAAGAAGACATTAACCCAGAAGATATACCATTTTAATTAAACAATTATGAAACAAGATTACTTTTCAGCAAACAACATAAAGCACATAGACTACAAGGATATTGAGATCTTGAAGAAATTCTTGAACCCAAACGGCAAGATAATGAGCCACAAGAGAACTGGCGTTACTGCCAAGAATCAGCGAGCCTTGGCTGCCTCAGTCAAACACGCTCGATTCCTCGGACTTCTTCCATTCGTAGCTAAGTAAAAAAAATCCCCGCAAGGGGATTTTTTGTTTGTGATACAATAATTATATGAATTTTGAACAAATAGCATTACCAAAAAAGAAAGAATTTAAATTAGCTGAGTCTATCGGGGCAGACTGGAAGGAGAGAGCTTTTAGTGGTGAATTTAAGCATGCTGAGATGGCAGCCCTAACTGGTGTTGAAGTTATTCCCGCAGAAAGTTCTAATCCATCTATTGAAATTGCCCGCCGTGTACTTGAAAAAAATGGAGGTGGAAATTTGGAGTTTAAGATAATTGATGTAGAAGGTGAACCCACTGTTTTAATTACTAGTAAAATAGGGGAAGATGTCTTTTACGTATTTTGCAAAGATGAATTTATCGTTGCCAAAAATGCTGATGATTCTAACAGTAAATCTGATACAGGCATTAGACCCTATAAACTCGGAATTTATAATCCAAATACTGGCACAACATTTAGTTTAGACCAGTTGATTAATTTAGAATCTAGGTCAGGGAATACGATTATGTTTTTTGAGGTTGAAGGCAAAAGACATAATCAAGATAGACAAATTACTGAAGATGCTGGTGACAAGACACAATTCTCAATTATAAATAATTTTCCATTTACTCCGGAAGAATTCGCAACTCTTTTGCATGAAAGTGGGCATTTATTAAGAAATACTAGACACGTAGCCGAGGGTGTCTGGCCAGCTAATAAAGTAGACGCAAGGTTATCTAAAAGCCAAAACCTTATAGACGCTGAGAATCTTAGCAAAGCTCGAGCTACAGTTATTGCCGAAGAGAGAGGTGCGAGCACTATTGCGTTGGTATTCTTGAGAGAATTGCAGAAGAACGGCTTCGATATTGCAAGTGCAGATAATTTAGATAAGATACAATTATTTTTTGAGGATTGTTTAAAAACATACGACAAGCGACCATTTGTTCCTAAAAATGTTTCAAGAGAGACACAAGTGGCACCCC
>JAGOUX010000010.1:0-1281 GCA_018061035.1 Minisyncoccota bacterium | reverse complement strand
GGCTTCGATATTGCAAGTGCAGATAATTTAGATAAGATACAATTATTTTTTGAGGATTGTTTAAAAACATACGACAAGCGACCATTTGTTCCTAAAAATGTTTCAAGAGAGACACAAGTGGCACCCCAGTTTTCCAAGGAATCTCGCCATGAAGCAAATAAACTGAAAAGTCTTTTAAAAAAGAAAGAAATACCCAACGCCGCTCTACTAAACTTTCATATAAATACAGGGGAGCATATAGGTAACAATCCAAGGGCGCAAAGAGAAATAATAGAGGAAATTCTCAAGAAGATGGATGAGGCCGAAGGGGGACACTCTAATGCGTCGTAAGCTTGACTTTTTATATTAATATGATATAATACCATTCAGAAAGCTGAGGGGAGGTGATTTCTTTTGGCTAAGGCTAAGGGGGCTGAAAAGCCCAGATTCCTTACCGTCGAGCAAGTGGCCAAAGAACTGTTCGTTGATCCGAAGACCATTTACCGCCTGATCAATTGCAAGAAGATCAAGGCTTTCAAGGTCGGGAGGGTCTTCCGCGTCACATGGGAAGACCTGGAGCAGTTCATCTGCGACTCGAAGCGCGAAGTTGCGCACGAGGAGCAGAAAAAGAGCTACTAGGCGGAAGGAGAAAGGGCGAGGCCGTGCAGGGATGCACGTCTCGCCCTTTTTTTATTACTTAGCAGTTACTCGATCTTATGCCATGGCCAGCTTGCCTATTGATCTTCGATCGCTTACACTCGCTCGACGTATTCTCCGGTTTCTGTGTTTACACTGATCATGTCGCCATCTTTGATGAACATAGGAGCAGTGAGAGTGGCGCCATTTTCTAGGATAATGGTCTTGTTGCCTCCCTTTGAGGTATCACCACGTACTGCTGGGGGAGCCTCTTTGACCTTGAAGGTCATCTTTATCGGTAGACTAAGTTTGATGATTCGCTCCTCATCGTCTTCGTTGGTCCAGACGAGTGCTGTGACAGGTCCATTTTCCTTTAGAAACTTGGCTGCATCTCCGACAAGAGCTTCGTCTAATTTGAAGCGGTTAGCTTTGTTCTCTGGATCGCAGAACCAGAACTCTCCTTTATTTTTGTATAGAAATGTAACTTCCTTCTTGTCGATATCTGCTTCGTCAGCAGAATCAGAGACATGAAATGTAGCTGCGATAGTTTTGCCTGAGATCAGGCTCTTGAGCTTCACTTGGTTCTGAGGCTTGCGTTGCTGGGTGCGGGCGACATGAGACTCGACTACTTCGGCCGGCTCATCGTCATGGATGATAATTTTCTTC
>JAGOUX010000014.1 GCA_018061035.1 Minisyncoccota bacterium | reverse complement strand
GGATTAGATTTGAGTTGTTTCGCTGCTGTTTTCAGACTCTTATCGAAACTTAAATAGTAGCTATGCGTCGTAGACTCGCTCTTAAAGCTGGATTCGGACCGGGATTCAATTTCCCGCACCTCCACTACTACAAAAACAGACTCCGCATGGAGTCTGTTTTTGTATGTGGGGTGCGAGTAGGCAAACTGTTTTGCCTACGAGGAAATTGAATTGGCGGAGCATGTGCGAGTGTAGCGAGTACGCGAGCCGGGGTCGAGAGTGCGAGAGACATTGCGAGCATGTGAAGCAATGTCTCCGCAACTCGTGACTTCGATTCTCCCCACCTCCACAGCCTGGGATTTTTGAACATTAATTTGTTCAAAAATCATTAAAACACAACATAATTCAGTGGTTCCAAAGCCATTCTCGAAGTGGTATGGCAACTTCTCGGAAAAGACTAGCTTAAGCACTAGTCTTTTTCGTTTAACGTTCCATTTTCCCATAAAAATAAGGACTCTGAATAAAGTCAGTTACTTTTGTAGAGCGGTTCCAAAGTCTTTATCAGATAGAGAGTGCATAAGTTATTAAGACTTCTGCTATTAAATTGTTTAGAATGGAACTATGACTGAGAAAACTTTTGTTAAACATTTGCAAAAGTCCTACATGCAAGAAGGCTTCCTAACTAAACAAGAAGTTGGGGTGGGGTATGGTATAGCTGACCTTGTACTTGTAACGCTTAACGAAAAGAAAGCAAAAAAGAGAATCGACAATAAGCAATACAAACCGTTATTGAATGAAAGTTATTTCAAGACATTTGAATATTTACCAGATATAGATGACGGTTGTGAACCAGTGGGTATCCAAGAGCTTGTTAAAGTAACTAACCTCTCAGCATCTTTCCTAAAGTACAAAATTCTTCGAGAGCTAAAGAAAGATAAATATATTGTTGAAACTTCAAATGGATATTATTACAAGGTGAATGGTTGGCTTCCTTTAGCGAAGGACATTATTGCTATCGAGGCTAAATTGAAAGACTGGAAAAGAGGATTCTATCAAGCAAACAGGTACAAAGCTTTTGCTGATCGAGTTTATCTTGCACTCCCTTCTAACACCATACATTTAGTAAATAAGGATCTTCTTAAAAAACATAATGTGGGTTTAATCAGTTTTGACCCAGAAACGAGCATAAAAAAGCACATACTTGAACCTAGGAGGACTAATGCCCTTAATGAAAATAAAAGAAGTTTTGCTTCGGAATTCTTTTGGAAAAGAAGCTACGCTAGGACTCTTGTTTAATCTTTGAATATATTTCGAGGAAGCTCGAAACATCCAATACGCGTATTGATTTATATCTTTTCACTCTAAGTAAATCGCTGTCTCCACTAATGAGAATCTGCGAACCGCAAGCTTCAGCTGTCCAGAAATACATATCATCATCTGGATCATCTGGAACTATTCCTGGCGTCTTCATTGCCGGAGTTGGCTCGACCATATTCACAAAAGTTCTGTAATCAACGATTAATTTTTCCGGTGTAAAGACCTGTCTCTCAATATACTTTTTAAATTTTGGAAGGTTTATTTTCTCAATAAACTCTCTATACGTATCCTCTGAACCGTATAGGGTAATCTTTTTTGCTAATGCAAGATTAATAAGCTTTCTTGGTTTGCTGTGGTAACCAAGAAAGCCTGAAAGAATAATATTTGCATCAGGTACAATTTTAATCATTCCAGTCCATCAATTTCAGCCAGGAGCTCAGACAGTTCCTCATCTTCCTCACTGCTACCCTTCCAAGTACTTGCAGCATCAAGTACTGCAAGCCATTTTGGTATGTGCGCAGTCTTAAGAGACGCGCCGTATCTATCTCGATAACCCTGAATGAGACCCATCGCATCGCTCAATCGTTCACGCAAATAAGCAATGCGTTGTGTGCGATCCATCTTCTGCATCTCGTCCATAACTGCTAGCCGTGTGTAGAGAAGGTGTAGCTTTTTGGTTTTATCATCGTCTATTAGACGACCCTGGCACGCGTGGCAATTGCACGTATAGCCAATTTTCTTGGCTTCCTCATCGTTGATGTAATCGAATATTTCCGGAATATAGATTCTCTTGTGATGACGACCACCCCCTTTAGCATCTTCCCCTCCCTGGAGATTTTTAATCGCAAAACTTTCACCAGACGCCAACCCGCAACTATAACCGCTTGCTCCTACCGCTGAAAGGATCTCGCCAAAAACGCCAACAGATTTAACGTATGTTGGCTTATATTCTGCGAGCCGGAAAACCAAACCAGCATAGCCTAGAAGAGTTTCTGTATCAGCAACTTCAGCATCAATATCATTAACCCTCAGAAAGAAACCACTCACCCTTTCCTCGAAAGAATCGTTATAACGATCAATGATGTGGTTAATGAGCAGTGGACGCTGGAGAACTGTATTTCCTATGCAAATCATTACATACAACGGTAGCTCTATGCCTTCCTCTTTCAAATATTGAACTGTCTCAGAGATAAGCGTTAAGTTGAGGCTGAATTTTACATCGTCAGTATCTTCGGCGTACAAGTAGGGTGCAACTAAGTTATTTGCCCCTTTAGATATTTGGTCTTGGATGCAGATGCGAATCACTTCTGCCCTGAGAGTATGATCGCTGTATAGATTCTCCGGCTCGAATTCAGGGTAGCCGATCTTTTTAAAGTTCTTATTCTCTTTCGCTTCCTTGTAGATAAGACGGAGCGTGGCAGGGTCAATTATTAAGTTGTCTGCTAACGGACGTATTTCTTGTAGGCTGTTTTCACGCCAGTTCCATATATTGCTATCAACTATGATCAGTGGAAATTGTATTCCCAGGCCAGCGATGGTCGTATCTAGTAGTTTAGGTATGAATATCGGTTCAGGAAGCTTTGACATTACTTGATATGATTGCATTTCTCCTGGCTAATGGGAAGTGCTAGTTCTACTGCCCGTACGTGTAACCATACCCTGCAAATATCGTATTTTTATTACGTTAATTCGATCGAAGTAGAAGGTGATGAACAATAAAAACAAACTCATGTATCTGGTTCCAAGTTTTTTCGACTATGTCCACATATAGACTGTATTAGAAACAGAAAACCGCCCCTAGGACGGTTTTCTGATTTTAGATATTTACTGCGGTAGAGCCTTGTCTCCGAAGCGTTCGTTACGCTTGGCCTTCAGCTATCTCCT
>JAGOUX010000006.1 GCA_018061035.1 Minisyncoccota bacterium | reverse complement strand
ACAGGCTCCGAACTTGGGACGATGTTCGAATTAGTATTATTTCAAAACCTTTATAAATCTTAATCCCCCGTATCCAATAAGGAGACACCCTACTACTAAATTCATTGTTTGAATTAAAATTAAGGGAACACCTCCTTTAATTACAGAAAATAAACTTACTGAGGCACTCATAAATATCAATGTTGCCATTCCAATCCCAAAACCAAAAATGAATAGCCCTTTTTTAGTATAATCTTTATCTATCCCTCTTGTGCCTAATATGCCAGTATAAAGAACTATGGTTATTGGATTAGAAATGGTTAAAAGTAATACTGAAACAAAGCTCGACAATAAACTTATTGAACCTATTGTTTTGTTTGAAATATCTATATTTGTTATACCTTTTATTATTATAAAACCAAAAATAACTAAAATAACAGAACTAATAATACCAAATATTTTTTTAACTTTTTTATTTTCTAAAATTTTTCCAATACCTAATATTGCAAGTCCGACATATGAAAAATCAATAATAGCAACCGCCAAGGCACCTATCAAACCATGAAAAATTGTTTTTTGTAGTGTTAAATTTATTATATAAAAGAAAACGGGACCAATCGCAAACTGAAGAGCTAACCCTGTTAATAAACCATTTCTAAAAAATTTCATTTCATTATTATATCAAAAGGTTCGAACATTATCCTAAATCAAAAAACAGACCCTTGTATTATAAGGTCAATTTTGATGCTCCGAACTTGGGATGATGTTCGTATGGCGATAATTAACTCCTAAGGAATATCTTTAACTGTATCTGACTCGTATTTATCAAAATCTTCTTTATTAGTATTTAGTTCTAATAAAATTATATTGGTAAGTGCCTTAAAAGAATGGTATATGTATGGAGGTATCTCAATTTTTACCCCTTCTTCTAATTGAAATACTTTCTCTTCTCCTGTTTTTATATCGCAAGTCGTCAATTCGGCTTTACCACTTACGAAATAAAATACCTCTGGGTTTTTGGATTTAATTGTGCCTTTGTGGTAATGGTCTCCACTAGTAGTGCCTTTCTTTCTACTAAGGACTATAAAGTATGAACTTTTTCGTGCAGAAAATCCGTAAGCTATGCCTCGTTCATCATTTTTCCATATTTGTGTTTTTTCGATTTTAATCATTTATCTCACAAGTATATCATAGGTTCGAGCTTCCTAAGTTTGTAGGAAAATTGAACCTTGAAAAATAAGATTATTTACGAGCTCGGGAGGTAGGGTGATCTCCCCTTACAGGGGCAGTATACCTTTTCGATGAATTTTCAATTCATAACGAAAAGCTTTTCGCTCCCTACACGAAAGCCAAGCAGTTGGCTTTCTCTCCCGAGCTCAAAAAATCAAAGACCACCCGAAGGTGGCCTAAGATTTTAACGAGCTCCGAACCTGGGATGATGTTCGAATAGCTATTATTAAAGAATGCCTTTAACTGTTGCATCAGCTAATATTTTCATTGTATCAAAGATTTTGAGTGTAGGATGATGAGGTATAAGTAGTTGTAAGTCGGTGCAAGCTAAAATAACACAATCTAAGTCCTTATCTTCAAAATCATTTATTATATTGATAAGCTCTTCTCTGTCTTGATTTTTCTGCTGACCAGTAACGAGATTGAGAATAAACTTACCCATCTTTGCCTGCTGTAATTCATTAGGGGTAATGTATCCTATATTACTTTCAACAAAAGCATTTTCGTATAATTTATTTTTAATTGTGGCAGATGTTGAAACTATGCCAACCCTATGCATATTTTCAGATTTGAGAAACTTAACGGTTTCTTCAACAATACTTAATACAGGAATTGAAACTGCTTTCCTTATGTCTTCTATAAAGACGTGCAAGGAGTTGCAAGGCATTACTATAAAATCAGCACCTGCTTTTTCTAGCCGTTTTGCTTCTTGTGTCAGGAAAGGAATATAACGCTCAGAACCCTCATTTTTTAGAATTAAATCTTCCTCTATTTGGTAAGGCAAAGGAACACTAGATATAAGAATTGCAGGTCTAGCAGTTTTGTTCTTTTTTTGACAAGAAAAAACAATATCCAAATAAAACTCGGAAGTTGTTTCTGGTCCTAACCCACCAATTATTCCTATAGTTTTCATATCTATATTATACACAAAAACTCACTAGGTTCGAACTTGATTTGTGGTAGAAAAAAATACCTTTATTTTATAAGGTTATTTCCAATGCTCGGGAGGTAGGGATCGAACCTACGACCAATCGCTTAACAGGCGATCGCTCTACCGCTGAGCTACTCCCGAATGTATTCAATTACTAAAAGAACTCCTAACATAGTAGCAGAAATCAGCCAAAAAACAACAGGGGTGGACTTTACATTTCAATCATGTTTTAGTAATCTATTTCCAGATGAAATTCTTTGAGGGGGTCGCATGGGGCTACTGGTGTTGTTGGCAATGTTCATGGTGATCGTGTATCTCTCGTTCGCGCCGGCGGTGCGAACTAGGAAACACGCTCTCCTCGGTGGGATGGTGCTATTCGCGGCCATCTCGACGGTGTACCTCGCAGCGGTGCGAGAAGCAATGATTTTCGGCACAAGCATCATGTCTACCACTGATTTGGTGCTTCGAGTGCTGGTTCTCGGTTTTCTGGGCGTGGGGGCCTACAGCGGTCACAAGCTTCGAAAGAGCCCATTGGGGTGGGAGCACCCGCCAGTGGTCGAAATCCACAAAGCCTTCACGGCGATCGCATCAGTATTGATTTGCTGTTCGATCGCCATCGAAGTATATTTGTGGTTCGGATATCGGTAGCATTTGCCGCGCCAGGGAGTATTTCCCCTGGCGCGGTTTATACGTTAAAAAACTTGTCTTATCGAATAAAAAAAGGTATAATCATCTCTGTATAAATATGGGCCGTTAGCTCATCTGGTAGAGCACCTCATTTGCAATGAGGGGGTGGCAGGTTCGAGTCCTGTACGGTCCACGCGTAGAAAAAAGGTCCTGCTTCGGCAGGGCTTTTTTGTTGCGTGGACCGTAAGCAAGCCAACTGCTCATTTAGTAAAATGAATCTTGAAACATTGTGGTAAAATATATAAGTGCCAATGACAATAAAGAAAATCTTAATCTGTCTCGTATTATTACTTGTAGCAAGTCCCCTGCTCGCAGAAAGTATCAATTTGAATAGAGCAAAAGTGCTTGAAGTAATCAAGGAAGAAAACAGCCAGATCCTAGGAGAAATCGATAAATAATTGGAAATCCTAACACAAACACTTTCTGTAGAAATAATTGATGGACTGGAAAAAGGCAAAATCATAAATCTGGAAAATGATTACATCAAATTGAAAAAAGGAGATGTAGTCTTTATCGAAAAAACCTCCACACCAGATGAAATCGAAAGATATATCGTAAGAGAAAGAGATAGACAGTTTCCCATAGGAATACTATTTTTGGTTTTTGCACTGACTATCCTGATCTTTGGCGGCAAACAAGGATTTAGATCTTTGCTTAGTTTGATGGGAGGATTCTTGGTAATAATATATTTACTACTCCCCATGTTGGCAAAGGGATATTCTCCTATATTAGTCAGTGTCAGTTTTGCTACAGTGATATTGTTTATTGCAATTTATTTTACCCACGGCTTCAATCGAGAATCCTCGGTGGCATTTGGAGGAACTATTATTGCTGTAATACTGACAGGTATATTGGCCTATTTTTCTGTTTGGATTATGCAATTGACTGGTTTTGAAACCGAAGAAGCATTATTCTTGAGCTTGGGAAGTGCAACAAAACTTAATTTTCATGGATTATTATTGGGTGGTATTTTGATAGGTGTATTGGGAATATTGGACGACATCGCAGTAACTCAATCTGCAGTAGTAAGTGAAATATACAATTCTGCTAGCCATCTCAATCACAAAGAAGTCTATCAAAAAGCCATGAGAGTAGGTAGAGAGCATGTCTCGGCCTTGGTGAATACTCTGGTATTGGCCTATGCCGGCGCTTCTCTGCCTTTACTACTATTGATATCGAGTTATGATTACCCTCTTAGATTTGTGGTGAGTCAGGAGCATTTTGCAGTAGAAATAGTTAGAACAATAGTCGGAAGCATAGGGTTGGTGCTCACTGTGCCTATCACTACCCTTCTAGCAGTATATTTGCTCAAAGGATACAAGGGTAAAAGTGCTTTGGGTCATAGCCATCATCATTAGCACTCTCTAATAATTGTAAATTGAAAAAACAAAAGACGCCTTGCGGCGCCTTTTGTAGCACATATGTTGTTTACGATAAATGTAAGTTTAACCCTTACACTCACACCCATAGTATATCACACTTGAAAATAAATTGCAAGTATTGTATGATATTTGGGCAGGTATTGGACAATCGCTCTGATAATATCAGAGAGGAAAGTCCGAACACAGCGCAAGCCCAAAAGGCTGGGAATGGTAGCGGGTAACGCCCGCATGTAGCAATACATAGGTGCGAGCAGAGACGCCGACGCCGAAAGGCTAGGATTCCGCAAGGAATAATCTGATAGAAATATCAGGGTGAAACGGCTAAATCCTTACCTCTGTGCAAGATCGTGTCTCTTCGCAAGAAGAGAAGAATCGCTTGAGCTTGGGAGCAATCCCTGGCCTAGATAAATGATTGTCATCCTGATTTCGGTCAGGACACAGAATTCGGCTTATAGATACCTGCACAAAAAATGAAAACTCCGTCAGAAATGACGGAGTTTTCTCTTCATAATTTTATATTAGTAAATAAACTTTATCTTGTCCCCTATTTGAAGATTATTCTTATCTGAAAAACCAGAATTTACTTCGAGCACATACATGCTATCAGTATCGGGACCGAAAGTTTTCAAACCATCTTTGGGCGTAGCATTTTGTTTTATATAAATTACCTTTTTGTCTTGGCTAATCCAAATAATATCGATGGGAAAAGTCATTTCCTTCATCCAGAAATAATACTTTGCCGAATGGTCAAAAGCAAAAAGCATACCCTCATCATCTTTTAGTCTAATATGACCAGAGAGCCCTTGTTCTTGGCTGGATTGAGATGCAGCCACCTCGACTTTTATATTTTTTCCTGCGATAGAAACTTCTTTGATATCGGATACTTTGTGATTACCAGAGAAAGATGTAATCAAAAATATTGAAATAAAAATAACGACAGCGACTACATACAAGGCATTTTTTGATAAGCCTTTTATTTTTTTAGACATACCTTATTCTAGCTTATTTATGGTCGCCGTTCCAGCCGAAGAGCTTGCCGATAGAGTCAGCAGTCTCTCTTTTGCGGACTATTTTGATAGTTCCATCTTGAGCAACGATTTTCATTGGCGCCGACAATAGACAGTGATGAGAAGAAAGTGCATCCTGATAAGCACCGGTATCCAAAAGAGCGATTAATTGATCTCTGTCTTCGTGCAGTTTGGGCATTAAAATATAATTGCCTCCAGCTGTGTATTTATCGTCAGAATCACAGGTACTACCAGCAAGCCATACAGTTTTGAGCGCGCTGTGCATATTGTTTGCAGGTATGGTGTGCCATTTCTGATGAATAGCCCAGGTATCTTTGAGATCGTTCATAAATGAACCATCTACGATATACCAACTCTTGGCATTGGCCTTTGGAATAGTTTTCTCAGAGATAACTTTGTATATTGTGACCTGAGCAGGAGCGACAATATATTGACCCCACTCTACTGCCAAGTTGGGATGCTTGATACCGGCTTTGTCGGAAAGATTTTTAAGAATCTTGATTATCTTGCTTGATACACCTTTTGCTGTATAAAACTTTACCTTTTCATAAGGGACTCCGAAACCTCCTCCGATATCAAGTGTGTCGAGGTTTGGGTGTGTCTTCTGTAGCTCGGCATAGATACTAAATGCATGCTTCACACCATCGAGAATACTCTTCTGGGTCTTGATTTGAGAACCAAGGTGATAATGCATAATCTTAAGATTTTTGAGCTTACCGAGATCGAGTACATCTTTTTCAGAAAGTCCAAAACGATCAAATTTCTTGTCCCAATGAGTATCTGCTTTGATATTGAGATCGACTCGAACTCCTACATCACCTTTGTATTTTGAAATACGCTCTAATTCTTCCATTGATTCTATAATAGGAACAATGTTCATACCCTTGCCACGCAATTCTTCGACGAGGTCGAGATACTGATGGGTCTTTGGACCATTGCAGAGTACTCGAATTTTGGTATTAAATTTCTCACCTTCCCACAATTTCTTCACAATCCAAAGCTCGTTTGCAGAAGTCACCTCCAAATTAGCTCCCTCAGACAAAAGTGGCAAAATGAACTCTTTGTTCTGATTCACCTTCATGGGATAGTGATAGAAGAATTTACCTTTGTAACCCAATATCTTAATATAGGCTTGGAAATATCCGATCAAGTCCTTCAATCGGTCTTCGATCATGAATGGGAAAACTACCTGAAGAGGTGTGCCGTATTTTTTTGCTAGATCATGAATATTGTAAATGTGGTGACCTTCGGTAGCAGTCATCTCACCATCCTTGTTCACGCCGAAAAATTGAGTATTGAACTCATCAGCCCCGAGCTTCCAAAATTTCTTCCAGTTCTTGCCGGGCTTTTTCACCTTTTTAATTTTTTTGGTCGGTCCCATTTAATTGACAAAAGTATAACAAGTTGTAGAAAAAATGCAATAGAAATGTTGATAAATTAGGGTTTTAGTATCATTCCCAATTTATACCCATTCCCATGCGAAAGCATTCCCAAATACGACTTTTTCGACTCTTCACTCGGATTCCATTTCAAATTCTTCAGCATCCGTCGCTTCGTCGCTGTCCGCAATACTCTATGCCTGGAAAAATGCACCCAGCCGAGAAAATCTACACCTGAAGTAAAAGTTTTAATAAATACCTTGTCTGGGTGAAGTTGTAGTTTTAATTTTTCTTCCAAAAATACTACGATATATTGTAGCAAATCTTCTAAATATTTTTTATTTTCACTCAGGATCACAAAATCATCCGCATAGCGAATATAATATTTCACTTTCAGTTCTCTTTTCATATACTGATCAAACTCATTCATGTATATATTAACCAAAAGTTGTGAGGTTAAATTACCTAGTGGTAAGCCTTTTCTTATATCAGCTATAGCGTAAATATGATTTGGTTGGAAACTGTCTATAACCTGCCCAAGTAGCCAGAGAGTATCTATGTCGAGGATGCCCCTTGACAGTATGGACTTGAGGATCTGGTGGTCTATGTTGGCGAAGAATTTTCTGATGTCGCACTTTAATATGAAGCAGGTTTTAGTGTTGTTTTTGGAAACCATTCTAGAAAAAGTGCGGAATCTATTTATGGCTTTGTGGGTGCCTTTATCTACTCGGCAGGAGTATGAGTCGAAAATAAACTTTTTATCAAAATGAGGGTACAGGATTCGATAGATTGCGTGGTGGAGTAATCGGTCTCGGACGGTGGCCTTGTGAATGTTCCTTGGTTTTGGATCTGATATGTTAAATGCATGATACCCAGCATGTATATATGTTTTATTTTTCAAATCTTGATGCAAAGAAAGAATGTTGTCCGTTAGATTAACTGAAAATTCCTCCACATCTTTACGTTTTCTCTTACCAGCTAGGAACTCTCGCCATGATAGAAGCAAATTTGACAAAGAAATGATATTATCATAAGTATGAAAAATTCCGGCGCTTCTACTCTCTCTCTCTCTCTCTCGAGACGCTTCGGTCCTCTCTAGGATCAAAGAGGGGTATTTGCTTTGGCTTGATATTGTTCCTCATATCGCTAAAGGAGCACGCTATACGATAGGCTCCCGGATTGAACATAAATTCTTAGACTTACTTGATTTATCATATATAACCTATTTTATTACTAAAGAAAAAAAGCTCAAAAGATTACTGATTGTATTTTAATTTTAGATACACTCAAATTCATAATTAGTGTGGCCTGGGAAGGCAAGCTGATCTCGAATAAACAATACGAGACCGTCGCACTCAAACTAGAAGAAGTCGGCAAGATGCTCGGTGGCTGGCGGAAAAGCTTGGACAATCCAGAAAAGAAAAACCGCACATTATAGTGCGGTTAAGAAATGACTTGCCTAGACGGAACACGATCTCATTGTCGAGATTCCACTTGTTCGTGGGATTCGCCCAATTGTTGTTCAGCCACTGCCCACCTCCGCGGCGTTCGACGTTGAAGACGTTCGGGTTGCTATTCCGGTCTGCTTTCATGTGTAATACCATCCATGCCACTGCCCACGAAGTCGTCTGTCGGGCTGTATATTATTTGGGATCGAAAATCCAGAAGTACTACACACCAAGTATTTTCTTTTTTAAAGAAAAAGCATAAACCCTCCGTGAAAAACCTTGATCGTTCACGCTCTCAGTCTATGTTTGCCAGCCTGGTCTCCGGAAGCCTTGACCGCCGGACTCAACCAAACCTAACTTAGTATACTAAAAATTTCAAAAACCCAAAGAGTCAAAAAATCCAAGATTCAAAAAGTTAAAAAGAATAAAGATTTTAAGTAACTAACTTGGTAGACGGAACACGATCTCACTGCCGAGATTCCACTCGCGCGCGGGATTCGCCCAACCGTCGTACAGCCACGGCCCACCTCCGCGGCGTCCGACGCCGAAGACGCGCGGGCGGCTACTCCGGTCTGCAATTTGTTTCATTGCAATACGATACCATTGATCTAGAGGCTGATCTTTGTCTTTCAATCTTTGATGAGGCCCGACTTCTGCTGGACACAATTCAAGCCCGAACTCTTTTGCTTTAGCATATAGCTCATCAGTTGTAGGATTACTCGTAAATCCTAGATCTTTCACTTTCAATCTTGCTAATTTTATATTTTCACGATTTGCTAGCGTAGTAAAATCTGGACTATCGAGCATATCTTCTGCATAAAGACTTATCTTAAATCCTTTTTCTAGTAACTGAGCCTTAAGTTGTTCTTTTGTCTGTCCGCCTATTTCCAAATCACTTTTTTTAACTTCCATCTCTGGAAATGAGGCATAGATGTGTTCGAGGTGTAAAATAAAAACTCCCTTAAACAGTGGGCCGACATAAACTTTTGTATTGGTAGAAATTTCATCTTTATTCCACGTAATCTGGTTTGGCTCACATTCAAAAACTATCGGTGCATCTTGTTTTGGGTCTCTATTTTTTCTTAGCTCTTTAATACGAGGATCGTCTTGGTACCCAAAGCCGGTGATTTTTGAGTCTATTTCATATAAAAAGATAAGCTCGCTCCTACCCAAAGCTTCTTGTTTCTTAATTTTGTTTTCTATATCGGTCAGCATCTTCATATCAGCATCCTTTTTAATATAGTCTTTCTTGTCTGGGAATTCGTCCAGCTTTGCTATAAGTACATCATTCATGTACGGATCAAGATTCTGTTTATACGCCACCCCGCGAACTTCAGCAATTTTGTCTCCCTCCATTCGGATAGCGATTCTTGGAATAGTTGCTTTTTTATCATCGTCTAAAGAATAGAAAACATAGAAATCTCCACTACCAAGCTGTGCTCTTGCCGTATTTTCGCCTGCTGTGCACCAACCGGTACCTTTGCCTCTAATAGTTTTTACAAGATTCGATGCATCCGAGCCTTGATCATACTTTCTCCACTCTCCGTCTGTTACAGGTAGTAGATGCTCTGGTATAGGATTCATCAGCTCATTCGCCCAAGCATACAGTTTAGCAAAATCTTCTTTTTCTAAGAATTTTAAAAACTCGGCGCGTTCATCCGGCTGAATATCATGCTCAAACTCCATAGCAGTGCCCCCCAGCTTCTTCTTGACTGCGTCGACAAGGTACCCAAGTGCTTCGTAATTTATATCTGGGAATTGTTTTACCGTGCCCTTTGACCTCTTTGGGAACTCCTTTTTCTCTTTGTCATATTCCTGCAGTCCAAGTACATTTCTCAAGATCCAGTATTTTAATTCATTGGGAATATAGCTAGAATCATCTGTACCCAGATAGTCTACCCACTGCTCCAGAGATGCTCGCTGGTCACCTAGTACTCCTTCAGAATTTTGTCTTTTTAATTCATTTTTGTCTGCCTCACTAGCATTGGCCCAGTCTCCACCTTGCCCTCGCTCTCGCATTATTTTCTCCTGAAGTTTCCAATAGCTTTCAGGTATTTCATCTTGTTTAGTAACGTAGCGGTCAAGGACTTTTTGTTTCAAAATATCAAAACCTGTTCGGCCATCCCCACGCTCTATTTCTGCAAACTTTGCAATGCGGTCGACATATGCTTTTGCACGCTCACTTCTTCCGTAAGGAGTTTCTTTGCCTTGTCTTTTAAGTTTTTTGGCAATTCTATCAACTATTTTAGAACCTGCCAAATCAGGGTATTTTTTATCTAGAAAATCTGAGCCTTCCATGTGTTTATATTAGCTTAAAATTAGGTTTTATTCAATTATTTCAAATACCCTTTTAGGAACTCCGCTTTGAAGTCATAGAAGGTGTCGTCCAGCATCGACTGTCGGATATTCTTTACCAAGTTTACGATAAAATAAAGATTGTGAGTCGAAGCCAGAGTTCCGGCGAGCATTTCCTTGCCGTGGAAAAGATGCGCTATGTATGCCCGAGTATACCCCGAATGAAAGCCTCCGGCTTCTGACGGGGCGAGATTCTTGCATGTGTAACACTCGCAACCTTCGTCCAGTGGTCCAAAGTCAGTACGAAATTCTTTGTTCATTATTATTATTTTACCCTTCTTGGTATATATAGTGCCGTTACGTCCCAAGCGAGTTGGTAGCACGCAATCGAAAAGATCCACTCCGTTTTCAATACCCATAAACAAATCTTCTGGCTCACCGATACCAAGGAGGTGGCGAGGTTTTTCTTCAGGTAAAATCTCATTGACCCATTTTACTGCTGTAGACATGTCCTCCTTGGCAAAAGAACCACCAATGCCAAAACCATCAAAATCTAAACCTTTCATAAAAGTAGCGGATTCCTTGCGGAGAGATTCTTCCCTACCTCCCTGTACAATACCAAATAAAGCAATCTTGTTTTCAGTATTTAATTTCTGATGCTCATCGAGACATCGCTTCGCCCAAATGTGGGTACGCTCAAGGGCCTCGGTCTGATATTTCAAATCTTCTGCAGGACTGGTGCATTCGTCGAAAGCAAAAATAATATCTGCACCGAGATTGTGCTGAATCTGGATAGATTTCTCTGGAGTGATGTAATGTATCGAACCATCAAGATGAGACTTGAATGAAACTCCATCTTGACCAATCTTGGCCAAACGTGGAGCATCACTATCGTCAAAGCGTTCAGGTATAAGTAAAGATGGATCAGTTATCTTGGTAACTTTGGAAATATCTTTTCCATAAGCAGCCCCGAGAGAAAATACCTGGAATCCACCCGAGTCAGTCATCGTTGGACCAGGCCAATTCATAAATTTACCTATGCCTCCAGCTTTAGCTACGATCTCATCCCCTGGCTGAAGAAATAAATGATAGGTATTACCGAGCACCACTTGAGTGCCAGCATTTCTCACTTGCTCTGGACTAAGAGATTTCACGGTAGCCTTGGTTCCAACCGCAACAAAAGCTGGCGTCTCTATCACACCATGAGGGGTCTCAAGCACTCCCACTCTTCCCAGTCTATCTTTTAATTTTTTCTCAATTTTAAAATTCATTATTTTGCAAATCACGTCACGCAAGCGATTCTGCTGAATCGTGTCGTATCCTCATTTAAGATACGGCTCTGGCGGGACGTATTATTCTTTTTTAACCTGTACAAATTTCAAGTGCTGAATATTTACTGGACTCACCAATAATGCGTGAGCAGCAGCATCTCGAGGATCTGAAATAGTAGTCTCGACTACAGCCACAGTATAAGGATGCATGCCAGGCAAAACTACTTCGGTACCCTTTTCAATAACTGAATCTCTAGGCAAAATCATTTCGAAATTACCTCCGCCTCGGCCGACTAATTGCATAAAAATATTTTGGCCACTCACTATAACTTCGGTGACAACCCTACTTGTAGAAAAAAGAACAATTTTTGATGTAGAACGAAAAGCAGTATCTACCCGACCAATAGGTACATAACCATCTGCAAAAACTATATCACCTGCCTTGACCCCGTGATTCTCGCCGATATCTATAATGATGGTGTCGTAGGCACTATGATTTGGCTTCTCTAGTATCGCTCCGAGCACCATATTGTCCCGCATATTTGGATTCTGTTTACGGTTCAAAATCTCTTTGAGCTGATTGTTTTCATCAACTAAAGAATTGTAATTGGTCATTTGATTAAAATTTTCGGTGAGTGATTCTCGGAGACTCTCATTTTCTTTAATTAAAGAATTTTTGCTCGAGAAAAAGTTTCCAATTCCAGAGAATTTTGAACTAACAGCATTGCTTAATACCATGACAGGACGAAATATAGTATGAGCCGTCACAGAAAGACCCTTAAATACACCGGACCTAAAATAAAATATCAAAACTAAAAAAACCAATCCGACAACAATAGCGGACATCTTTCTTCTTTTATTTTTTCTATCTAGGAGGTAGCTCATCTTGATTACCTATCAAAACTTCTCTATATGATTCAATGTCATCTAAAATAATACCGGTACCTCGAGCCACAGCAGACAATGGATCGTCGACTACATATACTGGTATTTTGAGCACGCTACCTAAAAGCTGGTCGAGTCCTGGAATAAGCGCTCCACCACCCGAGAGCGTAATACCCCGATGCATTATGTCTGAGAGAATTTCTGGAGGGGTTGATTCCAGCATGTCTTTGACTCCACTCACGAGCTCCTTGATCGAAGTACTAGTTGCCTCTCGAATATCAGAATCTGTGACTACTACTTCACGAGGCAGACCTGTAAGCAAATCGCGACCATGCACTTCGGTCTCCATGTATTCACCCTGAAGGACCGAACCAATAGCTATCTTGACCATCTCTGCTGTACGCTCACCGATCAATATTTTAAACTCATCGCGCATATAGGAAATGATGTCGTTGTTCAATCTATCTCCTGCAATTTTCAAATTCTTTGACTTCACAATTCCTCCCAAAGATATCACGGCTATGTCTGTAGTACCTCCACCGATATCAATAATCATTGATCCTACTGGGTCTTTGATTGGTAGACGAACTCCTATCGCCGCCGCCATAGGTTCTTCTACTAGATATACCTCGCGAGCACCTGCACTACGAGCTGCATCATATACTGCGCGAGTCTCGACATTGGTAGTACCAGAAGGCACGCCCACTACGACTCGAGGCTTGGCAAGCTTCTTGGACATCTTGTCGGCTTTACTAATTAAGTAAGAAAGCATTTCTTCGGTAACTTCGAAATCAGAGATGACTCCATCAACAAGCGGACGTACCGCGCGGATATGACCTGGAGTTCGGCCGAGCATTTCTTTTGCTTTGATTCCCACAGCGAGAATTTGATTGGTCTTGATGTTGACTGCTACTACAGATGGCTCGTTGATCACGATGCCATGGCCCTTCAAATACACCAAGGTATTCGAAGTACCAAGGTCAATACCAATATCGTTTGAAACTAATTTGTAAAATCTTTCGAACATCATAAATAGGAGATAGGTTCTAGTTTTTAGTTGCTAGTAATTTCAGCAAATCTGTAGTCGACATAACTGCGCCTTTTTCTTCTGTACGTTTCTTGACCTCGACTCCGCCCTCTTTCATACTGCGGGCAGATACAATGACTCTAATAGGCATACCTAGCAAATCTGCATCAGAGAATTTCTCGCCAGGAGTAAATCCCGCGCGATCATCAAACAATACTTCAACATTACTCTTTACCAAAGTCTCATAGATTTCGTCTGCTTGTTTTTTCACAGCTTCATCCTCACCAAGAGCAAGCAAGTGAACTTTAAATGGTGCAATGCTTTCAGGCCAAACGATACCTTTGTCGTCTGCTAAGGCCTCTACCACAGTACCCATAAGTCTTGTAGTACCTATGCCGTAGCAACCAACAATAGGATGCTTATCCTCACCATTGGCATCCTTGTAAGTGTAATCAAAACTCTTTGGGTACTTTTGTCCGAGATCAAATACATTACCGACTTCTACTGCTCTGGCTTTCTTTAGCATGCCATTGCCACACTTAGGACAAGTACCACCTTCGGAAACTTTTGACACTTCAGTATTAGCGCAATGTGTGCAAGATTCACAATATAAAATATCATCTTCTCCTGCATCAGTTAGTACCATAAATTCGTAAGAAAGCTTTTCAGAAAAACTACCTCCAGAAGCCTCAGTGACCTTTGCTACCAAGCCGCAGCGATCATATATCTTGAAATATGCTTGTTTGGCAATTTCGTAAAAACGATCGAAATCTTCCTGGGATGCATGAAAACTGTACATATCTTTCATGCCAAATTCTCGTCCGCGCATGATGCCACTCTTGGCTCGGAGCTCATCTCGATATTTTTGTCCGATCTGGTAAATAGCCACAGGTAAATCTTTGTATGAACTCGCATATTCCTGAGCAATAGGAGTCACGATTTCTTCTTCGCTTTGCCCTAATGCATATTCTTTTTCAGTTCGACTTTGTAATTTAAAAAGTACATCTACTCCGTCCCAACCTCCAGTCTTTTTCCAATTATCGCTTGGGTGCAAAGTAGCCATTCGAATTTCCTGTCCGCCAATCGCATCCATTTCTTCGCGAATTATATTTTCAATCTTCAAAAGCACACGACGTCCAAGTGGAAGATAGGAATATACTCCTGCCATTTCTTTGTGCACAAATCCACCTCGAATCAAAAGTTGAGCGTTCTTGGCGACCTCATCTGATGGAGCTTCTTTCCTTGTTTTTGTGAAAAGTTTAGATTGTCTCATATAGCTCATACTACCCGAAAAAAGCCTTTTGGTCAAAGACTAAATAATATCAGACTGAAACCGTATAAATTTGCAAAATTTAGGACTTTCTGTTAGTATGGATTCATGCAAAAAGTAGCAAAGAGCGCAGAAAATAAGAGTGTTTCCGTGGAGCAAATGTTCGCTGCCGGAGCGCACTATGGATACTCAAAGACCAGAAGACACCCTTCTGTTTCTTCATATATATACGCAACTAAGAACAAAGGCGATATTATCGACCTTGAGCAGACAAGCGGAATGCTTGATGAAGCTCTCGAGTTCGTAAAGACCCTAGGTGCCCGCAACAAGGTAGTGCTTTTCGTTGGAACCAAGCCTGAGGCTAAGGTTTCAGTCAAAAATGCTGCGGAATCCCTCAATATGCCATACGTGGTAGAGCGATGGATCGGAGGTACCCTTTCAAACTTCACAGAAATCAAGAAAAGAATTGCTGAGCTTGAGACCTACAACAAGGACTCAGTAGCCGGCGGACTAGACAAATACACCAAGAAAGAGCGAGTCATGATGGCAAAAAAGATGGAAAAGCTAGCTCGTTACTACGGTGGTCTTCTAGGCCTCAAAAAGGCTCCTGATGCTCTATTTATAGTAGATGCAAAGGCTGAGCACATAGCAGCGACCGAAGCTATGAAATCAAATGTCAAAGTAATCTCTTTGGTAAACTCTGATTCAAATATAAAAACTCTCGACTACCCTATCGTCGGAAATGATTCTGCTATTCCTTCAATCAAACTTTTCACTACTGCAATAGTAGATGCATACAAGGCTGGACAAATGTCTGTGCCTGAGAAAGCGTAAGCTTATTAATCTTAACTAAATAAATATATGTCATCATCCACAATTACAACTGAGTTGGTTAAAGAACTTCGGGATAAAACCGGTATTTCTGTCATGCAATGTCGCAAGGCTCTAGAAGAAGCCCAGGGAGATATGGAGAAAGCTATTGCTATCCTTAAAAAGACTAGCTCTGATATAGCCCTAAAGAAACAGGACCGAGTAGCTGCTGATGGACGAGTTACCGTAAAAACAGCTCCAAACAAGGCTTTTATAGTATCTTTGCACTGCGAAACTGATTTCGTCTCAAAGAATGATGACTTCGTGAATCTCCTAGAAACTCTTGCTACCAAAGCTGTAGAGGGTGGCATTGAAGCCATGAAAGTAGGTGCAAAGGACATGATTGATCCTATTATTCAGAAGACTGGAGAAAAGATTGAACTTGGTGAAGCCTATGAAGTAGACGGTGCTGTAATTGGAACATACGTTCACAACAACAAAGCTGCTGTAGTAGTATCCCTAGAAGGCGGAACTTCAGAATTAGCAAAAGATATCGCTATGCATATCGCTGCTATGAGACCAGAATACTTGTCAGCCTCTGAAATCGATGAAGCTGCCAAAAAGACCATGACTGAGATATTCGAAAAAGAGGTCGCCGGAGTAGACAAGCCAGAAGAAATTAAAAAGAAAATGCTAGAAGGTAAGATAGGTACATATTTCAAAGAAAAAACACTTATCGACCAGCCTTTCATCAAAAACCCAGAAGAAACTATCGGATCGCTCCTCCAAAAATCAAAATCAGCAATCAAAGAAGTAAAAAGATACTCTATCTAATACCTCATGTATATACTCTTTACATTATTCATATTGTCTCTCCTGTCGATCAGTGCAATGATCGGAAGAAAATTGATAGTGCTAAGAAATGGGGAGTTTCTAGACAAAGAAGAATTTTCTGTAGAAGTTCCCATCTTTGAAGAAATGAGATATGTCACAGGCAAGACTGTAAAGAAGATTGGTTATGTAACTCTAGTCACTTCGATGAGATTATATTTCCGTTCAACCAACTTTGTAAAAACCAAGTACCACACTACAAAGATTAGGATAAAGGACCTAAGAAATAAGAACAAGACTTTAGCTCAAATTGAAGACCAGAAAGAAATCTCGAAGTTCCTCCAAATAATATCTGAATATAAGGGCAAGATTCGAACAATAAAGCACAAGATACGAGAAGAGGAAAAAGGTTTGTAAAATAAATTAAATCTGCTAGTATGAGGTAATTGAAAAGTATATATGCCGCCTTAGCTCAGTTGGTAGAGCAACGCTTTTGTAAAGCGAAGGTCCTCGGTTCGAATCCGAGAGGCGGCTCCAAAAAAATCATTCTACTGTGGATTTGTGAGCTCTGGGTATGACATGCTATAATATTTGAATAAATGAAAAAATATTCAATATTATTTAACTCAATAATACGAGTTTGTTTGATTATATTAATAATAGTGTTGCCTTTTTTGAAGAGCAGTCAGGTGAATGCAACTACTTGGCATGCAAATTTTACTGATAACTTTAATCGAGCTGATAATACCAGTATGGGTAATAGCTGGGATGAGGGTCCGGGAACACATTCAATTTCTTCAAACAGACTTCTGCTAAATACTGCTGGAAATCCTTGGGTAGAAGGCATCACTATGCGCCCCGGAGGAGAGTCCTCAGTGGACCAAAGAATGACCCTAGAAATCCCTGCTGGAGTTGATATTTCGGGTTCTGCTCTTTGGACAAGCCTAAGAACACATTCAAAGGGCACAGAGTACCTCTTGGGAACTGACCATTCTGCGGTTCGCTTTGGTAAATCAGTTGGTGGATCACTTGGATTCTTGAGTGATAGTGTGGCTTATTCTAGCTATGACAGTAGCCATGGATACTTGATAGATGTTTCTGTGGTTGGAACATCTCCTACTACTCTCACTATAATAGTCACCGATCAAAACACCAGCACAGTAGTCGCCAGTGAAACAATGACAGATAGTACCGCCGAGCTACAGTCTGCGGGATCAGCTGGATTTTTTACTGTTGGTTCAATTACCCTGGATAATGTAATTGTCTATGACACAAATGTTCCTGCTGCTACGGCATATACATTTACCGGACCTACAGCAGGACAAATAAATACAGCGACGACTAATTACACAATAACCCCTGATGGCACATATACAGGAACCATCACACCATCTGATAGTGGCGCAGGTGGAACTTTTACCCCATCTAGTCTTACTTTCTCTGGAGGATCAGCAGCCCAAACTTTTACCTACACCCCTGCCTCAACAGGAACCAAAACTCTTAGCGTGTCAGCAAGCCCAGCCCTAGGAACTAATCCAGCTCCGATATCAGTGGTGGTAACCACCTTGGCCCCTGGTGTAGTAAGTATTACTGATTCAAATCTAGTATGGAGTCCTTACAACTGGAATTTTAATGGATCGACCCATGCCCAAACTACTGCAGGTGGAGCTTATGTCAAAGTTGGCTTTACTGGCTCTACTTTAGCTCTCGGTGTAAGCACTGCAGGCAACGGTGCTGTAGATCTGAGCACTATTGAAGTAAACGCATATATTGATGGCTCAGGAGTACCAGTATCTAAAACATTGGCAGATGTCTCGGGTGGAATTTTAACTTTTTCTTCTGCCCTTTCCGCCGGCAACCACTACGCTATTATTTATCTTTCAAAATCAGTCGAGGGCACCGACAGATGGGTAGGACCAACTAACATAATTCGTATTACAAAAATTCAACTAGCCACAGATGGTACCGGAGCATCACGATCTTTATCTAGTACTCCCTTAGCTCAAAAATCAAAAAAAATAGTTATTTTTGGTGATTCAATTACAGAAGGTGTGGGAGTAGATGAAGCCGAGAATGGCTACGCTGCAGTCCTAGGAAGAACTCTCGAAGTAGAATACGGACAAGTTGGCTACGGTGCAGTTGGCTGGGATGTTGGAGGAAATGGTGGTGTTCCCGCATTTTATGAAAGTGGCACCCCTGCCAACTCTTCTTGGAGAAAGCATGACTCAAGCACAAGCAGACTAGTAAACAATGCTTCCCTAGCTTCTGGATTTACCGATGGCATACCAAATGCTGTGTTTTTGAACATGGGTACAAATGACTATTTAAACACAACCAGCGCCCCAAACATGCGCACAAAGGTCACAAGCTGGCTCACCGATATCAGAACCACTGTAGGTGCCTCGCCTGCTGTATTTGTGATATCACCTTTTAGATTTGGCAATGTAGACACTGCCACCTACAAGACCGCCCTTCTCGGAGGTATAAGCGACTATCAAGCTTTGTATCCAGATGACACAAGAGTCTATACTCTGGACTTAGGTTCTGATGGCTACGACACAACCCAGGCTCACGGAGGATTGCACCCAGATGCTACTGGATCACAATTACTAGCAGCTGACCTCGCCACCCTATCAGAAGATTATATTATTGTTCCTGTTTCTACCGCATCATCTGTATCAGGCGGAACACCGAATGATAGCGGTACTACGATCACTTGGACAACAGATGCTCCTGCTTCTTCTATTGTAGATTATGGTTTGACAACTTCCTACACAGCATCTACCACTGAAACTGACAACGCTACCCTCACTCGAACAACTAGCCACTCAGTAGCATTGTCTGGTTTGGTTGCTTGTACAAAATATCACTACAGAGTTCGATCTAGAGATCTTGTACCAAACACCGCATCTAGCGCTGATGGCAATTTTACCACCACAGGTTGTACTGGATCGGCTTCTATCACCTCTTCTGAATCACAAGCTATTTCTGGAAATGGAACTTTCGCTAGTGGCGACTTGAGTTTGACCGTACCTGCAGGATTTAAAATCGGTACAACAGAAGCTTTGTTTCAGGCCAATATAATTGATGAGACAGCATTCACACTAAGCGCTGGAACTCCTACGGGAAAAACCCTAGTAGGAACATACGTAGTAGAAATCAAAGCCCTAGCCACCGATGCCACCACCTCTATATCTACTTTTGATACTCCCCTAACTGTTACCATAACTTATGATCCATTAGACCTTGGTGCACTTTCTGAATCACGATTGGTTATATATAGATACGACGTCGGAGATGGCTGGACAGCGCTTACCAATTGTTCAATCAACACAACTCTGCATACTGTATCTTGTCAGACTTCTCATTTTTCTGATTTCGCTATATTTAGTGAAGTATATACTCCTCCATCAGGAGGTGGTAGCACTGGTAGTAGTGGTGGATTGTATTTAGCAAATACTCCATATTTGATGGCTGCAAATACACCGAGATTTACACCTGCACCAAATACATCCAATGTATCCTATAAATACAATCTTGGATCTGTTACTCTCCGCAAAGGAAGTACTGGTGAAGCCGTAAAAGAACTTCAGAGATTTCTAAATAAATCCCTCGATATGAAATTGGCAATTGATGGAAAGCTCGGACCTAAAACAATTGCTGTAATTAAATCTTGGCAAAAAAATAATGGTCTCGTAGTAGATGGATTGATTGGACCGAAAACTAAAGCTAAAATAAATCAACTCGAATAAGATTATTTTGATTTTATATAGTATCTATATTCTTAGGATCAACTTCCTGCAATTTAAATGTTTCTTTGACTTTTGTTTCTAGGTCATCTACAGATTGAAATCCAGTCAGGACTTCATCATCCATCACCATTGCTGGCAATTTTGTATCCTCAATCTTGTATATCTGAAGCATGGCTTTGATGGCTGTCAGATCGGTACTGTAATCAAAAGAATACACCCTAAGGTCTGGATAACGGCTACGCAAATCTGTAAGCACTAATCCTTGACGTTCACACTCACTGCAATTGTCAGCAGTAGTGTAAAAATATAATATGAAAGCAGATTTTACTCCACAGCGTGTAGAAATCTTTTTAGCCAACAAATAATCTTTGATTTGAAGTAAGGAGTAATATTTTCTAAGGTATGCGACTTCTTCAGTAGCTCCTAGGTTGTTTTGTCCCCATTCTAGCTTACTGCCGAGTTCACCTAGCTCGCTTGAGAAGACAGAGTCAGAAATATTTTTACATGAAAGTTCTGACAAGAGCGAAAACTGTGTTTCTGAAGATAAGATATCTATAGCAATCTTATCTTGGATAGATTTAAGCTGATCTATCTTCTTTTCACCAAAATAATTACTGATATAACTAGCGGACACAAAAAGTCCGACAGTAATAAAAAAGACAATTACATATTTTTTCCAATCAATATTATTATTTTGCATTTCAATATAATTTAAATTACTACTAAATATTGGGTATTATCTTAAATAACCTATTACCTCCATTCTGGGGTTCGAGACATGACTGTATTGTACATAGCCTTCAATATCCAAAATGGGGCCACTACTCTGAATAATATTAGGAAATACAACATACCAATCGACGGCTTGAATCCCTCCTGGGACATGTACCTACCATACATAACTGCGAACATCACTGAAAGATAAATCACCAAGACTAAAATAAGTGAGGCATTTATACTAATGAAAAATGGATCGAATGAGCTCACATTTGGATTGAACGAAGGCATGTGAAAACCTACAGTCTGAATTTGAATGATTTTAAAATATATAAAATGTCCTATGCTATAAACCATTCTTCCAAAAAGATAACCTACTGCAGCTATAGAGATAAGACCTGTGGGCAAAGTAAATAAAGCGAAATTGCCGTACTTCCTGTTAAGCAAGGCTCTGCGATAATCCAAGGTATTGTTTATAAAACCATAGATCCAACGTAGTCTTTGCTTGTAAAGCTTTACAACAGTGGCTGGGGTGTTGGTATAGACATAGGCATCATAACAGTGAGATATCTTATAATTGTTGGTCTGCATGCGATACGCTATTTCCATATCTTCGACATTGTATGCCTTGCGATAAGGTCCCAAATCGTTAAAAACCTTTTTACGAAAAATAGTAAATGGACCAGGAGTTACGTTTATGGCTCCTAGAAAATCAAGCATTTTTTTCATATAGACACCCATGTGGTATTCGACTCTTTGTGCATCTTGAATTACATTTCGAGCATTGTGAACTGTTACTGAGGGCACTACAGCCATAGAATCTGGTTCAAGCTCAAAATGACTCATAATACGAATAAGAGCGTCTGGGTGAACTGCAGAGTCCGCGTCTAAACAACCGACAAAATCGGTAGTGCTTTTCTCCAAGCCCAGATTGAGCACAGAATGCTTCCCTCCATTTTCTTTTTTAAATAATTGAATATTGGAGTAATGAGAAAATTTAGACAAAATCTGCCAAGTACTATCAGTAGACCCGTCATCAATCAAAAATAAGCTTAATTTATCTTTGGGATAATTTAGGGCTAACAAAGATCGAACTGTCTTGTAAATTGTCTTCTCTTCATTCCAACAAGGCACGACAATAGAAACAGTAGGATAACGACTAAGAGATACATCTTTTTTACGGACAATGATTTTCTTGCGATTTTCGATGAAAGTTAAAAGAAAAAACACCTGCACGTAAACAGACAGAAATATGAACATATAGAAAACAATACTCCCCAGTGAAGCCATAGAAATATTATAGCATTTTTGTGACTAAATGTAAATCTAATCAGGCTGATTTTAACCTTATATTTAAAGGCTAGAATCGAGAATATGGTATAAAATTATATGTGGGGATAAAAACAAAAGGACCCCACTGGGGTCCTTTTGAATACCAAAAACGATAGATTATTTGGTAGATCCAGTATCACAGGTACATGCGCCTTTGCACTGCTTGCAAGGGCAACCAAAAATACCAAGAATAGCAGAAAGTCCTACTAAGACGTAGACTACAGCTAGAAGTGTTGGCATTTTACCCAAAAGCATTTCAACAACATTCCATTCAGCCATCTTACCCATAAGCATTCCTACTCCCAAAATTCCCCAATTGAGCCCGCCAACGATTAGTAATAATTTACCAACCTTAGACAAGATACACGCGCCACTATTGCAATTGTTACACATATTTTTATTCCCGCGAAGAGCGGATTTATTATTAATATACAAATTGTATCATAAATTGGAAAAATGGTATACTAGGATATTAGTAATTTAATTTAAAAGTAATGGAAAATAACATTGAAAACAAAGCCCCAAAGCAAGATTCTCGTCAAATTGCTGGAGCGATTATAGTCGCAGGATTATTAATAGCCGGAGCTGTATTACTTCGTGGCTCATCTGATGGAGTAACGACCGCAGGATCTAATGGCGCTAGAAAGCTAAATCCTTCTGTGGCAAAAACTATTGGTCTTAACACCAAGGAATTTAGTGCTTGTTTAGCAAGTGGAAAATTTGCTGATAAAGTTCAGGCAGACATCGATGATGGAGTAAAAGCTGGGGTCACTGGTACTCCTTCATCATTTATAGTGATGAATGGAAAAGTTGTTGAAACTATACCTGGAGCACAGCCTCTAAAGGAGATAGTAAATGCCTTAGATCAATTGGAAATAAAGAATGCTCCTTTGCCCGTAACCATTAGACCAATCTCCCCCGACGAACATATTTTTGGAAATCCAAATGGAAAGTTTATTATTGTAGAGTATTCAGATCTTGAGTGTCCATACTGTAAACAATTTCATGCTACTATGCATTCTCTAGTTGCAGAAAAATCTAATGTTGGTTGGGTATATAGACACTACCCTATTCCTCAGTTACACTCCAAAGCACCACATGAATCAGAAGCTTCTGAATGTGCCTGGGAACAAGGTGGCAATGAAGCTTTCTGGAAGTATGTCGACAAGATCTATCAGATCACTCCTTCAAACAACGGGCTCGACGAAAAAGAACTGTAGTCACTAAAATTAAAAATCCCCCAATCGGGGGATTTTTAATTTGCACCTAATCGAAATAGTTCTTCAGGCGAGAAATCTTGTCATGCTGACGAAGCTTTTCGTGCACCTTGGCTTCAATCTGACGAATACGCTCGCGAGTGACACCGAATTCTTCACCCACTCTCTCGAGGGTATGCTGAATTCCATCGAGAAGTCCATAACGCATTTCTAGTATCTTGCGCTCTTTAGGATTCAACTCATCGAGCACTTCCTTGATCTGATCAGAAAGAATACGACGAGAAGACTCTTGGTCAGGACGCAATATCTTGTCATCAGGAATGAAATTTTCGAGAGTTGATTTATCATCGTCATCTCCTACTGGCTGTTCGAGGGATACAGTTTCTTGAGAGATGTTTTCGATCACATGGATTTTCTCTACTGGTATACCCATTTCAGTTGCAATTTCTTCAGCTAGTGGTTCACGACCAAGATCTTGAGATAATCTGCGATGAGTCTGCTTGTATTTAGAAATAGTCTCAACCATGTGCACAGGGATACGGATAGTTCGAGATTGGTCGGCTAAGGCGCGTGTAATTGACTGTCTGATCCACCAAGTAGCGTATGTGGAGAACTTGTAGCCCTTAGTCCAATCAAACTTCTCTACGGCCTTAAATAAGCCCAAATTACCCTCCTGGATAAGGTCAAGGAGCGTGAGATTCGCACTTCTTCCTACATATTTCTTGGCTATAGATACCACAAGACGAAGGTTCGCGCGAGCAAGTAGATTCTTAGCTTCCAAATCCCCATGCTCTATTCTCTTTGCGAGGTCCTTCTCGTCACTCGCATGGATAAGTGGATACTGACCAATCTCCTTCAAATACATCTGGATGGAGTCGTTGATGCTTGATTTATTGAGATCCTTATCTGAAAGTTCATTGTCTAGATTGAGCAAATTGCCTCCCTCTAGGACATCGATTCCAGCAACACCGAATTTCTCATACAACTCATCGAGGAATAAGATGTTGTTTTCGATATCTGGAAATGTCTTCAAAATCTCATCGTAAGTAATGAATCCTCGCTTGCGACCTTTTTCGATGAGAGTATTTGAAATAACAGTGAGGGCATCTGCCTTCTTTTCAGCTGAAGACATTTTCTTTGGAGCCTCCTTCTTTACCTTTGCTTTGACAACTTTCTTTTTAGGAACGACTTTCTTTATCTTTTTAACTACTTTTGGTTTTGACTTTTTGATAGTCTTGGCTATTTTCTTAATTATTTTTTTTGTCTTTGTTTTTTTCTTCATAATATTTTAGTTACTTTGTAATGCGTTTATTTTTAATCTCTTCAATCCGGTTGTTTAGGGCACTTATTTCTCTTAAAATTTCTGATGACTTGCCGGGGTCTTTTTTTTCTTCAGCTATATATAATTCCCTCATTTTCCGACCAAGTTCTTCTTTTGTATATTCTTCCTCTAGATTATCTAGCATCTCCTTTACATCCTTGGCTAGATCACCCCCACCTCCATAAAATACTTCCGCTTCAAATATGAGATCATTGCCATTCTCATTTGCTTTGTTAATTATATCTTCTTCTGTTCTTTTCAAAATACTGCTCAAGCTCTTGGTTATTTCTTTCGTGTCTACAGTATTCTTCTCTAGACTATTCTGCCACAACAGTATTCCGAGAAGCCGTCTCATAATATGATCCTTGCGAAAGAGTTTGATCGATGCAGCTTTTGCATCCTCGAGTTCTTTCTTTTCAAATTGTGTATCTTTTTCAATTGCACGAAGATCTTCTTCAAGTGGAGCAAGCGGGATTGATGAAATATCACTGATTTTTTTAAGAAAATGAGTTTTTTCTATGGCACTGCCGAGAGAATTCACGTATGGTAATATCTTTTCCTTTATCTCACGACCCGCCTTCCTCATATCATCCCCACTTCCCTTCATAACCTTATCTAATAGAAATTCTATTATGTGTTTAGATTTTCGAATGGCTTCTTTCCATGCATCTGCTCCTGATTGCGATATTAGGTCAGCTGGATCAGTACTATCAGGAAGTGCGGCAACCTTTACATCCATACCAAGCGATAGTGCTATCTTGCCTGCCCTGTCGGTGGCATTAAATCCTGCTTTGTCGGCATCAAAAGCCAATACAATATTTGTTGATAGTCTTCGCACTAACCCCAAATTACTCACTACATTCTCTTTGGACATTGTGGAATCAGACAATGCAGTACCGCTTGTTGCAATTGTATTTTTAAATCCAGCTTGGTGCGACAATACTAAGTCCATCTGTCCTTCTACAAGAATTGAAAAGTTATTTTTGCGAATAGAATCTTTGGCACGATTAAGCCCGTATAGAACTGCATATTTACTAAATATTGGTGTTTCTGGACTGTTCAAATATTTTGCTGACTTCTCATCATCTATAAACAAACGTCCAGAAAATGCGATCACCCTACCGCTTGAATCAGATATCGGAAACATTATTCGGCCACGAAATCTGTCATAAAACCCCTTCTCAGATCTCTTCGCAAGGCCTGCCTTCTCAATATCTTCATCTTTGAAACCTTTTCCTTTCAGGTGATCATATAGCTGTCTCCAATCAAGTATTGCGAATCCAATCTGAAAGTCTTTAATGCTTTGCTCGTTTAATCCTCGCTTTTTCAAATATTCCAAAGCAGGGGTATTTCGAGAGAGATTATCCGCGAAATATTTTGCTGACTCTGCCATAGCCGCATACAGTCTCTCCTTCTCCCCTTGATTCTTCTCATCCTCCTTAGAATAATTGGCAAGAGATACGCCGGCTCGCTCTGCGAGAAGTTTAAGTGCGCCTTTGAAATCGAGTCCTTCGAATTCTTCTACGAAAGAGAATATATCTCCGCTAGCCGCGCATCCGAAACAATAGTATGTCCCCCGATCGGTTGAAACGAAGAAAGACGGCGTCTTTTCGTTATGAAAAGGACACCGTGCTTTCAGGTTTGTACCTACTCTCTCAAGTTTTATGTAAGAAGAGATTACATCTTCGATTGACAGTCTCTCCTTAATTTGTGTAACGGGTGAATTCATAATTATTTAGTAAATTTAAAGGTGGAGAGAATTTGATCATAATAATAAGAATATCCTTCATTCATGGATACTATAAAATATGTTCCATCTTTATTGTCGAAAATCGAATAGAAAGTGATCGATTCACCACTATTATAATCTAATTGAAAACCGATAGATTCATCAATAAAAACTTTCCCGAAATATTTATTATATCCACGCTGCCTTAAACTAAAATACTCTTCACTGAAAATGAAAGGCTCTGGTAACTGAAAATTATTCTTTATAAATTCGACACTCGCTCTCGGGAGAATATTAAGTGCATCATTAGACACCCCCATACTACCCTCCTCTACACTGAGAGTTTTTTTGGTTGTCATAACTATAGATGGAGTCCATTTACTTGCGTTATCACTACGTGACGCATCTATAGAATATATTGAGGGATACTCAAACTCAAATCCGTATTTAGTATCAGTGTATTTTTTCCAATTAGAAGTATCAATTTTAGTATTGGTAAATTTAAATGTGGAGAGAATTTTATCAAAAATTTTCTTATCGGAGTCACAGGTATAATCACAATAAAAGTCAATTTCTTTATTAATTCCTAAAATAACTCTGTAACTAGTTCCTTCTACGCCAGCAGGACCTGACCACATCGGGTAATTTTTACCGTCAATCATTACTACTTGTGTTTTTTCTCCACTTGCAAGTTCTTGAAGGCCTTCCTCGTATTTAAACTGACTTTCTCCTATGTTCACATACATACCTTCAGTTTTATCTTCGCGACTAAAAGGAATTATTTCTATTCCTTGATCCGGATACTTAAATTCAAACCCATACTGAGTGCTCGTATAAGTTTTTGAATCTGCATATACATTTTCCTTCTCAGTAAATTTAAAGCTGGAAATGATTTTACTTATCGTCTCATTTTCTTTTACAAATTCTTCTTTGGAACTATTGGTAAAAAAGTCTAAAGTATAGACAGAATTTCCAACTCTTATTGCCCAAACAGATTCTACTCCTGAAGCCACTCCTCCTTTAAAATATTCATCGGTGTAGTGAACGGCGGGATACCCTTTTATCATAAGATCTTCTAATTTGATCAATTTTTCATAGGGAGAATTTAGCATAACACCCACTGAAGATTTAAAAACTGCTGTATTCCTATTTAGTTCTAAGTCTTCGAACCATGGGCCACGATTGACTGAAAGTAAAATTATATTGTTCGGAGAAGTAACATTAAATCCTTCCAGATATCCCGGGTCGGGAGTCCAGTTAGAGGGATACATTAACTCATATCCATATTCGGGATCTGTATAAGTTTCCCAAACTGAATTTTGGACTTGATCTTCCCGAGAAGACCAAGCTAGAAAGCTACTAAACGCAACCAGCAGAACACCTCCAACAAGAAGAATACTTACAAAACTTTTTTTATTTATGTTGTTTTGAATGGGTGAAGTCATTATTAATTATTTTGTGAATCGGGAATTAAAGTGTGGATCCTTTTTATGCCATCTAACCCAATCATACCGAAAGTTATAGAAGTTTGAGGATTAAAACCAATAGTTTGTATCATTAGGCCATTTGAAGAATTAATGAGATCACCCGTGGTCCATTCAGGTGTACCTTTTACTTCAACAACATCTCCAATCTTCAAACTTGTAAATATAGGGATAAACACATCTCTAAAGGCACGTCCAAAAGTCACCAATACATACGCGCCATTACCATCACCAATCAAGAGATTGTTGCGATCAATATCGATTCCAACAACAGTTCCAGTAGTAATAATAAGGTCCGTAGCAAATTTGGGGGTATAGCTTTTAACCTGTGCTAATTCAATAGGTGTATATTGAGCGTCTTGGGTTACGAATCCAGCTTGTATAGATTGTGTATCTTCTCCAATCTCAACTTGCTTATTGCGTACATTCCAAGCGACATAGCTAGCAAGAACAACCAATAGAACACCTCCAACAAGAAGAATACTTACAAAACTTTTTTTATTAATTTTGTTAGAGGGTTCCATGATTTTATTTTAAGCTAAGAACTATTCTTCAGTAGGCTGTACGAGTACTTCTTTCTTGGCAAAACCTGTACCTGCTGGGATCAAGCGTCCGATAATAACATTCTCTTTTAGTCCTCGGAGTGAGTCTACACCTCCCTTCACTGCGTTCTCGATAAGCACGCGGTTTGTGTTCTGGAAAGATGCAGCTGAGAGCCAGCTCTTTGTTCGGAGTGATACTTCGGTGATACCGAGAGCAACAGTTTCAGCTTTCGCTTCCTTGCCTCCCAATTTCTCAACTCTGAAGTTCTCTTCCATGAATGCTGTGTTTTCAACAATGTCTCCATTTGAGAAGTTTGTCTCGCCCGCATCCTTGATCTTGCGGCGTGAGAACATCTGACGAATGATGATCTCAGTGTGCTTTCTAGAAATAGATGCACTCTGAAGCTCATACACTTTGTTGATTTCACGGATGATGTATTCTTCCACCAATTCCTTGCTTCCATATTTGAATATTTCTGCAATATCCGCTGATCCATCTGTAAGGAGCTCACCCTTGGTAACTCGGTCACCAACCTTAACGATTGGCATACGTCGGAATGCAACATTGTATTCTATCTCGTTGCTCTTACCGTCGCCCTTTGAGTCAGAAAGAACTTTGATGATCTTCTCTTTGCCTTCCTTGTCTACTATCGCTGCAACTTCTCCATCTGTCTGAGAAACAACTGCAGGATTCTTTGGAATTCGGCGTTCAAAGATTTCTTCAATACGAGGAAGACCAGTAGTGATGTCTGTTCCTGCGACACCTCCAGCGTGGAAAGTTCGAAGAGTAAGCTGTGTTCCCGGCTCACCGATAGCTTGTGCTGCGATGATACCGACTGCTTCACCTAGGTCTACAAGGTGGTTTCGTCCAAGATCTAGACCATAACACATCTGACATAGTCCGTGTACAGTTTTACAAGTTAATGGTGAACGTACGAATACTTCTGCCACTCCTGTGCCTTCGATATCATATGCGTCTTCTTTGGTAACCATAAATCCTCTCTTGTAGAGAACTTTTCCTTCAGCATCTTTTAGATCTGCTGCAAGAACACGTCCTCGAACATTCTTAGATAGAGGAATTTCGATTCCAGAAATATTTTCTTTGGTAACCATTTTACCTTCTTTGGTTCCACAGTCTGCTTCGGTAATGACCACATCCTGAGCGACGTCAACAAGACGGCGTGTAAGGTATCCTGCCTTTGCTGTGTTAAGCGCGGTGTCAGATGCTCCCTTACGTGCTCCGTGGGTAATGACGAAATACTCGATCGGTGATAGGCCTTCGTGGTAACAAGGGATAATTGGGAATTCCAATGTCTTACCCTGGTTGTTTTGGATCAAACCGATCATACCAGTCATCTGAGTGAGTGATGTCATCGTACCTCGAGCACCAGAAGTGAAGAGGTCGTAGGTTGAACCATTCTTATCAAGAGTGTCTGGAAGAATCTTTTCGATTTCCTTCTTGGTGTGAGTCCAAACTTCGATAACCTTCTGGTATTTTTCTTCTTCTGAAAGAAGACCGTCGTTCCACTGAGAAATTATTTCTTCTTCAAGTTTTCGGCCCTTTTCTATGATTTGAGGCTTCATCGGTGAGACAGAAACATTGTCGAGTCCCCAAGTAGTACCAGACACAGTAGAATATTTGAATCCAAATTCTTTTATCTTATCGAGAATAGGCGGAGTAGCATCTATACCGTAGTGCATGATAAGTTCATCTACCAAAGCAGAGAGTCTCTTTTGATTCATTTCCTCATTTACATAAGCGAAATCGTTTGGAAGGATACTGTTGAACAACAATCGCCCGACAGATGTTTCGAATATTGCCTCTCCGAATTTTTTGTACTTCGGAGTATTTGTTGCAAGTACTTTTATCTTGGCTCGAAGTGAGACTACTCCATATTCATATGCAGTAATTGCAGTGTTTGGATTTGAGAAATACTTTCCCTCACCATTTTCACCATCTACACCTTTAGTCATCCAGTAAGATCCTAGAACCATGTCCATACGTGGATGCACGATAGGGTCACCATTCTGAGGCTTTAGAAGGTTTTTGTTTGCAGCCATGAGCTCCTTTGCTTCCCATTGAGCTTCTTCGAGAAGAGGCACGTAGACTGCCATCTGGTCACCGTCGAAGTCAGCGTTGAAAGCCTGACACACTAGAGGGTGCACTTGAATAGCGTTTCCTTCGATGAGGATAGGATTGAAAGCCTGAATACCCAAGCGGTGTAGAGTCGGTGCACGGTTTAGAAGCACGAACTTTCCTTCGATAACTTCTTCGAGCATTGCCCAAACTTCACCTGTTCGCTCTTCGATTAATTTATTTGCTCCGCGAATGTTGAATGCGAGTTCTGCTTGTAAGATTTTTGAGATAACGAATGGTCGGAACAATTCGAGCGCCATGTGCTTTGGAAGTCCGCACTGGTTGAGCTTTAGCTGAGGACCAACAACGATTACAGATCGTCCAGAGTAGTCCACACGCTTACCAAGAAGGTTCTGACGGAATAGACCCTGCTTTGATTTTAGGTTGTCTGAAAGAGATTTGAGTGGACGCTTCTGAGACTGACTCATAGCTGCGCCATCATTCTGCTTTGCAATAGAGTTGTCGATTAGAGCATCTACAGCTTCCTGAATTATTCTTTTCTCGTTTCGAAGAATAACATCTGGAGCATTTATTTCTTTCAATTTCTTAAGACGATTGTTTCGGTTGATAACACGACGGTATAGATCGTTAAGATCAGAAGTCGCATGTCGTCCACCATCAAGAGCCACCATCGGTCGCAAAACTGGAGGGATGACTGGGATGACAGTAAGGAACATCCATTCTGGACGAATCGAAGCGTAATTCATAGCGCGGATCAATGAGAGTCTCTTTTGAAGTTTCTCTTTTTCGATCGCACTCGCCTTCTCAATCATAGCTTCGGTGTGAGCCTTAAGCTTGTTGAGATCAAGATTCTTGAATATAGAGTAGATCGCTTCTGCTCCGATGTTTGCTTCGAAACAAGTACCATACTTGAGTGAGTAGTGGTGGAAAGAAATTTCATTCAACACTTTTCCTTCGTAGATCTCACCGATCTCCTTTTTGGTGATAGAAAGAAGTGACTTTAGTTTCTCCTTTGTCTCATCATCAGCAGAATTCTTAAGCTTCGCTTTGTATTCTTTATCAAGTCCAGAAATAACAGCTTCCTTTTCATCTTCGTGAACCTTGGTAATTATGTAGCCAGCGAAGTATATAACCTTCTCAAGGTCAGAAACAGAGATATTGAGAAGAATACTCATTCGTGATGGTACACCTCTTAGGAACCAGATGTGAGATACTGGTGTTGAAAGCTCAATGTGACCCATGCGTTCACGTCGAACTATAGAGCGAGTAACTTCGACTCCACACTTCTCACAGATGATATCTTTGTAGCGAATTCGGCGATATTTTCCACAGTAACATTCGTAATCCTTCTCAGGACCGAATATTTTCTCATCGAACAAACCTCCACGCTCACTGCGTCCAGTTCGATAATTTATTGTTTCCGGCTTGGTGACCTCTCCAAAGGACCACTCCTTTATTTGTTCAGGAGAAGCTAGCTTTAGCGTAATGTGATCAAAATCAGTTGTATTTAGAGTTTTCATAATATATTTTGATTAGTTATTATTCTTTAGCTCCGTACTTTTTTAGATCGACATCTAACGCTAGTCCTCGTAGGTAATTCAACAAGACGTTGAATGATGCGGGAGCATTTGGCGGTCTAATAGGTTCGTTCTTGATAATAGAATCAAAAGTAGCCGACCGTCCACTTATGTCATCAGATTTGATTGTAAGCATTTCACGTAGTGTATATGCAGCACCGTAACCTTCGAGAGCCCAGACTTCCATTTCTCCGAATCTCTGTCCTCCACCCTGCGCCTTTCCTCCGAGAGGCTGCTGGGTAATAAGGCTGTAGGGACCAATGGATCGCATGTGGATCTTGTCTTCCACCATGTGGTGCAGTTTGAGCATGTACATATAACCCACTGCTACATCTTGCTCAAAAGGCTCGCCTGTTCGTCCATCGAATAATTTCAACTTACCGTTTCGTGGTAGTCCTGCTTTCTCAAGCTCTCCAGAAATTTCTTCGTGCTTTGCTCCTAGGAATGGAGGCACGATCGCCTGGTAACCCAAGCTATTTGCAGCCATACCGAGGTGCATTTCCAAGATCTGTCCCAAGTTCATACGAGATGGAACACCGAGTGGTGAAAGTATAATATCGATAGGTGTACCGTCAGCTGTATATGGCATATCCTCTTCAGGGAGGATCATAGAGATGACACCTTTGTTTCCGTGTCGTCCTGAAAGCTTGTCTCCGACAGAGATATTTCTGATCTGAGCAACTTCGATAACGATCTTCTTGATGATACCAGCTTCGAGTGAATGACCAAGATCTCGAGAGAATATTTTTACTCCAATGATTCGTCCTCGCTTTCCGTGTTCCATACGTAGAGATGTATCCTTCACATCTCTCGCCTTCTCAGCGAAGATAGAACGAAGAAGTCTTTCTTCTGGAGTAAGTTCTGTTTCACCCTTTGGAGTGATCTTTCCTACCAAGATATCGTTTTCACGAACCTCAGCACCGATTCGAACGATACCGTCCTCATCGAGATCCTTTAATTTCAATTCTCCAACGTTTGGAATATCGCGAGTAGTTATCTCGGGTCCAAGCTTGGTGTCTCGCACAGTGCAAACGAATTCCTCAACATATACAGATGTGAATTTGCTTTTCTTTACGAGTCTTTCAGATACGATGATCGCGTCTTCGTATGTGTTTCCACTCCATGAAAGGAACGCGATAAAAATGTTTTGACCGATAGAAATCTGTCCACCTACAGTACTAGATGTATCTGCAAGCACATCTCCCTTCTTAACTTTGTCTCCAACATTCACCGCTCCACGCTGGTGGAATGTTGAGAAGTTGTTGTTTCGAAGGAAGTTTACAAGATCATAAGTTTTTTCGTTTTTGCCCTTCACCACAACCTTTCGTGCATCAACATATGATACAACTCCATCCTCTTCTGAAATCACAAGTCTTCCTGAGTCGCGTGATGCTAACTCTTCTACTCCTGTTGCAACCAATGGTGCTTCAGGCAATACGCATGGTACAGCCTGCTTCTGCATGTTACTTCCCATCAGTGCTCGGTTAGCGTTGTTGTGTTCTAGGAATGGAACCATTGATGTCGCAATAGAGAATGCCTGGTTGGCAGCCACGTCGATGAAATCAACTTCGTCCTTTAGGACTGTTCCCGGTTCTGTCTTGATACGAGCTTCTACTCGATCTGCGGTGATTTTGCCGTTCTCATCATATGGAATACCTGCGTGCGCGATGTTGAATTTTTCTTCTTCAAGCGCATTCAAGTAGACTACCTCTCCGGTAATCTTTCCGTTCTTAACTTTGATATATGGTGTTTCGATGATTCCGAAATCGTTGATCTTGGCATAAGTAGAGAGGTGAAGAATCAAACCGATGTTTGGACCTTCAGGTGTATGAATAGGACACACACGACCGTAGTGCGAAGGGTGCACGTCACGAACTTCGAGGCCAGCTCTTTCGCGAGTAAGACCGCCGGGTCCGAGTGCTGAGAGAGTGCGGAGATGTTCCATCTCGTAGAGCACGTTTTCCTGCGCCATGAACTGTGACAGCTGGTTAGTAGTGAAGAACTCTTTGATTCGAGCCTGAAGTGGACGCTGGTTGATGATCTGGATAGGCATAGCAGTATCTACATCTATAATAGACATACGGTCCTGAATGTTTCTCTTGATCTGCATCATACCTGTGCGAATTTTCTGTTGAAGAATTTCTCCAACGAATCGTACGCGTCGCTGACCAAGGTGATCGATATCGTCCGCTTTTGCCTCAGGATCATTGTTGAGTGCGATAATATGGGCAACAACTGTCGCCAAGTCTTCTTTAGAGATAGTTCGGCGAGCCATTTCTGCCTCATCCATAGGCTTGTTAAATCTCTGATTGAATCGGAATCGTCCAACTGGAGAAAGGTCGTATCGCTCTGCAGTAAATAGTGAGTTTATGAATTCTTTTGCGTTCTCTGCAGTAGCCATGTCTCCATCTCGAAGTCTCTTGTAGATCTCGATATATGAATCGTTGATACTCTTAGCCAAATCTTTGGTTAGACATGCCTTGATCGCTTCTTCGGCCACGGCATTGCCAGCAAAGGCCTTTAGGATTGCTTCATTTGTTTCATATCCCATTGCACGCAAAAGAGCAGTCGCAGGGAATTTGCGCTTTTTGTCGATTCGGATATATATGGCACCATCAGATTCAGATTCTACTTCAATCCATACTCCACGAGCTGGGATGATCTTTGCTCCGAAATATCTCTTGCCTTTAGTTTCGGATTCCGTGAAAAATACTCCGAAGCTTCGGGCTAGTTGAGGAACGATAACTCGCTCTACACCGTTGATGATGAATGTTCCGTGAGGAGTCATGAGTGGTAACTCAGACATGAATATCTCCTGTTCCTTTACTGTACCTAAAATTTTATTTGTAAGTTTAACGCGAGCCTTCAAAAGTCCCTGATAGGATAATTTGTTAACCTTTGAATCATTCTCGTCGCTCTTGGATTCACCAAGAGAAAAAGACGTGAACTCTAACTGGAACTTTTTTCCAGAATAGTCGACGATCGGAGAAAATTCTTTGAATACTTCTGCGATGCCTTTCTCCACCATCCACTTGAAACTTTTTACCTGTGCTTCAATCAGGTTTGGGAATTCTACAAGAGGTTTCTTGTATCTTCCGAAATACTTCTTTGGTCGCTTTGTCTCTACTTCCATATTTTTATGGCCCTAAAAGCAACGAGAGACAAAAAGACTACAGAGAAAAACAACGGAAACATGCTTTTCTCTAAATTCTCTTCACCTTCTTATTAACTCCTTGGATGCCTATTAATTAACGCTTATAATTGCTAATAATTAAAACGGAGATTGCATCCAATACTCAATCAGTGAATCCATAGTAGCCTACACTATTTTTGTTCTAAAGTCAAATCCCAAAGTACCCCAGAAACACAGACCACCGAAGCGATCTGTGATCGTTCGGTGGGAATTGAGGGATATTAGTCCCCCGGCTACTTACTGGCTATAACCAGGGTGCAGATCTGCTTTTGTCTTGAATATCTTGACGATGCGGCGAGCTGGCCCAGTTCCTGTCGTCAAAACAGCAAATCACCGCCGTGACAATACCCTGGATCAATCGTGATTGCCGGTCAGGAGCCAGCGAATCTCCGCATGCATGCTTAACTCGACTGGCGATCCGAGACTGGATGTGATTGTTTGTTGGATGATCCAACAACCACAGGCCCAAATCCTGATACAACAACCCGATCAGGAGCAACGGCGAAGCCAAAGAGTCGGCGACGCGATAGAACTCCTCGTTAATCAGCTTCAACATCTCTACGACCTTGGGGTCGCTGAATCGAAACGGTCGGACCATGCAACACCTCCGCATACAAAGCTACACCTCCCGTGTGAACTAGTCAAGACGAGACTTTTTCCACTCTTCTATCAGCTTATGGTTACCTGAAAGTAGCACCTTTGGTACTTTATAATTCTTGTTTTTGTATTTCAAAACTTCAGGTCGAGTATAAACCTCGCTTGTAGACACCCGCTCTTCTTCTAGGGATTCAAATTTACCGAGTACTCCTTTGATCTGGCGAGAGATGCAATCTATCAATGTCATTGCTGGTAACTCTCCGCCGGTAAGCACATAATCCCCCACAGAAATATCTTCTGCCTTAAAAATCTTCTTCACTCTTGCATCTATCCCCTCGTATCTACCACATATCAAAACAATATCTGTGTATTTTTTTACAGAGCTTTTGGCATAATCTGTTGTAAACTTTTTACCACTTGGTGAGAAATTAACTATTTTTACTTTTTTACTTTTTATCTTTTTTACTGCAGCTTCGATAGCTTTTAGCATCGGCTCCGCGCGCATGACCATACCAGGGCCACCACCATAAGGCTTGTCGTCCACTGGACGGTAATTATTCTTGGGTGCTTTGATAAAATCGCGAGGATTATAAAACTTCACCTCTATAAGCTTATTCTCAAGCGCCCGCCCGACGATAGACTCATGCAAATATGAGTCGAAAATGTCTGGGAAAATTGTAATTATATGAAAACGCATATCCTATATATAACACACCTTAAAACAAAAATCCCCCTTTCGGGGGATTTTTAATTATATTCCTTTTAGTTCTTCCATTGCTTCGTCTACTGATTTCAGAGTACTTGGTGCCTTACCCATACCGCTATTGGTATTGTGGCTCATAGATAGGTCTACTCCGGAGTCCTGTCTCATGCCTCCTTCTGGTTCATTGATCTTGAGGTTTACTCGAGCATTATTCTTCATACCGATGATTCGAAGAAGAGTTCGGATAGCTTTTGCGGTGTTGCCCATGCGTCCGATAATTTTACCCATATCAGCAGGATTTACGGTCAGGGTGATAAGCACGCCCATCTCGTCTACTGTTCGCTCTATCTTTACATCGTTGGGATTGTCTACTAGAGCCTTAACTACGTATTCTAGAAATATCTTATCTGCTTCTTCCATATTGTTTTTCTGAAACTAATTTTTAATTTGTAGAGCGATGACTAGTTCGCTTCTATTTATATAGTATAACAAAAACCAAAGATGCCAGGCAAGCATGCCGGAGTATATTTGGGTATTTTATTTCTTCGCTTTGAGTTCTTTTCTCTTGAGAGTAGGTTTTCGCTTTGGAAGCACGTTTACTTTCTTACCTTTGATAACATTCTGATGCACGAGGAAATTGTGCATAGTTGGAGAAAGCTGAGCACCTTTTGAAATCCAGTGAGTGATTCTCTCAGAATCAAAAACAGTCTCTTTATTTACATCTCCAATCTTAGGATTGTATGTACCGAGTATTTCTAAAAATCTTCCGCTCTTTGTGCTGTTCTTGGAATCAGTCAAAACGGCACGGAATGCCGGGTTGTTCTTTCTGCCTATTCTCTGTAATCGAATTTTTAACATATGCACAGCTTAACACAAAACCTATAAATTGCAAGATTTGGCCGATTATATGCTATATTAAGTGTGCAATGCCAAAAACAGACCGTAAAAATACCTATAAAATCAATAAACTAGAAGGGATAATTTCCATCTCCGCCAAGGGTACCGGCTATGTCGCAGTAGAAGGATTCAAGGAGGATCCAGAGATAGACTTCAAGCATTTAAACACTGCTCTTCATGGAGACATGGTGGCAATTCACCTACATCCCAAAGGCAAGACCAGACAGACCGCTGAAGTGACAAAGATCGTCAACCGCGCGAAATATAGTTTTGCTGGCGTGCTCGAAAAAGAAAACGCAATATTCTTTCTCAAGCCTGACGATACCCGAATGTATACAGATATTCTTATTCCCGCGGAATCACTCAATGGTGCTAAGGTTGGTCAAAAGATATTCGCAGAAATCGACTCATGGAAAGATCCTCGCAAGGCTCCGCTCGGCAAGGTCATCAAGGTACTTGGTGAACCGGGAGACAACGATGCAGAAATGCATTCTATCGCTATTGAAAAGGGCTTTGACTCTCACCTCTCACCCGAAGCAGAAAAGGAGGCAGAGAATATAAAGAAGCGCGGGATACAAGAGAGTGATTATGAAGGACGCAAAGACTTCCGAAAAACACTCACATTCACCATCGACCCTGCTGATGCGAAAGATTTCGATGATGCTATATCTTTTAAAGAAGTTGGCAAGGATCTATATGAGATAGGCGTGCACATAGCAGATGTGTCTTATTATGTGAAACCTGGTAGCGCACTCGATGACGAAGCAAAGGGCCGCGGAACATCGGTATATCTAGTCGACCGCACTATTCCTATGCTTCCAGAAGTACTTTCCAATGACTTATGTTCACTAGTGCCAAACAAGGACAGGCTAACAATGGCTGCTGTTTTCGTCATCGACAAAAATGCGCACGTAAAAGAAAAGTGGTTCGGACGCACTGTTATTCATTCTCAAAAAAGATTCACCTATGAAGATGCGGAAATTTCAATAAAGAAAATCGATGCTCCTCTACACAAAGAACTCGCAATTCTAAATACCCTTGCGAAAAAATTGACCAAGGAGCGCTTCGCCCAAGGAGCAATCTCACTCGACCAAGAAGAAGTTAAGTTTGTACTCGACAAGAATGGTGTACCAATCAAAGTAATCAAAAAGATCCGGGGAGATTCTAACCGCCTTATCGAGGAATTCATGCTCCTAGCCAACAGACAGGTAGCCGAAACTGTTTCCAAGGGCATCAAGAAGGACAACGGCGTATTTATCTACAGAATTCACGACCTACCAAACAAAGAAAAGACCGAGGATCTCGCATTTTTTCTACGAAGCCTTGGACACAAGATTAGTCTCAAAGACGGGCTCATACCTACCCATGAAATAAATACTCTGCTCAAAAATCTCGAAGGTAAAAGCGAATCCGGAACTGTCGAGCGAGCTGTGATCAGATCCATGGCCAAGGCCATATATTCGACAAACAATATCGGCCATTATGGATTAGCTTTCGAATACTACACCCACTTCACTTCTCCTATCCGACGATACCCCGATGTTATGGTCCATCGTATGCTTATGGACTTCGTAAACAAAAAGAAAATCGTCAAAGAAAAAACCAAGGATGCTTGGACTGAACTCGAAAAAGTCGCTCGAATATCTTCTGATCAAGAAAAACGAGCTTCAGACGCTGAGCGCGCTAGTATCAAATACAAACAGGTAGAATATATGAGCAAGCGAGTCGGACAAAAATTCGACGGTATCATCAGCGGTATTACCGAATGGGGCATGTATGTAGAAGAGATTGAGACCAAGTGCGAAGGAATGGTTCGAGTAAGAGATATGGAAGATGATTTCTATATATTCAACGAAAAGAAAATGGAACTCTTTGGACAAAAGAAAAAGAAAAGTTATAAATTAGGCGACAGAGTAAAGATAAAAGTAAAGGGTGCAGACCTTGAGAAAAAAACTATCGATTATGTACTGGCATAGCAAAACAACAAAGCTTTTATTAGCTATAATTATTTTAATTTCAGCATTCTTATTAAAACTAAGTGTGATTGAAGACATATCCCTTGAATTTGTAAGGCACAAACCTAAACCTGTGACTATGATTTTTGGTGGAGATATTATGGTAGATCGTGGAGTTCGAAAGTCAGTAGATAAGAATTTTGCAAGCGATTACAATAAACTTTTTGAAAATCTCGGTCTCTTAAAAACTTTTGATATCGCATTTGCTAACCTAGAAGGACCTGTATCTGACATTGGAGTAGATAGACATAATCTTTATTCTTTCCGTATGGACCCTGGCACGATCCCAGCGCTCAAAAATGCTGGAATTGATATTGTATCTGTTGCCAACAATCATGTCGGTGATTGGGGTCGTGATGCATACGTCGACTCTCTGTCCCGACTTACACAAGCAGGTATACTTTTTACTGGAGGTGGAATGACTAGGAGTGAAGCAGAGAGGCCAACAATAATCGAAAAGAATGGTATAAAAATTGGATTTTTAGGATTCTCTGATGTCGGCCCGAGCTGGATGGATGTACAGACCGACAAAGCAGGTCTACTCCTCGCAAGTGATGCTAGATTTGCAGAAATCGTCGAAGCTGCTGCTTCGCAGGTTGACCATCTAGTTGTATCTTTCCATTTTGGCGACGAATATAAACCTATCCATAATAAACGTCAGGAATATCTAGCTCATAGGGCAGTAGACCATGGTGCCAAGATAGTTATAGGCCACCACCCTCATGTACCGGAAGACACAGAAATATACAGCAGAAAAGGCTGCACTCAAAGTTCGTGCGCAAGTTTTATCGCCTATTCGCTCGGAAACTTTATTTTTGATCAGTCCTGGAGCTCTCCCACAATGCGTGGAGCTCTCCTTGAAATCGAACTGTTCAAAGACGGACAAATGTCTGTAAAAGAAAATGTTGTCCAGATCAATAAGTTCTTCCAGTCTTCAGTCAAAGAAGAAGGCGTGAAGCAGAAAATATTCTAACTCTTTCTGTAAAGGACTGTCCTTTACAGAAACTATTTCGCAATAGCTGCTGCTTCGTCGAATTTAACTGAAAGAAGCTTTGATGCTCCGTCGCCTCCAACAGTTACTCCGTAGAGCACTCCGGCCCGGGACATAGTCTCGCGGTTGTGAGTTACCACAATAAGCTGAGAATGCTTGGATAGTTTTTCAATCATATCGCCATACTTGCGTGAATTGGCTTCATCGAGAGCGGCGTCTGTTTCATCTAGCACTAAGAATGGAGGCGGATTTACCTGTGACATAGCAAAAAGAAGTGCGATAGATGTGAGCGATCTCTCACCTCCAGAGAGCGCATGAAGTTCCTTCACCTTCTTATGAGGTAGGGAAACATTTATTTCAATTCCTTGCTCGAATACCAATTCCAAATCAGTAGATTCATCTTGAGAATAATTCTTCAACAATCCCTCATCTTCATCTCTTTTCTTCTTTTTATTTTCTACTACAACAGAAAGATTACCAGTTCCACCTCCAAACATGAGAGAGAAAAATTCTTGGAACTCAATATTGATCTTCTTAATACCCTCCTTGAATTCATAATCGATCTTTTCTTTGAGCTCAGCCATAAGTTTCTCGATAGACTCAATGCTCTTATTGAGATCTTCCAGCTCTTTTGCCAAAAACGCATCTCTTTCTGAAACCTCTTTATACTCCTTCATTATTTCTGCGCCATTGCCCATACCGGCATCCTCAAGTTTGATCTTGATGCGTTCGATCTTTCTCTTATCTTCTTCCTGAGTATTACGATCCACTGCTCCATCAAAAAGGAAATCTTTGTATTGCAGTATCTCATGGCCAATTAATGCCACTCCTTCCTGAATTTCGTTTTGAAACGCGGTCGCTTCCCTATCTAGATTTTCTATTTTTACATTTATTAAATTAAGTGCCGAAGCCAATTCCTGTTGGCGAACTTTGAGTGCAAATTTCTCCCGCTCTAGGTCCCTGAGACTTTCCATCTCATTATTTATCTCAGACTTAAGTACCTCTACAGCATCACGCAATTTCTTCTCCTCTTCTTCGATTCTTTTGATCTCAGATATTGTGCCCACCTGTGAATTTTTAAGATCCTCAACTTCTCTTTCGTCTTGCTGTCTTTTTTCCAAAAGAGCGTTATCTATCTCAGCCAATTCTTTGCCGCAAGTTGGGCATCTACCAGAAACACGTACTCGATTTTCTTTTGCCTCAAGCATACCTTCGATACGGCCAAGCTTGCGCTCCATCTCACCTTTCTGCAATCTCAATTCGTTTACTTTTTGTTCCACTGTACGAAGTTCAGATATTTTTGCATTCCCTTTAGGTGAAGTAGCATCCTCGGTCGAAGATATTTTCCCTGCCAATAAATCCAACTCGGACTTTAATTTACTTTTCTCTCCACCAAGAACACCCCTCTCTCGATCAATATACACACTCTCCTTTTTCAAATACGCACGGTATAAAGCTCCAAGCTCTACTTGAAGTTCTTTGGTCTTCTCGAATTTTTCTACTTGCCGTTTTAAAAAATTAAGGTGTGGAGCATTCTCGCGACGGAGCAGTGTCACCTCCTTCATATTGTTTTCAGTACGTTCGAGCTTGCGAGCAGATTCTTTTATTTTAAATTGGTAGATCTTAAGTCCAAGTGCATCCTCTACCATCTCTCTTCGGTCCTTTGGATTGGCATTCAAGATTCTATCCGCTTCTCCTTGAGAGATAATATGATGTCCGGATGAACCGATATTTACCGATGAGAGCAAATTGTTTATATCACGAAGACGAACTTCACTGCCATTTAGAATATATTTATTAAGCCCATCAGAATACACTTCACGAGAAATAGAAACAACATCGTAGTTTAAATCCACTGTCTCGCCTCCATCATTTATGAGCTTAAATACTTTATCGGAATTATTGAAATATATGGTGACACTTGCTTTGGTTCCTTTTGGGAGATTTTTTGAACCTTTAAAAACAAGATCACTACCTGCTTTTCCGCGCATAGACTTCATTGATTGTTCGCCCAAAACGAAACGGATAGCTTCTACTACGTTTGATTTACCTGACCCGTTTGGACCAACCACTGAAACCACAGGACTTTGGAACTCTAAAATAGTCTTTTGGGCAAAAGATTTAAAACCATTGAGTTCGAGGGTCTTCAGGCGCATATGGTCTTATTATAGCCGAGAAAGATTAGTCGAGCCAATTTTTAGCTTTTAACGCTGACAATGCAGCTGATTGTTCAGCTTCTTGTTTGCTTTTACCTTTACCTTCACCAATAAGATCTTTGCCGAAGAATATTCCCACGGTGAAATGCTTATCATGGTCAGGACCGGATTCACTGAGCACTTTGTATGCAGGTGTGAGATTTACGAATTCCTGGGCTTTTTCTTGAACAAGACTTTTCGCATCACGCCAGAGTTTCTTATTCACAATCTCTTCTGTTTTGTGAAGTAAAGTTTTTGAAACAAATTTATCTACTACTTCATACCCTTGGTCGAGATACATCGCCCCAATATATGCCTCGTAGGTATTGGCTAAAATATACTGACGCGCTTTGCCATTGTCTTTTGCTTCGCCTCTAGATAAAAGTAGAAAATCGTTCATACCAACACTTGAAGCGACTTCAGAAATAATAATAGCGTTCACAAGCGCTGAGCGGACCGAGGTAAGCTCGCCTTCTGTATATGATGGATACTTTTTATATAAATAGTCGGTAACGATGAGCTCGAGCACTGCGTCACCAAGAAATTCTAGACGTTCGTTGTGCGACAATCCCGCAGAAGGATTCTCGTTTATGTATGAACGATGAATAAATGCTTGCTTGAGAAGCTCTTTATCCTTGAAAACTATCTTTGTCTGTTTTTCAAAATCTGAAAAATTAATCATGAATTTAAAATTACTTTTTAATCCTACATCTTTGAGATGATGTCTATTGCCTTGGCAATAAGCGGGATGATGTCGTTATATATACGAAGCTCTGGAATGCGCGACAATGGAAACCATTCTGCTTTGTCGAGTCCGCCAGAAGGCTGAAGGACAAGTTCGGCATAAGGTGTCTCGGCTAGAAAATAGACTACTTTTTTTAGTGTCTTTCCCTTCTCAGGATGCGTAGCCACATATTCATTTTCTCCCAGCTTATCCTGAACATCCACTTCTATACTTATCTCTTCCTTTACTTTTCTCTTCACACCCACCTTTACATCTTCTCCTGGCTCTAGGTGGCCTTTTGAAAGTGTCCAATAGCCAAACACATCATGCACAAGACCGAAGTATACTTGGCCATCTTTTTTTGCGTAGACGAGTGCACCACCAAGAGTCTCCACAGGCAATTTACTAATATCTAGTGGCTCATTTTCTTTTTTCTTTTTGCTTGTTTCACTTTTGCCTGGCTCGCCCATCTCTTTGTAGACTGCACCCAAAACACCATTTACGAATTTACCAGAATTCTCACCACCAAATGTTTTTGCAAGTTCGATTGCCTCATTTATCGCCACCTTTGGTGGCACCTGGGTGCGGTCACCAAAAAGGAGTTCACATAATCCAATGCGGAGAATGTTGCGGTCTACTACAGAGATCTTTTCAATTGGCCAATCCGGCGCAGCTTTTTCTATGATCTCGTCTATTACGGATCTTTTTCTGAGGACTTCTTCTGTTAGAGAAAATACAAAAGTGTCATCTTCGAGTCCTAGGGCGAACTCCTTGATGTTTCGTTTTACTGCTTCACGCACGTCGATAGCTTTGGACTGATTAAAGTCCAATTCGAACAGCGTCTGAAGAACTATTGATCTAGAAAGGTGCCTGTTTGCCATTGTTTTGTACGGGCTCTAGGGTCTAGGCTGGAGCGATAACGCTATGCCTAGGGCCTAAGGCCTAACTACTCGGTTAAACTATTATTTTGCGGCTGCACTCTTTGCCTTAGCTTTCTTTTGCTTCTTTTCAGTCTTTTTTACCAAATCAACTACTTTTTTGCCTCGGTAAAATCCGCACCCAACGCAAACTGTGTGTCGTCGCTTTAGGGCGCTACAATTTTCACACTTCGCAAATGAAGTGGACTTGAGCGCGTGGTGCGAACGTCGGTTTGCCGTATGCGATTTTGTATGTCTCATTCGTACTACCATAATGGGTATATACTAGCATATTTAATATTTAATGCAAAGAA